>JAZDGA010000033.1:0-11107 GCA_043807405.1 Candidatus Vogelbacteria bacterium | reverse complement strand
GGACATCAGCCGGCTTAATTCCTGGGTGGGTACCCCCGAAGGCGCGAATCAACCACTCTGGAAAACCGACCTCAATCGCGATGGCGTTTTCAATCAAACCGATGTGACTCGCGCCGGCGAATTAATGTCTGCCCCCGATCGGGTCGTTCGTTTGCCAGCGTGTCCGGCGCCACTTGGTGTTAAGACCAATCAAAATCAATTAGCTAACATTTTCTCGACGCTGCGCGAGGTATTGGAAGTCTGGAGTCAATTGTTAATGTCAAGATGATTGACGGCGAGAAAATGGCAAGCTATCATAGTGCCAATATGGAAAAAGAAAAACATTATTTAAGCCAAGAGAAACATCTCGAATTGACGAGGGAACTTGATAATTTGAAAAAGGTTAAACGGCGAGAGATCGCCGAACGATTGGAATTCGCCAAATCGCTCGGTGACTTGTCGGAGAACGCCGAATATCAATCCGCGAGGGAGGAACAAGCGGATATCGAAGATCGCATCAGCCAGCTAGAAAATTTACTCAAAATCTCGGAGATCATTTCGGTTCGCCACAGTTCTCAAGCGGAAATCGGTTCAACCCTAACGGTCAAAAAGCAATCCGGAAACGAGGAAACAAAATATCAAATTGTCGGCCCCGAAGAAGTTGATCTGGCGACAGGCAAAATTTCTTATCTCTCTCCGCTTGGTTCAAATTTGTTGAAAAAGAAAAAAGGCGACAAAGTGACCGTCCTCACTCCCAAGGGCGAAGTGATCTACGAAATTATTCGAATTGTCTAATCATTTTAATGGCTTCTCTTGACGAGCTTCGCGGGGAACGAATCCAAAAACTAACCGCGCTTCGCGCGGCGGGACACGACCCTTACCCGATTACCACTAACCGCGAGCTGACTCTCGAAGCGGTCGCCACTCGCTTCGCGACGCTCACCAAACGGCGCAAACCGCTCACGATTGCCGGCCGGATAATGGGTATCCGGCATCAGGGCGCGCTGTGTTTCGTCGATCTTGACGATGGCACGGGACGATTGCAAACACTCATTAAACAAAACGTCGTCGGTGACGAGAGTTTCAATTTGTTTATCGAAACGATTGATCGGGGTGACTTCATCACCGCGACGGGCAGTGTCGGTCTTACCAAGCGCCAAGAACGCACGCTTTTCGCCGAGAAGTGGCAACCGCTCGTTAAAACCCTCCGGCCTTTGCCCGATAAATGGCATGGATTAACTGATATTGAGGAACGATTTCGCCGGCGATATCTCGACAGTTTAATGGACGAAACGATTAAAAATCGTTTCTTAATTCGCGCGACCATCATCACCGCTCTGCGCGAAACCTTAAACAAGGCTGATTATTTGGAAGTCGAGACGCCGATTCTCCAACCTCTCTACGGTGGCGCGAGCGCGGTGCCCTTCAAGACGCATCACGAAGCGCTTGATTTGCCTCTCTACCTTCGAATTTCCCCGGAACTTTATCTCAAGCGAATGTTGGTCGGTAACTTTTCTAAAGTCTACGAACTTTCCCGTTGTTTCCGCAACGAGGGAATTGACGCGACTCATAATCCCGAATTCACAATGTTGGAATTCTATGAAGCTTACAGCAACGCCGCGACCCAACGCGCGTTCGTCGAAGAATTAGTCAAGAAACTGGTTCGCAAGATAACCAAAACCGCCAGTTTGACTTATAACACCCAACTCATCAATTTTAGTGAGCGATTCAAGATGATTTCCTTTTTTGACTTGCTCAAACGGCAAGCGCTCATCGCCAATCCCGAAACGGTCGATCTCCGCGAATTGGCACTTAAGGCCACCCAATTGGCGATTACTTTACCGCCCGGCGCCAATCGAGAAACCGTGATGGATTATATTTATAAAAAAGTTTGTCGGCCGAAACTGATTCAACCGACTTTCGTGGTTGATTATCCGAAATCGGCTTTACCTCTCGCCAAAGGTCGAACCGACAGCCCAACCTTGGTTGATGCTTGGCAACTGGTGATCGGCGGACTTGAGATTGCCAAAGCTTTTTCGGAATTAAACGATCCGCTTGATCAAGCCGAGCGTTTCAATCTTCAAGAATCGAATCGCACGGCGGGGGATAGTGAAGCGCAGTTGAAAGATAACGACTTCCTCGAGGCGCTCGAATACGGCATGCCACCGGCCGGCGGTGTCGGCATTGGTGTGGATCGTCTCGTGATGCTTCTCACCAATACCCAGAACATCCGCGAAGTCATTTATTTCCCAACCTTGAGACCAAAATAAAAAAACCACCCCGGCGCAAATGAGCGCCAGGGCAGGAGTTAGACCCACTATTCTATCTACTGTTCCTGATGGGGTGTTCTTTTCCGACAAAGGTAACACCACAAATGTTTAATGTGTCCCTTAGCCCTATTCTTACATTGCTTTCGCTGAATGCTCTGAGTATTCCCGCACATAGAGCATTTCAACTCTTTGGTGATCAATCTTATTCTTAGAGACATTCTTTATCTCCTTTCTAGAGTTTCTAGTTTCCAAACTAAGACCTTTTTCAGACTAGCACGCACAATTATAACTGTCAAATTGAAGTCTCCCAAAGGAACAAAATCACCTGTGGATAAGTATGTTGGACAGTGGGGGAGAGTGGTTTATAATAGAGTGGTAGTGGGGTGAAGTGGGGAGAATAAAAATTTTATGCTCATCGGCGAATATCGGCACATCCTGGATACGAAAAAGCGAATCGCCGTGCCGGCGACTTTTCGGCAAGCCGTTGGGCGTAAGGTCGTTATCACCCGCGGGCTCGACACTTGCCTCTTCGTTTACCCGGTTAAGCATTGGGAGAAGATGGTGGAGAAACTTTCGCGCTTGTCGATGGGACAAGCCGACACTCGGGGCTTCAACCGCTTCATGCTCGCCGGCGCGGTCGAGAGCGCGGTGGACTCGATGGGTCGAATCTTGATTCCGGATTTTTTGAAAGAGTTCGCCGGGCTGAAAACCAAAGTGGTCGTCGCCGGCATCAGTGATCGAATCGAAATTTGGGATGAAGAGCGGTGGCGCGAGCATGTGGCGAAGATTGAGAAACAGGCCGATGTCTTGGCGGAGAAACTCGGTGAGATCGGCGTCTTCTAAACTTCGTCTAACATGAGCCACGAACCAGTTCTTTTACACGAAGTAATCGCGGGCTTGGATCTCCGACCGGGACTCACCGTGCTTGACGGAACCCTCGGTGATGGCGGACACGCGCGAGCAATCGGCGAGATAATCGGCGCGACTGGACGGCTAATCGGTTTAGACGCCGACGCTGAAGCCGTAGTCAGAGCGGAACAGAATCTCGCCGATCTCGCGAGTCCGAAACTTTTTCGCCAAGGCAATTTCCGCGACCTAGATATTCACCTCTCGGCGCTTGGGATTGATCGTCTCGACCGCGCGCTGCTCGATCTCGGACTTTCTTCGCCCCAACTGGCCGATCCGGCGCGCGGTTTCAGTTTCCAAACTGATGGCCCACTGCTAATGACCTTCGCCGGCGCGGATACTACCGGTCTGAATGCCGCGCGGTTAGTTA
Source organism: Candidatus Vogelbacteria bacterium (assembly GCA_043807405.1). Classification (GTDB taxonomy): domain Bacteria; phylum Patescibacteriota; class Minisyncoccia; order Phycocordibacterales; family JACOZG01; genus JAGVGK01. The sequence continues at coordinate 7,582 of JAZDGA010000033.1, read as the reverse complement.
ACGAGTTACCGGCATCAGAACTGGCTGACCTGATCGCTCGTTATGGTGAAGAAGGTTACGCGCGGCGGATTGCCGAGGCCATTGTTCTCGCCCGACGAACCGCGCCGATTCTCACCACTTTCCAGCTCGTTGAGATCATCGCGGGCGCGGTGCCGAAAAGCTATCGCTTTAGCCGAAAACATTTCGCCACCAAAACTTTCCAGGCCTTGCGAATTGCGGTCAACGATGAACTCGGCGCACTCGCTGACGGCCTCGCTTCTGTCTGGCGGCACTTGAATCCGGGAGGTCGACTGGCAGTAATCAGTTTCCATAGTCTCGAAGCCCGCATCGTGAAAGAGTGTTTCCGTAATTGGGTTCGTGGCGGGAAAGGAAAGTTTTTGACGAAACACGCCATTAAACCCAGCCGAGAAGAAATTCTTAAAAACCCGCGAGCCCGAAGCGCGACCTTACGAATTATCTTTAAAATAATATGACTAGCACCGTTTCCAAAACCTATGATCGTCGCGAATGGCAAACTGTTGCCTTGCTTGGTTTTGTCGCGGTCGCAATTATCGGTTATATTTTTTTCACCTATGGGATCGCCTTCGAAGTCAAGAATATCGGGTCGTTAGAACATAAAATCGGGACAGTGACTAAGGAAATTACTTCTTTGGAAACACGGACGTTCGCTCTTCGCAATAGTATTACTCTCGAACTGGCCTTGGCCCATGGTTTCTTGGCTTCTGAATCCCACGCTTCTTATCTTGCCGCGCGTAGTGATGGTCAAGAATAAAAATCTCCGCCTGCATTGCCTCTCGGCTGTTTTTCTGATTGCGGCTAGTCTCTTGACCGCAAAACTTTTTTTTGTCCAGATGGTGAGAGGGGAGGATTATCGAACTGAAGCGGATCGGGAATATAAAAAACCAGCGAATAAAGTTTTCGACCGGGGAACGATTTACTTTACCAATCGCGATGGCCAGCGGGTTTCCGGCGCCACCGTTCAATCTGGTTATTCTCTCATCATCAATCCCACCCAGCTTAAAACCCCCGAGGCCGTTTACAACGCGCTGACCGCTATCGTTCCGCTTGATTACGTTAATTTTTTAAAACGAGCTAAGAAGCTTAATGATCCATATGAAGAACTGGCCGAGCATTTGACGGCTGAACAAGCTGCGACAATTAGGAATCTTCGGCTCGCGGGCGTGCAACTCGTTGAAGAAAATTGGCGCTTTTATCCGGGTGGCATTTTGGCGGCGCACTTGCTTGGCCGGATGAGTTCCCAGGGCGGGGAAAATGATTATGCCGGCCAATATGGTCTCGAGAAGCAATATGATCAAATTTTGCGTCGCGATGAACCGCTCGGTTTTTCTAATTTTCTTGGGCACTTTTTTTGGGGGTTAGCTGACTCGCCAACGACTGACAAACAATTCGGAAATATTGTGACCACCATTGAGCCGACAGTAGAAAACTTTTTGGAACAAGAGTTGAACGCGATTGATGCGGCTTGGCACCCGAAACTAATCGGGGGAATTGTGATGGATCCTAAAACCGGCGCCATCTTGGCCCTTGGAGCGCGGCCCGGTTTCGATCCGGGTGGCAAACAATTTGACATTAAAAATCTAACCAACCCGCTGATTCAAGGCGCTTATGAGATGGGTTCGATTATCAAACCGCTGACGATGAGCGCCGGCCTCGATGCTAAAGTGGTTACGCCAGACAGCACTTATGATGATCGTGGAACAATTGATTTCGGTAATCAAGAAATTGGTAACTGGGATCGTCAGGGACGAGGGGTTGTCTCGATGCAAGAAGTTCTTAACCAATCGCTTAACACCGGCGCGATTTATGTGATGCAACAATTAGGTGTGAACCAATTCGAAAAATATTTTCAAGCCTTCGGCCTTTTGGGTGAAAAAACCGGCATTGATCTCCCCGGCGAGATCGTTGGTCAAAACAATTTTAAAAATCATCGGGCTGTGGAGTATGCCACTGCTTCTTTCGGTCAAGGAATTTCAATGACCCCGCTCACCGCTCTCACCGCCCTCTCGTCGTTGGCCAATGATGGTCAATTGGTCAAACCCTTCGTGACTAAAGAAATTGACTACGAAAACCAACCGCCGATTGAGACTAAATCAGTAATCAAACGACAAGTAATCGCCGCCGAAACAGCGAAGGCTATTACCGCGATGCTGGTTAAGGTTGGCGATAAGGCCCTGTCTCAGATTCAAGAAAGTTTGCCCCGTTATCAAGTCGCCGCTAAGACGGGTACGGCTCAAATCTCGAACCCGAGTGGTGGCTATTATTCCGATCGCTACCTCCACTCTTTTTTCGGCTATTTCCCGGCCAGCCAGCCGCGATTTAGCGTCTTCCTCTTCGCGGTTGAACCTCAAGGCGCCGAGTATGCTTTCGCGACCTTAACTAAACCGTTTTTCAATCTTACGAAATTTCTGCTAAACTATTATCAAATTGCGCCCGATCGCTAGAGTATGATTAAATCATTTTTTCGCTGGCTAATCATTCTGGTTCTTCGTTGGGAAGCTAAGCTTATTCTCCATCGTTATAAGCCCAAAATTGTCGCCGTCACGGGCAGTGTGGGTAAAACCAGCGCCAAAGACGCAATCGCTCTGGCTCTCCAAACCGCGAGCACCGTTCGGGCAAGCCCCAAAAGTTATAACAGCGAAATCGGCGTACCGCTCACGATCTTGGGGGTCGCCAATGCTTGGCATCATCCGTTTGGTTGGTTAAAAAATATTTTGCACGGTTTCTGTCTGATTATTTTCCGGACGCCATATCCGGAATGGTTGGTCCTTGAGATTGGCGCCGATCGAGTCGGTGATATTCAATCGCTCGGCCGTTGGCTTCATCCCGATATCGCCGTGCTCACGAGTTTGCCTCTCGTGCCGGCCCATGTGGAATTTTTTCCCTCGCCGGAAGCGCTTTTCGCGGAGAAGGGGGTACTTCTCAAGGCGGTTAAACCGAAGGGCGCGATTGTGATAAATGCCGATGACGAGCGAGTGCGAGAATTAGTCGAAAAACTTATTGTAGGAAAGAAATTAGAGCAACGGAAAATTATTCGTTTCGGCTGGAGCGATTCCGCTGATATTAAAATAAGTGACGACCAACTTTCATTGAAGGGGCTGACGGGTAAGGTTGATTATGCTGGTCACACTCTACCTCTCCGCCTCACCCAACTCTACGGTCGTCAACAACTTTACGCCATTCTCGCCGGGCTCGCTGTTGGTGTTTCGGCCAACTACTCGATTTTGCCAATCATTCAAGCGTTGGAAACTTACCAACCGCCGCCCGGGCGCGGGCGATTGATTGAAGGAATAAAAAATACTTTCATTCTCGATGACAGTTATAATGCTTCACCGGAAGCGATGACGGCGGCGCTAGAGACTCTCAAAAATTTTCCGGCAACGGGACAGAGAATTGCGGTGTTGGGCGATATGCTTGAGCTCGGCGCTTATACTATTGATGCGCATCGAGAAATTGGGAAAATCGCAGCTAAAATTTGCGAGTTAATTATTACGGTTGGGGTTCGTGCCAAATTTATTGCCGATGGCGCCACAGAAGCCGGCTTCGAACTCTCAAAACTTCTCCATTTCGACGACGCCCGCGAAGCGGGGCAAGCGCTTCAACCACTTTTACTCCCCGGCGATGTTGTGTTAGTGAAAGGTTCGCAGGCCGGACGGCTTGAGCGAGTCGTAGAAGAAATTATGCTTCATCCCGAAGACAAAGAAAAACTTCTGGCCCGCCAAGAACCCGAATGGCAAACGCGATAAAATAAAACCCCGTTCTGGATGAACGGGGTCAATAGTCTAAACCGTAATCATTTTCATGGCATCCAGAAACTGGAGCCGAAAGCGACAATGGCCGATGCGATACCACCGAGACAAAGACCAACTTCAACCTTTTTGCTTTGCATGCTAGGTTGGGTGTAGGCCGCGAGGATAGTACACAAAATATACGCGACTACCGCGAACCCCATAATAACCATCGCGATTGGCATGGTGACCTCCTTTCTCTTCTTACTCTACACCAATTAAACCAAAAACTCCAACTTTTCAAATTGCCAAAATATACTAAAAGCTATAAGCTGATGAAGTTAAAAGCTGTAAATTTCGGCCCTATCGTCTAATGGTTAGGACGGGAGCTTCTCAAGCTCCAAATTCGGGTTCGATTCCCGGTAGGGTCAAATATGCTAAAATCAAATCATGTCTGATTCGATTATTGTTTTTATAATTATTGCTATTGCCGGCGTTGGCGTGGGGATTATGATCGCTCGCGTGATCAGTCAGCGGAAAGAGGAGGGGAGTAACGGGGCGAATGATCAGAGTTTGCTTCTGATTCAGAATCAATTGAATGAGTTGGCGCGGACTAATGCCGAACTTTCGCGCGTCCTCGACGCGCGGCTGGTGGAATCAAATAAGACGGTGCATCAATCACTCGAGAAACAATTCGGCGAGACGAATAAAATTGTCCGCGATGTCACCGAACGCTTAACTAAACTCGATGAGACTAATAAGCAGGTGATTTCTTTTACCGACCAGCTCCAATCACTCCAAGATATTCTCAAGAATCCAAAACAACGTGGAATTCTGGGTGAATATTATCTCGAGACACTCCTCAAGAATGTCTTGCCGCCCGGCAGTTATCAGATGCAATACGCTTTTACTGATGGGACAATTGTAGATGCCGTGGTTTTCGTCAAAGACAAAATTATTCCAATTGATTCGAAATTCTCACTTGAGAATTATAATCGGCTAGTGGGGGAGCGCGATCCCGCAGAGAAAGAACGGCTAGAAAAACTTTTCAAACAAGATCTCAAGGGCCGAATTGATGAGACGGCGAAATATGTGAAGCCCGCCGAACGGACAATGGATTTTGCTTTTATGTTTATCCCACACGAAGCGATTTATTATGATTTGTTAGTGGCCCAAGTGGGGACAATTAAACTCAACACTCGCGACTTGATCGAGTACGCTTTCAAAGAAAAGCATGTTATAATCGTGTCGCCCACTTCTTTCTTGGCTTATTTACAAACGGTACTTCAGGGACTCAAGGCATTGCAAATCGAGGAATCAGCGAAGGAGATCCGCAAAAATATTGAGAATTTGCAAAAGCATCTCCGGAGTTACGAAGATTACCACGACAAACTTGGCAACGCGCTCGCTACGACCGTTAATCATTTCAATTCGTCGCGGAAAGAGTTTGGGAAAATTGATAAGGATGTGATTAGAATTACCAATGTTGGTTCAGAAATTGAACCGTTAATTCTGGAAAAACCATATGAAAAATTATGACAAAACGGGCGGGAAACAAGGCAAGCCGGCGTATCGCACGCCGTCGTGGTTCAAGAACGCCTCTGGCAAAAAGAACACCTTCAAACAAAACTTCCGCAAACCAAGTTTATAAAAAATACCGTCAACCCAAGGTTGACGGTGGTGAGGTGAGGAATCGTTTGTTTACTTTTTCCTTTTGACGCTACGGGCGAATTTTTTGGCCGCTTGGCCCAATCCAGATTGTCTCAAACGTTTCTTCTGTTCTCTCAATCGGGCGCGAGCTTCTTGGTCAGTTGGTTTTCCCGAACAGTGAAGGGAGTGTTTAAACAATCCCGACTCATACCGTTCCGGACGAGAAACGAAGTGTCCAGGAACATGATCATACTCTGGCAACTTTTCGTGGGGAACTAACGCACCGCATTTAAGACAAATTTCATCCGGCGGAGGTCCGATCATAATTTTGCTCCTTTTTTAGTAAAGAACTGGTCCAATCAAAACAGACCTTATCCTACCTCCCCAATCTTTTTTTGGCAAGGGCCATCGCCACGGCGCGAGGGGATTGATTAGTCTTTTTTGATTCGGCGAGAACCGTCGTTACACTTTTGGTAATTTTCTGCTTGACCAATTTAAACATTTTCTCGACGGAATAACCGCGATGTTCGGCGTAAGAAGAGATGACCCCGCCGGCATTGGCAATAATGTCGGGGACAATCAGCACGCCCCGAGCGAGAAGCTTGGCTTCGGCTTCCGGTGTCACCGCAATGTTCGCGCCTTCCACAATTACCGACGCTTGAATCTGATCAGCGTTGCTGGCGTTAATCACATCAGGCAGAGCGGCGGGAATCAACACATCCACCGGCAAAGTGAAAATTCGGTCGCTACTTAATTTCTCGCTATTCAAAAAGTTGACCACCGAGCCCTTCGCTTTTTTTACCTTGAGCACTTCCTTCCACGGCAAACCGTTTTGATTATAAATTACTCCTTTCGAATCGGAGACCGCGACGATTTTCAATCCCGCTTCGGTTAAGAAACGCGCGGCGAAGACACCGACATTACCAAAACCTTCAATCGCCACGCGAGCGCCAGTAAGTGGAATTCCTTTATGTGTCAAAGCAATTTTAACCGCCTCCGCGACCCCGTAACCAGTTGAGCCAAGCTCGTGAGGTAAACCGCCCAAGCGCTTAGGTTTGCCCGTCGCTGTCCGATTGTCGTTCACCGCCCGCACAAAAATTGCCATCTCTTTCTCGGTCATATTAATATCCGGACCGGCAATATAGTATTTAAGCAAAAATGGTTTTAATTCCCGAGCAAACCATTCAACAATTTTCTTTTTTGTTTTCTCATCGGCGGATTTAGGATTAAAAGCAATACCCGCCTTCGCCCCACCGAAGGGAATACCGGCGAGCGCGTTCTTGTAGGTCATCGCACGGGCGAGACGCGATACTTCCTCTTCACCAACGGTCGGTGTCATGCGGATTCCACCTTTGCCCGGACCTAATTTTGTATTATCAATCACTAAAACGCCGTGCACGCCAAATTCGTGATTGTAAAGTTTGAGTACATATCTTGGACCAATATTGTCTGCCATTGGTACACTCTATCTATTTTTTATATTTTACACAAGTTTTGAAAAACTATTATCTTTATTTTCCCGTATACTAAGTAAGCCACGATCGTGTACTATTTATCATATGGTTTTGAGAAATAAAAAAACGCCACCGGCAACTCGTGAGAGTAGCGGTGGCGTTACCGTGATAACTTTGTCACTATACCGTTAAGGGTTAGCCTTTTTGATTCTCATTAGTGTTTCTCCGTTTTTTCGTTTTTAGGTTTTTGCAATAAAAAAACCTTCGCCTATTTAAACCAAATTTGGCATAATCAAGTTCGGTTGTCAAGTGGGCGGAAGAGAAAAAGTAAGATAGGATTAAGAACATGAAATTTGCGGTGATAAAAACGGGGGGGAAACAATACAAGGTTGCCGAAGGCGATGTGGTGACGATTGAGAAATTGCCTGAAACCGTCGGGGGAAGGGTCGTGTTCAAAGAGGTGCTACTCACAGACGACGGCGAAAAAACGATTCTCGGAATGCCGACTATTTCGGGCGCCACTGTCACTGCCGAAGTGACCGCCGCCGGTAAAGCCAAAAAAGTGGTAGTGATTAAATACAAACCCAAAGTTCGTTATCGCGTGAAACGCGGTCATCGTCAACTTTTTACTAAAGTTAAAATTGTTAAGATCGATTCTCCAGCGCGTTCTTGATCGTTTCGGCATCAGAATATTCCAGCTCGGTCCCCGTCGAAAGTCCTCGCCCTAAAACC
>JAZDGA010000032.1:0-2742 GCA_043807405.1 Candidatus Vogelbacteria bacterium | reverse complement strand
CTTTGACGAAGCCACGGCTTCGGCGGTGTCCAGTTTCCAACTGGCACACAAAAGCGAACTCCTAACCGCCCACGGTTTAACTTACCCCACTGGTTATTTCAGCTCGGCGACTCGGCAGAAGATGAATGGTTTGTGGGGGTGCAACTAGATATTTCGGGGAATATTTTTTGGACAAAATTTAAGATCTGGTGTAATATGAGGCAATGAAAACTATCACTGTTCCAAATAATCTCGTTCAAGAAGATGAGCTAGTGGTAATTCCCCGTTGGGATTATGAGCAATTAGTTTCTGATTCGTCCAAAGAAATAATCAAACGCGATCCGAAAATTGATCGCGAATTGGCTTTAGCTTTGGATGACATTAAAAAAGGCAGAGTGCACGGTCCCTTTTCGACCGCGGCCGAAGGAATCGCCTTTTTACGTAGTCGTCGTCGTCAACCACAGAAGAAATGAAACATGTTTTTAGTGATCACTTTGTCCGACAGCTCAAGAAATTGCCGATGGTGGTTGAGAGAAAGTTTTATAAGCAACTTAAATATTTGCTTGCCGATATAAGATACCCATCATTACGCACCAAAAAGTTTGATGAAACGCAAGGTATTTGGCAAGCGCGTGTTGACGACCACTACCGATTTTACTTCATTATCGATAATGACGCCTATGTTCTGTTTAATATCTTGCCACATCGGGACTAGACGATCCCGTGCTATACTAGAGGTGAGCAAACAATGAAAAATTTTTACCGATTTTTTCTCCTAATTATTATCGCGATTAGTTTTTCTCTAATTCCAGCTTGGTCGGTGTGGGCGGAACCTCCGTCAGCCTTGTTGCTCGGTACCAAGAAGGTGGCGGTGATCCTGTTCAGCTTCTCTGACTTTAAGAATGATCAACAATGGTCGCCGGCGGAGGCGATGGATTTGCGCCGAAAAGTTTTCACTGATCCTGATTCGGTGGCCACTTACTATCGGGAGAATTCTTTTGGTCGGTTAAATCTAACCGGCGATGTTTTTGGTCCGTATTTACTCGATCGCTCTTTGAAATATTTTACTGGTTCAAATTTACCTAAATTGAAAGAGGCATTATTGGGAGCGGCGACCAAAAATAATGAAAACATCACCGGCTACGATTATTATGTTTTTTATCACCGGAGTATTTTTACCGCTGATTATGAGGGGATGTTTATTGATAGTGACACTCATAATGCGGTGATTATCAACGGTTTCCGTAATCCGAATCCGTGGATAATCGGGCACGAGCTAGGGCACGCTTTTAGTTTGGGTCACGCTAATGTCCAAAGTTGTCATGATCGGAATTATCATAATGGCGCGCTGGATCAGCCCGGCTTCGTGTGTAATGTTGATAATTACGCCGACCCTTTCAGTATTATGGGGAAGTCTCTACTTTTATCATTAGACACTGGTTTTGGCATTCCCCATTTGAATAATTTTTCTAAAGTTAAATTGGGTTGGTTTGATTTGTCTAAAACGGCAACAATTTCGAAAGACGGCTTTTATCAACTAGCTCCCGCCAATAAGCCACCGGCTTCGGCCGATCCGATACTTTTACGAATTCCCATCAAAGATAGTCGTTATGATGTGTCCCATCATGACTCCCTTTATTATTATTTGGAGTATCGCGCGCCGGCGAGTGGTCGATTTGAAAAATTTTCTTCCAGCGATCCGGCGGTTAATGGAATTTCCGTGCGGGTGGCTGGCGGCTATTATTCCTTAGAAGATATTAAAGGAGGCGAAACCTATCTTCTTGATGTGACGCCCAGTGATTCTCCTGATTATAAAGATGCCTTCATTTTATCCGGACAAACTTTCGAAGACGCGCCACGGGGGATTAAGATCAAGGTTTTATCAGTTGACGGCGCTCGAGCTCAACTGGAGATTACTGTTGATGAACGACGCTATGTAAAAATTACCTGGCCCTTCAATGCAGCACCCATAAAAAAGACAAGTCAAGTTTCTTTCAGTTGGCAACGTAACAATCTGCCGGATAATCTGACGACCACTTTAAGTTTAAAAAACACCAACGGTTCTGTTCCCTGGACGATAACTACTCCGAATGATGGGGACGAAACAGTGGATTTAAGTCGGGTCCCTGATGGTCAATATAAGCTTACCATTGCAGTTAATTATGAAGGTACGGTTTATCGTGACGAAAGTGTTCAGTTTGAGCTTCAGGATACCCTCCCGTCTCTGACTCTGTTAACACCACAGAGCGAAGCAGTACTTCAAATTGGCCAGCCACTTTTTGTGTCTTGGTTGGCTCAAGATATCCCCGCCGGAACTAATTTGACAATTAATCTTTTTAATAACCAAAATCAGTTGATTCGGACGGAACAAATATTAGTTTCCACTGACAATAGATTATTTGGATTGCCGGCAACGATTCCTTCTGGCCAATACAAAATTAAAATTTTTGCCACGGTTTCCGGACAGCAATTGTTTGATATTGTAGATGATGTTTTTCTATTCTCAGATTTCCAATCCAATCTCTGGATTAGCGACAACCCTTCTTTTTCGGTTACTCCGACTTCGGTTCCGGCGGGTGGGACGGTTACTTCGTCCGATATTAAAGTGATGAACGACGGCGATGCGCCGAGCGGTGGTTTTAATCTTGGTCTCTATTTATCTACCGACAGCACGATTACCACGAGCGACACTTTACTGCTATTAACTGGCCGTCCCAGTATCGCGACAGGTTCTTTCTCCAACACAGGAACTTTCACTCTCGC
>JAZDGA010000031.1:0-11932 GCA_043807405.1 Candidatus Vogelbacteria bacterium | reverse complement strand
TTGGAGAGAAATCTGCAAGCGGAGTGCGAATTAAAAGTTATTTTTTAACAATTTCAAAAAACAACATCGGCCAGTTAAGAATTACTTGCCCATTTTTTTCTTCAAACCCGAGAGCGTCGTAAAGATCATGAATAATCTCATCTTCAGGAAGATCATACGCATGTAAACCTTTGAAAAAAATGGTCATCTCTCTTTTTGATGAGAATACCCAATGTTGAGTTTTCATTTCAGCTTTTAGTAACTTGAGACTTGGCAAGTCAGCAATTAATTCCTCTAATCTTTCTTTTGAGAGCCACCGCGCCGTATGACTGGTTAAACATTTTCGGGTTACCACATCGTCAAAATGTTTAGAGAGGGCGGTATTGTCACCGACATCACCAGCCACAAATCTCCCACCAGATTTAAGCAGTTTTTCCACATGTTCCATCATTTTTTTCTGATAATAGACATGATGAAGACTGCCAAAACTTGTAATAAAATCTACTTCTTCTTTTATCTGATCAAGGATTCCTAGTTTATCTGGCTTTGTTTCTTGGGCGAGAGATCCGACAATTGGTTTTATGTGTTCTGACGGAATATTTTTGCTTAATATCTCTAACTGTTCTTTGCTAGAGTCAACGGCATAGACAGTATTTTGGGTCCACCCAACAAGATGTTCGGTAAGAAAACCAGTGCCGGCTCCGACATCAATAGAAATCTCTCCCTTTTTAGGTTTATTAATTCACGCATCGTATTAATATCATCCTGCCGAGCATTTGGGGACATCTCCAAAGCAATTTTGTACAGTTTTGCCCGTAAATTAAAAACTGGACTTTGAGCTGTAAATCCTTCTTTCTTTATTATTTCTGAAGCTTCTTGCAAAGCTTCATTTGTTTGCCGTGCGTATTGATCCAGTTTTTCTTCAGTCATAATTTATAAGTTTATCACAAAAAGCATCGGTTGCATCATTTAAACAAATTCCATTTTCTAAAGCCTTGTCATAAAGCATATTAAAAGTTACTCGAAGCTTCTCAATTCTATTGAGTACCCTCTTTTGATTATACCCTCCCTCTTCCAGTTCATCTGCAACATTGATAAGTCCGCCGGCGTTGGCAAGATAATCTGGCACATAGAGAACCCCGTTCTTCTGAAGTTCATTAGCAATACTGGCTGATGAAAGCTGATTGTTCGCGCCACCACAGATAATTTTTGGCAAGGAAATTTTTTGGATTGTTGTTGAGGTAAATTCATTACCCATGGCACAAGGTGCGTACACATCAAGTTTTTCAGAAAGAATATTTTCAGGAGGAACAATGGCAACTTCAGGATAATTTTTTCTAACTCTCTCACAAGCAAGCGTGTCAATGTCAGCTCCTAGTATGATAGCTCCCGCTTCACTCAATAATTTAACGAGACCATACCCAACTTTGCCTAATCCTTTTACCCCCACTCGCACGCCCTTGAGAGAATCTTTTCGTAGAACCTTCTTCACGGCTTCTTGCATTACGACAAAAACACTTAGCGAAGCATATTCAGATGGGTCGCCGGCTTGATCTGATTTGCCGATAAAGTAAGGTGAGAACTTGAGCATATATTGCACATCAGACTCCGATAGTCCCACATCTTCGCCAGTGTAGAATCGCCCCTTGAGAGACTTGATAACTTCAGCATAACTTTTCAATAATTCTGGAGTTTTTATTTTTTTAGGATCGCCAATAATAACCGCCTTACCACCGCCATGCGCCACACCAGCAATGGCGCATTTATAGGTCATGGTTTCAGACAGACGCAATACATCAGTGAGTGCATCTTCTTTCGAGGCATAGGAATAAACTCTTGTTCCGCCAACAGCAATACCCAACTTTTCATTATGAATAGCAATAAAACCAGAGAGACTACAAGTATCATCTTCAAATGAAATAACCGCCACATGATTTTTGTAGGCGGTGTTTTTAGATAAATCCGTAATAGTGAGCTCACGCGTGTTGAGCATGTTTTTATATTTCCCTTACACCCGTGCCATTAATTACCAGTGTCTTTCCTGTTTCTGAATACTCCAAACAGTGATCTACGAGAATTTCAGCAATAGCTTTAGGATTAGCCAATTCTTTAACCATGAACTCCTTCCCCACATTGTCAAAAGATTCCATCACTTCGGAATATTGGGGTGTATCCATCGTTGGAACACAATAGTGGTTCGCTTTGATAAGAGAATCACGCATGGCGAAATCTTTTGTAAGAGCATTTACCGCATGTTTCGCGATCGTATAAGGGACAAGTTCGTCATTACCAATTTTATACGACCATTGGCTACCGATTGTAACCACTTTTGAACCGACAACGCCGTCCAGATTTCCTTTTAGTACTTGTAAACCAATAGCAACATATAAAAAATTCTTATTGATATGTTCTTGCCAATCTTCTAAAGTCAAATCCTTTGAACTTTTCGCCCTTGCGAAACCTACGGCAAAAATCACAAGATCAAAAGCTGGATGTTTTTCTACAATTTGGCTTAATACTTTCTGCCACTTTTCTAAATCACCAACATCACAGGGAAAATCTGCATTATCTGAACGCCCAACAGTCATCACCTCAAAATTTTTTGTTTTGAGTTTTTCGGACACCTCTTTTCCGAAACCAGTAGTCCCTCCAATTACTAATACTTTCATTCCAAAACTATATCAGAAGAGGATAAAAAAGTTAAATTCGATTACGCTGTCGGGAGGCAACGCCTCCCGCAATTACTCGTTATATTTCATCCAATCAGCCACAAATTCTTTGAAATCAATAGCATCAGTGAAATAATCAGGGAAGGTGTTAGGATTTAAAATCACTTTTTCTTGGCGCGGGCGACCGAGGTAATCCTGATAACTTGAGTAAGTATAATCGTCTAAGAAAGCTTTAGCCGTGGCAATATTCTGCACTATTTTATCGGGCCAGCCATCAGGATTAGAAATCTTAACTGGGTTAAGGTGAATATAGGCGTAGAGATACTGTAAATACGGATCACTGTCGATATGGGTTGCTTGAAAAGGCCCCTCAAATAATTTCCCAGTTCGTTTATGTTTCAAGTTGAAATACGAAGAATAACCAGTTAGAAGCTTTTGCATAAAAGTTGTGATTCCGCCTTCTTTCTTTTCTCTCACTAATAAATGGAAGTGGTTTGGCATTAAACAATAGGCACCAATATCGACTAAAGTTTCCGTCCGCTTTTGTTCCCAAACTTCACTAGACCATTGGTGTAAATCGCTTAAATGGATCGGTTCAGAAGAATTGGCCGCATAAAGTAAACAGATAAATCTCTGGTAGTCACTGTCGGTAAGGAAAATTTTACGCTTATCGTTTCCCCGACTGTATAAGTGGTAGAACTCATTAATTTCAAAAACAACTTTTCTTACTGACATATATTTAATCTTATCACAAACTCTGCGGGAGGCAACGCCTCCCGCAATTAGCCATTAAATTACCAACCCCGTGCCGAGTTGGAATAAGAAGGAGAGGATTGGCAGGAGAAGCGGGGCGATGAGGGTGATGACGATAAGGACGAAAAAGAGTTGATAGCGAGTGAGTACTTCTTCGATCACATGGTAGCGATAGGGAATGAGAGCGAAAAGAATTTTCGAACCGTCGAGGGGCGGAATGGGAATTAGGTTGAAGATGGCAAGGCTAAGATTGATAATTATAATCATCGCGGTAAGTTCGAAAAAGGCGATTGGCATGGCGCCCATGGTCAGTCGAATAATAATTGAAAAAACCCCAGCGAGAAAAAGATTGGACACCGGCCCTGCCAGTCCGACAATTGCCGGTCCCCACCGGCCCGCTCGCAAATTGTAAGGGTTGTAAGGTACCGGTTTCGCCCAACCGAAAAGAATTGATGAGCCGGTGATAAACAAAATCAGAGGGAGAAAAACCGAACCCACGGGATCGAGATGCGGAAGTGGATTCAAGGTCAAGCGACCGGCGAGTTTAGCCGTTGGATCGCCGAGCGCGTAAGCCACCCAACCATGCGACACTTCGTGAATCACGACGGACAAGATGAGAATCAAAATAGTGAAAATAGTGATCATAATTGCTGAATTGATTGTCCTATGTTAGCATAATCTCACCTCAATTATGAAACAGTGTTACATCTGCGAGAAAGGTAGTCGCATGGCCGGCGGTTATTCCAATCGTGTTCGCGCCACCAAATTCAATCCGACCGGCATGGTGCGCAAATATCCCAATCTCCAATGGGCTTCTCTGCCGACAGGTGGTCGAGCCAAACTCTGTACTCGTTGTCTCAAAAAAAGTCGGCACTTAGTGGGATAAATAAAACCCCGTTGGTCTGATCCGCACGGATCATAATTAACCAGCAGGGTCTCTAAGGTATCTCTCACAAAATGTCATGCTCGAACCACTAGCAGGGGTTTCGTCGTTCGTAATTCTCCAAGATTATAAATTCCCACCGGGCCAATAACTGCTTCGAGTTGTCGCTCGGAAATAAGAAAAAGTGGCGCGATCGAATGACCTCGTTCACAAGCTTGGAGGAACTGGATCAGAGACGGAATCTTTTCGCGTCCCCAATCTAGCGAATACTCCTCAACAAAATCTACAAGAGCTAGATAGATAATCCCAGCCGTCTCGGCCAGTTCATCAGAAACAACACACGGATCCATTTCTTCACCTCCTTGTGTAAAAGAACTATTTTTTTTAAAACCTACCAATACTTGCCCTATCCTAGCATATTTATTATCGCTTTGTCAGAGTAACACCATCGCTCTGAAAAATAATCGTCCCCTCTTCGTCTGTCCGAAGAATGGTGGCGCCGAGTTTATTAAAAAGATCAAGCACCTCCTGATGGGGATGGCCGTAACGATTATTGAGTCCTGCCGAGATCACCGCGTATCGCGGATGGACGACAGCGAGATATTCCGGCGCGGACGAAGTCCGCGAACCGTGGTGGCCGGCTTTCAAAACATCCGTCTGCAATCCTGTGCCGTCAAGCGCAATTAAATACTTTTCAATCTTAATCGGCGAATCGCCTGTAAGCAAAAAAGAATTTCCGCCGTAAACGAGTCGCGCCACGATCGAAGCCGTGTTGGTCTCCCAACCGATGGTATCTTGATCAGGAAAAAGAATCTCAAGCGCAACATCACGATCAAGCCGGAGGCGCATCCCCCGCCGAGCGAGCTGATGTAGGGGCGTGCCATCATTCACCCGCTTCTTAAATTCTTGAGACACATTTGTGTCTGAGCTCACACCGGGTTCGAGCACCGCTCCAACGACAAAACGATCAAGGACGAAAGGCAGACCGCCGATGTGATCGGCATCGGGGTGAGTGGCAATCACCACATCCAACGACCGATCATAGAAGGGCATCACTTCACCCAGCGCGCGAAAGATTTGCCGACCAGAACCGCCGTCAACAAGAATCTGATTGCCATTCGGCGCTTCAATATAGATCGCGTCGCCCTGGCCGATATCGAGAAAAGCCACCGTCAGTATCCCTTTCGGCGTCTCCCGCCAAACAACATACCAAATGAAGGCATTGGCGAAAAGTAAGAGAGCCGGCAGAACGAAAATAAAATACTGGCGGACCTTAATCATTGCCGATTATGATACTTGCCCCAATCGAGATTGACCAGCCAGAAATAAAAATAGTGGTATAATTGTTTCATGAAATTAGGAGCAGAATCAGTAAGAAATATTGTTTTCGGCATTGAAGACAGTCTTGTTTCTACTGTAGGCCTTATTTCCGGCGTTGCTTTTGCCGGAGTTCCAAGATTGACTCTGGTTTTAACTGGAGTGATATTGATTTTTGTCGAAGCCTTTTCAATGGCGGTTGGTTCGCTTCTTTCAGATAATTCTGTCCGCGAATTTAAAAATCAAACCGATGTCCCAATTTCAAAATCAATCAAATCCGCCGCAATAATGTTTGTGTCTTATTTTGTTGTCGGATTTGCCGTTATTGTTCCTTATTTTTTAATAAATGATTCTCGGGCGTTGCTAATTTCAATTTTAATTTCGGTTATCTTTCTTTTCGTTTTAGGCGTTTTTTCTGGAAAAATGTCTCGAGGCAGTCCGATTAAAAAGGGTTTTTCGATGGTGATAATCGGCGGTGGCGCGATTTTTATCGGAATGACTGTCGGCGCTTTGGTAAATTCGGTCTACTAACATCTAAAGTTAGATTGAATTGGTCTAACCTGAGAGAAAAAAGGCGCCGTAGCTCGCGAGCTCGTGCGCCTTGTTTGTGTCAACATTCGGTGTTGACAGTGTCTATCCATCCGAAGGTAAAGGTTTGTATGAGACCACCACTTTATACGTGACATCTACCTCTTCCGTTTTCGGTTTTCTCCTGGGAATTTTGGGAAGCGAAACACAACACTGTCGATTTTCTCCATCAACGGTAGCAGAAAGATAGATGTCCCCATCTTCACCTCCGAAAATCCATGCTAATAATGCCTCGGTAACAACTTCTTCCCCCCCAAACTTCCTACCGCCCGTTACTGTACTTTTTGCCTGAACCAACTCTATCTCTATTGTTCGATTCAACACCGCGGTTCCCCTTTCAAAGAAAGCCCTACACGATCAGTGACCCGATGCCACTTTCTAATATTATTACTACAGGAAAGTTAAACCGTCGTCAATTTCGGTTGCATTCGGCGCCACAACCAAAAGTAGCCGAGGTAGATGAGAAGGACGAGGGCGAAGGGGAAAGTTTTAAGCGAGAGGCCGGCACCGGGCAAGGCCGAGAAAATGGAAGTCACGGTGAGAATATAAGTGGCGATGAGATAACCGAGCGGCGCGAGAAGATAAGTTAGAGGTAAAATAATTAAACCAGCCAAACCGATAATCGCCGACAAAAACATCGCGAGTGGAACAATCGGCACGACGAGAATATTGGTGAGAAGCGCGTAAATCGGCACTTGCCCCATCACGAAGAGAAGCCACGGCAAGACAGCGAGTTGCGCGGCCGTGGTAGTTGTGATGACACTTCGCAAACCAAACTTCGCGGGAATAAAATTAAACCACCGTTCAATAAGCGGTGAACCGTAAATCAAGCCGGCGGTGGCGAGACACGAGAGTTGAAAGCCAATATCATTAATTAAAATTAAAGGATTGATCGCCACCATCACAACCATCGCCGTGATAAGCGCGCGACCGGCGTCGTAGCTTCGGCCAGTGAGACGCGCGAAAATAACGATAATCGCCATCACCGCGGCCCGAATTACCGACGCGCCACCACCGACCATGATGGCGAAAAGAATAACCGCGAGCGCGGAAAAAAGAAGCGCGAGCGATCGTCGCAAACGCAAAGCGGTGAAAAGCCAAGCAATGCCGACACCAATAATGGTTAGATTGTAACCGGAGAGAACAACTAAATGGATGAGCCCGGCCTGCCGAAAATGTTCCTGCCAAACCGCCCCCAACGAACGCTTACCGCCCACCACTAGCCCGCCCAAGAGCGACGACTGCGGTTCAGGCAGCGTTTGGTTGAGTTGATTCAAAAAAACGTTTTTGAAGGCGAAGAGCCCTCCGATTAATTTTGACCCGCGATTCTCATTCAATGATTCAATTCTGGGTTGATACATAACCGCCCCAATCCCGCGCGTGTGGAGATAAGCCGGGTAATCGAAAACTCGACCCGCCTTGCCGTCGGGCAGGCCGATATCAGTCTCAAAAGTGTGGGGTTCTTCCGTTTTACCAACTACTCGCAAGCGATCGCCATAGTGGTAAATAGGAAAATTAGGCACAACGAGAAGTAACCGGCCAGCACTCTTGTCTGGACGGAAAGTGAGCCGGGTGTCGCGATCGCGCTCGTCTGGTTCATCACTAATTATTCCAACCACCGTGATCATTTCTCTGAAATCAGTCGCTGGCAATTTCGCCTCATACGACTTTTCTGCCCAGTCAATTGAGAGGAAGCCGAGGGCGAGCGCGAGGAGGAAAGCGCTGATGGGCAAAAACATTTTCCGACGACTTGGCCTGCCCGACGGCAAGGCGGGCGAACCAAGGCTCCAAAATATAAAAACCAAGGCGAGAAAAAGAAACAACAGCCAGATCGATTCCAAAATATCACCGGCGAGCGAAGCGAGAAGGACGCCAGCGAAAAAACCGAGGACAAGGGGGCGGAGAAGTGGCGCGAGAAAGTTATACACAGTATTGTATTTTTAATAATCTTACCTATAATAAATCCGTATGCAATTAGTCGCTTCAAAAATGTTTCTCACCAAGGGCGTGGGAGTGCATAAAGACAAACTCGCCTCCTTCGAGCTCGCCTTGCGCAATGCGGGCGTGGAGCATTGTAATCTTGTGCTCATCTCGAGCATTTTCCCACCTGGCTGTAAAAAAATTAGCAAAGAAGAAGGAGTAAAATTATTAAAACCCGGGCAAATTGTTTTTTCAGCTTATGATCGCAACGCCACCAGCGAACCGAACCGGCTCATTGCCGCGTCCGTCGGTGTCGCCATTCCCGCCGATCCAACTCAACATGGCTATTTGTCTGAACATAATTCTTTTGGCGAAAGTGATCAAAAAGCTGGTGAATACGCTGAAGATCTCGCCGCTTCCATGCTCGCGACAACCTTGGGAATTGAATTTGATCCTAATCAAGCCTGGGACGAACGCGAACAACTTTATAAAATAAGTGGCAAAATTGTCCGAGCGACTAATGTCACGCAATCGGCGATCGGCAATAAAGATGGTCTCTGGACGACCGTCTTCGCCGCCGCTGTCTTCTGCGATTACACCACCCTTTAGGAAAAAAATTGCTTTTCTTATCTCACTACATTAGTATAAAAGTGACATGCAAACAGCTAATCCAAAATTAATTATCCAGCAACGAGCTTTGCCTAAAAGCTTAAGCGTGGCAGCCGGACTTTTGCGCCGCCACCGACGTCTGCTTTTGAGCCATTCCAAACGAGCACGGCGCGAGTGGTCGCAGTAACTTAGTTATGAAGAAAATTTTGTGTCAGTTTCTTTTGACCGATTGCTTGCCCGTCAAACATCCGAGATCAGAAAAAATTACAAATTGAAATTTCCAGACGCGGCGATTGCCGCCACAGCGCTTTACACGAATTCACCGCTGGTAACACGCAATGTTCGTGATTTCAAAAAAGTTTCTTCGTTACAACTAATAACGATTTGATTCTAAACGTGGCGGATCACACCATAATCTCTGGACGCAATAAAAATCGCCCCGATCCAACGAGGCGATTAGAATCAAGAGAGCTTTGGAAACTAACATCCGAACTTATTTGTGAAGAATGTCACGAATTGATTCAAGAGCATCGGCGATTCTCACTAAAGATTTCTCCACCGTTTTCTCTGTTTCCGCTCCGGCATTAAGAATGCGCAAGATTTCCTCCCGCACATCCTCGAGGCGCAGATCCATATTCATCAGCACTTGCGCCGCCACGCCATCCTGTTCGCGAAGTAGCCCGAGCAATAAGTGTTCCGTGCCAAGATTGTGGTGTTCGAGATTTTTCATTTCCTCCATCGCATACTTAAGCACTTCCTTCGCTCGAGGCGTCATTGGCGGCGGTGTGGTAAGAATTTCAGATCCACTTTTAACCAGCTTCTCAATCTCCTGCCGGATATTGTCCGGATCCAAACCAAGATTCTTAAGTACATAAGATGCCACACCAGACCTTTCCCTCACCAGACCTAAAAGAATGTGCTCTGTCCCGATATACTGATGGTTGAGACAAATGGCTTCTTGATGAGCCCACAACATCACCTGACAAGAACGAGCTGTGGCGAGACTCACAAATTTGTCGAACATAAACATTTTCCTTTCACTTAAAAGACAAAGACCATACTGCCCCACTGGCAGTTTAATTTCCATTCTTATTACTACACCTAGAACAAAGTTTTAGCAAGCGGACGAGCGCCTTCATCCATCGCTTGGTTGGCGAGCTGGTCGGCGTGGTGATTTTTTTCACGCGGGATATGAGTGAATGAAAGGTGCCGGAAAGTGGCGACGCGTGCGTTCCAAATTTTTATAAATAATGGTTGAAGATTCACTTCTTTAATTTGATATTTACCCGAGAGTTGCTTGGCAACCAATTCACTGTCGAGCCGAACTTCGATCTTGGCCGCTCCCGCTCGCGCCTTGCCCACCGCTTTTTTAATCGTCTCCAAACCCAAAATTACCGCCTGATACTCGGCTTCGTTATTTGTCATTACACCAAGCGCGCGGTGCGCTTCTCTCAACACCTCGCCGGTATGATCAGTCACCACCGCGCCGGCGCCGGCTTGACCCGGATTTCCCCGCGATCCCCCATCGGTATAAATAACAAATTTTTCGGTCATTAAATAAATCTTCTACTAGCCTGCGCGCGCCAGCAAAAGCGCTAACAATTGCTGAAGAAGTTGGAGCAAGAGCCGTTTGAGTTGAAGAATAAGCGCCTGACGAGCGGCGGGAGTTAGGGGTGGTTGAATAACCACGGATGGGGTGGGGACGTGGATGATTGAACCACTGCCACCCCCTCCTCCACTACCTCCTCCACTACCTCCATCGGGCGGGGGCGGTTCAAGTGGTGATTCAACAGGGGGTGTATCGTTCGGAATAAATTGAATCGCATCAATCTTCCCGGAGGTGACATCAAATCGGATCGTGCCTCGTTGATACTTTCTTAGCCAGACATTTCCCTCTTTATGAGGAGATTCTAACGGCCGACCTAAAGGAAAATTATAAACCGCATAATCTCTCATTGATTGTTGATATTCTGCTCTATTAATATAAACATGAGTTTCATCAGTGGCCACTAAATGAAGCCAGAGCCAAACATCTTCTACGAAATCGCTGTCTGAATCTAATCTAGGATCAACAGAAACAGCATGGATCAACTCTTTTCCATGACTTTTTAATTTGTTAGTCCAGTTAAGATAAAACTCAATATTCCCGGAATATCCATCTTTCCAGAAATAATTTTCATTCATCATCATATCAAAAACAGAATATTTTCCCTGCCGGTCGATCTCATTTAACAAGACTAACCCGACATGCACACCATCCCTGAAATTATTAAGAATGATTCCACTGTTATATCTCCCTAACCGATCCGGTCTGGTTTTTATTTCACCAAGAATCCCGATTATATAATTCGCCCATATTTTCATCTGTTCTTCTTTCGTGCCAGAAGAAACATAGTGCAGGGTGCCGGCGGTGTTAGAAAATTCGAAATCCTCTCCCCCGATATCATCCATAAATAAAGCATGACTAGGGAAAAGACCCTGCCTCATTAATGAGTATCTTATTGCATACTCTCTGACTGCAGGAGTATTGAAATTAAAGAAAAATCGTGTTGGCCAGTGGCCTTTCCAATAACTTAAGGGGTAGACAATTGTTTTCCCATTTTGATAATCGGCCAGTGAGCTATCTGGTATTGGATTATCCTGTCCATCTAAAATGACATCTCCATTCGCGTCTAACATCACTCCGTACTTCAAATCAGGCTCATTGGGAAACATCTCTTTATGTATTTTTTCAATGTCTATTTTCTGTATCTTGTCTTGAGATATTAAAGTCCGGCCATTAAATAATTCATCCAATTCTGAACTATTCATCATCACCGCGAATGAAGACAACGCCGCCGCTTTGTCTATTTCTGCATGTCCCAGAATGGTCGTAAATGAAATGTAACTATAAATTTTCAAATCTTTGTAGGGATTTACTCCGATTATAAAATCGACTTTCCCCTTAGGCAGAGGTTCTGCACTATCATTTTTATAAAATCTGACTTCATAAAACTTAAGCTGGTGTGAAAATTCGTTACCATCTGGCGATCCCGGAATCGTCACCAACAAATTATTCGACAGAGCGGAAAGGTTGCCGGCGGAATCTTGACTCTTGATCGCCACATAATAAGTGCCGGGCGGTAAGTTTGATAGAAAATAAATTTCCACAGTGCCAGGAGTACGGGGCGCGGGTTCATCATTCACCTGAACCGCCTGCGACCAATTACTTTCG
>JAZDGA010000030.1:0-5575 GCA_043807405.1 Candidatus Vogelbacteria bacterium | reverse complement strand
ATTCTGATTATAAATTACCCCCTTCGAATCAGAAACAGCGACAATTTTCAATCCCGCTTCAGCCAAAAAACGCGCCGCGAAAACGCCAACATTGCCAAAGCCCTCAATTGCCACGCGAGCGCCAGCGAGTGGGAGTCCGCGGTGGGCGAGCGCCAGTTTAACCGTTTCCGCGACGCCATAACCGGTCGAACCCAGTTCGTGGGGCAAACCACCTAAGCGCTTGGGCTTACCTGTCGCCGTTCGCTTATCGCCAACGGCGCGAACAAAAATCGCCATCTCTTTTTCGGTTATATTAATGTCCGGCCCAGCGATATAGTATTTAAGTAAAAGGGGTTTTAATTCACGAGCAAACCAAGCGACGATTTTGTGTTTTACCGTGAGCGAAGTCGAGCGGGGATCAAAAACAATACCCGCCTTTGCTCCACCGAAAGGAATGCCGGCGAGCGCGTTTTTATAAGTCATGGCTCGAGCTAACCTCGCCACTTCTTCCTCACTAACTGTTGGCGTCATGCGAATCCCGCCTTTGCCGGGGCCGAGTTTGGTATTATCAATCACCAAAACACCGTGCACGCCAAATTCGTGATTATAAACTTTTACCACATATCTCGGCCCAATGTTATCAGTCATAAAAATAACTCTAACTCTTTTTTGAAAATTAAGCAACAAAAAAGCCACCGGCAACTCGCGAGAGTTTATTCGGTGGCGTGGTTGTGGTGGTTGGTGTTGCCAAGCTATTGAACCATTACGCCAAACCTTGTTTTGTGGTTAATAGAACTTCAATGCCAAACTCCGTTTTGTACCGGACAATTAGAGTCCCCACGGCCTCATCAAAAGTCTCTCCCACTGCACAGATTTCGGGATGATTTTCCAAACAAGCAAAGAAGTTTTCTCCCACATGAGTCACGATAATTCTCATCCTGTTTCCTTTCCTTTCATCTATCGTCAAGGTTTAACCTTGACATACCAATGACCTATTCAAACTACCCGCGTCTAGGTTAGCATAATATACACTGTGTGTCAATAGTGTCAAAACTAGATAAATAAGCTAAGATTATGAACATGAAATTTGCAGTGGTTAAGACGGGGGGGAAGCAATACAAGGTCGCCGAAGGCGAGACTTTGACGATTGAGAAATTGTCTGACTCAGCTAATTGGGAAGTCGGGAAGAAAGTTGTGTTTAAGGAAGTGTTGCTTACAGACGACGGCGAAAAGACAATTCTCGGTATGCCCACAATTTCCGGTGTCACCGTGACTGCCGAAGTGACCGCCACCGGCAAAGGCAAGAAAGTAGTGATAATTAAATACAAACCCAAAGTTCGTTACCGTGTGAAGCGCGGTCACCGCCAACTTTTCACTAAAGTTAAAATCTCTACGATCGATTCTCCAGCGCGCTCTTAATTGTGTCGGCGTCGGAATATTCTAGTTCCGTGCCGGTCGAGAGTCCTCGGCCTAAAACCGTCAACTTCAATCCTTTTTTAACCCACGGTTCAAGTGTTTGTTTAAGAATTTCAATCGTGTGATCACCCTCGGGATTAACGGCCAAAGCGACGATCACTTCGACTAAACTTTTTTCACCAAACCGTTTGGTGATCGTCGCAATCAGTTCGGGGAGACGAACTTTTGATTTAGGATCTTTTTCTAAAATTGGCACCAGTCCGCCCAAAACAAAAAAGCGCCCCTGATAAGTGTTTGACTGCCTAACCGCTTCCAAATCGGCATCTTTTTCCACAATCATTAACAGGCTGGCATCGCGTTCAGGATCTTGGCAAAGATCACAAACCGAGACTGTCACGCGACCATTAGTTGAATAGAAACGAAGACACTGCTGGCATTGTGCCACGGCCAGATGAAGCGCCCGGAGATCAGCGACGAAACGATCAATGGAGCCACGCCCTTCGTGAAGCAAGTGATAAACGAAACGACGCGCTTGACGCGGACCAATCCCGGGGAAACGGCGGAAAATCTCAATCAGGCGATCAACGATATTATCAGGCATAAATTAAAAAATAAAATATAAAATTAAGTAAATGCGCCGAAATCGCTTTTCTCAATACTAGTAAAGCTCACGCGTTGTTCGTCGAAGTAGAGCTCAATCGAACCGGTCGGTCCGTTGCGGTGTTTCTCAATCATAATCTCGGCCACATTTTTTTTGTCCGACGCCTCGTCATATTTATCCGGCCGGTGAATAAACATTACCACATCGGCGTCTTGCTCGATTGAACCGGAATCGCGAAGATCCGAGAGCCGCGGGCGACCGCCGCGCTGTTCGACGGCGCGATTGAGTTGTGACAGCGCGAGCACCGGAATATCGAGCTCGCGCGCCAGACCCTTGAGCGAGCGCGAGATCTCCGTTACTTGTTGAACCAGAGAATCGCTATCGCGTCTCGGGATCATCAGTTGAAGATAATCAACGACAATCAAACCGAGATTATGCTCCGCTTTCAGCCGGCGAGCCACCGATTTCATTTTCGTAATATTATTGGAGGCATCGTCATCAATAAAGAGCGGTGCCTTAGAGAGCGCGTCAAGGGCGTCGCGGATTCGCGCAAATTCATCATCCGCCGATAGTCGGCCAGTGCGCAATTTCCAAGAGTCCACATGACTCTCGGCGGCAATCAGACGATCAACCAGTTGCTGGGAACTCATTTCGAGCGAAAAAACACAAACGGGAACTTGCGCTTTCGCCACATGGCGGGCAATGTCAAGCGCCAATGAAGTCTTGCCCATCGAGGGGCGCGCGGCAAGAATGATCAGATCAGATTTTTGCAAACCGGCTAATTTATCATCCAGCTGTTTGAAACCCGTCGGCACACCGCGGAGCGTTCCATCCGATTTGTGAAGCCGCTCGAATCTTTCCCAGGCCTCGCTTAAACTCTCCTTGAGCGTGGTAAAACTTTTTTTGGTAAAACTGATAATTCCGAGGATCGCTTTTTCAGCTGATTCAAAAATGTTGTCAATATCCTGACCCTCATCGTAACCCAGTTGGGAGATATTTTCGGCCGATTCAATCAAGTGGCGAAGCTGGGACTTTTTACGGACAATCGCGGCGTAGAAGCCAAGATTGCTCGCTGAAGGAACCACGTTGACAATCTCAGCGAGATAACCAGCGCCACCGATTGACTCGAGCTGTTTGGCGTCCTGAAGAGCGGAAGTCATCGAAACCAAATCGATCGGTTCGCTCTTATCAAAAAGCTTGAGCATCTGCTTATAAATCCGACGGTGTTTCTCGGCATAAAAATCGTCGGGTTTGATCGAAGAGACGATCTCGTTCAAACCAGCTGGTTTAACCATAATCGAGCCGAGCAAAGCCTGCTCGGCGGAAATATCCTGCGGTGGTACGCGCAAGCCGGGTTTAGCAAATGGAGCAGTGGCAGTTGCCATATCGTTCGATTGTAGCACAGCCTAACCCGGCCAGAGGCGGGCGGGCAAGCCCAAACAGGGGATGGTGTGGGGATAAAAAAAGGGGCCGGACTCGATTAAGAGCCAGTCCCCAGTACTTCGTTGATCACAGGCTACACCATTGCTTGGGTTAACCTTTTCTGTAAATTCGGGCGGATGAACAACAAGAACAACATTGGCAAATCAATCGCGGTGAAGGTAATAGGCGGTGCCATATCAGCAAAGGTCAAGTGTGGAATTGCCAGCAAAGCGAAGAAGTTTGCCAGATTAAAGAGAACCCATCCTTTGCGATCTTCATTTCCTGGTTTTTCCCAAGCCGATACGTAAGTTGGCCAAGCGGCGATGACTAAAGCCAACAAACTAAGAGCAATCCCGATGTTTGACTCTCCAAAATAAATCCAGAGAGTAATCGCAATCATCGACAAAGTGATACAGACCTTGTCTCGCTTGTTCCATCCTGGTTCGCCGAACTTTAGCGAAAGAATAAAAGTTGTGGTCGCCCCCAGAACCGCCCCGATCATTAAACCACTGACTGTTCCCTTCGCAATCATACCAGTGAGAATGATCACATCACCCGTAGCCCAAACTAGCCAGGTTGCCTTTCTTGGACTTGTTTCTCTTTTCACTATTGCCCTGATGTAAGGGAAAAAAGCGAGAATAAAAACCAAACCCGAGCAGATAGACAAAATGACTTTGATTGTCATCTCTAACTCCTCATAAAAGAACCTGCATATCGGAAACCCACTGTTTCCAAGCCACTTTTACACTAGCAAAATTAGACTAATTTGTCAATGGCGCGTATTCAAATATACCGTAACAACACGATCGTGTAGATACGGAATAATTTATTTTTTAATATTACATTAGTTAAATTTTCCGTAGCTTGGGTCCTTCGGAAGTGTCATCAATCGTGTAACCGGCGGTGGTGATTTGTTGGCGGAGCGAATCGGCGCGGGCGAAGTCGCCCGCTTGACGAGCCGACTCGCGGTCGGCGAGAAGTTGGGTAACTTCGAGGGGAATATCAAGTAGTTTAGTGGCAGAAATTAAGTCGAGACCTAAAACTTTATCAAATTCAAAAATAGTTGCGAGTGTATTAGTCGGAGAGACGGAACCATCATCAAGTAATTGCCAAACGACCGACAACGCGACGGGTAAATTAAGGTCATTGTTTATCGCTTCGGTAAATTTATTTAAATACTCGACAATCGGCGTACCAGATTTGTGCAACACTCGGTGTTCAACAAGATCGGCAATACGGTTTTGCAATTTTTTAAACGCGGTCGCTGAACCCTCGAGCGCTTCCCACGAAAAATTCATCAAGGTTCGATAGTGCGCGGAAAGAAGCCAGTAGCGATAAGCAAGCGGGGAAAAACCGCGCGCGGTGAGGTTGGCGAGAGTTACAACATTCCCTTCTGATTTCGCCATTTTACCGCTCGCCATATTGACGAAGGCAATATGGAGCCAGTGATTCGCGAGCGGCTTACCCGTCACCGCTTCAGATTGGGCAATTTCATTCGTGTGATGAGGGAAGATGAGATCCGTCCCGCCGAGGTGGAGATCAATCGTGTCGCCGAAAACCGCGCGGATCATCGCCGAACACTCGATGTGCCAGCCGGGCCGACCGCGTCCAGTTTGTTCGGGGCCGCGCCCGAAGGGCGCAGCCCAAGCCACTTCGCCGTCAGCTTCTTGCCAAAATTTCCACAGCGCGAAATCGCTTGGCGTCTCTTTATCATATTGATCGCTCTTGATTCGCGGCTGGACACCAGTTCCCTTTTTGAGTCCAGCGAGTAAACCATAGTTATTCGACTTATCAATTCGAAAATAAATTCCGTCTTCGACTTGATAAGCAAAATCTTTGGCGAGCAGAACTTCAATCATCTCAATCATATTTTTTATATGTTCAGTCGCGTGCGGAACAGTATTAGGTAGTTTGATATTCAAAGATTCAAGATCAGCGAAAAAAGCTTTCTTATATTGACTGGTGAAATCAGCGAGGGGAAGACCGGCTTCTCGACTGCCTTTAATGGTTTTATCATCCACATCCGTCACATTCATCGCGGATTCAACTTGATAACCATTCCACTTAAGCGTTCGGCGCCACCAATCGCTCACCACGAAAGTTCGGAGATTGCCAATATGTGCCGGTGCGTAAACCGTCGGTCCGCAAGTGTACATC
>JAZDGA010000029.1:0-25904 GCA_043807405.1 Candidatus Vogelbacteria bacterium | reverse complement strand
GGGGGTAGAATATTTAATCTGTAAAACCGAAGATTCGACGAAGGAAAAGCGGGAGGCGGTATTTGAAAAACCGGCTTACACCGAACAACTGGCGATGCAAGAACTTTATATCAATAAGGAGGATAATTTGAACCCCCGTTATCTTTTCGAATCATTTATTGTCGGCCCGTTTAATGAATTGGCCCACGCCGCGGCGCACGCCGTCGCCCGAAAGTTGGGCTCGCTTTACAATCCCTTATATGTCTACGGGGGAACGGGTCTAGGAAAAACTCATCTCACTCAAGCAATTGGTAATTATCTAAAACACCTCGGCGGGAAGAAGGTGTACTATGTCACCTCGGAGCGTTTTATGATTGATTATGTTAATTCCGTGCAAAATAATCGCGCCAATCTCTTCAAAGAAAAATATCGGAAATATGATGTTTTGATTATGGACGATGTTCAGTTTTTATCAGAAAAAGAAAAAACCCAGGAAGAACTTTTCCATCTTTTTAATAATTTTTATGAGAATAATAAGCAAATTATTTTTTCTTCTGACAAACCGCCGAAACACATCAGCGGGATCGAAGAACGGCTCCGTTCTCGGTTAGAGGGGGGGATGATTGTTGATGTCAACAAGCCGGATTATGAGTCGCGCCTGGCCATTCTCCAATCGAAAGTTAAGCTGGGGAATGTCCCCGTGAGCGACGATATTCTTAGTTATCTCGCCAGTGTTATCCAAGACAATATCCGCGAGTTGGAGGGGGCGCTTAATTCGATCGTCTGCCAGTCGTATCTCAAAAAACGCGAACCGAGCCTGGTCGAGGTTAAACAATTAGTAAAAAATAATATCAAACCCCCCAAAACAATCTCCATAAAAGATGTCGCGTTAATTGTGGCTGAATTTTATAATATTGAAGAGTCGGCCCTGTATGAGAAAACTCGGAAAAAAGAGGTGGTTAAGCCACGGCAGGTGATTATGTACCTTCTCCGAGAAGATCTTCACACCTCCTACCCCTATATTGGTCAAAAACTTGGGGGGCGGGACCACACAACCGTGATTCACGCTTATGAAAAAATAAAAAACGAACTAAAAACCAACACTCTTTTAAGCCGGGAGATTGAACAGATCCGCGCCCTGCTTTATTAACAGGGGACTGGTGGGGGATAAATATTTAACAAAAATAAAAAAATAAACATATGTGGATAAAAACAAAACCCTTAAACAAGATATCCCCAATAAAAAATTCAATGGGAACTAAGTTTGACAGCCCTTAATTAACTTATCACCATAATTGGGTCAGTTAGTATTAGTAATAAATTTTAATTAGATAAATAATAAAGATATGAAATTAGAATGCGCGCGAGAAAAACTTCGAGACGCTGTTGGTTTGGCAGAAAAAATAACCGGCAAAAATTTATCCTTACCAATTCTGAATTCGGTGTTGTTCGACGCCGGCGGGCGGAACTTAGTAATTAGAGCGACTAATTTGGAGTTGGGGATTGAAATCGTTTTACCTTGCCGAGTTTTTAAAACAGGGGCGGTCGCGGTCCCGGGCGCGGTGTTATTTAATTTCCTATCAAACATAACCGTTAGTCTGATCACCCTAGAGGTGGTGGCGGGGAATCTGGTCGTTTCCTCCCCCCAACACACCACCATTATTAACGGTTATCCTCCGGGCGATTTTCCATCTCTCCCCCGGGTGGTCGAAAACAAACAATCCTTCTCTCTCCCCGCCGACCATCTTTCCTCGGCGCTTCGCGCGGTGTCGTACGGCGCCTCAACCTCATTAGTAAAACCAGAAATTGCCAGTGTTTGTTTATATAATCATAATGGGGAATTGGCAGTGGTGGCGACCGATTCTTTCCGTTTGGCTGAAAAGGTTTTTCCGCCGGCGGTGAAAATAAATATGGCCGCCGTCAACCTAATCATTCCCGTCAAGAATGTCGCCGAGATTATCAGGGTGTTGGAGGCCGGCGCCAACGAGGTGGTGGTCGAATATAGCCAACACCAAATTTCTTTCCAAATTGGCGAAATATACCTTGCCTCGCGGCTGGTTGATGGGGTTTATCCAGACTATCGACAAATTATCCCCACCACCCAAACAACCGAAGTAATTGTTCTTAAAAATGATTTCTTGGGGGCGCTAAAACTGCTTAATATTTTTGTTGATCGTTTTGGGCAAGTCACGATTGCGGTTTCGCCAGCGGACAAAAAACTCGAATTCACCGCCAGTAATGATCGGGGGGAGAATACCTCGCGCCTCACCGCCGCAATTGAAGGCGGACCGATTACTTTGGCGATGAATATAAAATATCTCCTCGATTGTTTCCAGTCCATCACCACGGATTCAATCCGGCTTAAATTCAATGGACCGAATAAACCAGTGGTGGTTCAAGGTGTGGGAGAGGCGTCTTTTACTTATCTCATTATGCCGATCAACCGTTAATTTTGTAAACATGGAATCACTCTCCTCGTCTCACTTCGCAAAAATTAAAAATCTTCTCAACGCCCGGACAAATTTTATCGATCAAGCGCGGGAGATAATTTATCAGGTAAGCGGGGTAAATTTGGCTGCCGCGGAGTTGGTTTGGCGTCCGCCGACCCTAACCATCAAATCCTCACCGCCCGCCCGCAATCTCATTCTCCGCCACCGCGAAAAAATTCTCACCCGGCTCACTGCCCAGTTTGACCGGCAGGCGCCGCGGGTGATTCGTTAAGCAATTTCTGGTTTAGGGTGGTTTGATTTCTCACGCCATCGTAGACAACCACCTTGAGTTCGTTGATCGTTTGGATGATTTCGGAATCGCTAAGTTTGAAACTGATTGCGAAGGGGGACTGTTTAACCGAGCCGAGGAATTCGCCGTTTAAGAAATAATCTGCTTGGGCGAGAGGGAAGCGAGAACCAAGATCGCGGAGGGCGACGCTAATTTTGCTGTCGGGAGAATAACTTCGGCCATCAATCGTTTCCGAAAAAGCCACGCGGGGCGCCAGTTCTGGCAAGTGAATATTATCAACTTCTTGGGGGATTACTACTTCGGTTTCATCTACCAACCCTTGGCGCATTGCCCACTGGCGGATCGGCGGTTCCCAGAACTGGAATTGAGAATCTGATTGTCGGTTGAGCCAATAAAGAATGGAATGAATTTGCCGCACCACTTTTTCTACTCGCAGTTCGGGCGGGGTATTGTCGGTGGCGCGCAGGCCAGAAATTTTATCAAGGTAATAACTTATCCCCCCCTCCCAACGTCCGCGGTAAACTGGCGGCAGGGCAGGAGAAGTCGGCTCGGGCGGAGTGAATTGTTGAACCGGGCGATTGGCTATCGCCGAAGCGAAAAATTCGTGCCACAGGGGAGTAATGATCAAGCCGGACGCCTTTTTCGCCATCGGCGAATTATCATTATTCCCCACCCATGCGCCGGCGACAAGGTTGGGGGTATAGCCGACCACCCAAGCGTCGCGGCGGTCATCCGAGGTCCCGGTTTTAACCGCGACCTCATAATTGGGGAAGTGGAGGGGTGAGTTGCGACCAAACATCGGCGCGCGAGCCGTATCATCAGAGAGAATATCAGAAATTAACCGCGCGGTATTTTCAGATAAGATTTTTTGCGGGCGATCCGCGAAAGATTCTAGCACCGCGCCACTGGCATCTTCGACGCGGAGAATTTTTTCGGCGGGATGTCGAACCCCTTCGGTCGCGAAAACACCATAAGCGCTAGTCAGATCAAGAAGAGAAACTGCGCCACCGCCGAGCACGAGCGGTAAGCCATATTGATTGGCATTACCCAAACTCTCGATGCCCATACTCCTCGCGGTTCGGATCGAGTCGGCAATGCCGGCGAGATAAAGAAGTTTAACCGCCGGCACGTTGATTGATTGCGCTAACGCCGAGCGAAGGGAAATTGGTCCGCGATATTTACCATCATAGTTAACCGGCGTATAACACTTCGTTGGGTCATTGGCGCAATTAGTATCAAATTGAGTTGGTAAATCAAACAACATAGTTTCCGGCGTGTAGCCCTCATTGAAAGCAGTCGCGTAGACAAAGGGCTTGAAGGATGATCCGGGTTGTCGGTGGCCGAGAGTGACATTGAAATTTCCGTCGTTTTTGGTATCGAAGTAATCGCGCGAGCCGACCATCGCCAAAATTTGCCCGGTGTTAGGGTCGATCGCCACCAAACCAGTATTCTTGGCGTTGAAACTTTTCTCATGGCTGGCGCCGTAATGAGCGATTGCCGCCTCCGCTTTTTGTTGCAAGTTCCAATCCAGGGTGGTGATTACTTTAAATCCGCGATTTCTAATTGTGTCCGCGCCGTAACGTTCTTCAAGGTAACTTCTGGTTAGCATCACAAAATGGGGAGCCCGCAAGCTGTTGTCGTTGGTTAGGCGGAAAGTAACCACTTCGGCCTTAGCTGTGGCATATTCCGCTTCGGAAATAAAACCCAACGCGCGCATCCGTTCGAGGACTAAATTTTTCCGCCCATCAAGCTTCGCTCGATTGAGACCGTAAGGAGAATAAAAGGTCGGGGCTTTGGGAATGGCGGCGAGATAAGCCGCTTGGGTCAACGAGAGGTCTTTCGCGCTCACGCCGAAGAAGGATTGGGACGCCTCCTCGACACCATAGATATTTCCCCCGTAAGGGATTTCATTTAAGTACCAACCAAGAATCTCGTCCTTGGACATTACCTGCTCCAGCCGAACAGCGAGAATCCATTCTTTCAACTTGCGAGCGATGGTTTTATCAGTCGTCAGGAGAGAATTTTTTACTACTTGTTGAGTAATCGTTGAACCCCCTTGACCGTAAGAACCACTTTGCAGGTTAGCGAAAAAAGCCCGAATAATTGATTCTAGCTTGACGCCGCGATGATTATAAAATTCAGCGTCTTCTATCGCGACCGAAGCGTTTTTCATTTGTTTAGAAATATCGCCGAAGGGAACAACTTTTCGTCGAACCCCCTCTTGAACACTGTAGAGCAGAACCTTACCAGTGCGGTCGTATATTTTAGTTGATTCGGCAACCAGACGAGTGTCAATCGCGTTGAAGTCTGGAATTTTAAGGGTGAAGAGCCAAAAGATTAAAAACCCCACCCCCAAAAGAATGATGGCAATGATCAGCTTGGCAATCAACCACAAGACCCTCCTCATTATTTAATCGTAACACAAAACCCCCCACCGTATAGTGGGGGGAATTATTATTCTTCGATTTCTTCTGGATCTTCTTCATCATCAAGGGCGCCGGGCAACTTACCATCTTCCTCTTCTTCATCAACCAGAGTCGCGTCCTCGCCAAGTTCGCCGTCTAAATCTAGAATATCATCTTCCATATGAATAATTATCGCCAGTTAAAAATATTGCGACCTTTAGAATCACTCTGTTTTATCACACCCGATTTTTTTTGCAACTACTGACCAGCGCGGGTGTGGATAAGCTCATGGCGGGCGTGGACGGCGCCGGCCAGCGCAATCGCGATGGCGTCATATTCGTCATCAAAATGTTTCCCCGATGGGATCCGAATCAACTTTCCAATCATGGTTTCAACTTGTGATTTACTGGCGCGACCGAAGCCGGTGATTGACATTTTCACCTGCAGGGGAGTGAGATTAATAATTTTAATTCCCGCGTGAACAGCTAAATAAATAATCATTCCGCGCGCCTCACTCACTTTCATCGCGGTTTTTTGGTTGCCGCTAAAAAATAATTCTTCAATCGCCAGAGTGTCGGGTTGATATTTAGTTAGCATTTTTCCCACCCCATCGGCGAGGGTCTTGAGTCGTTCGTGAAAAGGTTTTGTTTTGGAGGTAATTAAACAAGTGGAGTATAAAAGTTTATCTGGCGCGCCGTTAGTTGTTTCTATTACTGCAAGCCCTAATCGCTCATAACCAGGGTCAATGCCCAACGTGATCATACGGCGGGCGAGAGGTTGGAAGCGTTAGTAATTATTGTTCGCACCGCGTCATTATTTTCTAACGCTTCAATCAAGGCGGCCAAAGTTCCTTGTTCATTTTCACCAACCGAGACCGGCGCTAATGGTTGCCACCCATTGTTAATTTTATGGAACGCCCAAGTGACCGCGCCGGGCGTGGCGAGGGTTGCGCCATATTCACCTAAAAGGTGCTTGATTTCTTGCGAAGTCCGATTTTTATTATCCGTTATTCCTTCAATCATCATCGCGATACCACCCGGACCATATGCTTCATAAAGCACTTCTTCAAGAACCGAGGCGTCCGCGCCCTGCGCGTTTTTGATCGCCCGTTCAATATTTTCATTCGGCAGATTCTCGGCGCGGGCTTTCTCAATCGCGGTTTTTAAACCAACGGCGCTACGATCACTGTTCGCCCGCTTGGCTTCCATCGTGATCGCTCGCGCCAAAATCGAGAACCGCTTGCTTCGCTTGGCATCCTCGGCGCCCTTCTTATGCTTAATCTGTGACCATTTATTATGTCCGGACATGGTAGTAGTGTAAAACTAAAAACGAAAAATGTAAAACTTAGGTCAGTACAAGTCAGTACAAGGGCGGGGCTTGTACTGCTATAATGTTGCTTGTCTTGCAAAAGTGTCGGGGGGGTAAACTATAAAGTAGGATCGAGTATTAGTAGAATTATTAAAAACTTAAGTAATTAATCATTATGAAAAAATATATCATCATTAGTTTGTTGGCGATTTCGTTTATTATAAGTCCAGCTTTAGTTAGTGCTCAAACATCACAGCAGAATCAGATCATCCATCTCCTTCAGTCTTTGATCCAATTGCTCCAGCAACAGTTGCAGGTTTTGCGAATGCAAAACACTCAACCCCTCTCGCCACAACAGCGGGCTGATATTTTGCGGAATCTGCAACAAAACCCATTAACCCCTGTTCCCACTGGCATCACTATTCTGTCTCCGAATGGTGGAGAAAATTTGATAATTGGTGGTAGTAAACTCGTAACTTGGAGGGGAAATGTTGCCACCCTGTCTCTCTTAAGGTATCCTTATATTTTGGATTGTTTGCGTGGTCCGGGTGAAGAAGGAACTAGGGGTTGTAATCCAAATCCGAACGTTCAGTACAATATTGTTGAATTTCCAAATGCTACTGCGGGATCCTATGTCTGGAGAATTGGCCAGTATAATGGGCAAAACTCTTCTGTAGGTCAAACCGTGTCCAGTGGTTCTTATGCAATGTTAGCTTGTAGAGGTCTAGAATATAGCGATACAGCGTGTGACATAAGCGACTCTTACTTCACAATTTATAGTTCTAATCAACCAGTACCTTCCGTCCAAGTTTTTAATCCTAATGGCGGTGAGACATTTAGAGTAGGAGGTCAAATTGGCATAGCTTACAACATAGTCAATGTTCCCTCCGCAGATACCTTGTCAATTCGATTAGAAAAATTAAGTGGTTTATCGTTTACACAAATTATTGCCGATACTCCGTCGAACAATTTTCGAGAGGCGTATTGGTGGACAATCCCTGCGACATTTCCCATAGGAAATGATTACAAGATAACTATTTATGCAAAAGATTCGACTGGAAAAATAGTTGCTCAAGATTCTAGCGATATGCCATTCACGATTGGGCATTAATTGCGGGAAGCGTTGCCTCCCGACGATATATCTGGAAACTAAAATCGCTTTTGATAAATAACGAACGGCACCCACGAAGGATGCCGTTCAGGCCTAGTAGTATTAGTGTAGAAACTGGTTCAATGCTCCTTTTGGGTGCTTAGAGTCGGAGGTAGCTTTTGATGATTTTAGCTCGGCGATTTTTGTTTAAGCCACGATGCACATTGATGTGCGATTTGAGTTTTGTGCGACACCGAGTGTTCAACAGTTGTTCACAAATTATTTGTGGCATCACTTTTCCACGATCATGCTAGTCTGGTATTGTAGATTATGATTAAGATCAAACACAAAGCATCAGTGCCGGCTCTACTTGAGTTGGTGAATCAAATCACAAAGAAAAATCGTCCGCCGTTAGTTGAGTGGGGGAAAAGTTGTGGGCGGGAAGTTTGGTAACTAAAGCAATTCTCCTTGCCGGTCGGTGGGGCTAATCCCCCTAGAAATTTATATTCTATTAAGGTATACTCGATTATATGAGTAACTCTCAACAAGAAATAATGAAGTTTCGAGCCGTTTTACCCAACCGCGTAATTGTCAATGTCGAAAATACAGATGACGGTCTTTGGGCCAAAGTATCTACCGTGGACGGGAAACTATCCAATTGCTACACGCAGGCTATCAACGCTACCGAATTAATTGTAATGATAAATGATGCGATATTTACTCATTTTGAAATACCAGAGGAAACAAGAAAGTGTATTGGTTTTTATGTCCCACTCTCCAACGAACATCTCCAGATGGAAGAAATGTTTAATAAGATTGTTTCAATGGAAAAGCAGTTGAGCGCCGAAGGAGACAGTGAAACCACCTTAACTCTTCGTGAAGCCGTTTGCTAACACTCTCGCTATGGCAAAACCAAAAGGAGGAAAACCTAAGCTGACGGCTTGTACACCCGAAGATGTATTCGGAGCAATAAAAAAACTTGGCGGTTTTGAAATACGTTTTGAGAGTGCCAAACACACTAAATTAATACATATCGCAACCAATCAGGCTTTCACTATACCGCGTCATTCTCCAGTGAATAAACATTTACTCAAGGATTTTGTGGAGAAGTTTTTAGTTGGGGTATGTCATTTGGACGAAAAGGAAATTTATAAACACCTGTGGTGTTAAATCAATTTCTCTTGCCGATCGGCCGGTAATTTTTTGCCGAGGTGGTCGTAAGCCTTGCGAGTGGCGAGGCGGCCACGGGGGGTGCGTTCGAGGAAGCCGAGTTGGAGGAGATAAGGTTCATGGACATCGGCGATGGTGGCTTCTTCTTCGGACGCCGCGGCGGCAATCGTGCCCAAGCCAACCGGTCCGCCGGCAAACTTCTCGATGAGAATCTCAAGGATTCGCCGGTCGGCGGACGAGAGACCAAGCTCGTCAATCCCGAGCATGGTCAAAGTTTTTCTGACCGTTTCCACGCCGAGCGGTTGTTTATGGACTTGAGCGAAATCGCGACACCGTTTCAGAAGTTGATTGGCGATGCGCGGGGTGAAGCGGCTCCGCTCCGCGATCGCCGCCGCCGCTTCGCCATCAAGTGTCACTTCGAGAATTTTTGCCGAGCGCTTTATAATTTTTTCAATCTCGGCGGTGGTGTAAAAATCAAGTCGGAAAGTGCCACCCGAGAAGCGCGAGCGGAGCGGAGAGGAAAGAAGAGCGATCCGCGTGGTGGCGGCGATCAGAGTGAAGGGCGGGAGATCAAGTTGGATGACGCGGGCGCCCGGGCCTTTGCCGATGATGATGTTGAGCGTGCCGGATTCCATCGCTGGGTAGAGAACCTCCTCGATTAACTTGTTAAGCCGATGAACTTCATCAATAAAGAGAATATCTCCCGGCGAGAGGTTGGTGAGAATCGACGCGAGGTCGCCCACTTTTTCAATTGCCGGCCCGGAAGTCACTTTAAGTTGGGCGTTTATCTCTTTAGCAATCAAATGGGCGAGGGTGGTCTTACCAAGCCCCGGTGGACCATAGAAAAGAAGATGCTCGGGGGGGTGTTGCCGTTCCCTAGCCGCTTGTAGTAATATCTTCAGGTTCTCTTTTATGCTCGTTTGGCCGACATAATCGTCCCAAAGGCTGGGGCGCAAGGCACTGTCAAGAAGCCAATCGGTTTTAGGGGTTTTCTCAAGGTCTATTGACATGGATATGTTTTTATGCTAACATCGTGCCGTGACCATAATTGATCGTAATTCGAGGTCATGAACCTCTCAGCAACTAGACTTTCACTGGTTTAAACGGGTTTCCGTTCAAGGACGCTCTGGACTTCGCTTTCGGGCGAAACTCTGGGGTCATCCTCTAACAGTTACCTAACTTGAGATGTCATGTCTCAAGGATTGCTGAGAGGTTTATAATCTCGAATGTCAAAGAAACTCTTCGCCCATATCAATCACGCGGTTAAGTTCACCAAGTGAAGTGATGCCCGCTAGGGCCTTGGTCACACCGTCTTCGCGCAGGTCAAGAATCCCTTGTTGGCGCGCCACGCGCTTGATCTCCCGCTCGTCGGGATTCTTGACCAAGAGCTCGGCGATATTTTTATCCAAGAGAATCGCCTCGAAGACGCCGATTCGCCCGCGGTAGCCGGTGCCGTGGCACTCGTGACAGCCGACCGCTTCCCAAAAAATGATGGGCGCGGTTGTTTCCAGCGCAAGCGCTCCGCGCTTGCGCTGGATGCCGGCGATCACACGGGCAATAAGTTGCTGATCGCTCTCGGTGAGAGTCGCCTGGCGCTTGCAGGCGGGACAAAGTTTACGGACGAGCCGTTGGGCGATAGCGATATTGAGCGCCGCGTCCAACACCTTCGGGTTCGCTTCCAGATCAATCAACCGCGGAATTGTGCCCGCGGCATTGTTGGTGTGCAGAGTAGATAAGACGAGGTGACCGGTGAGGGAAGCGTTGATGGCGATTTTAGCCGTTTCCGCGTCGCGAATTTCGCCAACCATAATCACATCCGGATCTTGTCGAAGGGCCGAACGCAAGCCGGTGAGGAAAGTGTAATCCTCACCGACATTCACTTGAGTTTGATTGATGCCCTCGAGATGATACTCGATGGGATCTTCGATGGTAATAATTTTTGTTTCTGTTGAATTGATTTGGCGCAGAATCGCGTAGAGCGTCGTGGTCTTGCCCGAGCCGGTTGGGCCAGTCAAAAGGATCAGCCCATTAGGTTTAGCGATTTCTTTATTAAGAATTTGAAAAAGCGTTGGTTCAATCCCCAAGGCTTGAAGTTCCACCAGAATTGATTCGGGATTTAGAATTCTCAAGACGATTGATTCGCCGTAGGCGCCGGGCAGAACGGAAGTGCGAATCTCGACCTCTTGGTTTGAAAGTTTGATGCTGAACCGGCCGTCTTGAGCGGTTTTCAAAACATTGAGCTTGAGACCAGAAATTAATTTTACTCGCGACAAAATTTGCCGATAAAGTTTGGAATTGAAAAAAGTAATATCGTGAAGCACGCCGTCCAGACGATAACGAAGACGCACGGCGGTTTCCTCCGGTTCGAGATGAATATCTGATGCCTGGACGAGAATCCCGCCGGCTAAAATAATTTCTAAAATATCAGTAATGCTGCCTTCCGCCAGCGCCACCTCGCTTTCCTTCGCGAATCGGCGCTTGACCTCTTCTAAGTCGGCCACTTCTTTAAGAAAATCTTCGATTTCTTCGCTCGAAATATCAATTACTCCGGCGGTGGCTCGAGTGGAGCGAGAAATTTCGCCGTAACGGGAGAAGGCGCGCTCGAGGCTGGCGACAGATCCCAAATAAGGGGTAATCACGAAACCTTTATCTTTAAGTTCGGCTAATATTTTTTGAGTGGCGGGACTTTCCGGCGAGTGAATGACGACATCGAGCGTTTTACCATTAACTCGGAAGCCAGCGATCGCGCCGATTCGCGCTTCTGGTTCGGGGATAAGGCGCAAGGCGTCGGTATTGATGGGAAATTTAGAGAGATCGATGTAGGGAAGGTGATGACGGGGGGCAAGAAGCGCGGTGAGCTCTTCGGCCTCCTGACTGCGGAGCTCTTCTAGCCGGCGGTCTTGTTTGTCTTCGTTAAAAGTAACTGACATCATCCCTATTCCTATCACACTCACTCTCACTCGCCTAGATTGACTTGGTGATAACTCCGTTCGCTAAAGATTTTTGGGGAGAAAGTTCTAACAATTCTTGCTTGACGGTCAAGGAGAGAAACGCTATCCTAAAATTATGAATAAACTAAATTTGAAAAGTGTGATTTGGAACGAGGGCAAATATTATGTTGCCCAATGTTTGAATGTGGATGTTTCTAGTTTCGGCAAAAGTAAGAAAGAAGCCCTCACTAATCTAAACGAAGCAGTTTCTCTTTATTTTGAAGACGAAAAGTTGCAAAACATAACCAAGGTCAATCGGGTAGAAGTTGTCCCGTTTGCTTTGCGGTATGCCTAAAAGATATTCTTCGGATGAAATCATAAAGGTTTTGTTTAAACATGATTTTGTTTTTGTTTCGCAAAAAGGTAGTCATGCCAAATTTAAAAATTTTAGCAGTTCTCTCGTCGCCATCGTTCCAGTCAATCGTCGCGAAATTCCAGTTGGTACCTTTCACTCAATTGTTAGACAGTCGAAATTAGACGCGACCGATTTTGAATGATAACTTCAGTTGCTAAAGATTTTTTACATAAAAAACCCGAGTCGGTGGCGACTCGGGGAGGGGTTTCCCTTTTCGGTGTTATTGGGAGACATACGAGAGAAGGGGTTTATTTAGTTTGAGAACACGAATAAGTTTAAACCTCGTTCGTTCGAATCCTCGTTCGTTTTGAGCGGCATTTATCACACGTTCCGCATAAAACGAGGGTAATCCGAGTTTTTCCGCGGCCAACTTCCAGCCAAAAAGATCAACCATGCGTTTTCTTTCACAGGCGACCGCCGAAACCGGATCATAGCTAAGACCAAGACCCCCGCCCCTTAATTTGGGGTATAAACGGATTATTTCTTGGAAATCAATCTTTGCTACCCAGTTTTTGTCTAGCAACCCAGCCAGTGCCGGCCAGAATTTATTCATACTCATCACTTCTTTAACTGGTGCACCACGACGACCCATAGTGTTTCTCCTTCTTTTTTGAGCCAAGGTTCTAGTTTCTGTCTACTTATACATCTATCACAATATGCTAAGATTGGTCAATGGAAATTATTAGTCACAGTTTGGCGGAAACAGCCGACCTTGCTTCCAAGATTCTTGTTGAACTGGCCAAAACAGGGCGGGAGAAAAAGGCGACACTGGTGGCTTTGCAGGGCGATCTTGGATCAGGGAAAACAACTTTCACGCAAGCGGTCGCCCGGGTACTTGGTATCACTGGCCGGGTGACCAGCCCGACTTTCGTGATTATGAAAACCTATCGGTTATCGGAAGGCGACGCCTTGCCAATTGGCAAGGCGTCGCCTTCCGATAACCGATAGGTTTTCATAATCACGAAAGTCGGGCTGGTCACCCGGCCAGTGATA
This sequence comes from Candidatus Vogelbacteria bacterium, assembly GCA_043807405.1. Taxonomy (GTDB): domain Bacteria; phylum Patescibacteriota; class Minisyncoccia; order Phycocordibacterales; family JACOZG01; genus JAGVGK01. The sequence goes on along the minus strand of JAZDGA010000029.1, from coordinate 12,875 downwards.
CCAAGTACCCGGGCGACCGCTTGCGTGAAAGTTGTTTTCCCTGATCCAAGATCGCCCTGCAAAGCCACCAGTGTCGCCTTTTTCTCCCGCCCTGTTTTGGCCAGTTCAACAAGAATCTTGGAAGCAAGGTCGGCTGTTTCCGCCAAACTGTGACTAATAATTTCCATTGACCAATCTTAGCATATTGTGATAGATGTATAAGTAGACAGAAACTAGAACCTTGGCTCAAAAAAGAAGGAGAAACACTATGGGTCGTCGTGGTGCACCAGTTAAAGAAGTGATGAGTATGAATAAATTCTGGCCGGCACTGGCTGGGTTGCTAGACAAAAACTGGGTAGCAAAGATTGATTTCCAAGAAATAATCCGTTTATACCCCAAATTAAGGGGCGGGGGTCTTGGTCTTAGCTATGATCCGGTTTCGGCGGTCGCCTGTGAAAGAAAACGCATGGTTGATCTTTTTGGCTGGAAGTTGGCCGCGGAAAAACTCGGATTACCCTCGTTTTATGCGGAACGTGTGATAAATGCCGCTCAAAACGAACGAGGATTCGAACGAACGAGGTTTAAACTTATTCGTGTTCTCAAACTAAATAAACCCCTTCTCTCGTATGTCTCCCAATAACACCGAAAAGGGAAACCCCTCCCCGAGTCGCCACCGACTCGGGTTTTTTATGTAAAAAATCTTTAGCAACTGAAGTTATCATTCAAAATCGGTCGCGTCTAATTTCGACTGTCTAACAATTGAGTGAAAGGTACCAACTGGAATTTCGCGACGATTGACTGGAACGATGGCGACGAGAGAACTGCTAAAATTTTTAAATTTGGCATGACTACCTTTTTGCGAAACAAAAACAAAATCATGTTTAAACAAAACCTTTATGATTTCATCCGAAGAATATCTTTTAGGCATACCGCAAAGCAAACGGGACAACTTCTACCCGATTGACCTTGGTTATGTTTTGCAACTTTTCGTCTTCAAAATAAAGAGAAACTGCTTCGTTTAGATTAGTGAGGGCTTCTTTCTTACTTTTGCCGAAACTAGAAACATCCACATTCAAACATTGGGCAACATAATATTTGCCCTCGTTCCAAATCACACTTTTCAAATTTAGTTTATTCATAATTTTAGGATAGCGTTTCTCTCCTTGACCGTCAAGCAAGAATTGTTAGAACTTTCTCCCCAAAAATCTTTAGCGAACGGAGTTATCACCAAGTCAATCTAGGCGAGTGAGAGTGAGTGTGATAGGAATAGGGATGATGTCAGTTACTTTTAACGAAGACAAACAAGACCGCCGGCTAGAAGAGCTCCGCAGTCAGGAGGCCGAAGAGCTCACCGCGCTTCTTGCCCCCCGTCATCACCTTCCCTACATCGATCTCTCTAAATTTCCCATCAATACCGACGCCTTGCGCCTTATCCCCGAACCAGAAGCGCGAATCGGCGCGATCGCTGGCTTCCGAGTTAATGGTAAAACGCTCGATGTCGTCATTCACTCGCCGGAAAGTCCCGCCACTCAAAAAATATTAGCCGAACTTAAAGATAAAGGTTTCGTGATTACCCCTTATTTGGGATCTGTCGCCAGCCTCGAGCGCGCCTTCTCCCGTTACGGCGAAATTTCTCGCTCCACTCGAGCCACCGCCGGAGTAATTGATATTTCGAGCGAAGAAATCGAAGATTTTCTTAAAGAAGTGGCCGACTTAGAAGAGGTCAAGCGCCGATTCGCGAAGGAAAGCGAGGTGGCGCTGGCGGAAGGCAGCATTACTGATATTTTAGAAATTATTTTAGCCGGCGGGATTCTCGTCCAGGCATCAGATATTCATCTCGAACCGGAGGAAACCGCCGTGCGTCTTCGTTATCGTCTGGACGGCGTGCTTCACGATATTACTTTTTTCAATTCCAAACTTTATCGGCAAATTTTGTCGCGAGTAAAATTAATTTCTGGTCTCAAGCTCAATGTTTTGAAAACCGCTCAAGACGGCCGGTTCAGCATCAAACTTTCAAACCAAGAGGTCGAGATTCGCACTTCCGTTCTGCCCGGCGCCTACGGCGAATCAATCGTCTTGAGAATTCTAAATCCCGAATCAATTCTGGTGGAACTTCAAGCCTTGGGGATTGAACCAACGCTTTTTCAAATTCTTAATAAAGAAATCGCTAAACCTAATGGGCTGATCCTTTTGACTGGCCCAACCGGCTCGGGCAAGACCACGACGCTCTACGCGATTCTGCGCCAAATCAATTCAACAGAAACAAAAATTATTACCATCGAAGATCCCATCGAGTATCATCTCGAGGGCATCAATCAAACTCAAGTGAATGTCGGTGAGGATTACACTTTCCTCACCGGCTTGCGTTCGGCCCTTCGACAAGATCCGGATGTGATTATGGTTGGCGAAATTCGCGACGCGGAAACGGCTAAAATCGCCATCAACGCTTCCCTCACCGGTCACCTCGTCTTATCTACTCTGCACACCAACAATGCCGCGGGCACAATTCCGCGGTTGATTGATCTGGAAGCGAACCCGAAGGTGTTGGACGCGGCGCTCAATATCGCTATCGCCCAACGGCTCGTCCGTAAACTTTGTCCCGCCTGCAAGCGCCAGGCGACTCTCACCGAGAGCGATCAGCAACTTATTGCCCGTGTGATCGCCGGCATCCAGCGCAAGCGCGGAGCGCTTGCGCTGGAAACAACCGCGCCCATCATTTTTTGGGAAGCGGTCGGCTGTCACGAGTGCCACGGCACCGGCTACCGCGGGCGAATCGGCGTCTTCGAGGCGATTCTCTTGGATAAAAATATCGCCGAGCTCTTGGTCAAGAATCCCGACGAGCGGGAGATCAAGCGCGTGGCGCGCCAACAAGGGATTCTTGACCTGCGCGAAGACGGTGTGACCAAGGCCCTAGCGGGCATCACTTCACTTGGTGAACTTAACCGCGTGATTGATATGGGCGAAGAGTTTCTTTGACATTCGAGATTATAAACCTCTCAGCAATCCTTGAGACATGACATCTCAAGTTAGGTAACTGTTAGAGGATGACCCCAGAGTTTCGCCCGAAAGCGAAGTCCAGAGCGTCCTTGAACGGAAACCCGTTTAAACCAGTGAAAGTCTAGTTGCTGAGAGGTTCATGACCTCGAATTACGATCAATTATGGTCACGGCACGATGTTAGCATAAAAACATATCCATGTCAATAGACCTTGAGAAAACCCCTAAAACCGATTGGCTTCTTGACAGTGCCTTGCGCCCCAGCCTTTGGGACGATTATGTCGGCCAAACGAGCATAAAAGAGAACCTGAAGATATTACTACAAGCGGCTAGGGAACGGCAACACCCCCCCGAGCATCTTCTTTTCTATGGTCCACCGGGGCTTGGTAAGACCACCCTCGCCCATTTGATTGCTAAAGAGATAAACGCCCAACTTAAAGTGACTTCCGGGCCGGCAATTGAAAAAGTGGGCGACCTCGCGTCGATTCTCACCAACCTCTCGCCGGGAGATATTCTCTTTATTGATGAAGTTCATCGGCTTAACAAGTTAATCGAGGAGGTTCTCTACCCAGCGATGGAATCCGGCACGCTCAACATCATCATCGGCAAAGGCCCGGGCGCCCGCGTCATCCAACTTGATCTCCCGCCCTTCACTCTGATCGCCGCCACCACGCGGATCGCTCTTCTTTCCTCTCCGCTCCGCTCGCGCTTCTCGGGTGGCACTTTCCGACTTGATTTTTACACCACCGCCGAGATTGAAAAAATTATAAAGCGCTCGGCAAAAATTCTCGAAGTGACACTTGATGGCGAAGCGGCGGCGGCGATCGCGGAGCGGAGCCGCTTCACCCCGCGCATCGCCAATCAACTTCTGAAACGGTGTCGCGATTTCGCTCAAGTCCATAAACAACCGCTCGGCGTGGAAACGGTCAGAAAAACTTTGACCATGCTCGGGATTGACGAGCTTGGTCTCTCGTCCGCCGACCGGCGAATCCTTGAGATTCTCATCGAGAAGTTTGCCGGCGGACCGGTTGGCTTGGGCACGATTGCCGCCGCGGCGTCCGAAGAAGAAGCCACCATCGCCGATGTCCATGAACCTTATCTCCTCCAACTCGGCTTCCTCGAACGCACCCCCCGTGGCCGCCTCGCCACTCGCAAGGCTTACGACCACCTCGGCAAAAAATTACCGGCCGATCGGCAAGAGAAATTGATTTAACACCACAGGTGTTTATAAATTTCCTTTTCGTCCAAATGACATACCCCAACTAAAAACTTCTCCACAAAATCCTTGAGTAAATGTTTATTCACTGGAGAATGACGCGGTATAGTGAAAGCCTGATTGGTTGCGATATGTATTAATTTAGTGTGTTTGGCACTCTCAAAACGTATTTCAAAACCGCCAAGTTTTTTTATTGCTCCGAATACATCTTCGGGTGTACAAGCCGTCAGCTTAGGTTTTCCTCCTTTTGGTTTTGCCATAGCGAGAGTGTTAGCAAACGGCTTCACGAAGAGTTAAGGTGGTTTCACTGTCTCCTTCGGCGCTCAACTGCTTTTCCATTGAAACAATCTTATTAAACATTTCTTCCATCTGGAGATGTTCGTTGGAGAGTGGGACATAAAAACCAATACACTTTCTTGTTTCCTCTGGTATTTCAAAATGAGTAAATATCGCATCATTTATCATTACAATTAATTCGGTAGCGTTGATAGCCTGCGTGTAGCAATTGGATAGTTTCCCGTCCACGGTAGATACTTTGGCCCAAAGACCGTCATCTGTATTTTCGACATTGACAATTACGCGGTTGGGTAAAACGGCTCGAAACTTCATTATTTCTTGTTGAGAGTTACTCATATAATCGAGTATACCTTAATAGAATATAAATTTCTAGGGGGATTAGCCCCACCGACCGGCAAGGAGAATTGCTTTAGTTACCAAACTTCCCGCCCACAACTTTTCCCCCACTCAACTAACGGCGGACGATTTTTCTTTGTGATTTGATTCACCAACTCAAGTAGAGCCGGCACTGATGCTTTGTGTTTGATCTTAATCATAATCTACAATACCAGACTAGCATGATCGTGGAAAAGTGATGCCACAAATAATTTGTGAACAACTGTTGAACACTCGGTGTCGCACAAAACTCAAATCGCACATCAATGTGCATCGTGGCTTAAACAAAAATCGCCGAGCTAAAATCATCAAAAGCTACCTCCGACTCTAAGCACCCAAAAGGAGCATTGAACCAGTTTCTACACTAATACTACTAGGCCTGAACGGCATCCTTCGTGGGTGCCGTTCGTTATTTATCAAAAGCGATTTTAGTTTCCAGATATATCGTCGGGAGGCAACGCTTCCCGCAATTAATGCCCAATCGTGAATGGCATATCGCTAGAATCTTGAGCAACTATTTTTCCAGTCGAATCTTTTGCATAAATAGTTATCTTGTAATCATTTCCTATGGGAAATGTCGCAGGGATTGTCCACCAATACGCCTCTCGAAAATTGTTCGACGGAGTATCGGCAATAATTTGTGTAAACGATAAACCACTTAATTTTTCTAATCGAATTGACAAGGTATCTGCGGAGGGAACATTGACTATGTTGTAAGCTATGCCAATTTGACCTCCTACTCTAAATGTCTCACCGCCATTAGGATTAAAAACTTGGACGGAAGGTACTGGTTGATTAGAACTATAAATTGTGAAGTAAGAGTCGCTTATGTCACACGCTGTATCGCTATATTCTAGACCTCTACAAGCTAACATTGCATAAGAACCACTGGACACGGTTTGACCTACAGAAGAGTTTTGCCCATTATACTGGCCAATTCTCCAGACATAGGATCCCGCAGTAGCATTTGGAAATTCAACAATATTGTACTGAACGTTCGGATTTGGATTACAACCCCTAGTTCCTTCTTCACCCGGACCACGCAAACAATCCAAAATATAAGGATACCTTAAGAGAGACAGGGTGGCAACATTTCCCCTCCAAGTTACGAGTTTACTACCACCAATTATCAAATTTTCTCCACCATTCGGAGACAGAATAGTGATGCCAGTGGGAACAGGGGTTAATGGGTTTTGTTGCAGATTCCGCAAAATATCAGCCCGCTGTTGTGGCGAGAGGGGTTGAGTGTTTTGCATTCGCAAAACCTGCAACTGTTGCTGGAGCAATTGGATCAAAGACTGAAGGAGATGGATGATCTGATTCTGCTGTGATGTTTGAGCACTAACTAAAGCTGGACTTATAATAAACGAAATCGCCAACAAACTAATGATGATATATTTTTTCATAATGATTAATTACTTAAGTTTTTAATAATTCTACTAATACTCGATCCTACTTTATAGTTTACCCCCCCGACACTTTTGCAAGACAAGCAACATTATAGCAGTACAAGCCCCGCCCTTGTACTGACTTGTACTGACCTAAGTTTTACATTTTTCGTTTTTAGTTTTACACTACTACCATGTCCGGACATAATAAATGGTCACAGATTAAGCATAAGAAGGGCGCCGAGGATGCCAAGCGAAGCAAGCGGTTCTCGATTTTGGCGCGAGCGATCACGATGGAAGCCAAGCGGGCGAACAGTGATCGTAGCGCCGTTGGTTTAAAAACCGCGATTGAGAAAGCCCGCGCCGAGAATCTGCCGAATGAAAATATTGAACGGGCGATCAAAAACGCGCAGGGCGCGGACGCCTCGGTTCTTGAAGAAGTGCTTTATGAAGCATATGGTCCGGGTGGTATCGCGATGATGATTGAAGGAATAACGGATAATAAAAATCGGACTTCGCAAGAAATCAAGCACCTTTTAGGTGAATATGGCGCAACCCTCGCCACGCCCGGCGCGGTCACTTGGGCGTTCCATAAAATTAACAATGGGTGGCAACCATTAGCGCCGGTCTCGGTTGGTGAAAATGAACAAGGAACTTTGGCCGCCTTGATTGAAGCGTTAGAAAATAATGACGCGGTGCGAACAATAATTACTAACGCTTCCAACCTCTCGCCCGCCGTATGATCACGTTGGGCATTGACCCTGGTTATGAGCGATTAGGGCTTGCAGTAATAGAAACAACTAACGGCGCGCCAGATAAACTTTTATACTCCACTTGTTTAATTACCTCCAAAACAAAACCTTTTCACGAACGACTCAAGACCCTCGCCGATGGGGTGGGAAAAATGCTAACTAAATATCAACCCGACACTCTGGCGATTGAAGAATTATTTTTTAGCGGCAACCAAAAAACCGCGATGAAAGTGAGTGAGGCGCGCGGAATGATTATTTATTTAGCTGTTCACGCGGGAATTAAAATTATTAATCTCACTCCCCTGCAGGTGAAAATGTCAATCACCGGCTTCGGTCGCGCCAGTAAATCACAAGTTGAAACCATGATTGGAAAGTTGATTCGGATCCCATCGGGGAAACATTTTGATGACGAATATGACGCCATCGCGATTGCGCTGGCCGGCGCCGTCCACGCCCGCCATGAGCTTATCCACACCCGCGCTGGTCAGTAGTTGCAAAAAAAATCGGGTGTGATAAAACAGAGTGATTCTAAAGGTCGCAATATTTTTAACTGGCGATAATTATTCATATGGAAGATGATATTCTAGATTTAGACGGCGAACTTGGCGAGGACGCGACTCTGGTTGATGAAGAAGAGGAAGATGGTAAGTTGCCCGGCGCCCTTGATGATGAAGAAGATCCAGAAGAAATCGAAGAATAATAATTCCCCCCACTATACGGTGGGGGGTTTTGTGTTACGATTAAATAATGAGGAGGGTCTTGTGGTTGATTGCCAAGCTGATCATTGCCATCATTCTTTTGGGGGTGGGGTTTTTAATCTTTTGGCTCTTCACCCTTAAAATTCCAGACTTCAACGCGATTGACACTCGTCTGGTTGCCGAATCAACTAAAATATACGACCGCACTGGTAAGGTTCTGCTCTACAGTGTTCAAGAGGGGGTTCGACGAAAAGTTGTTCCCTTCGGCGATATTTCTAAACAAATGAAAAACGCTTCGGTCGCGATAGAAGACGCTGAATTTTATAATCATCGCGGCGTCAAGCTAGAATCAATTATTCGGGCTTTTTTCGCTAACCTGCAAAGTGGTTCTTACGGTCAAGGGGGTTCAACGATTACTCAACAAGTAGTAAAAAATTCTCTCCTGACGACTGATAAAACCATCGCTCGCAAGTTGAAAGAATGGATTCTCGCTGTTCGGCTGGAGCAGGTAATGTCCAAGGACGAGATTCTTGGTTGGTACTTAAATGAAATCCCTTACGGGGGAAATATCTATGGTGTCGAGGAGGCGTCCCAATCCTTCTTCGGCGTGAGCGCGAAAGACCTCTCGTTGACCCAAGCGGCTTATCTCGCCGCCATTCCCAAAGCCCCGACCTTTTATTCTCCTTACGGTCTCAATCGAGCGAAGCTTGATGGGCGGAAAAATTTAGTCCTCGAACGGATGCGCGCGTTGGGTTTTATTTCCGAAGCGGAATATGCCACAGCTAAGGCCGAAGTGGTTACTTTCCGCCTAACCAACGACAACAGCTTGCGGGCTCCCCATTTTGTGATGCTAACCAGAAGTTACCTTGAAGAACGTTACGGCGCGGACACAATTAGAAATCGCGGATTTAAAGTAATCACCACCCTGGATTGGAACTTGCAACAAAAAGCGGAGGCGGCAATCGCTCATTACGGCGCCAGCCATGAGAAAAGTTTCAACGCCAAGAATACTGGTTTGGTGGCGATCGACCCTAACACCGGGCAAATTTTGGCGATGGTCGGCTCGCGCGATTACTTCGATACCAAAAACGACGGAAATTTCAATGTCACTCTCGGCCACCGACAACCCGGATCATCCTTCAAGCCCTTTGTCTACGCGACTGCTTTCAATGAGGGCTACACGCCGGAAACTATGTTGTTTGATTTACCAACTCAATTTGATACTAATTGCGCCAATGACCCAACGAAGTGTTATACGCCGGTTAACTATGATGGTAAATATCGCGGACCAATTTCCCTTCGCTCGGCGTTAGCGCAATCAATCAACGTGCCGGCGGTTAAACTTCTTTATCTCGCCGGCATTGCCGACTCGATCCGAACCGCGAGGAGTATGGGCATCGAGAGTTTGGGTAATGCCAATCAATATGGCTTACCGCTCGTGCTCGGCGGTGGCGCAGTTTCTCTTCTTGATCTGACTAGCGCTTATGGTGTTTTCGCGACCGAAGGGGTTCGACATCCCGCCGAAAAAATTCTCCGCGTCGAAGATGCCAGTGGCGCGGTGCTAGAATCTTTCGCGGATCGCCCGCAAAAAATCTTATCTGAAAATACCGCGCGGTTAATTTCTGATATTCTCTCTGATGATACGGCTCGCGCGCCGATGTTTGGTCGCAACTCACCCCTCCACTTCCCCAATTATGAGGTCGCGGTTAAAACCGGGACCTCGGATGACCGCCGCGACGCTTGGGTGGTCGGCTATACCCCCAACCTTGTCGCCGGCGCATGGGTGGGGAATAATGATAATTCGCCGATGGCGAAAAAGGCGTCCGGCTTGATCATTACTCCCCTGTGGCACGAATTTTTCGCTTCGGCGATAGCCAATCGCCCGGTTCAACAATTCACTCCGCCCGAGCCGACTTCTCCTGCCCTGCCGCCAGTTTACCGCGGACGTTGGGAGGGGGGGATAAGTTATTACCTTGATAAAATTTCTGGCCTGCGCGCCACCGACAATACCCCGCCCGAACTGCGAGTAGAAAAAGTGGTGCGGCAAATTCATTCCATTCTTTATTGGCTCAACCGACAATCAGATTCTCAATTCCAGTTCTGGGAACCGCCGATCCGCCAGTGGGCAATGCGCCAAGGGTTGGTAGATGAAACCGAAGTAGTAATCCCCCAAGAAGTTGATAATATTCACTTGCCAGAACTGGCGCCCCGCGTGGCTTTTTCGGAAACGATTGATGGCCGAAGTTATTCTCCCGACAGCAAAATTAGCGTCGCCCTCCGCGATCTTGGTTCTCGCTTCCCTCTCGCCCAAGCAGATTATTTCTTAAACGGCGAATTCCTCGGCTCGGTTAAACAGTCCCCCTTCGCAATCAGTTTCAAACTTAGCGATTCCGAAATCATCCAAACGATCAACGAACTCAAGGTGGTTGTCTACGATGGCGTGAGAAATCAAACCACCCTAAACCAGAAATTGCTTAACGAATCACCCGCGGCGCCTGCCGGTCAAACTGGGCAGTGAGCCGGGTGAGAATTTTTTCGCGGTGGCGGAGAATGAGATTGCGGGCGGGCGGTGAGGATTTGATGGTTAGGGTCGGCGGACGCCAAACCAACTCCGCGGCAGCCAAATTTACCCCGCTTACCTGATAAATTATCTCCCGCGCTTGATCGATAAAATTTGTCCGGGCGTTGAGAAGATTTTTAATTTTTGCGAAGTGAGACGAGGAGAGTGATTCCATGTTTACAAAATTAACGGTTGATCGGCATAATGAGATAAGTAAAAGACGCCTCTCCCACACCTTGAACCACCACTGGTTTATTCGGTCCATTGAATTTAAGCCGGATTGAATCCGTGGTGATGGACTGGAAACAATCGAGGAGATATTTTATATTCATCGCCAAAGTAATCGGTCCGCCTTCAATTGCGGCGGTGAGGCGCGAGGTATTCTCCCCCCGATCATTACTGGCGGTGAATTCGAGTTTTTTGTCCGCTGGCGAAACCGCAATCGTGACTTGCCCAAAACGATCAACAAAAATATTAAGCAGTTTTAGCGCCCCCAAGAAATCATTTTTAAGAACAATTACTTCGGTTGTTTGGGTGGTGGGGATAATTTGTCGATAGTCTGGATAAACCCCATCAACCAGCCGCGAGGCAAGGTATATTTCGCCAATTTGGAAAGAAATTTGGTGTTGGCTATATTCGACCACCACCTCGTTGGCGCCGGCCTCCAACACCCTGATAATCTCGGCGACATTCTTGACGGGAATGATTAGGTTGACGGCGGCCATATTTATTTTCACCGCCGGCGGAAAAACCTTTTCAGCCAAACGGAAAGAATCGGTCGCCACCACTGCCAATTCCCCATTATGATTATATAAACAAACACTGGCAATTTCTGGTTTTACTAATGAGGTTGAGGCGCCGTACGACACCGCGCGAAGCGCCGAGGAAAGATGGTCGGCGGGGAGAGAGAAGGATTGTTTGTTTTCGACCACCCGGGGGAGAGATGGAAAATCGCCCGGAGGATAACCGTTAATAATGGTGGTGTGTTGGGGGGAGGAAACGACCAGATTCCCCGCCACCACCTCTAGGGTGATCAGACTAACGGTTATGTTTGATAGGAAATTAAATAACACCGCGCCCGGGACCGCGACCGCCCCTGTTTTAAAAACTCGGCAAGGTAAAACGATTTCAATCCCCAACTCCAAATTAGTCGCTCTAATTACTAAGTTCCGCCCGCCGGCGTCGAACAACACCGAATTCAGAATTGGTAAGGATAAATTTTTGCCGGTTATTTTTTCTGCCAAACCAACAGCGTCTCGAAGTTTTTCTCGCGCGCATTCTAATTTCATATCTTTATTATTTATCTAATTAAAATTTATTACTAATACTAACTGACCCAATTATGGTGATAAGTTAATTAAGGGCTGTCAAACTTAGTTCCCATTGAATTTTTTATTGGGGATATCTTGTTTAAGGGTTTTGTTTTTATCCACATATGTTTATTTTTTTATTTTTGTTAAATATTTATCCCCCACCAGTCCCCTGTTAATAAAGCAGGGCGCGGATCTGTTCAATCTCCCGGCTTAAAAGAGTGTTGGTTTTTAGTTCGTTTTTTATTTTTTCATAAGCGTGAATCACGGTTGTGTGGTCCCGCCCCCCAAGTTTTTGACCAATATAGGGGTAGGAGGTGTGAAGATCTTCTCGGAGAAGGTACATAATCACCTGCCGTGGCTTAACCACCTCTTTTTTCCGAGTTTTCTCATACAGGGCCGACTCTTCAATATTATAAAATTCAGCCACAATTAACGCGACATCTTTTATGGAGATTGTTTTGGGGGGTTTGATATTATTTTTTACTAATTGTTTAACCTCGACCAGGCTCGGTTCGCGTTTTTTGAGATACGACTGGCAGACGATCGAATTAAGCGCCCCCTCCAACTCGCGGATATTGTCTTGGATAACACTGGCGAGATAACTAAGAATATCGTCGCTCACGGGGACATTCCCCAGCTTAACTTTCGATTGGAGAATGGCCAGGCGCGACTCATAATCCGGCTTGTTGACATCAACAATCATCCCCCCCTCTAACCGAGAACGGAGCCGTTCTTCGATCCCGCTGATGTGTTTCGGCGGTTTGTCAGAAGAAAAAATAATTTGCTTATTATTCTCATAAAAATTATTAAAAAGATGGAAAAGTTCTTCCTGGGTTTTTTCTTTTTCTGATAAAAACTGAACATCGTCCATAATCAAAACATCATATTTCCGATATTTTTCTTTGAAGAGATTGGCGCGATTATTTTGCACGGAATTAACATAATCAATCATAAAACGCTCCGAGGTGACATAGTACACCTTCTTCCCGCCGAGGTGTTTTAGATAATTACCAATTGCTTGAGTGAGATGAGTTTTTCCTAGACCCGTTCCCCCGTAGACATATAAGGGATTGTAAAGCGAGCCCAACTTTCGGGCGACGGCGTGCGCCGCGGCGTGGGCCAATTCATTAAACGGGCCGACAATAAATGATTCGAAAAGATAACGGGGGTTCAAATTATCCTCCTTATTGATATAAAGTTCTTGCATCGCCAGTTGTTCGGTGTAAGCCGGTTTTTCAAATACCGCCTCCCGCTTTTCCTTCGTCGAATCTTCGGTTTTACAGATTAAATATTCTACCCCC
>JAZDGA010000028.1:0-3499 GCA_043807405.1 Candidatus Vogelbacteria bacterium | reverse complement strand
CAGTTTATTCCAACATCAGCTCTTTGCAGACGATTGAAAATACCATTGATGACACCAACGAAAATACGCCAGGAAAAGTTGAAGACGCTCAACGCGCCATTCAATCCGCTCAAAATGCCGTTACTAAAAAACAAGAAGCATTGGCCGATGTCCAAAAAGAGTTAACTAAATATTCGGTTTACGCCACTTTCGGCGGCACCATTGCCTCGGTGGGCGATGCGCAAAAAGGCGATACGGTTTCGTCTAATACGGTTTTGGCCACCCTGATTACTAAAGCAAAAATAGCCGAAATCACTCTGAACGAAGTCGATGCGGCCAAGGTGAAAATCGGTCAAAAGGCAACCATTACCTTCGATGCTCTTGAAGATTTAACCGTGACGGGTCAAGTTCTTGAAATGGATACCATAGGCACGACCAACCAGGGAGTGGTGGATTACGGTGCTAAGATTTCTTTAGATACGACCGATGAAAGAATAAAACCCGGCATGACTCTGTCCGCCGAAATTATTACCGCTGCCAAACAAGACGTCATCGTGGTTTCCACTACAGCGATAAAAAAACAAGGCGATTCTTACTATGTGTTGATAGCGAATGATGATATTAAAAATGTCACTGCCAGCGTGGCCACCGCCTTGAATTTAGATGATATAAAATCGCAGACGGTAGAAATTGGCTTAGCCAACGATACGATGACCGAAATTGTTTCCGGCTTGTCAGAAGGCGATCTGGTGGTAACCACCACTAAAACAACCAACTCTTCCACCGGAACCTCGTCTACTTCAAAGAGCACTACTCAAACCGGTCCGAGTACCAGCGAGATGCAAATGAGGCAAATGGAACAAATGCTACGCTAATCTTAAAGATATGATTGAATTTAAGAATATTACCAAAACCTACCGAAGCGGTGACGTTGAAACCCAAGTCCTCAAAGGCGTTTCTTTCGACATCAAAGATGGGGAATTCGTCGCCATTATGGGGCCTTCGGGTTCGGGCAAATCAACCTTGATGCATATTTTAGGGTGTTTGGACACGCCTTCAAGCGGCCAGTATTTTTTTGAAGGTAAAGATGTTTCCAAACTTTCCGACGACGAATTGGCCGATATCAGAAAAGATAAAATCGGGTTTGTGTTCCAGTCGTTTAATCTTTTGCCCAGAGCCACGGTTTTGCGCAATGTTCTTTTACCCTTAATTTATGCTTCCGTGAAACCAGAGGAACGGGAAGCTCAGGCCAAAAAAGCGCTGCAGGACGCTGGTCTCGAAGAGTCGCATTTTAATCATCTTTCCAACCAGCTTTCCGGTGGCCAAATGCAAAGGGTGGCCATCGCTCGGGCCCTTGTTAATACCCCTTCGTTAATTTTGGCCGATGAACCAACCGGCAACTTGGACACACAAACAGGTGAAATCGTTTTAGGAACTTTCCAAAAACTTCACAAAGAACAGAAATGCACCATTATTCTGATAAGCCACGAGAGGTATGTGGCCGAACACGCCGACCGAATTATTTACATTAAAGATGGCGTTATTGCGAACGACGATACGAGCCACACCCAGCGGATTATTAATCATTCCTGGAAATAAATTTATATGATTATTACTGATTTATTTCAAGAAACCTATGCGGCTATCGCCATGAATAAGGTGAGGTCGGGACTCACAATTTTAGGCATTGTCATCGGCATAGGATCGGTTGTGGCCATGGTTTCGATTGGGCAAGGAGCTGCAAGTCAAATCCAATCTAAGATTGAAAGTATTGGCTCTAACCTTATTACTGTGAGTCCGGGCGCCCAAATGAACATCGGAACACAGATGAGGTTGGCTGGGGGTTCGGCGCAAACCTTAACTCAGGATGACGCGGACGCTATCTCAGAGGAAGTTTCTCTGGTTAAAGCGGTTGTTCCTTATATTTCCAAAAATTATCAGATTACCGCCAAGGGCACCAATACCAACACCCGCGTTTTGGGTACGGTCGCCGCTTATGCGGAAATAAGAAATATTGAAATGGAGTTAGGCACTTTTATTTCCGTAGAACAGGACGATAATTTGTCCCGGGTAGCTGCCTTAGGTTCTACCGTTAGAGACGACCTATTCGGCGAGGGTGCTGATCTTACGGGTCAAAAAATCAGGATTAATAATATTATTTTTACGGTCATCGGTGTGATAAAAGCCCAAGGAGGCACTGGTTTTAATAATCAGGACGATTTAGTTTATGTGCCCCTTTCCACCGCCCAGCGTTTTTTAACCGGCAATAAATATGTCAGTTCCATTTATGTTCAAGCGCAGGACCAAAACTCAATGTCCATTGTTCAGGAAGAAATAACCAGTCTTCTTTTAACCCGTCATAATATCGCCGATTCTGCTTCGGCCGATTTTACTGTTTTAAATCAGGCAGATTTGCTGGCAACTGCTTCTTCGTCCGCCAGCACTTTTACGACGTTATTGGCGGCGGTGGCCGGGATTTCTTTAATTGTGGGAGGCATCGGCATTATGAATATGATGTTGACTACAGTGACCGAAAGAACGAGGGAGGTAGGTTTGAGAAAAGCCATCGGGGCCAAGAACAAAGATATCAGTTTCCAGTTTTTGGCCGAAGCCACTACTTTGACATTTGTGGGCGGAGTAATCGGTACGGTTCTCGGCTGGATTATTTCATTATTAATGACCAAATTCGGCGGTATTACGACAAGCGTTTCTCTTTTTTCGATTTTGTTAGCTTTTGGCGTTTCGGCGGCTATCGGTATTGGCTTTGGTTACTATCCAGCTCGTCGAGCCGCCTCGCTAAATCCAATAGAGGCTTTAAGGTACGAGTAGCAATATTACAATTAACAATTAATTTTATGAAAAAAATCATACCAATCGTTATCGCAGTAGTTTTAATCGGCGGATCGTTTTATGGCGGCATGATCTATGGGCAAAGTAAAAATTCCATACCCGGGTCGCAGAATTTTCAAGGAAATGTAGGAGGAAATTTTCAGAGAGGAATCAACAGAGAGTCGGGCGCCACTTTGCTCAACGGCGAAGTGACTTCCAAGGACGAGCAAAGCTTAACATTGAAAACGAACGACGGCAGTTCGAAAATTATCTTTTTTTCGGCTTCAACCCAGATATCGAAAATGGCCGAAGGAACTGTGAGCGATGTCGAAATTGGCAAACAAATAATGGTTACGGGTCAACAAAATTACGACGGAAGCTATACCGCAAAAACAATTCAGCTTTCACCCCGCTCCATGACCCAGTAGGGGTGGATCGAAAAGTGTACCGTGATAGAGCGACTGAGACGGTTTGAGTCGAAGTGTCCCAGCCATCACATTACACGCCGAGTGACTAAGTCGCCTCGCTCTTTAAAACCGTCCAATCGGCAGTTTTTTTGTAGGTCAGTAATAATGCTTTTATTGAAGCTTGTTTTGTGTTATTCTCAAGGGGTTAAATTAAGATGAATAATCAAGAAGTCATTTTAAGATTTGATGAGGTTTCTTTTAGCCACGGCCGCAATAAACCCATT
>JAZDGA010000027.1:0-28333 GCA_043807405.1 Candidatus Vogelbacteria bacterium | reverse complement strand
AAAGATCCGATTTTGCAATTTTTTAAACGCGGTCGCTGAACCTTCGAGTGTTTCCCACGAAAAATTCATCAAGGTTCGGTAATGCGCCGAGAGCAACCAATAGCGATAGACGAGGGGCGGGATGCCGCGCGCGGCGAGCTCGGCGAGAGTGACAACATTCCCTTCCGACTTGGCCATCTTGTCACCCGCCATATTGACGAAGGCGATATGGAGCCAGTGATTCGCGAGCGGTTTGCCAGTCACCGCTTCGGATTGGGCAATTTCATTAGTATGGTGGGGGAAAATTAAATCCGTTCCACCGAGATGAAGATCAATCGTGTCGCCGAGAACGGCGCGGATCATCGCCGAACACTCGATATGCCAGCCCGGGCGACCCTTGCCAAACGGGGTTTCCCAACCTGCTTCACCATCAGATTCTTGCCAAAATTTCCAAAGCGCGAAATCATTTAGCGTTTCTTTATCATACTCGTCACTCTTAACCCGTGATTGAGTGGCTAACCCTTTTTTTAGTCCAGCCAGCGCGCCGTAATTAGTTGATTTATCAATTCGAAAATAAATTCCATCTTCGGCTTGATAAGCAAAATTTTTGGCGAGCAGAATTTCAATCATCTCAATCATTTTTTTTATATATTCAGTCGCATGCGGAATAACTTCTGGCCGTTCAATATTTAGCGATTTCAGATCAGCGAAAAAAGTTTTTTCATATTGGCTGGTAAAAGATAAGAGGGGAAGACCCGTTGCTTGGCTACTCTTAATGGTTTTATCATCCACATCTGTCACATTCATCGCGGACTCGACTTGATAACCACTCCACTCAAGCGTCCGTCGCCACCAATCGCTGACCACGAAAGTTCGGAGATTGCCAATATGCGCCGGTGCATAAACGGTCGGACCACAAGTGTACATCGTCACCACCCCGGCTTGAAGCGGCTGGAACAGTGTCACTTCGTGAATCAGAGTATTAAAAAGTTTTAGAGCCATCGGCGATATTTAGCCAACGCGAGCATTACAAAAAGTGTTCCGAGCATCAGTGCTAGAACAAAATAATAACTGTAGGGCGAATCGGCAATCGGCAAAATTATATTCATACCAAAAAATTGAGTGATGAGAGTGAGTGGGAAAAAGATAACCGCCACCACGGTAAAAACCTTCATTGTTTCATTGGTTTTAATTGAAAGCAACGACTCATTAGTTTCGCGCAAATCAGTGAAGGTCTCACGATTACTCTCCAGCATGGTCCAAATTCGATCATATTCGCCGATCACTACACCTAAGTGATAACGAAAACTATCATCGAAAAATTCTCTGGCGACCGAGGTGAGAGAGTTGAGCACTTCCCGATGATGTTTAAGCGCCCAACGGAAATCGAGCAAATTGCGATTGACTTCTGTTAAAAGTTTGACCATCGCTAATTCTTGATCGGCAAATATTTTTTTCTCGGCTTGTTTCAAAACACCATTAATATAATCAAGTCCGGTGGTGAGTTCGCCATAAAGCTGACGCACCAGATGATAGAATAATAACCCCGCGTGCCTGCCCGACGGCGAGGCGGGAGTTTTATCTTGACCGCGACTTTCCAACTGGCCGGGTTGAAAGACGGCGGCGAATTCAGTTATTCCGGCGATCGGCTGGTAGTGGGTCGTAATTAAAAATTCGCGGCCAATAACAAAATCGATTTCTTCCGTATCCAGATTACCCTCCTTCCGTTCGCCATAACAAATCTGGCAAATTGGGAAGTGGAGAATGAGATAAATAAAATCGCTGTAGAGATCGACTTTCGAACGCAATGAAGGTTGAGTTAATTCGCCAACGACCAAGGAATGAATCTGATATTCATCGGCGACCTGCTTGAGCTCCGACTCGGTGGGAGATTCGAGATCAATCCAAGTCAAATCTTTGTACTCTCGTCGCGTAAGCATGCTTGCGGTTCTTCTAGTATATCATATATAATTAAAACTCAAACTATGTCTCGTACAATTAAACATATCGTCATTGGACTTAGCGCGACGCTCGTTCTGGCGATCGTTTTCGGTAGCGGGTTGCTCATTGGATCGGGAAAAACTTCGATCGCGGACGGAGCAACGCCAATCAATGTTGACTTAACCGCCTTTTGGAAAGCGTGGCAAATTTTGGACGAAAGATTTGTGGACAGTCATTCCAGCACTTCTACGGCTACTTCTACCACCGAGAAACGGATTTGGGGCGCAATTAGTGGCATGACTGACTCACTGGGCGATCCATACACCACTTTTCTCCCGCCGGAAGAGAAAAAAAGTTTTGAGCAAAATATTACCGGCAACTTCGGTGGTGTGGGGATAGAGATTGATGTGCGCAATCATATTTTAACCGTCGTCACGGCGCTTAAAGACACGCCCGCGAAGCGGGCGGGGATTAAGTCGGGTGATCAGATTATTAAAATCGATGACCAGGAGACAGGTCCTTTGTCGCTCGTTGAAGCGGTGAACTTAATTCGGGGTGAAATCGGCACGACCGTGACTCTCACGGTGAGACGCGCCGGGGAACCCGATCAGACCATTACCGTCAAGCGCGCCAAAATTTCCATTCCCACACTTGATACCGAAATTTACAATGGCATTTTTATCATCCGTCTTTACAATTTTAATTCTAATTCCTCGAACGCCTTTCGCCTTGCCTTACGC
Organism: Candidatus Vogelbacteria bacterium; assembly: GCA_043807405.1. Taxonomy (GTDB): domain Bacteria; phylum Patescibacteriota; class Minisyncoccia; order Phycocordibacterales; family JACOZG01; genus JAGVGK01. The sequence continues at coordinate 25,673 of JAZDGA010000027.1, read as the reverse complement.
GAATTTATCACGGCCAAAACTGATAAATTAATCATTGATCTTCGAGGTAATCCTGGTGGTCTGCTGGAGTCGGCGGTGGATATGGCGTCTTGGTTCTTACCCTTGGGCAAACCCGTCGTGATTGAAAATCGTGGTTTGAATAAAAAAGAGAAAACTTACAATAGTTATGGTTACAATATTTTTACTAATCAATTGAAATTGGCGATTCTAATTGACGGCGGAAGCGCCTCGGCGTCCGAGATTCTCGCCGGCGCGCTGTCAGAGTATGGTCTTGCCACCTTGATCGGGGAGAAAAGTTTCGGTAAGGGCTCGGTGCAAGAGCTTATTCCTGTCACTTCGGACAGCTCGCTTAAAGTGACCATCGCCAAATGGTTAACGCCGAAACATAAGTCATTAGTAGATAACGGTCTCGAGCCGGATATTTTAGTTAAGGCGGCAACCAGTACGCCATCTACTCTTGATAACAGAGACGAAGCAACCGCCACTTCCACTGACCCCGTTCTCCTCCGCGCGATTGAATTTCTGAAACAGAAAAGATAAAAAAACTCCCGCGCGATAGCAGGGGAGTTCAAGTTCTGGCGATCAAGCGCCGTCGCTTTTTGTTTCGCCGTCGTTGGCGTTGATAACAAGAATCGCAACGACCAACAGCTTTTATCACCTTCTTTTGCTTACAGCCACGACATTTCCTAAGTTTAGCAAATTCCTTTTGGCGACAGTTTGGACAAAGAAACTTGCCTCGATATTTTCCTTTCCTCTTACTTACCGCCCCGCGTTTTTTCTTTCCGCACCTAGCGCATTTTTGACGCTTCAAGGGATCCATGCGACCGCAGTTGGGGCAAATGGGTTCTTTGGATTCGTTACGAGTTTGCACTGGCTTACTTTTTTCACACACCGAACATACTTCATAATTAGCAGGATCTTTACTCCAACAAAGACCAGCCATTTCACACCTCACTTTCTAAAAGCATTATGCGCAGATTATTATTTGCCTGTCAATAGTGGCAGGGGAGGGGAAATAGGATATAGTTGGCACTATGAAAATTGTCTTGCTGAAGGATGTGCCGAAATTGGGTCGGCAGTATGAGGTGAAGGAAGTGAAATCCGGTTACGGGCGAAATTTTATTTTAGCCCGCGGTCTGGGCGCCATCGCCACGAAATCGAATCTGGCTCAAGCTGAACTCAAACGGCAGGGGATGGAAACCGCTCTCGCTGATAAGCGCGAACGCCTAGCTAAGGAAGCGGTTGATCTGGCGAAGGTCACGGTTCGTCTCACTAAGCGCGCCAACGAGCTTGGGCATCTCTTCGATGGACTTGACGCGAATGATCTCGCGGTTGCGCTTCGCGCGCAAACTAGTTTCGATATTGAAGCCGATTGGATTAAATTAGGTCGACCGATCAAAGAAGTTGGCACCCACACTATTCCCGTTGAACACGGCGAAATAAAAACCAGTTTCCACCTCGTCGTCGAACAGGAAAACGAAAACGGAGAAAACAAAATTAAAACCGCGACGGTTAAAAAACGCTCACGACTTTCACCAAGCGTTGACGAGAGTCATAATTAGTTTTCCGTTTTGTTTTGAAATTGACGATGCCTGATGTGAGAGCGAAAATCGTATGATCTTTACCGAGACCGACATTCTTCCCCGCCGTGAAATAAGTTCCGCGTTGGCGGATGATAATCGCGCCGGGCTTGGCGGTGGAGCCATGAGAAAGCTTCACCCCAAGATATTGGGCGTTGGAATCACGAAGGTTTCGAGCTGTACCGCCAGCTTTACGATGCGCCATAAGATATGAGTATAATTGAACGCTTAAATAAAATCAAGCCCTGGCTCTTGCCGATCAATATTATTTTGGTGGGGACGCTTGGTTTCGGTTTGGGTCGCTGGTCGAAGATTGAGGAGACGAAGGCGCCAGTCTTGATTGAGAATCCAGCAGGGGATTCGGCTAATGAAGCTACTGAAGCTAAAGAAGCTACCTCTACTGGTGCCTTAGTTGGATCAAAGAACGGCACGAAATATCATTACCCATGGTGTTCCGGCGCGCAGAGAATTAAAGAAGAAAATAAAATTTGGTTCGCGTCTAAGGAAGAGGCGACCGCCAAAGGCTACACTCCCGCCGCCAACTGCCCGGGGTTGTAGTAGAGGATGTCGCATAATATATCTTTTACGCGTTTTATGCCCCCCAACAATCCTCACTCCAATGCCAAGCTCGATTGCCGTTATGGGACATCAACCACATCGCGTAACCGACATTGCCAGCCGTGGTGTAAATATCAAACCCTTCCGTTCGGCTCCGTTCCAAGTGATATTTTTCATTAATTTGGAAAACGCCCACATCATTAGGATTCTTGCGACCACGGACTAAAGCCCCATCTTCGCGGAATTGCTGGAGACGGCTCTCACAACGGGCAATTTCAAGCGCTAACGCGCTATCTACCCCATAGTAGGCGCTTATCGCCTGAATCAGCTCGGGAACAGTGTATTCTCGCACTTCCGCCACAGCTGGTTCACTAGGAACACTCTCCGGCGGGAGAATTGGAGTCGTGCCAGTGGCTAAAGAAGTGAATTGAGCCAAGGCGGTTAAACCAGCCGTGGCAATGGTGTTGAAAGATATAATAGTAGTAAAACAAGTTAGGCATCATTGCCTAACTTGTTGAAAATAACTTTATAATACAATAGTATTTGGCTAATCTAAATCAACCATACCAAACACTGACTCTAGGCTAGCATACTTTCCATCCCCTGTCTAGTTTTGAAACACTGACATGATTTTGTCAATAACGGGTCGCAAATCCACACCGAAGTAGATTAGAGCCGCAACGATGACAACTACCATGAGAATAAATTTAAACATAGTAAGAAAATATCATAAATAAATTAATGGATCAAGATAAGCGTTCACACTAATCAAAGGCATAATTAATATCGCTCCCGCGCAAGACTTAGAAGCGTACTCCCCTACTTTCACCCCTTGGGTCGCCAGGACGCCTAGGTGCAAATGCGGACCAGTTGAATAACCCGAACTTCCGCTGTAAGCAATTATCTGACCGGTGGTCACCGTTTCTCCGGCGACGGCCTTAATCAGTGAGAGATGCCCATAAACTGTGCTCAAACCGTTCGCATGTTTAATCAAGACCCATTTGCCATAAGAGGTGCCGGGGCAAGCTCGATCAGTATCTCCGACGCCGGTGATTACGCCAGCGAGGACGGCTTTAACTGGTGTTCCTACTGTTGCCCGGAAATCAACACCGTTGTGCGTGCCCGACACATAAAGCCGTTTAGCGTCTACTGTTTTACCAAATCGTTGCGTGATAAAAATATCATCCAACGGCCAAGCGAGAATTCCTTTTCCGGCCAGCGGAATACTTTTCGGATCGATGATGATTCTCAATTGAGATTCAAAATCAAACAACTCTCGTTCGAAGGCGTCTTTTTTCACTTTAGTTGTCGCGAGCAACCTTCGATAATTAGCTTCTTGATTCTTCGTTAATTTAAGCAGGCGATCTTTCTCGGCTTTGTTTTCTTCTGCCAGCACTTTCTGGTCCGCCAAGCGAAGGCGTAAACGCGCCAGTTCAGCCCGCTCTTTTTCGGTGGCTGATTTTGATACTTCCAATTCGGTCCGCAGAGAGCGAAGAACAACAATATTATCCTGTGTTTGTCGTTGCAGGGCCGATAACTGATCGAGCTCGTTCCAGAAATCGGCCAATCGGTTATAACCGAGCATTATTTCAAACAACGATTCATTGTCTCGATCTCGCCACTCCCGCAGACTTTCCGCCAGGGCCGATCGGCGATCATCCACAGTTTGATTTTTTCGGCCGATCTCTAGGGTGATTTTCTCAATCTCCAGATCTGTCCGCGCAATCTTATTTTCAGTTACTTTAATATCAGCCGCCAGCTTTTTGCGCGTTAGTTCAAGCCGATTAATTTCCCCTTGAAGCCCGGAAGCAGTTTTCGTCGTTGCCGTCAAGTCGCGCTGATAACCAGCAATTTCCGTTTCCAACCTTTTTATTTCATTAGTATGCCCGTTAATTTGCGCGCGCAATTCATCTACGGTCGCGGCATAAATTGAGGGCGCGAAAAAAACCAAGAAAAGAAAAATTCCCGTGAGCCGACTAATTTCCCTAGACCACATCATTGGTAATTTTTCGCAACCGAGATAATGTCTCCTCCTTACCTAAAATACTAGCCACTGTGAACGGATCAGGCGAGCGCTCTTTGCCCGTTAACGCCATTCGCAATGGCCAAAGCACCGCGCCTCGACCCGCCTCTTCCGCATAAGACCAGAGCGCCGTTTTGATTTGCGCCGCGGTAAAATCGGTTTCTGGAAGGGTGTCTAGCAAAGCAATCGTTTTTGCTAAAGTAGCTGGGGTTTTCAACAAAGTGCGATCAACGATTGGCGCCATCCGAAAATAATCATACTCCCCGCTCGTGATTAAGGATTTCCCTTCGGTTAAGGTCGCCACCCGTTCGCGGATAATCGGAATGACGCGAGCGCGCAAATCAGACGGCCAGTCGGTCAAGAAAATATTTTCCCAAATCGAATCCCCCGCCAATTTTAGATGTTCGCGATTTAACCACTTAAGTTTTTCTAGATTAAAAATAGCGCCCCCTTTTTGAACTTTGTCTAAAGAAAATTGTTTGGTTAATTCGGTCAATGAAGAAAAAATTTCTTGATCCGTCCCGGGATTCCAGCCAAGTAGGGCGAGATAATTGAGAAGAGCTTCGGGTAAGAACCCTTGTTCGCGATATTCAGTCACGCTGACCGCGCCACCCGCCTTGCCGTCGGGCAGGTTTCGTTTAGACAATTTAGATCGATCGGGGGCGAGAATAAGAGGAATATGAGCATAAATCGGTCGTGACGCGCCCGCCTTGCCGTCGGGCGCGTCAAGCGCTTCTTGAATCAAAATTTGCCGAGGCGTATTCGAGATGTGATCTTCTCCGCGAATAATGTGAGTGATGCCCATTTTCCAATCATCCACAACCACGGCGAAGTGGTAAAGCGGTTCATCGAAACTTTTCGCAATTACGAAATCGCCGAGTTCCGTGGTATCGAAACTAATCTCACCCCGAATCAGATCAGTAAAAGTAATTTTTTGACCGGAGTTGCGCAAACGGATCACCTCTCCCCTCTTATTCTTATCATTAATTTCTTCCTTAGAAACATACGCCGTTCCAGCCGAAATTAATTTTTCCAAAACCGCGCGATAGATCGCCGTACGCTCGGATTGCCGAATCGGTTCAGAATTATCAAATTTCAAACCGAGCCAATCCAAACCCTCAAAAATATTTTGTTCAAATTCCGGTTTAGATCGTTCTCGATCGGTGTCTTCAATCCGCAAAAAAATCTGCCCGCCGTTCTGTTTGGCGAATAAATAGTTAAACAACGCCGTCCGCGCGCTACCGACATGCAGTGTTCCCGTGGGACTAGGCGCAAATCTAACAACGACTGACATAGTGTCCCCATTGTAGCAACCCAAGCTCTTTTTCCAAACACTTGACAAGAAAACTGATTTAAGTATAATGAAAAACAGAATTTGGGATGTTCCCAGATCATTGAAACCCGCAGGATGCTTCAGAAAGGAGCGCGAGATGGGTAGCACATTGTCGCAAGTATTATTGGAACACCAGTTTATGCCAGTCTATGGCACAACCGAGAAGGTTGACGGGAAATTGATGTTGGTTTCAACGGGGATGCCGTTCACTTGGGATGCCAACAACGGTATTTCAGTTGTCTACGATGAAAATGGCCGTCCGTGGATTAAGCGCGGAAACCTTCCTTCCCCATGGTCTTCAGACTGTCCGACTATAATCCCGGGAGCGTATGTTCCCCACTCCAACGACGGTGGCTGGTTCGAGAATGAGTTTTTGGGACAAGTAGAAAAGACAGACAAGAAGGTGGACGAAGTTCTCCGCGAAGCAGTTCTAATGCTCGCGGTCGAGAAACTCTTCAGACGAGTAGCCAACGATAATCTCGCGGATGTCAGTTCTATCCATAAACTTAGAATTGATGTGGCCAAGTTGTATGAACAAGCGAAACTCGTCCACCGGGCTAAGACACACGAAGAGCTTTCTTCGGCCACCGAGGAGTTGAAGTCCGTCTAGAACAAGTGGGACACAGAAGTTCAGGGCGACCAGCAATGGCCGCCCTTTTTTATTGCTTAACAAATGTTAGACATTCGATGTCTAACATTGCTGACCGCCAAAATCTTTATTTTAAGCCATATTTCCGGCTACCCCTTCCACAATCCGGAAAATCGCTTGACAATAAAACTGGTTCGTGTATACTGGTGGGCAGAGTTTTGTTTGTAGCGGGTAATGGTTTCTTTCCTAGCTCTACGGTGTACAAGCCGGGAATGCAGAGTTAAAATTAGGGTATCGGCGGGCTTTCACCACTGTAACGAAAGGACAGAAAGTAGGGGAAATTATATCTCGAAATCGTCTTTCTTGTTACAGCTAAGAAAAAGTCCAGATGCTCCACAACGCGTCCAACTTGGCCGCGTTTTTTTATTTCTTAGCGTTTGGCGAGAATCGTGCGTTTGTAGACCGCGAGATGTTCGAGAGCAATGCCAGTGCCTTTGGCGACACAGAGAAGCGCTTCGTCGGCGAGAATCGCTTTGACACCGGTACGGCGATAAATGAGTTCGGGTAAATTGCGAAGCATTGATGACCCGCCGGTCATAATAATGCCGTGATCAATGATGTCTGCCGAGAGTTCCGGTGGCGTGTCTTGAAAAACGGTTTTAATCGCGCGGACAATCTCTTTGAGTTCGCCGTCAATCGCGCGGACAATTTCATTCGTTCGAATCTCGGCAAATCTCGGCAAACCGCTCATAAAATCGCGACCCTTAATTGTGTAGACAAGCTCGTTCTCAATGGGAATCGCCGAACCTATCTCAATCTTCACTTCTTCGGCCGTTTTATCACCAATCGCTAGGTTGAAAGCCTTTTTAATATAATCGACAATCGCCTGATCAATTTTATTTCCCGCATATTTGACGGAAGTGGAAGCAACAATCCCGCCTAGAGAAATCACCGCGACATCGGTAGTGCCCCCGCCGACATCTACAATCATATGTCCGCGCGCTTCGTGAATCGGCACGCCGGCGCCGAGAGCGGCGAGAATCGGCTCCTTGACGACATAAGCATTTTTTGCCCCGGCTTTAATCGTTGCTTCAATGACCGCTCGGCGTTCAGTGGAAGTGACGCCGGCCGGCACCGAGACCATCACATCGGGCCGGAAGAGGTTGAAGCGCCCCAGCGCCTTATTAATGTAATATTTGAGCATCGTCTCGGTTACGCGGTAATCGGCAATCACACCATCGCGCATCGGACGATAGGCAATAATACTCTCGGGCGTTTTGCCGATCATTTCTTTGGCTTCACTGCCGACGGCGAGTACGCGATTATCAATCTGCGAAATGGCGACCACCGACGGCTCGCTCAAGACAATCCCCTGCCCGGGAATGAAGACGAGCGTATTAGCGGTGCCGAGGTCGATGCCTAATTTGGTAATGAAAAAATTCATAATGATTAATTAGTGTTGTCGTTTGATATCTAAACCGAGCGCGCGAAGTCGTTCATCAATTCGCTCGTAACCGCGGTCAATATAGTGGACATTATGGATGACCGTCTGCCCTTTAGCAATCAAGCCAGCCAGAAGATAGGCTAGCCCGGCGCGGAGATCAGGACTAATGACTGTTCGACCAACGAGTGGGGTCGGACCGACAATTGTCGCCTGATGTTGATTGTGGATATTAATATTGGCGCCCATCCGGGCGAGCGTTTCCAAGTGTCCGAGCCGGCCCTCAAAAATTGTTTCGAACAAGCGACTCTCACCTTTCGCTTGGGTTAAGAAGACAGACATCAAGGCTTGTAAGTCAGTGGGGAAACCTGGATACTCGTGAGTGATAATATTAACGGCGCGATAGGATTGACGAGGGGTAGCACTGATCGTTACTTGACTTTCGGCAATTTCAATTTTAGCTCCCGCTTTTCGCAAATGGGTGATCAGAGACTCAAGGTGAGTTGGTTCACAATGAGTAATCGTCAGTTCGCGCGCCACTAGGGCGCCAAGAATTAGGAAACTGCCGGCTTCAATTCGATCCGGAATAATTTCGTAGGTTGGATTTTTTGCAGTCAATAATGATCCGCCTTCAATCACGAGCGTGGTTGTCCCTAGACCGCTAATTTTCGCGCCGTGGTAAACGAGACGATTACCCAAACTGGTGATCTCCGGTTCCAAGGCGCAATTTTTCAAAACTGTGCGTCCGCGCGCCAGCACCCCAGCGAACATAAAAGTTTCGGTGGCGGTGACCGCTTGTTGACGGAAAAAGATCTCGGCGCTGTGGAGATGACCGTCAGCCGTCGTGAGATGATACATCCCCTGCCGATTGCTTATTTTTGCTCCCATCCGTGCGAAGCCGTCGAGGAAGAGATCAATCGGTCGCTCGCCGATCACGCATCCGCCCGGGTGCGGAAAGTGGACCTCGCCTTGTCGCGCCAGCAATGGCCCGGTGAGAATAATCGAGGCGCGCATTTTTTTGGCAATCTCGCGATCAAGTGTCGAACTATGAAGTTGGCTCGCATCGAGCGTCAGCGTTTTTTTATCTTTGGTAATTGAAAAACCTAAACCAATCAGTAAAGTGGATAACCGTTCGATATCCTCAATTTCCGGAACATTAGTGAGCGTCAGTGGCGAGGCGAAAAGAAGCGACGCCGCGAGCGCTTGGAGAGCATCATTTTTCGAGCCGTTGACGGCAATCGTGCCTTTGAGCTTCCTCACGCCATCCCAACCCTCCACTACCAATGTATCAGTCTCATTCATCTCCGCATTCTAGTCTTCTTCGCAATTTTTTACAAATTAACCACTCATGTCAAGGTTTAACTTTGGCTAAGGACAAACATAAGGTCCAGAGGGAGCAGGAAAAAACGAAGCAAGTCCAGAACCATTTGGAGAAAAATAAGTTTTTGAAGTACCATGGCTGTCAATGCAAAAGATAGCATCTGTCTCTGACGTTGTTTCGTTAAGTAATGCTACTACCGCATAACTGACATTAGTAGTAATCTTACTAAAACAAAAAGCTACATTCGGAGCTGGAGTCAATGATCCTATGTGTTTTATTGAATTCAAAATCGAATTTTCATAAAACATAGATGTAGGATCTGCTACTAATATACACTGATTTGCAAAAGCTGATCCATAATCTCCATGATCAGAAAAGTAGAGAGCGGCGGAGGAACGGATGCCAATCATATCTCCTTTAATCGCCGCGTCTTTGGCTTTATCTCGTGCCTTGCTAAGTGACGCCAAGACGATACTCGACAGCAAACCAATAATGGCAATCACGACGAGGAGTTCGATGAGAGTAAAACCACGCTTCATTAGGTTGATTATAAATCAGGAATAATTAAACGACAAGGTCATTAAAGTGGATAATCGTTCGATGAGAAGCGATGCCGCGAGCACTTTGATCTCTTGATTAACCTCTGGCATGATGTCAAGGCACCGCCTTGCCGGAGGCAACCAGGTCAAATGTCAAGACTAAACCTTGACAAGTTCCTTTCACCAGCAGTTGGAAACGGTACGGCAAGATAAACCAACGGTTGGGCGGTTATCACCCGCAATAGGCTGAGCGCTGTCCGTCCGTTGAGTCATAACTGATTTTCCTGCGGAATCAACACAGTAATACTTAAAACAAGTTTGGCTAACCGATGTTTTTAATTTAGCCATAACGGCATAACTATTTGCGTTTGATCCGCATCGAACATCATAATAGAGTGGCCAAACAAATAGAGGCGTACCATTTAAAACTTTTATGCGTGCAATCGCTTCTCTTATCGCCGGGCTTCGCGTAACGCTAAGGGGGGGGATTGCACCGCCGGATCACAATATGATTCGGAGGCTGGTACTTCTGGTGGATACACGCCATAGCCAGTGGCTTGGTTTTCTTGAAAATAAATTTCGGCCGAGGTGCGGATGCCAATTAAATCTTCAATAATCGCGGCATCGGCGGCTTTCGCGCGAGCGTTACTTAGCGAACCGAGAACAACACTCGACAGGAGACCGATAATCGCAATCACGACAAGAAGCTCAATCAGGGTAAAACCGCGTTTCATTAGCTTCATTATAAATTATGAGAACTCAAACGACAAGGTCATTTGTGAGCACGCCGTTTTTGAGATCGAGCGTGGAAGACTGAAAGATTTTTTTGTAAGTTTCATCGGGTAATTTCTCTTCCACGGTAATGTAATATCTGCCGGGTGGCGTGAGCAGGAAGAAGCGGCCGAAACCATCCGCCACCACCGCTTTGATCTCTTGATTAACCTCTGGCATAAAAGCGCGAACAATCGCGAACGGCACCGGCTCACCGGTCAGCCGTTTGACACTAATTGCGCGCGCGCCGGTTTGCCGTTTAATGTATCGAGCCAAGAAGGTAAGGAGGTAAAGTACGAAAATAATAATGGACAAAGTCCCCGGATGGAAAACAAAATTGTAGAGACCAAGCAAGAAACCGAGGGCGTAGAGCATGTTGAAAATTTGCCGGCGTCTCGCCTGCCGGCGCGAGTGCAGAACGAAAAAGCCCCGCGCCTGCTTGGCATATTCGTTCCAGTCGAAAGCAATCGGATCGAGCGGGATATTGCGATTGACAATTTCCCCACTCGCCGTCGTGAACGGTTCGCCGAAATATAAATTATTGTAGAGTTCATCGGCCGTTCGGCCGATTAATTTTTTCGATGGGAATTGGTAGTGGGTTTTATTGGCAATAATTTTGTAAGTATCAGCGGGCAAGAAAAAACCATAACGACCGTCGAGATCAGTAATCGCCGTGCCCTTATCGTCATCATTTTTACGGATAATCACATAGGCCGGGTCTAACGGACGCTTTGTGACCGAATCGTAAACCACGCCCCAGGGGATAATTTTGCGACGAAGACCGAGCGCGCGTAAGAATAGCGCCCACCCGTGAAGAATAATAAGATAGAGATCATAAGCCGAACTGACACGGTTGGCGAGAGCGAATCCTTGAGCGACACCCGTCGCGAGCCCAACCGTCACGACAACGGGCGACAAAACGCGAGTGGCAACCGCGATCGCTTTCCCGGCCGGCGTCGCGGGCAGACCATTGCTCACCACTAATCGGCCGGCGAGTCGCTTTAAAGTTTGATCTCGATAATTAATAATGGAAATAAAGAGTGGGTAAATTCCGTTCGGTAAGGTGTTAGCAATGCTGGCGGTGTAACTCGCGCCGTCGGCGGTGGCTTTGAGCAAATAAGAACCGAAAGGTTTACCAGTCCGCGGATCAATAATTGTCAGGCCGATAATCTTAAGCGCTTCCGGCAACTTATTTGCTGGAACCAAAACCGAAAGCGGTTTCTGCCCAATGACGAAAATGTCTCCCCCGCCAGCGAAGAATTGCTGACGCTCGCCCGGTTGATAGAAGATGAAATCGCCCAGCACGAGAAGTTGGGTAATTGGATCGACCTCGGTGGCTTGGGGCAATTGAGCGAAAGGATCATTGCTGGTTCCCAAATTATCCTCTCCCCCTCCGCCGTCGGCATTGTCACCCGGCGGGGGTTCTTCACCGGGCGGAGGTTCCTCGCCTGGCGGCGGAGGTTCTTCTTCTCCGGCTGATGTGGTAATACTCGCGACCGCGCCGGAAGAATAAGCGCCGGTGGTGTCACGGACGAAAGCGGTATAATAGTAATGGGTGCTCGGCACAACTGCGGTGTCACTCTTGCTCTCGCCGGTGCCGTCGTAAATTAGATCGCCATCCGCGGAATTAGTTGGGAAACCGCTAGTTCGACGAACAATTCGAACGCTGGCAAAAGTGGCGAAACTTGGATTTTGCCAAGTCAAGCTAACATTCTGACCGTCAAGCGTGGCGCTGAAACCGGAAACATTTGGAATCGCTTCTGGTGGCGGGTATTGGCAGCTGCCATCATTAACTGTGGCTGTGGAATTATAATTAGTAGCGAGTGGATCGGTACAACCCGGGATCGAAGTTGGTGGTGTAATTATAATTCCACCCCCACTTGTTTTTGCCTCAATCGAGATATTTATATTAACAGCGTCGGTGGCACCATTCACAATAGACACACCAAAACTGACAAGAATTAAAAAAAGTAAGATCAGATTAGTAACTTGAAATTGATGTGACATGGCGAATTACCGCGCGGTGGCGGTGACGGTTAAGGTGGCGGTATAACTGCCGGTGGTTTGAGTTTTATCGGCCCCCACTTCGACTTTTAACTTAACGGTGGTGGCGACCCCGCTGGGCGTATTGCTAGTTGAACTTTGCGCGATGGTTCGATTGGCGGTGCTGAAACCATCCCAACATTGATCACTGGCGTTACTCGCGCCGATACCACAACTGCTTCCATTATCAAGATAACGGCTAGCCGTATCGGCGCCCTCGGGGCTGAAGCCGAAAGCCGAGGCCGCCGCGCCGACCGACCAACTATAATCCGGCACCGCGCCGCCTGGACTATAATCGCTGACACTCTCACTGCCGGCGGTGAGCGCCGGACTGCTTCCCGCCTTAATACTTAAGGTATAGCCGGCGGGATTATCGGTAATCACCGTCCAAGCGACCGAACCAGTCGAAACGCCGGCGGCCGTAATGGCGCTTAAGCTGGCATCGCTCGGCGCGGTAATCGACAGGGTCGAGACGAGCATTTGTTGATAACCGACAAGCAGACCGTAATTGGTACTAGTTGAACCACCCGTGGCTGTTTCCCCGAGGGTTGATTCGAGACCATAGTTGAGAGAAGAAGATAATCCCCCGCTGAAATTAAGGCTATCGGATTGTAAACGATAATTAGGACTGCTGGCGACCTGCGCGAAGGTCAAATTAGCGAAAGTAAAAATTATCAAGCCAGCAAAAACAAATTTCCGAAAATATTTAATCACGACAATCAGAAGTATCGTTAAAATAAAAATAATAACCCCAAACACTAATGGACTCACGACGACAAAATTAATTATTCGAGTATCAACTTGATCACCAAACCCACGATTAAGCGCGAGACGAGCTTGATACCAGCCAGTGAGAAGTCCGCCCGCTGGCGAATTGGGGGCGGAAATTTCTCGAATCCGCGTGGCACCGGGCAAAACAAACCACGGATCGATACTGATGTTTGTTTTAATCCCGCTTATTTTATTTTTTAATTCAATCGCACCATAGGGATTGAGATAAATATTGCCGGTATTTTGATAAGTCAAATAAAAGGTTGGCGGAGTTGACGAGAAGCGCCAGCGCCGACCGAGAAGATTGAAGTCAAGCAATGATCCCGCTTCAACCATTTCACCCTTCACTCGTAAAAAAATTAGTGGCGCTAGTCGAGTCACTACTCGAGTGCTGGTCGTGGCGCCAGTCGCTGATGTGATTGAGAAAACTGGCGTGCCGTAGAAACCGCCCGGGGAAATATCGGCCGGCAAAGTAATTTTAATTGGCACAATTATTTGATCATGTAAATCAAGTGTAAAGTCTCGTTTCGGCGCCGAAAGATAAGGCCCGAGTGAAAAAATTGGCGGAAGGTCCTCGGCTAAAATATCTGAAAAATTTTCGAATTGAAGGGTGAGATTAAGAGATTGATCGGAATAATTAGCGATCGTGAATTCTCGGTCGATGGTCTCACCCGGATCGGCGGTAATTTCAAGTTTGCTTGGCGCGACAGTAATTAATTCATTAGGTTTTTCCGCTCCCTTAGTTAGTTGGACAGAACCGATTAGGAGGGCCAGAATTAAAATAAAACGATAAATCATAATTAGCGTTTTAGCGGGGTTAAAACAAAAAGATAGTTATCACCCTTTCGCAAAATCGGAGTAATTACTCCCGTCTGACCGCTGGGATCGAAGCGCACTTCCACTTGATCGGAGAAGGCATTTTTTAATTCTAGTTTCATGGCTTCGTCAAGTGTCGGGTCGCCACTGGCGGGCAGAACGACCAGCCCCGGTGCGTTAAGATTTTGTTTAATATTAACATTGGCGCCGGCGCTTGAACCAAGTTCCCGAAGCAATTCAGCTTTGATTTCGGCCTTTATGGCCGCCAAGGTCGCGACATCGAGAGTTGGGGTAACGGGAGCGGGAGTTTCTTGACCAAAAAAACCTCGCCAAGCTGAGGTCGCTTGATCGCGATAATAAATCAGATTTTGAGCAACTGTTTCCGCCAGATAATTCAAACCCAGCCAAAAGCGATCCAACCGAAGCCAGAGAACATCGTAAACAGAGGCGACTTTCACGGCGGTCTGATTATCGAAGATAGCGCGCGAGGTGGTATTGACGGCGGCCGACAAAGTGACACTGCCGGCGCGGAAACGGGCGCTAAGAGATGTCCAATTGATTAATCCGATAAACAAAAGAATTACGGCGAGCAATAAAACTGGCGACAAAATAATTCGGTTAGAGCGTTGGTTAAGTTGGCTAATAAGTTTCGGGCCGTTAATTTGCCAGTCGTTCAGATCAATGAACCACTGTTTACCGATCCGGCGCGTTTGAAGGTCGTTCTGTTCGCACCAATCAGTCAGATGGGATAGCGTCACCGACTCTCGTCGAGCCAAAGCATCGGCGTCCAAAAACTTTTTCTCCGAATAATTTAGACGATCTTTGCTCACCCCAAAAGTATAGCATAGTCCCTAAAATATGTTATGGTAAAAGAGTGAGAGTTATTAGTGTTATCCCCATCGCCAAGGGGATTTTACGAGACGAATTGACCTATTTTACCGGTTCTCCGCTTAAGCCCGGGGCGATTGTTTTAGTGCCTCTGCGGGGTCGTTCCGTACCGGCTTTGGTGACAAGCGTCCGCGAAGCGGATGAACTTAAATTAACGATTAAAAACGCCGCCTTCGCGCTGAAAAAAATTATTCGAGTTAAACACGAGCATTTCTTCATCAAACCGTTTATGGAGGCCGCCCGCTTGGCGGCCGATTATTCCGCCGCCCCGCTCGGGGCGGCGCTCAAAACGCTGGTTCCCTCGACCATTCTTGGCGCGAAATTAACCTTGCCGAAATTAGAGACTGTAAATCTGGATCGTCCTCAAGGCGAACGATTTGTCCTGCAAGAACCGGACGATGAACGGCGAACTTATTATAAGAGTTTGATTCGAGCGGAATTCGCCAAACAGGGTTCAGTTTTTCTCTGCTTACCGACGACGATTGATATCGTTCGAACGCTCGCTTCACTGGAACGAGGAATTAGCGAATATACCATCGTCTTACATCACCAACTTTCTACGCGAGACCTTATTCGGGCTTGGCAGAAAGCGCTCGACCTGGCTCATCCAGTGTTGATTATCGCTACCCCCATTTTCCTGTCTCTTCCCCGCGCCGATATTCGGATGATTATTATTGACCGAGAAAATACTCAAACTTATAAATCGGTTCAGCGACCCTTCCTTGATTATCGCCGATTCGCGGAATATCTGGCGGAAAAATTGCGGGCGACTTTTATCCTCGGCGATGCCGTTCTGCGAACGGAAACTTGTTATCGGGCGGATCAAGGAGAATTAGAACCGTTGGCTTCGCTCAAGCATCACGCCGCTTCCAACGCGGTCCAGAAATTAATCGCGGTGACGAAAGTGCCAACCGCTGACTTTCGGGTGGTGAGCGATGAATTATTAAACACCATTGGAGAAGCCCAAAAGCGCAATGAAAAAATCTTTCTTTTTACTCATCGGCGGGGTTTGGCGCCAGTGGTAATTTGCCAGGATTGCGGTTACACCGTGGAGTGCGACAATTGCGAAGCGCCGACGGTCCTCCACCTGGCCTCGCCGGCAAGCGGGTCGGCGTCGTCGGCCACCGGCGAGGCGGATGGCGCGCAGACAATTTTTATCTGTCACCGGTGCGGCGCTCGACGGAGCGCCGCGGAGAAATGCCGACACTGTGGCGGTTGGCGGCTTTTGGAGCTGGGAATTGGAATTGATCGAGTCGCGCGAGAACTCTTGGAAAAATTTCCTAGTCTTAAACTGCTCAAGCTCGACAGTGACAGTGTTCGTGGCGGCGCCCAGCCGATTGCCGTCGTCAAACGGTTTTTAACCACACCGGGCAGCGTTCTTTTGGGCACCGAACTGGCGCTTCATTATTTGGAAGAGCGAATTGAAAATGTGGCGATTGTCGCGCTCGATTCACTTTTTGCTTTGCCGGATTATCGCATCAACGAAAAAGTTTTCAGCCTTTTGATTCGTTTGCGCTCTTTGGCGGGCCGGCAATTCATTATCCAGACCCGCAATGTGAAAGTGTCATTATTCGAGAAAGCGCTTAAGGGTAATTTGCTTGATTTTTATCGGGCGGAAATTGCCGAACGGAAAAAGTATGGTTATCCGCCGTTCCAAACTTTTATAAAAATCGCGCGACAGGGTGAACGCGCCGCCGTCCGACTCGAGATGAAAGCGTTGGCCGATGGGCTCGTCAGTTATGAACCGGAAGTTTTCCCCGCTTTCGTGCCAGTGGTAGGCGGTGAATATCGCTTGCATCTCTTACTCAAACGCCAGCCGGCGAATTGGCCCGAGCCGAACCTTTTAAGTCGTTTGAAATCTTTACCCCCGACCTTCGTTGTTGATGTTGACCCCGATAGTTTATTATAAATCTATGACCTTGCCCGTTAGACAAGTTAAGGATCCCCTACTCCGCCAGATTGCCAAGGCGGTGCCGCTTGAGGATTTAACTGCGCCGTGGTTGGGGAAAATTATCAGAGAAATGACCGCGACTTTGGCGGGGTGTGTTGACGGGGTAGCCCTCGCCGCGCCGCAGGTCGGCGAATTATGGCGGCTATTTATTATCGGCGAGCGCGCTTTTCCCAAGCGCGATACGACCAAACCGTGGTCGGGCGATTTGGTTTTTATCAATCCGATAATTGTCCGCCGATCACGACGGCAAGCGGATCTCACCGAAGGTTGTTTGAGTGTCCGTAATTTTTATGGGACGACCAAACGGCGCGAACGAGTTAGCGTCGAGGCCTATGACCAACTCGGACATAAATTTATCCGCCACGCTTCGGGTTTGCTCGCGCAAATTTTTCAACATGAGATCCAGCATCTCGACGGTATTCTTTTCATTGACCAGGCGCGAAATCTTCATGAGATCAAACCGGAAACTAGCCATGCCTAAATTTGATTTTCCCAATTTTGTTTTCTTCGGCACAGACGGATTTGCCACGGCAGTTCTTAAAGAATTCGCTAAGGCTAAAATATTTCCCAGCCACAATATTTCGAAAGCCGATCTTGGTTTGGTCGCATCGTATGGCAAAATTATTCCGCCGGAAATTTTATCAATACCAAAATACGGAATTCTAAATATCCATCCCTCGCTTCTCCCAAAATATCGCGGACCGACGCCGATTCAAAACGCGATTCTGAACGGTGACGAAGAAACCGGCGTAACCCTGATGCTTCTTGATGCCGAACTCGACCATGGCCCAACCCTAAAAACGTGTAAAGTCCCGACGCTTCGGTCGGGACCCCGACAGCCGATGAAAAATCGGCTCGTCGGGGCTAAAAACTTTGTTGAACTTAGAAACGACCTCGCCAAACTGGGCGCTAAATTATTTCTCGAAACTGCTCCGTTGTGGGTTGCCGGTAAAATCAAAGCTAGCCCGCAAGTTCACTCGCAAGCCACCTATACGAAAAAAATTAAAAAAGAAGACGGGTTGATTGATTTAACAAATGATCCAATCCTCAATTATCAAAAATTTCGAGCCTATTACGGTTGGCCGGGTATTTACTTTTTTATTGAGCGAAACAAAAAAAGAGTGCGAGTAATTATCACCACGGCGCATCTGACTGACGATAATCAATTCGTCATTGACCGCGTTAAACCCGAAGGCAAAAAGGATATGCTCTACGCCGACTTCCTTCGTGGATTCAAATAGAAAAACTGTTGAACACTCGGTGTTGCACAATTTTGTTGATAGGTGTAAAATTAATTAATGAGAAAAACACCGATCAGTCCCGGAGAGTATTATCACATTTTGAATCGAGGTAATGACAAACAAAACATCTTTCGTGATGATCGAGATCGTATTCGCTTCCTTTTCTTGCTCCTCTATCTCCAAGGAAAAGAATCTTTTCCCAATGCTGGCCGAGTGGTGACTCATTTTGTGCAACACCGAGTGTTCAACATTGAGCCAAAGATTGTGACAAAAATTACGAAGGAGAAACACATCGAATTAATATCCTTCGCGCTTATGCCTAATCATTTCCATCTTATTCTGGGTGAAAAGATAGAAGGTGGTATCGCTCATTACATGCAACGATTACTAAATGCTTACACTAAATTTTTCAATATCCGCTACAAACGGTCAGGTCACCTCCTGCAAGGACCATACCGAGCAATCCATTTGGAAGATAACGAGCAACTTTTGTACACCTCGGCTTATGTCCATCGCAACTGTCGAACTTTAACTGGCTGGAAAAATCGGGAGGAACTTTACCCGTGGTCTAGTTTGCAAGATTACATAATTAAGAATCGTTGGGGTGATCTATTGGATAAAAAACTTATTCAGGAACAATTTTCAAAACCTAGTGAATATAAAGAATGGGTAGCAACCAGTGGCGCAAAAGATCCCCTTAATTTAATTGACCCAATCGATTTAGAGAATTGAATAACTGTTGTAACTGTTGTAACTGTTGAACACTGAGTGTTCAACAGTTTTAAACCAGAAGGCAAAAAGGATATGCTTTACGCCGACTTCCTCCGCGGATTCAAATAGAAAAGTGAAACGAGCATTATTCCATCCTCTCACGATCGTGTAAGGTTGGTATAATGAAGATGAAGGGATGAAGATCGGAGTTAAAAAGAAAAAAACAAAAAGCGGTTGCTGGGATAATTACCAGTAACCGCTTACCTTCTTTCATTTTAATCTTTCTTCAGCCAGACCAACCGCGCGAATCGTTGTGGTTAAAATGGTGTAAACTTCACCCCCGATTTCCTTTAGAACAGGATCCTCCTCTCTTCTTAAATTTCCCGCTCGACGAAGCGCCTCATGCAAAAAATAATCCAAGACACGCAATTTTTCTTGTTCCCCCAATTCTTCTACTTTCATTTTATCCATCACTCCATCCATCAACTGCCTCCTTAAAAAAGTGAAGATCAAAACCTGTCTATGATTAGACTATCAAACTTTACAAAGTTTGCCTAATTGCACTTGTAGCAGGTGCGAACTTTATTGCAATACATGGAGCTACCGCCGGAAGCATAAACGATGCTAGGAGCCACTGTCGCATCAAACCAATCACCAGGGCAAGCTGGTGGATTATAATTGCCTGGGGTGCAAGAAATCAAGGGAGGCACGGAGGGGGGAACGGCCGTGTTGGTTAAATACATTACTTGGCAACGATCGGTATCCACACTTCGCTTGCAAATTATTCCGTAGTTCTGCAAAGACGAAACATATTCGGTGGTAGCGCCAAGACTCGTCCATCCCGTCGGACAAGTTGGTGTTGAACTGTTAGATTTCAAATACATAATTGACGCGCCGGAAACTCCTTGAGGCGCGCCACAATCCCATTTACCATTGCTAGCATTATATTTCCAATAAACATTACTGCCCGAACAGGCGGTATTTAGAGCTGGCGTGGTAGTGGCAAATTGTAAATAATTATTAGAAATCACCAGTCCCGAACCGACCGGCGGTGTTTTAACTTGGAAATTATTTCCACTTACCTCCAAACCCGCGCCGGGATTGATGCTTAAAGTGATTGGTCCGTCACCCCCACCTGATAAACCGCTATCACCGGCCACGGTTTCGCTTGTAGAAATACTGCTAACTAGTGGTTGACAGGAAACCGTGCCGTCTTGCTTTACTTCCGAGATTGCACTGCTACTAGGGCAAGTACCAGTGATTTTTGTTTGAATCGTTGTTGTCGCCACATCAATTCGACAATGGGTGGTGGTGACTCCACAAATAGCGCCAGTGGGACTGTCAGTATCAGTAAGAATAATTCCTAGTGGGTGTGGAGTAAAATAATCAGGATTTAAATTTTGTAAATCATTCGATATACTCGATAAATTTCCCCAAACCGCGAGACCATTGTCTGTCGTCGAGGCCATTAAAACCTTACCCGAACAGCCACCCGCGGTAAAACAGTCCCCCCGAATCCGAACCTGACCGTTAATATCTAAAATAGCACGAGGATCAGAGGTAGTAAAACCAATGATAACTTTTTCATTGGGACCATTGGCCACAGAAAAATTTCGCACCGTTAAATCACCATTGATAAATAAATTACCATTCTTGGTTTGCGGAACATCAGAAGTATTAACTGGCGGGGAAATACCGCCCCACGGTGGATCATTATTGCCTGGCCCATACCACGACGCCGAGACGAAATGCAAAGCGTAAAGTGAAAAACTTAAAACAAAGAAGAGGACTAAAAGTTTCCTTAGTTGCATAGATAACAAGTTCGAACATAGTTAGTCAGAGTTCCACCGGGCGCCCACTCGGTGCTACTTGTTGCTTGAGTCCAAGCGGGCGGACCAACCGGACAACTAGCCGGAGCTGGGGCAGTAGCTGATGTTGATTTAAAATAAATTACTTGGCAATTTTTATCACTTCGGTAACAGGCGCGTATTCTGTTCAAGTTTGTCGCATGACCGACATTTTCATCGCCGGTGTAAGTCGAACCCGTAGTGTTAATCGGGACAGCATTCCAACTGGCGGGACAATCGGTAGGGTAGAGATTAACAAGATTTTTGGTTCGCAAATACATCACTGATTCACCAGGCGCGCCAGTCGGTCCTGTTGGGAAATTGACACAATTCCACGCATTATTATAATATTGCCAGGTCTGCATAGAGCCACAGTTTTCAAATTTAACCCTGCCGTCGGCATCTGAACCATCGGTCCAAGCAATCGTATCAATTCGCAGACCTTCACCCCAGTTGGTACTACCTGTTGTATGCTTTATATTTAATTTAACAGTATTATCAGCAGCGATAGACAAACCGCTAGTGTTTCCAGTCGTCGGACCGACATTGACCGCGAGAGAAATCGGACCGCTGGTGGCAGTCGCCCAAGTTGTTCCAAAAGAATCCTTCAGAGTTAAACCGGAAGTTCCATTAGCCGTGACCGTGGTGACAAAGTTTGAGAAAGTGGCTGCACCGCTAGGGGTAACAGCAGTGATAGCTTGAATCGGAGTGCCAGTGCCAGTAATCCGTCGTTGGATCGGGTCTGGAAAACCAGGGTTAGTGGGAGAATTTTTATTAGTACCTGGATTATTCAATAGATCTCCGGTCCAAACTGAAATAAGCCCCGATGAGTTCTCACCCAGGACTATGCCCGATGGAGGATAATCTAAGGGGGAATAATCTAATGTTGGGGCAACGGGGTCATAATATCCCAAATCAATTCCAAAACCTTCTTTCAATTTCATCGAACTGGGAAGAGTCCCCCATTGAGCTAAACCAAAGGAATCTGATACTAAAACTTTTTTTTGGCATTCGCCATTTAAACAACCTCCCCGAATCCGAATCTGACCGTCAACATCTAAAATGGCGGGGTTGGTAGAACTACGAGGGGTAGTAAACGCTGCCGGACCAATTGACACTTTCTGGACAGAATTCGGGTCAGTACTCATGGCCGCATAAAAATTTCTCGCCGTTAAATCGCCATCGATAGTTAGATTACCATCTTTGGTTTGCAGATTAGGATTGCCACCCACATTAATCGGTGTTTGAGTATTACTGCAATTTGGATCAGCATCTGTACAGTTTCCAGTCGGTGGTGGTCCTCCTGGCACTGTCCAATCCGCCAGCACATACCCCACCCCAAGACCGACAACGAGCGCGATGATAACGATACGGGAAAAATCTTTTAGTTTTTGCATATGCTATTTATTCTACCACAACCAATCAAGCAAAATTGCCCAACTAGACCAAAAAGTGGATAAATCAACCTTTTCTGATTCTTACTTTTCCGGGTTCGAGAATAATTAAATTTCCGGAGAAATCTATAATTTCTAATTTCGCGATTGACTGTTTAACCTCCATCGCTAAACTAGCCGTTGATATTTCGTTTGGAAAACCAACAATGACAATCCCATAGTAATCGCGTGGCGGAAATTCTCGAATGTTGGCAAACCCCCAGTCGCCAGAAAATAGCACCGCTTGATTTTTCTTGGCAAAATCAATAATCAACTGATCGTTCTTGCCTCGTCAACTACTGCCTTAAGGCTAAACATAGAGAAGAGACTCCTCTCTTACTGTTTGAGCCGCATACCGTAAAGCCGCCAAAACATCAGTTCTTTTCAATTTATATTCTCTCGTGATCTCTTCTGTAGTCATACCACCGGCAATTTTACCCACAATTAAATCTACCGGCACTCGCGTGTTTTTAATAACCGGCTTGCCGAAGCGTACCTTAGGATCAATGGTGATTCCTGGAATAATTTCTTTCATATAAAACAATATATCATTGCCTGACGTATTTTACAAGTACACAAAAAATTACTGGACTGTCACTTTCGTCACCACAACATCCGTCAGCGGATGATCGCCACGAGCGGGATCGGTGGCGACATTTTCAATTTTCTGAACGACATCGTAACCGCTGACAACTTGACCGAAAACGATATGCTTGCCATCGAGCCACGGCGCGGATTCGGCGGTGACGATGAAAAATTGCGAGCCGTTAGTATTGGGACCGGCGTTCGCCATCGCCAGCGCTCCGCGCACCACTTGGCGAGCATTAAACTCATCGGCAAAAGCGTAACCCGGACCGCCGGCGCCGTGCTTCGTCCAGTCTTTAGGATCCGTTTTAGTATTCGGATCCCCGCCTTGAATCATAAAGTTTTTAATCACGCGGTGGAAAAGTGTGCCGTCGTAGAAGCCCTGCCCGGCGAGCGTGATGAAATTCTCGACGGTTTTTGGCGCGTCATTTTTAAATAATTCCACGGTGATTGTCCCGTCAGTTGTTTCAATGGTTGCCATAGGATTAGAAGTGGTAAAAAAGAGAATAATAATGAGAATTAGAACCAAAATAATAACGCCAAATTTTTTATCCATATATTTTTTTAAGTAAATTTTTAATCATTCGCCCGCCGCGCCGAAGGAGCGCCCCCCGTTTTTTCTGATATCGCCTGACTTCGGCCGAGAGTTCATCTTTGACTTCATCAATCGCCCCGTAGAGATCTTCAGCGACCGCTTCGGAACGGAAGTGGTGATTAGCGGTATGAAGATTCACTTCGGCTCGAAAAATCTCGCCGTGTTTGTGATGTTGAGTCGTTTTACCCAGTTCCACTTCCATGAAGACGCTCTCATCATCCGGAATAAATTTATCCAGATGATTAAGTTTGTCTCGGCAATAATCTAAACTCTCCGGAGTCAACTGCAGGTTAGTCGCTTTAAAATTTATTTTCATATAGACTTCAGTATATATGTTAATTGATAATCTAACAATTCGGGTCGTGTCGGGCAAGGGCGGCGATGGCATGGTCGCTTGGAGCGGCAATAAAATGTCGCTCGGACCAACCGGCGGAAGTGGCGGCAACGGCGGGAATATCTATTTCATCGGCGTGTCTGATCTCGGCGCGCTTAATCGTCTGCGGAATCGGAAAGTATTCGAGGCGGAAGACGGTTTCAACGGTCGGCGGCAACTCAACGATGGGACGCGGGGAAAAGATTTGATTATCAATGTGCCAGTCGGGACGGTCATTCATAATCTGACCACGGGATATGATCAAGAGATTATCAAAATTGGCGAACAGTTGCTAGCCGCGGCGGGCGGACATGGCGGGAAAGGCAACTTCCACTTCCGCGGGCCGCGCAACACCAGTCCGACGCAATTTCAGATCGGGTTGCCGGGCCAAGAATTTGAAATTCGTTTGGAACTCAAAATGATTGCCGATATCGGAATTATTGGCTTGCCAAATGCGGGGAAGTCTAGTTTGCTCAACGCGCTGACGAATGCGAAAAGCAAGGTCGCGAATTACCACTTCACCACGCTCGAACCGCATCTCGGCGTCTATTACGAATTGATTCTCGCCGATCTGCCTGGGCTGATTGAAGGCGCCTCGGCCGGCAAAGGTTTGGGAATTAAATTCTTGCGTCATGTGGAACGGACACGAATTCTTTTCCACCTCATCTCGGCTGAATCCGAAACACTCGTCGAAGATTACAAAACGATTCGGCAAGAGCTCGGTTCGTACAATCAAGATTTACTAAAAAAAGACGAATTTTTATTTCTCACCAAAAGCGATTTGCTCGATGAGTCAACCACTAAAACAAAACTCGCCCAGCTCCAGAAACTTAACCCCAACGCCATCCCCCTCTCGATCAATGATCCCGATACTCTAACGAGTGTTAAAAAGATTCTGAATACTATAATTAAGGAGAAGGGTGTATAGTAAAAATATGGCAGAAAATTTTTTTTCAATCCCAATGATTCTGGTGTATGCGGCACTTTTAGGTGTTACTATGAAAATCGCGGATTTATTTGATGAGCATGGAATGAAATTGTGGTTTAAGGGCGCGCGTATATTTTTTGGATTATTGTGGGGTTTCTTCGGTATTTTATTGGTATTGAGCCATCCAGATATTGCGAATGTTACCTTAGCAATGATCTTGGCATTTTTGATCAGAATGAGAATAGACTATAGAAATCACGCCATAGCTACTGTGATGATTATCGTAGCTTTTTTGTATAAGAGTATTTTTGATCCGATCTTATTTTTTCTATTTTTCATAATTTTTACGGTATTCGGTGGTCTGAGAGATTATCTCGGTGATGTTAGAAAAACGAAAGATTGGATTTATAAGATAAACGAACCAGCGTGGTATTATGTTATTCCAACATTCATTTACGGAATTGTTAGTGGCAATTGGATAATATTTTTCTCTTTCACTGTTTCCATCATATTTTATGATTTAACAAAATACTTTTTTAGAAAATATGACCAATTATAAAAATTGTAGCAACGAACAAGTTGCCCGAGAAGATCGGACAACTAGAGTGATTAAGCTTGTTGCACCGGTGTTACTATTTTGATACACTAACTCATATGGTAACAATGATGAAAACAAGAATAAATATTAGCGCCCCTAAACCGGTGCTCACGGCGCTCCGTAGTTTGGCGCGACGGGATGATATGCCGGTTGCCGCTAAAACGCTCGAACTGGTTAAGTATGCCCTTGAGATGGAGGAAGACTTTATGCTTGGCGAGATAGCAAAAGATCGTGAAGCAAGAACGACAAAGTGGGTAAGTCACAAGGACGCATGGCGAGCTACGAAATAGTTTATAGTAATATTGTTGTCCAAGAAGATATTCCTCGTCTTGGTACGACCGATAAGCGTCGGATTGAAAATCTAATCGGAACGAAACTTACCACCGCTCCCGACCAATTCGGCAAACCACTTCGTCGACCACACAACGGATATTGGGTGCTTCGAGCAGGAAATTATCGAATAGTTTATGCAATTTCTCGAAACATTGTTCGGGTTGTTGTAATATTACCCCGTGACCGCGTGTATGAAGAACTTACCCAAAGACTTAAGCGTGGCTTAATATGAATAAATTTTTGAGCGCGTATCAACCACAGGATGAGGAAGGGCCGATTTATGAGCGGTGGGAGAAAAGTGGGTTCTTTAATCCGGACAAATTGCTCGGCGAACGGCCGGAGACTTTTACCATAATTATGCCGCCGCCGAACGCCAACGGCTCACTGCACGCTGGACACGCACTC
>JAZDGA010000026.1:0-102226 GCA_043807405.1 Candidatus Vogelbacteria bacterium | reverse complement strand
GGTTCAGCGCCGATTACCGTCACCGCCGCCGCCGGCACTTTGACGGGCACGACCTTGAACTCGACCGTCCTCGCTTCCTCGCTGACGAGTGTCGGGACATTAACCAGTCTCACGGTCTCGGGTAATGTCAATATTCGAGGTAAATTATGGGCAGATAAATTAATCGAATCTTCTAATCCTCAATTTATTCAAGATCATAATGCCATCGGCGGACGGAGTAAGGGTGATGTCTGGACGGAAGCGGGAACCAATGCCCTGCCCGTCGCAACCTATGGCCATTCCTCCCTCGTCTATGACGGCAAGATGTGGGTGATTGGTGGGACTAATGGTTCTGTTTCCACCCGCAAAGTATATTCCTCAACCGATGGTATCACTTGGACCGAAGCGGGAACTGACGCCTTACCCGTAGCGACCAATTCTCATTCCTCCCTCGTCTATGACGGCAAGATGTGGGTGATTGGTATGGGGAACGTCCGCAAAGTATATTCCTCGACCGATGGCATCACCTGGACCGAAGCCGGAACTGACGCCTTACCCGTAGCGACCTATAGCCATTCCTCCCTCGTCTATGACGGCAAGATGTGGGTTATTGGCGGGGTTACAACCGCGGCCACCCGCAAAGTATATTCCTCGACCGATGGCATCACCTGGACGGAAGCGGGAACCAATGCCCTGCCCGTCGCAACCTATAGCCATTCCTCCCTCGTCTATGACGGCAAGATGTGGGTGATTGGCGGGTACACAACCGCGGTCACCCGCAAAGTATATTCCTCAACCGATGGTATCACTTGGACCGAAGCGGGAACTAACGCCTTACCCGTGGCGACCTATGCTCAATCCTCCCTCGTCTATGACGGCAAGATGTGGGTGATTGGCGGGTACACAACCGCGGTCACCCGCAAAGTATATTCCTCAACTGATGGTATCACTTGGACCGAAGCGGGAACTAACGCCTTACCCGTGGCGACGGATTATCATTCTTCCTTAGTGTACGACGGCAAGATGTGGGTGATTGGCGGTTTTACAACAGCGGCCACCAGTAAAGTGTATAAAACAATTCCGGCGATCAAGGGCGGTTTAGTCGTTCAGGATCAGAGTAACAATGAGATATTTAGAATTAGTCCTTTGGGTAATGCCGGGAGCGTTAGCATCGGCAGTGTGCCGTCTTCCGTTGCGATCGCCGGCCGTTACGCTTATATTGTTGACACTGGCTCGGATGATCTGAAAGTGGTTGATATTTCCACTCCCAGCCAACCGCAAACAATTGGTGTTCCTCTCGCCCTGACTAACCCGAGAAAGATTGTTGTCGCCGGCCGTTACGCTTATGTGTTGGATATGCCCGCGACGCCAATATTGAAGGTGGTTGATATTTCCAATCCCGCTTTGCCGGCATCAGTTGGGACAGTTAATTTGGGGGCTAGTCCAATGGATGTCGCTGTTTCTGGTCGCTACGCTTATGTGATTGATCAGAGTTCTGATGATCTCAAGGTAATTGATATCGCTTCTTCCACCGCGCCAGTCGTCGTCGGCACACTCGCTTTTTCTTCGGGCGTCTCGCGAGCCATCTCGGTCGCCGGTCGTTACGCTTATGTGGTGGATAGTATTTTGGATACGCTGAACATCATTGATATTTCCAATCCCGTGGTGCCAGTGTCGGTTGGCACTTTTGATTTGAGTGTGGGTGGTTTGTCTATCGCCCGAGATGTGGCGGTCGTTGGTCGTTACGCTTATATTGTTGATTCCGAAAATACGGCCTTAAGAATTATTGATGTCGCCACTTCTTCGGCGCCGACTCAAGCTTCGACTTTAACTGTTGGGGGCACTCCCGTTTCAGTTTCCATCGCCGGCCGTTACGCTTACGTGATTGATCAATCCTCAACCGATCTCAAAATTATTGATGTGGCTTCTTCCACCGCGCCGTCAGTGGTTGGAACTTTAGCAATTGGTTCTGTCCCCGTTGATGTAACTGTCGCCGGCCGTTACGCTTATGTGATTGACTCCGGCTCGGATGATTTGAAGGTGATTGATGTTTCTGGTTTGGAAGTAACCTCGGGAATTATTCATTCGCTCGAAGCCGGCACACTTCAAGTCAGGCAGGATTCGGCTTTTGACCAAAATCTCGCGATTCGCGGGGGACTGAATGTTGGCACGGGCGGAATTTATTCTCGCGGGCCGATTGTCAGTAGTTTCGGCACCACGACCGTGGCGGGTTTATCGATCGTCGCCACCGCCACTTCCACTTCCAATGTGGGGATCAATCTCACGGGTGGTTGTTATGCGGTCAATGGTACTTGTATTGGCGTGAATGCAGTGACATCAAATGTTTATACCACCGATTTGACTTGGACTGCGCCATCGGGAATTAAATTTGCCCAAGTGATTGTCACGGGCGGTGGTGGCGGTGGTGGCGAAGCTGATTGTGATGACACTGATTGCGAAGCCGCCGCGGGTGGCGGTGGTGCCGGCGGGACCTCGATTGAAATGCTCACAGCGGCCCAACTCGGATCGTCTCAAGCGGTTGATGTTGGTGCTCTTGGCGCCGGTGGTGCCTCTGGTAGTGGCGGTAATGGCACGGCCGGTTCGCCGTCTTATTTCGGCACGGCCGGTTTGCTTGGTGCTTATGGTGGGACGGCGGGAACGGGTGTGACTACGGCCACGATTAATGATGCTTCGGGCGGAGCGGCGGGAACAGCGACAACAACAGGAGATGTCAACCTTCAAGGGAGTGGTGGCGCCGCCGGTAGTGCTATTATCGAGGGTGCCAAGGGTGGCGACGGCGGGGCCAGTTATTGGGGTGGCGGTGGCGCTGGCGGTGTCGCTCTTAGTGCGGAATCGGTTGCCGGCGCCGCCGGCGCCGCCTACGGTTCTGGTGGTGGCGGTGGCGCGATTGTTGACACGGCGGCGCAACCGGATGGTGGAGCCGGCGCGGTGGGAGTGGTGGCGGTTTTCTCCTACACTTCAACCGGTGGCGATTTGGCTGAATGGTATGAGACTAAAGGCGGGGTCGAACCAGGCGACATTGTCGCCATGAGTGATGAATTTTTGGAATATGAATCTTTCGCTTCGAACCTTCAAAAAACTTCAATTTTAGAAAGAGCGACGCCCGGAAGCAGTATCGTGGGCGTAGTCTCGGCACTCCCCTTTGAGATTATGGGTGGAGATTTACTTAGCGCAAGTCATGAAGCCAAGCCAATCGCTTTGGCCGGTCGAGTACCAGTCAAGGTTTCAGCAGAAAATGGTCCAATTAAAGCTGGTGATAATTTAGCAATCTCTTCCGTTTCCGGGGTGGCGATGCGTTCGACTAAAGCTGGCGTGATCATTGGTCGAGCGCTGGAAGATGCGGAATGTAAAGAGGGAATAGTTTGTAAGGTGATGATCTTGGTAAATACTTCTTACTCTTCCGGCATGTTGCTCAAGTTGGCCTTGGCGGACGACGGTATTGATCTTGACGCGATTCCCGGTGATCTTGATATTGGGCGAATCATTTTAGCAGAAATGATTCGCAAGAAACAAAATATTGTTGCAACTACGACTTTATCAGAAATTTATACTGATCGCATCGTCGCTGGGCTCGAGATTATTACTCCTCGTTTATTAGCCGATCAAGTCGTTATTAACACTCTTGAGCCAGTGGCGGATGATTTGGCGGTGCTTTTGGGAGAGAACGGGAAGTTTGTTATTGGCGGGAAAATCTCTGGCACGGCGACGAGTACGGCTTCATCCACGCCGATGATCACTTTCGACGCGCTGGGCAACGCCTTCTTCTCGGGTCAAGTGCGCGCCGGGAGTTTAGTCGCTGACAATATTGCTGGTCTGGATGTGATGGCCGAGAGATTCTCTATTCTCTCGGGTGAAGTCTCAACCCTAGTGGCTTCGAGTTCGGATGTCTTCGAAACGCTCTATGAAGGTCTCACCACTGGCGATCTAACTGTTTCGGGCACAGCGAATTTCGGCGGGTTAACCTTCTTCGCTTCGACGACTTCCTTCGCGCAAGGTTTGTCGGTGACCGGCGACTTGGTGGTTGAAAATGGGATTGCTTCCACCACTGAATTGCGGGCGTTGAAAATTAGTGCCAACGAGATTGACTCGCCAACTCTCGCGTTGCTGGCTTCCACCACCGCGTCACTCTCGGCTTCCACCACCGCGTTTGAATCGCGCCTGGCCGTTTTGGAGTTGGCGACAACCAGTCCGCCGGAAGGATTTTTTGATAATCTCTTTACCCGCGTGACCGGTTGGTTCGCGGATGTGACCAATGGGATCGGTGATTTGTTTGCCAACACTTTCCGCGCCAAGGAGAAGATTTGTGTGGATGATCAGTGTTTGACTAAAGAAGATATTCGTTCGTTGTTGGAAATGAAGAACGAACAATTAGTGGTGCCCGCGCCTCCGCCGGCTGGCGGACCAGAACCCGAGCCAGCACCGGCACCGGAGCCTGGAGCCACCACTACACCAGAAATTGTACCTATTCCGGAACCCCTACCCGAAGCGACTACCACTCCGGAAATCCAGCCAGAGCCTGTTCCGATACCTGAACCGGTTTCCGAACCACTACCTGAGCCAATTTCTGAACCACAACCCGAGCCAGCCCCAGTTGATCAACCATGAAAATTAACAAAAACAATTACGCCTTTATTAATAGCCAAAATCTCAATCTTGGCATTCGCGCTCAAGGTTGGAGGCTTGATTTTGCCCGGTTTCGTATATATCTCAAGGACAAGCATCGCATCACCCACTCGATTTGTCGCCGATATCAGAAACAAGGTCCAGAAAAAGAAAGACCCCAACGAGGACAAAACCTCGTTAGGGCACTCTTTCCGTTCGTGATATCTTCATATTAGCAAACCACCAAACCATGTCAACCCCCAAACTGTGGAAAAATAAAATAGATAAAACAAATAAGATCGGGAAGTTTTTCGTGGCGATTTGTCTTGTTCTGCTCGCCTTCCCTCATTCCGCCGGCGCGTTTAAGCGAATTTTTCTCACCTCCGGTGATCCGGGTACTTGGACCGTGGTCAGCGATTGGTCAGCGGTTAATACAATCGAAACGATTGGTGCCGGTGGCGGTGGCGGAGATGGAGCTGGTGCCGGTGGCGGTGGCGGCGCGTATGCGGCTATTGCCAATCTTTCTAGCCTCACGATTGGAACCGCCGTTACTTACCAAGTTGGAACAACGACTTCAAATGCGGTCTACGATGCTGACCTAGAGACTGGTAATGGTGTAAAAGGCGGAGACACTTTTTTGGTGGTAGTGGTTCGGGAACTTGCACTAATTCCGGGTACTCGGTTTGTGCTCAAGGTGGCGCTGGTGGACTTGGTGTGAATGGGACGGTTGGCGATAGCGCCGGCGGTGCCGGCGGAACAACGGCCGGGAGTATTGGAAACATTAAATTTGCCGGTGGCACTGGCGGTCTGGGAAAGAACACTTCCGATGGTAGTGGTGGCGGTGGTGGTGGCGCAGCGGGTCCTTATGGGGTTGGTGGAAATGGCGGGGATGCCGGGACTACTGCCGGCGGTGGTGGCGGCGGTGCTGATGGCGGTTCGGATGGTGCTGATGGCGTTACAACTACCCCGGGCTCAGGAGGAAATAATTTCAATGGGCAAGGCGGTGGCGCCGCTGGTGTCGCCGGAACGGCCGGTGGTGGTGGGGGTGGCAGTGCCACCGCCACTGCTGGCGCCGGTGGCGCCGGAACAATTGAATGGACGGCGATTGAGTTTGGCGCCCTGGCTGGAGGCGGTGGTGGCGGTGGCGGTGGCCCTAATTATGCGTCTAAATTTACCAAGGGCGGGGCTGGCGGAAGTTATGGTGGCGGTGGGGGTGGCAGTGAAACGACTACCGTCGGTGGCGCGGGTGCCGCCGGGGTGATTGTTATCACTTACATTCCTTCAGTCTCGGCTTCCGCCCGGGTCGTGCGCCTCCGCGGCGGCACGGTTTTGCGTGGGGGGACGAGATTGCAATGAAATGAAACAAATTTACAATTTACAATTTCCAATTTCCAAATTGAAAATTGCCATAATTTTCCTTTGCCTTATTTTGCTTGGGTATTTTTTGTTTCCCGCGAAAAAACTTTCTTTGCCACCGTCGGTCGACAATTCAGTAATCGTAATGACTCCGCCAACCGCCCAAATCTCCGAAACGACCCGCTTGTATAAAAATCTTCTCTTCCGTTTCTCCCTCACTTATCCTAAAGATTTGGAGGTGAAAGAATATGACGATGGTAGTAGCGCGTCCACGATTACTTTTGAAGATGAAGTGGGCAAAAATGGTTTTCAAATTTTTATTGTGCCGTACACCGAGAGTCAAATTACTCCGCAACAGTTTAAGAAGGATGTGCCGTCGGGGGTGATGCGAGAACCAACGGATATTATTATTGGCGGAATTCGCGCAACGATGTTTTATAGTCAAGATATTATTAAAAATGAAACGCGCGAAGTGTGGTTTATCAAAAATGGCTTTCTTTATGAGATTACTACCTATGCCCCGTTGGATAATTGGCTGGCGCAAATCTTATCCACTTGGCAGTTTGATTAGAACCATAAATTTGACTTAATATATGGTTTGATATGCCACAAATTTATGGCAGAATATGAAATATACAGGGAAAGTCGGTGAAAATTACAAACAAAGTTCATTTCTTAAAAAACTTGAGCAACTTGGTTATATCGTCAAAGCTAAGGAAGTAAAGCGGATCAAAGTTTCAAAAAGCTCTTATGAATGGAAAGGGAATCTTGATGTTGAGCTTACCATTGATGTACTCGGAAATATCAATAATTTTGATACTCTTATCCTGATGTCGGGAGATAGCGATTTTGCTCCGTTGCTCGATGCGGTGAAAGCTCAACATAAGAGAGTATTAGTGATATCCACAAAGGGTCATGTTGCCAAAGAATTATTGGATCGGGCAAAATATATTAATCTTAAAAAACTTAAAGATCGGATTTCTTATTATGAATAAAAAGAATCCCCCCGCCGAAGCGGGGAGAGGTTTGACATTGTTAAGTATAGCAACCCACAAAAACATGTCAAGATATCTTATCCACTTGGCGGTTTGATTAAAAATAATATAATTTGCTATACTCACTGTATATGAATCGCCCCGTTAATTTAATTTTGGTAATTGTGACTGCGTTTAGTTTGGTTACGGCGGGTTATTTTTATACCGAAATGAATCGGATTAAAGCCAATCCGCAGGCGGTAGCAACGGCGGCGGCGGCGAATGAATTGAAAGAAGTGATAGCTAAAGTCGGCCGGCTGGTTGTCTTGCCGACCGATGAAGAGCCGACGCTCGCCACCGTCGCCGATCCGGAGAAGTTGAAGGATCAGCCCTTCTTCGCTAAGGCCACGGCGGGAGATAAGGTGTTAGTATATAATAAAGCGCAAAAGGCGATTCTCTATAATCCGGCCCAAGACAAGATTATCGAGATCGCCCCGATTACTAATAATCAATAAGCAGTTAAATAAAGTATATATGGAAAAATCTGCCAATAACTTTGAGGAATTAGCGCCGCGAAAACGCTCTACGGCTCCTTTTTGGATCGTGGTTATTTTAATTGTTGTCGCTGTAATTCTCGGTTGGAAATTGTTTGGTGACCAGAAAGGCGGAAGTTTGTTTACCGCTAATGTTTCGGCGGATTACCAAGCGGTTTTTCTCACCAATAATCAAGTTTATTTTGGTAAATTGACGGAACGGAATGACAAATACGCCGTCTTAACTGACATTTTCTATCTTCAAGTGAGTCAACCACTTCAACCCAGTCAGCCGAATCCGAATGTCAATTTAATCAAACTTGGTTCGGAATTGCACGGTCCAGCCGATCGAATGGAAATTAATCGCGACCAAATTCTTTTCATTGAAACTTTAAAGGCCGATTCGCAAGTAGTTAAAGGCATTGAGAAGTATAAAGCCGATAACAAACTCCAATAAAAAGTTTTTTATTTTAGTTTATTTAACGGCGATATTTGTTGCTGGTTCTTTTGCGTTCGCCGATGATTATACTTCTTCAAGTTTCCGCGTGCTTGATCCGGTACTGGCGCCGGCGCAATTTTCCACTTCTACGGATTTCCAACTTTTCGGCTCGCTCGGCGAACTGGGATTAGGCACGAGCACGGCGACGAGTTTCGGTTTGCAAAGCGCCTTCCTCTTTTTCCCGGTCGTGGCGACGCCCGTCGTCTCGGCGACGGCCGGTGACGGATCAGTGGCGCTCTCGTGGTCGGCGGTGGTTGGTTATCTTGGTTGGACGGTTGGCGGATATAATGTTGGCCAAGCCACGGTCTCGGGCGGGCCGTATAGTTATAGCAGTTTAGGTAATGTAACTTCTGCCACGCGAAGCAGTTTAGCTAACGGCACGTCTTACTATTTCGTGATCCGACCGGAAGATGCGTTGGGTAATACCATTGCCACTTCGAGCGAAGTGGCAGCGACGCCGGTATCTTCGGGCGGCGGAGGGGGTGGCGGCGGAGGCGGCGGTGGTGGTCAGACAACGACGGGTGTCAATCTCTCGGGCTACGGTTATCCTTTAAGTAAAGTGACAATTCTTAAAGACGGGCAAATTGCCATCACGACCATTGCCGGTCCGGATGCGAAATTTGCCACGGCGCTCACTGGTTTATCGGCGGGCGATTATCTCTTCGCCGTTTATGGTGAAGACAATCAAGGCCGCCGGTCCACTCTTTTCACTTTCCCGGTTTATTTAACGACGGGGGCGATGACGAATATTAGCGGGATTTTCTTATCGCCGACGATCGATGTGGATAAACGGGAAGTGGCGCACGGCGACAATCTCGCGATTTTCGGCCAGACGGTCGGCAGTAGCACGGTGACTATCGCGGTCAATTCCAATCAAGAAATTTTTGTCAGAACTTTAGCCAGTATTGGCGGTCTTTATCTCTACAATTTTGACACGGCCTTGATTGAGAAGGGTGATCATACCACGAAAGCGAAATCAACGGTGCTGAACGAAATTAGTCCGTTTGGCGCGGTGGTTAATTTTCGGGTTGGTACTACGACAGTTTTGTCAGAACCAAACAAGGGTTGTCCGCTTCGCGGCGATCTTAACAGCGATTGCCGAGTTAATCTGATTGATTTTTCCATCGCCGCTTATTGGTATCGCCGGCCGCTTTCGGTAGACTTTATCCCGCGGGAGAAAACGATTTTGAGTGGCGACGGCAAAGTTGATTTGGTCGATTTTTCGATAATGGCCTATTACTGGACCGGCTAAAATGCAAAAGATTGTTATCTCGATTGATCCCGGGCTTCAAGCAATCAACGCGATTGGCGGGGAAATTATAATTCCCCAAGGTACAGCTGTAACCTCGATCTCTAGCGCCAATTCGGTGGTTAAATTTTGGCTGGAAGCTCCGAATCTCCAAACTGGGCATCTTTCGCTCGCGGGAATTATTCCCGGCGGTTATCAAGGTCAACCAATCGAGCTGATTAGTTTAATTCTGCCCGAGTCAGCGCCGGCGCCGAAATTTGATTTCTCAAAATTGAAAGTTTTAGCCAATGATGGTCAGGGGACAATCGTGGCGGCTAAATTTTATGTGACCACTGTTCCCGCGACGGCTGAAATCGGCGATCGTATTCCCCCCGAAGAATTCACACCCTTGATTAGCAGTGATCCAACCATTTTTAATGGTCAGAAGTTTTTGGTTTTTAGCACTCAAGATAAACAATCGGGGATTAGTCACTATGAAGTGTGTGAAAAAAGTGCGGGTGATTCCAAACTTGCCGGTTGTGCTTGGCAGAAGACCGAGAGTCCTTATTTAATTATCAATCAGAATCTCGATCAACGAATTGAAGTTAAGGCGGTTGATCTCGCCGGCAACGAACGGGTGGTGAGGGCTTTTTCCCCACCTCTTGATCCCCTTTATTATTTAATTGGCGCTATACTAGTAGGAGTATTTATTTTATGGTGCGTCAGATTTATTATACGAAAATTATCTCGGTCGTCACGGCCGCTTTCTTCTTAGGTCTAGCTGCGCCGGTTCTTGGCGCAACCCTCTCGCTGACGCCCGCCACTGGCGCCTACACGGTGGGCGCGCCTTTCACAGCCACGGTGGTGGTCACTAGTTCGGATAAAGTAGCGAACGCGCTTTCTGGAGTAGTCACTTTCCCCACCAATCGTTTAGAAGTGGTTAGTTTGAATAAAAATAATTCAGTCATCACTTATTGGGTCAATGAACCAAATTATTCCAACGCAACAGGGCAAATTAAATTCGAAGGCGTTGTTCCCAACCCGGGTTTTTCCGGCGTGGGGAAGCGAGTGTTGGCGATTACTTTCCGACCCAAAATTGTCGGTCCGGTGACGCTCACTTTCAGCGAAGGATCGGTTCTCGCCAATGACGGTCAAGGGACTAATATTTTGAGCGGACTGGCTAACGCTAACTATGGGATTGTGCCGGTAAAACTAGAATCGCCGGCGCGAGAAGCGACGACGGCGACGACAGTGATTGGCGCGCCCGGCGCGCCTCAAGTTACTTCGACCACTCACCCCGATCCGGCTTCGTGGTACAACCACTCAAATCCGGTTTTTCAATGGGAATTAGCCTCAGAGATTACGGGAGTTAATATTCTGGCTGATCATTCGCCGTCAACCAATCCGGGCACAGCGAGCGATGGTCGTTTCTCAACTTATAGTTATAAAAAAGAAGTGAAGGATGGAGCTTGGTATTTCCATCTTCGGTTGCGCAACGCCGGTGGCTGGGGCGACATTACTCATTTTGGTTTTAATATTGATACGGCTCCGCCAACCGATCTCCAAATTATTCCGGTCGAGCGACTTGACGCGACAGATCCAATAGTCGCGTTTACAATTACCGCTTCCGATCAAGGTTCCGGTCTCGACCGCTACGAAATCTCAATGGATGGCGAGCCGGCAATTATTTGGTCAGACAACGAGAATCATCGATTTACCACGCCGGTGCTAAAGTTGGGCGAGCACACCTTGTTGGTTAAGGTTTATGATTGGGCAGGAAATGAATTAGCCGGTTCCGTTAATTTCTCGATCGCGCCTTTGCCGGCGCCAAAAATTCTGGAATATCCGCGCGAAATTGCGACCGGCGAAATAATTACTTTGCGCGGTGAGGCGTTAGCCGGCGGTTTAGTGACGGTTAGTTTCAAACATCCCGACGGTAGTGAGACGACGCGCGAGACTCGATCTGATCAAGTCGGGCGCTTTGTAATTTCCGTAGACGAGAAGTGGCCGGCGGGAGTTTATACCGCGACGGCGATGGTTAAAGATAATCGGGGGGCCGAGAGTGCGCCGTCCGAAGCGGTTGTCCTCACCCTTTATTTGCCGGCGCTGTGGCAATGGGGGAACGCGCTTCTCCGCTGGCTCTCGCTGATCATTCCAATTCTAGCTTTGCTCATTCTGTTGCTCTTCATTATTTTGTGGAGTTATTATCGCTTGCGGCGAATCAAACAAGCGGTGCGCCGAGAATCGCGCGAAGCGACTGAAGCTCTGCATAAGAGTTTCGATTTCTTGCGCGAGAAATCCCGCGACCAACTAGCGTTGCTCGAGAAGGCGAAAGCCAACCGCGTGCTGACGAAAGAGGAGACGGCGATCGCCGAGAACTTGAAACAAAGTCTCAATGATGTGGAGAGTTATGTCCGCAAAGAAATCGTGGATATTGAAAAAATAGTGGATTAATGCTACAGTGGCAAAAGAATGCCATCGTGTTGGTGGTGTCAGGTCTTTTAGGGCTAGTTTATGGAATGGAGGCCAAGATGGTTGTGGCGGAGACTAGGTTGTTTAGTATCTTGAAACGAGGGTTGCCGGATGTTGTAGAATGTTCGTTGGTACCTCCTGATAGTTTGTTACCATCAAGAGTAGAAGTTTCGTCAGAGGTAATGGCCGCTCTCCTGTTTTTGACGATTAAATCTGAAGAAATAGTAACCTCGAAACGGTTAGTCCAGATTTTAACCGAAATGGAAACATCTCGAGTTTCTCGAAGTTGATCAATCTTTTTATGCCCGCTCTTACTGGCGGGCTTTTGTTTTATACACGATCGTGGTTAGATTAGTGATATGGATTATCGAGATTATTTCCGGGATAAAAAAATTACCTTGATGGGACTTGGTTTGCTCGGTCGCGGGGTTGGCGATGCGAAATTCTTAGCTAGAGCGGTCGCGCCCGCCCGTACCGAACGTGGTTCGGCACGTTCGGGCGGGGATTTAATTGTGACTGATTTGAAATCAGCCAAAGAACTAACCCCCTCTCTTAAAAAACTAACGAAGCTACAAGCTATTACTTATGTTTTGGGTGAGCATCGTTTAGAAGATTTTCGAAATCGCGATTTGATTATCAAGGGCGCTGGTGTGCCGCTTGATTCGCCTTATATTGCTGAAGCCAAGAAAAATAAAATTCCGGTGATGATGAGCGCAGCATTATTTGTAAAGTTCACTCAATCATTGGGGGTAAAAATAATCGGTGTAACTGGCACGCGGGGGAAAACAACAGTGACCAGCTTGATTTACGAAATCCTAAAACATTATTGTCAATGTCAAGGGTTACCCTTGACATCAAAAAAGGTTTGGTTAGGAGGAAATGTTTTGGGCGTTTCTACCCTCGCATTGTTGCCGAAAGTTAAGCCGGGTGATTTCGTCGTGTTGGAACTTGATTCTTGGCAGTTGCAGGGCTTCGGTGATTTGGGGATCAGTCCGCCAATCGCTGTGTTTACGAATTTTATGCCTGACCATTTGAATTATTATAAAGGCGATATGAAAGCGTATTTAGCTGATAAGGAAAACATCTTTAAGTATCAAAAACCAAAAGATCATTTAGTGCGGGGAGAGAAGGTTAAAAAGTTATCTAAAAGCTGGAAGCTAAAAATTTTGGGCGAACACAATCGGACCAATGCCGCTTGCGCGGTCGCGGTGGCTAGAATTTTAGAGATTCCGGAAAAACTGATTAAGCAAACAGTGGAGAATTTTATCGGCGTCCCCGGCCGGCTGGAACTTATCCGCACTTGGCGGGGGATTAAAATTTATAATGATACGACTTCTACTACGCCCGAGGCGACGGTTGTTGCTCTCCGAGCTTTAGGCGTCCCTCGACGGCGCTCGGGACAAAATCAAAATGTTATTTTGATTTTGGGAGGGGCGGATAAAAATTTGCCGTTAGATATTTTAGTTAAAACTTTACCAAAATATTGCCAAGAAATTATTTTATTGCCGGGAACTGGGACGGAAAAGCTCCGACGTTTGCTTTCTAGCAAAGTCGGAGCCCCGACCGAAGCGTCGGGGCTAAAAGAAGCAGTTGATTTGGCGTTTAAAATAGCTCGAAGTGGTGACACTATCATTCTTAGTCCCGGTTTTGCTTCTTTTGGTTTGTTTAAAAATGAATACGATCGTGGCGCGCAGTTTGTGAAGTTGGTAAAAAATTTGAAATAAAAATCCCCGCCACAACTTTATAGATGTGGGCGGGGAATTAGACTAAGCGCGACGGATGACTAAGATGGTGTTGTGACCGGTGGCATCGCCACCGCGCCGGCTGAAGAAATAATCTCGATCTCGAACAGTATCAATCTTGTCGTGGCTAATATTGTCGGGTGGCACACCACAAAGTTGGAATTGGTTGCGAATCAACTGATGAAGATCAAGCGCGCCACAACCGGTATTGCCATTCAAGAAACAGTTGGCGCTATAACGAACGGCAATGTAACGATTCATTTTTGCGTTAAATGAGCCGTGCTCCGGATGATCAGTCGGATGACGAAAATTCATTGGTCCAATTCCGCAACAAGAATGAACCTCAATGCCGACCGATACCCGTTGTCCAAGATCGCACAGTTGTTCGCACATCGCTTGCACGACACTTTCTGGGTTACGACTTGATTGACAAGTACGCACGCCTTCTTGGTCAATCAATGACGCCCGACCGGCGTGAGCGACGACCATTTCTTTGGTCACACTATTAAGCCCGATAATTGTCGGGCAATCAGCGGTTCGCAACCAAACCGCTTCGCCTCGACCAATTCGACTTACCCCGTCAACTAGAACACCTGAATATATTCTCACGCCATTTATTCTAGCGTCGGTTGGGAAGTCTATTGTCCGGCAAATTTTGGCATTGAAGGTGTGAGTGTCGGGGTGATAAATGCGCCCAATTTTTCGTTCACGGGCGATTATCGCCACCTCGATTTCTCCGAGTTCATGAGGCGATTTGCCATAAATCAGCACTTCGACTTTGCCACCAAAAAGCTCGTAAGCCACGGTTGGCTTCAGCATCGGTCACCTCCTTTCTTCCCTTGTCGGGTGTTAAAGATCAATGCTATTCTATTTCTACTCTATCATGACTAATTTGTCTAGCAGGCAAAAAGTTTATTTTATCGGCATTGGCGGGATTGGCGTGTCGGCGTTGGCGCGGAAGTATTTGAGCGACGGGTATCAAGTGCTTGGTTCAGATCGAACGACTTCTTTAATTACGACGGAATTAGAGAAATTGGGGGTTAAGATTTTTCTGAAACAAAGGGCGGGGAATATTACCGCAGATTTTGATTTAGTAATTTATACAATTGCTATTCCAGCTAATCATCCCGAATTGGTACGAGCGCGTAAATTGGGAATAAAAGTTTTGAGTTATCCGGAGGCCCTGGGTAAGTTATCGCGGAAAGTTTTTACTATCGCCATCGCCGGCACGCACGGCAAAACCACGACGACCGCCATGGTGGCGGAAATTCTCCTCACCGCGCGCCGCGATCCGATGGTAATTGTCGGGAGTTTGCTCCGGCGCGCTGGTGCGCGCCAATCTAATTTTATTGCCGGCAAGGGACCCTTGGTGGTCGAGGCGTGTGAATATCGCCGGTCGTTTCTCAATTTGTCGCCCCAAATTCTAGTCATTACCAACATTGATAACGATCATCTCGATTACTATCGCGATCTGGCGGATATCCAAAGTGCCTTCGCTGAGTTGGCGAGCAAAGTCCCGAAGGACGGCAAAGTAATCACCGAAAAAGAATATCTCCAAATCAAACTACCAATCAAACTTTTGGTTCCGGGTCAACACAATCAGCGCAACGCCCAAGCCGCGATCGCGGTGGCTAAAACGGTTGGCATATCGGAGCGTCTGGCGCGTCGAGCGCTCGCTTCGTTTCGCGGGACCTGGCGCCGGTTTGAGTATAAGGGTAAAACTAAAAGGGGAGCTTTAATTTATGACGATTATGCTCATCACCCGACGGAGATTAGAGCAACACTCGCCGCCGCGCGCGAAGAATTTCCGCGTCGGCGGATTATTGTCATTTTCCAACCGCATCTCTACAGTCGCACCAAACTTTTATTTAAAGAATTTACCGAGAGTTTCGCCGACGCGGATGAAATTTTAATTTTGCCAATCTATGCCGCGCGCGAACCCAAAGATAAGACTATTTCTAGCCGTATTTTAGCCACAGCGATCCCGCGGGCGACTTATGTGCCGAATTTTCTCGCGGTCGAAAAACATTTAGCCAAGACCGATCGCCACGATTTAATTTTGAATCTTGGCGCGGGTGATGTATCATTAAATCATGCGTTCCTCAACCTCCGCCAACGTAAATAATGCTCTGCTGGGATTCTTGGTTATTTTAGTGGCCTTGCTCGGATTTCCGGCGTTGGTTAAAACCATTATTTTTGTCATTCTTGGTTTCTTGATTATTATTTTCGCTTTGGCGAGCAGCAATTTCGGTCAGCCCTATGGTCAGAGTGACAACGAGAAGCACTAGTCCGGCTTTTATTGCGATTTCACTTTTGCTCGCTGTGTTAGTGGCGGGAAGTGGTTATCTTTTTTTTGTTCGTCCACTATTTGATCCGCCTCTTCAATACGCCGCGGTCGGTCAAACCGCGCCGAATCCCGAAGCGCCAATTCCAGCCGAGCCAGTGATTACTCATTTGCCCACGCCGGAACCAGTCAAGGCGATTTACATGACCAGCTGGGTGGCTGGCACACCGCGGATTCGAGAGCGATTGATCAAACTAATTGACGAGACCGAACTCAACGCTATTGTGATT
The DNA here is from genome assembly GCA_043807405.1 of Candidatus Vogelbacteria bacterium. Taxonomy (GTDB): domain Bacteria; phylum Patescibacteriota; class Minisyncoccia; order Phycocordibacterales; family JACOZG01; genus JAGVGK01. Next base: position 86,246 of record JAZDGA010000026.1, on the reverse strand, counting down.
GATATTAAAGATTACACCGGCCGGATCGCGTTCGCGGTGGCAGATCCGGATTTGGTTAAAACCGGCGCGGTGGAAGAACGGATTAAAGATATTAAAAATTTTATTCGCGGTTTGCATGAGAAAAATATTTATGTTATCGGGCGAGTGTCAGTTTTTCAAGACGCTTATTTTGTTAGCCGGCATCCCGAATTGGCAGTGCATCGGAAATCAGATAATAGTGCGTGGAAAGACCGGAAGGGGATTAGTTGGTTGGAAGCTGGGGCGACGCCAGTCTGGGATTATGTGATAAAAATTGCGCGTGAAGCCTACGCGGTCGGTTTTGATGAAATTAATTTCGATTACATTCGCTTTCCCTCGGATGGCAATATGAAAGATATTAGTTATCAGCATTTTGATCAAAAAAAAGAGACGCGCGCTCAAGTGCTCAAACGATTCTATTCTTATCTTTCGCAAGCGCTCGCCCCGCTCGAAGTGCCAATCTCGGCTGATCTCTTTGGTCTTGTCACGACGAGCAATGACGATCTCGGCATCGGACAAGTGCTCGTCGACGCCGCACCTTACTTCGACTATATCGCGCCGATGGTTTATCCATCGCACTTCGCTTCCGGTTATCTTAATTTTTCCAAGCCCGCAATTCATCCTTACGAAGTGGTGAAGAACGCGATGACGAGTGCCGTGGCGCGGTTGATTGCCACGAGTTCAGTGGCAACCTCAACAGATGTCCAACACTCGGTGTCGAACAAAGTGTCGGACAAGAGGCGCGGGGAACTCCGTCCGTGGCTCCAAGATTTCAACCTCGGCGCGACTTACACCGCCCCGATGGTCCGCGCCCAAATCCAAGCGACCTACGATTCCGGACTCACCTCGTGGATGTTATGGTCGCCCTCCAACAACTATACTCGGGGAGCATTACAGGATAAATGATTGGTGTATAATATAAGTACTATGTCTGAAGAGATGAAACCCGGAGTAATTTATTTCGCCGAGACGGATTTCCGCGCCAAGCGGACGCGGTTTGGAATTAAGGACGAAGACCGTTCGCGGCATGTTTATATCATTGGGAAAACCGGTATGGGCAAATCCACGATTCTGGAGAATATGGCGATTCAAGATATGCAGAATGGCCACGGGATCGCCTTCATGGATCCGCACGGTTCGACCGCCGACAAATTGCTTGATTATGTCCCGCCCGAGCGAGTTAAGGATGTGGTCTATTTCGCGCCCTTCGATCTGGAACACCCGATCTCGTTTAATGTGCTTGAAGATGTTGGCAAGGATCAACGATATCTTGTGTCGAGTGGTTTAATGAGCGCCTTCAAGAAAATTTGGGTGGATGCGTGGTCGGCGCGGATGGAATATATTTTGCAGAATACTTTGCTCGCCTTGCTCGAATATCCCGGCGCGACTTTACTTGGTGTCAATCGGATGCTGTCCGATAAAATTTATCGCCAGAAAGTGGTGGACCATATCACTGATCCGGGCGTGAAGTCGTTTTGGGTGGACGAGTTTGCCAAATACACCGAACGGATGGCCGCTGAAGCGGTGCCGGCAATTCAAAACAAAGTGGGGCAGTTCACGTCTAATCCGCTGATTCGAAATATCGTTGGCCAACCGCGATCCTCGGTTAATTTCCGGCAAATTATGGATGAGAAAAAAATTCTGATTATCAATTTATCGAAAGGGCGAATGGGCGAAGGCAATGCTAATCTGATCGGTTCGATGCTGATTACCAAACTCTATCTCACGGCGATGTCGCGGGCAAATCTCTCTGGCGTGGCGCTTCGAACTTTACCGCCCTTTTATTTTTTCGTCGATGAATTTCAATCTTTTGCGAATGAATCTTTCGCCAACATTTTGTCCGAGTCGCGGAAGTATAAACTCTCGCTGACCATTGCGCATCAATATATCGAACAGATGGCCGAGGAAGTGCGCGCGGCGGTTTTCGGCAACGTTGGTAGTGTCATTACTTTTCGCGTCGGCCCCTTCGACGCCGAAGTGTTGGAAAAAATATTTTTCCCGACTTTTACTAAAGAGGACATCGTTAATCTTGGCCGCTATCAACTCTATCTTACTTTGATGATTGACGGCATCGGTTCACCACCTTTTTCTGCGGTAACTTTACCACCCTTCCCTTTGCTCCAAGATTCTCACCGCGATGAAATTATCGAACATTCGCGGAAAACTTACGCCGAACCGCGTCTTAAAGTAGAAGAAGCGATTGCCAAGTGGCACAGCGAAGCGGGAATGGCGGGTGCGGGAACGGCAAAATCTGGAGTTCCACCGTCACCAGCGCGCGCGCCTCGCGCACCAGAACCGCCGGCTGGAGAAATAAATAATAAAAATCAACCAACGCTTCCACCACCGCCACGGCTCGCGGTCTCGCTTGCCGCCCTCCGGCCTTCGCCGGGTAGTAGCGGTCGGCGAATGGTGAGCGAGACCGATAAACTGAAATCCAAAGATGAGCTTCGCCGGTCGCTCGAGAAAATTATGACCAAACCGCCACCACCCAATCAACCGCCAGCGCCAGTTAAAAATTCCGCCCAAGGCGCCGCGCCTGCCGGCGGAGAAGTGCCCCGCGAGGTGTTGGAGAAAATGCTTAAGGGTTAAATAAAAAAATGCGAATCTTAATTTTTTCACTTGCTTACCTGCCGTTTGTCGGTGGAGCCGAGGTGGCGGTGAAAGAGATTACGGATCGCCTGTCTGCCGACAAGGCAGGATTGCCCGATTATAATTTTGAAATTATCAATGCTGATGTTAGGAATTTTTGGTCTAAATATTTTTACCCATTTTGGGCTTATCGCCAGGCCGTTCGTCAACACCAAAAGCAACCCTATGATTTAGTTTGGGCGATTATGGCCAATCAGGCGGGGATGGCTGGCGCGCTTTTCAAACGGCGTTTCCCGACTGTCCCGCTCCTTTTGACCTTACAGGAAGGGGATGATTTAAACAGTTTAGCGTATCGCTTGCGTTTGCTTCTCCCGCGATTTTTCAAAGTTTTTCGGCGGGCGGATCACATTCAAGTTATTTCCAATTATCTCGGCGCGTGGGCGCGCCGGATGGGAGCAAAGTGTCCGATCACTGTCGTGCCGAATGGGGTGGATTTGGATAAGTTTAAGCTACAAGCTACCCGCCTTGACGTCGGGCAGGCAAGCTACAAGCTACAAGCTAACCCGGTTATAATTCACACGGGGCGATTGGTGAAAAAAAATGGGATAGATATTTTGGTTGAGTCATTGAAATTTTTACCTAATAATGTGCGGTTGCAAATTTTGGGTGATGGTGAAGAAAAGGGAAAATTGAAGCTAAAAGCTAAAAGCTATCACCTAGAAGCTAGGATCGAATTTTTCGGTCACGTGCCACCGAATGAAGTGTCAAATTATCTCGCTCGAGCTGATGTCTTCGTCCGTCCGTCGCGGTCCGAGGGGTTGGGCAATTCATTTCTTGAAGCGATGGCTGCCGGTGTACCGGTCGTCGGCACGCCGGTCGGCGGGATTCCGGATTTTCTTTATGGTGAGCAAGATCGAACCATTGGACAAAATCAGACGGGCTGGTTTTGCGAAGTGGATAATCCGAAAAGTATCGCCGAAAAAGTGCAATATATTTTAAATTCCAATAATCACGACCATGTTGAGCAAGTTATTGATAACGCTAAAAAGTTAGTTCACGAAAAATATGATTGGGAAATTATTTCTCAAAAAATGGCTGAAATTATTGCTAATTTAGTAAAAAAAGCGTAATATTTGAGTTATGAAAATATTGATTGCCACTCCGCTTTATCCACCGGATATTGGCGGGCCAGCTACTTATTCGAAGCTACTTTTTGACGAGCTTCCCAAGAAAGGAGTGGAAGTTTTAGTTCTTTCTTTTGGCGAAGTACGGACTTTACCAAAAATAATTCGTCATATCATTTACTTTTTCAAATTACTTAAGAAAGCTCACGGAGTGGATATTATATTTGCTCAAGATACAGCCAGTGTCGGTTTCCCTTCGCTTTGGGTTTCAAAGATTTTGGCGAAAAGATTTTTTGTTCGCGTGCCAGGTGATTATACGTGGGAACAATCAACCCAAAGATTTGGAGTGGTGGATTCTATCGATGAATTTCAGGATAAAAGATATGGTTGGCGCGTGGAATTTTTAAGAAAGATTCAGAAAATAACGGTTAACGGAGCAGATACAGTGATCGCACCGAGTCAATATTTTAGACAATTAGTATCAAGGTGGGTGAAAAATCCCAGTAAAGTTTTCTGTATTTATAACGGAATTGACCTGTCTGCTATTCCTGAACCGTCAAGTGTTTATGAACCTAAGACAATTATTTCTGCCGGGCGGTTGGTTCCGTGGAAAGGTTTTTCGGTTTTGATTATGATGATGTGCTCTCTGCCGGGCTGGAAGTTGTCTATTGCCGGCGATGGGCCAATGAGAAAAGAGCTTGAAAATGTTGCGATTAAAAGTGGAGTGAGTGACAGGGTATTTTTTTTAGGGCAAATTCCCAGAAAAGAGCTCATCCAAAAAATTCAAAATTCCGAAGTCTTTGTTTTGAATACATCTTTTGAAAGTTTTTCATTCCAAATTGTTGAAGCAATGGCAGCCGGTACGCCAGTTATTACCACCAACATTGGGAATTTATCGGAAATTATTGACAACGGCAAAAGCGGAATTCTTATTACTCTGAATGATGGAAAAGCGTTGGTATCTAGCATTGAACATCTTTCGTCAGATAAAATTTTTAGAGAAAAAATTATTACTGAAGCGCGGAAAAAATCCCAGCAGTTTTCAATTGAAAATACCTTGAATAATTTACTTATCCATCTCAAAAAAATATGAAAATCCTAATGATTTCCACCGATCAAAAAATTTTTGAACCCGAAAGCGCGGTTAAAACTCGAATGCGTAGCTACGCTTCGCAGGTTGTTGATGAACTGTTTATTGTTATATTGGGGATAACTCGTGCTCTGAAAGCTGAAGAAAACCTTAAATACATTGGCATGGCTAGATTAAGAGCTTTGTTTTGGAGACCATCGAAAAAATTTGATTTAGTAACTAGCCAAGATCCATTTGAGACTGGGATAATTGCTCGGCGTTTAGCTAAAATTATTGGTGCTCAACTCGAACTTCAAATACACACTGATATTGGGAGTCCGTATTTTTGGCAGGAATCAGTTAAAAATAAATTTCGTTATCTTATAGCTAAATTTTTATTGTCTAAGGCAGATAGAATTAGGGTGGTGAGTCAGAGAATTAAAGATTATTTAGTTTCTAATTTGAAGATTAACGAAACCAAAATTTATATCAAACCGATTTTTGTCGATGTCGAAAAAATTAAGAACGCGCCAATCACCGTAGATCTTCACAAAAAATATCCGCAATTTGATAAAATAATTCTAATGGCTTCTCGCCTGACGAGAGAAAAGAATATTGGGTTAGCGATTGAAGCGGTATCTTCTCTAATTCGCGCGAATAGGAGAATAGGATTAGTGATTGTCGGTTCCGGGCCAGAAGAAAAGAGATTGAAGCTTCTAGCTTCTAGCTTCCAGTTTTTAGATAATGTAATTTTTGAAAATTGGGCGAGCCAAGAGATTTTGTTTTCTTACTATAAAACTTGTGATCTTTTTCTTGTCACTTCGTTGTATGAGGGCTACGGTATGACTTTAGTGGAAGCACAGGTTGCCGGCTGTAGAATTGTCTCCACCGATGTCGGTGTGGCGAGAGAAGTGGGAGCCAAAATTGTCGAGCATAACCGCTTAATCCTTGCCAAAGAAATGACCAAATTGTTATAGTATGTTATGATATCGTGTACATATAAGTACATGATAAATTAACGGTATGAATATAAAAATTAAAGATATTAGAGGATCGGGGGGCGAGCGCCTTGCTCGCATTGCCATGCTCGGCGAGGTGGTTTTCCATGTCAGCGATGTGGCAAATTTGTGGGGGATTCCCAATGAAAACACTTTGCGTAAGACACTCTCAAGATATGTGGCGGATGGACTTATCCATCGCGTTTACAAAGGGCTATATGCAATTAAGAAGATAAACGAGGTCAACCCTTTTCTTTTGGGTGTCAAAGCTATTCATGCGCCGGCTTATGTCTCTTGTGAGTCCGTACTGTATCAAAATGGTATTTTGAACCAGCGACCGCAGGCAGTTACTCTCGTGAGTCAATTTTCCAGACATTTTTCTATTGCTGGTATACAATATCGTTCAAGAAAGATGAGTGACGAGTTTCTTTTTAATGATGTTGGAGTAGAGATAAAAGATGGATTTCGCCTCGCCTCTCTCTCTCGCGCCGTTGCTGATATGCTCTATTTCAATCCGCGGAAATATTTCGATGTCGGAGATTCAACTTTAATTCAGTGGGACAAAGTAAGGGAAATTGCCGATACGGTGGGGTATATTATAAAGAGAATTAAATCCTAAAAATATGATGATAATACCAAACAGAAAAGATGCTATTCATAAAGCTTGGCTTTATCGTATCCTTGAGGCGATTGCTGATGATCGGTATCTTGCCCGTGTTTTGTTTTTTAAGGGCGGGACTTGTGCCTCAATGCTTGGCTGGTTAAATCGCTTTTCAGTTGATTTGGATTTTGATTATGCCGGCGATGAAAAAGATATTGGAAAAACTCGCCGGACGCTTGAAGATTTGTTTGCCCGACTTAGTCTGACCATAAAAGACAAAAGTAAAAATGGAATCCAGTATTTTTTAAGATATGGTGGTAACGATTTAGCAAGAAAAATTTTAAAAATAGATGTTTCTTTTCCACTCTTTCCTATCAGTAAATACACGCCGATGAGATTTTTGGAAATCGATCGCATTTTAATTTGCCAAACTAAAGAAACAATGTTCGCCCACAAACTCATTGCGGTGATGGATCGGTTTAAAAAAACTGGAACGATTGCCGGACGGGACATTTATGACACCCACCATTTTTTTATGAATGGTTTTGAGTACGATACCGATATTATAGAGAGAAAAACCGGGATGAAAACGAAAGAATTTTTTTCCAATCTGGCCGATTTTATAGAAAAAGAGGTAACGGAAAAAATCATTTCCGAAGATCTCAATTCACTTTTGCCCCATGATACATTCGTTGCTGTACGCAAAATCTTAAAAAGAGAAGTCCTTGGATTAATCAAAGACGAGATAAAAAGATTGGAGCAATGAAATTACTTATTTTAACTCAAAAAGTTGATCGAAACGATCCAATTCTTGGTTTTTTCCACCGTTGGATTGAGGAATTTGCTAAACATTGTGAAAAATTGACAGTGATTTGTTTACAAAAAGGGGAATATAATTTACCATCCAATGTCCGCGTGCTTTCGCTCGGAAAACCAGCCCAAGGCTGGCCCGCCTCGGGCGGAAAAAAATTATTTGGTAAGTTGCGAGCATTGTTTAGGTTCTATCGTTATATTTGGCGTGAGCGAAAAAATTATGACGCGGTGTTTGTCCACATGAATCAAGAGTATGTTTTGCTCGGGTGGAAATTTTGGAAATTATGGAACAAAAAAATATATTTGTGGCGGAATCATGCTAAGGGTAATTTATGGACCAGATTAGCTGTATTATTTTCGAATAAAGTATTTTGCACTTCGCCTCAATCTTTTACTGCGCGATTTAAGAAAACAAAAATAATGCCAGTGGGGATTGACACAGATTTTTTCCGACCGGATTCGAATGTAAAAAAGATTCCGCGATCAATTTTAGCGCTGGGTCGAATATCGCCGATCAAACGTTTAGATATTTTAATAAACGCGTTGTTGGAATTACAAAAACAAGGAGAAACTTTCACCGCCACAATTATTGGTTCGCCAATTTCTGATCTTGATCAACAGTACGAAGACAACCTCCATCAATTAGCCAAACCTCTTACCGGAGCCCATCTTCTTAATTTCTGTCCAGCCGTGCCGCATCATCAAACCCCGGCTATTTACCAATCACATGAAATTTATGTTAATCTTACCCCGGCGGGCAGTTTTGATAAAACCATATTGGAAGCTATGATGTCCGGCTGCCTAGCCCTCGCCTTTAATGTGAATTTGAGCTTGCAAATAGGTGAGAGATTAATTATTAGAGAGTTGTGGGTAGAGAAAATAGCTAATCAAGTTTCGGACATATTATCTATGTCTGAACAGAAAAAAAGAGAACTGATTCAAAAAGAAGTAATTTTCGCAGAGATTCACAGTCTAACATCCCTTATCATTCAACTAGTAAATGAATTAAAGAAATAACATATTTTATGATACCAAAATATAAAAAATTCATTACAGAAAAAATGGTGGAAATTTCTCGACAGAAAATAGTGTTAGATATAGGCGGCGGCGATCGATTTCAAAAATGGCTTGGAGAATATCAAAACCTTTTCAAAGATTGTGATTATAAAACAATGGATTATGACAATAATCTTGGGGCTGATGTAATCGGGGATATTCATAATATCCCAATGAGAAATGAAAGCGTTGATGCCATTATTTGTAGTTCGGTGTTAGAGCATGTGGAAAATCCTATTCAAGCCGTGACCGAAATGAAAAGAATTTTAAAGCCAGGCGGGAAGATTTTTGTTTATGTCCCATCGATTTATCCCTATCATGCGAGAAAGGGTTCTTATCCTGACTATTGGAGATTTTTTGATGACACTCTTTCTTTTCTTTTTAAGGATTTTTCATTTATGGAAATTGCCAAAGTGGGAGGTTATTTTAAAGCTCTATTCTTCTTTATTCCTTTACAGCACAAGATACGTTTTGTTATTGACCCTCTAGCTCGTTGCTTAGATTCATTTTTTAAAACAGAAAAACGAACAACTACCTCTGGTTACTGTTTATTTGCCATAAAATAATTTTTAACTTAATTTGTTTAGACCTGATCAATGATCGATGAAAAAAATTTTACAAACAACACTCTTTATAATTTTGAAGGTTTTGTTTCCTAAGTTGACTCTTGGGGGGTCAATTCTCGTGTACCATTCGGTAGGGGATAACGACGCTTTTTTTACAGTTGCTTCTAATAAATTTAAGAGCCAGATGGAGCAAATTAAAAAGAAGGGACTACGTGTCGTGCTCCTGTCGGAACTAATTGATGCCTATTACGCTAACAAAGATTTGGTTGGCTGCGTAAGTATTACCTTTGACGATGGCTATATTGATAACTTAACAACCGTGCTCCCAATTTTGCGTTCCTATGGATACAAGGCTTCAGTTTTTGTAATTCCGGGTAGGATGGGGGAGGCTAATGTAACTAGCGATGGTTTTACCTTGCCCCTGTTCTCTCTCAGTGATTTCCATAGGTATGGGGCATATGATACATTTGAATTACTACCACACACGATGAATCACCCAGATTTAAGTGTTTTATCGCCAAACGAGCAGGAAACCGAAATCCAAGCAGCCTACGAAGCATTATCGGATACTCATAAAGTTTTGGCTTATCCATGGGGGCAATATAGCCAAGAGACTTTAGCTTTGTTGAAAAAAAATAAATGGAAAGCTGCTTGTACAGTAGTTCCTGGATTAGTTAAAAAAAATACTAACCCGTACTTATTCCCCAGAAATCCAGTTGATTCTTTGACCCTGCCTAATACCCTTGGTGTCTATTTATCAGATGGTATTGAATGGTATTCCCAAATACGATCTTTTATATGATCGGTTTTTTAAGAGATGTGATACGGGGTAAAACGATTTATCGGATATTGTTTCAACGAGCGTTGTATCGAAATAAGGAATATATTACTGGGCGAGTCCTTGATTTAGGGTCAGGTGGTTCGCCATCATACTACAAATGCTTGGATATGGTCGGGAGAGAATTTATAAAAACTGATTATACCCCGCGTCCGGGAGTAGATCGGGTGGTAGATTTTACGCAGCCGTTGCCGTTTCCCGATGCCTCATTCAATACTGTTTGTATATTCCATGCCCTTTATATTGCACCAGATCCACAAATAGTACTTAAAGAGATCCGACGTGTATTAGTGAAGGACGGTGTTATTGTAATCTCAATGCCTTTTATCGCTAACGAAATGCCCGAACCGCACGATTACCATCGGTATACCCTTGAAGGGTTAAATTTATTGTTTAGCGAGGCTAACTTTACGCCGATAGTGCAGGAGCGTATTGGAGAAAGGTTTACAGCTGCAACCTATATCCTTACCCCCTTCTATCTTTTTTGGCCGATCAAATTAATAGCTTATGCTAAAGCGATATTATTAGACAAGTTTATTCCAACTAAAATTAGAGAGAAACACCCTTTCCCAATAGGTTATTTTTATGTCGCTAGAAAATAAACTACAAGTAAAAGGGGGGCATTATAAACGACGTTCATATAACACACTTGAACGATTTATATCTTATTATTATCAAATTAAATCCCTCGAATCTTTATCGAGTGTAGTTAAAGTTTTAGAAATTGGTCCGGGAAGTAAATTAGTGTCACGTGAACTTTCAAATCTAGGGTACCAAGTTACTACCTGTGACTTCGACTCCCGTGTTAATCCCGATATTATATCTGATGTTCGTCAATTGTCCTGCGGTGATAATTCATTTGATTGTGTCATAGCTTGTCAAATCTTAGAGCATATTCCCTACGATGAATTTGAAACAGTGCTTGAGAACTTCGCTCGAATTTCTAAGCGATTCGTTTTGATTTCTTTGCCACAGCGCAATACAGGAATAAATCTGATACTTAAATTCCCTTTTATCCAAACTTTATTTAAGAGAAAATTCTTTGACTGGTCTATTTTGTTTCCGGTTCGATTTCCAGGATTCGAAAAATCAGGTCAACACCATTGGGAAATAGATGGTTGGACGATCTACCGTCGTCAGGTTCGACGATCAATGGAAAAACATTTTCGCATTCTCCAAGAATTTAGTCCGCCATTGAATAAATATCATCGTTTTTTTATCCTTGAAAAACATGAATATTCCCAATAGGAAAATTAAAGTGGTAATCGCGATCAATGATTTTATGGTGGGTGGAGCTCAGAAGCTGATTGTTGACCAGTTGAAGTTTTTTAATAACAAGATTTTTGATCTAACCTTAATTACACTTTTTGAATTTCCCGATAAAAAAAACTTCTACGGCGAACTGTCATTCGATATTAAGTGTCTGCGGTTTAATTTTAAAAGTTTTTATGATCTAAGAAGTTGGTGGAGTCTAATTAAAATCCTCCGGCGATTGGAGCCTAATGTAGTATGTTCACATCTTTTTTTGAGTAACACAATTTTCCGACTCATTAAACTATTAATGAATTACAAAATAATTACTGTTGAACACAATACTTATATTAATAAAAAGAGGCGAGAGATCTGGATTGACAAACTACTTTCCTATGTAACATTCCGGATAGTCGCGGTATCGCGTTCTGTGAGAGATTATGCGGCTCGGCAGGCGTGGTTACCACTTTCAAAGTTCGAGATTATATATAATGGTATTGATTTTACACCGATCAATAACTTGAAAAGAGAATCGCAACGGAGCCACCTGAGACGATCTCTAGGATTTTCTGATGATGAAATAATTATGGTAAATAACGGACGTCTTACTCAACAGAAGAATCATACCTTATTGGTTGCTGCTTTCGCCAATTTTCAGGTCAGTCATCCAAAAAGTAAGTTAGTGATTATAGGAGAGGGGTCTCTGTTAGAAATGCTTTGTGCGCAAGCGAACAGTTCTAATTCTCGTGGTTCGATATTTTTTTTGGGGGCAGTAAAACACAGTTTGGCTTTGCAATATATGTATGCTGCCGATTTTTTTGTATCAACATCTTCAATCGAGGGGCTAAGCATTGCTTACCTAGAAGCACTTGCTATGGGCCTTCCGATTATCGCCACCAAAACGGCGGGTACTGACGAATTGATTAAAGATGGTGTAAACGGTTTTTTTCTAGAATTTGACATTGAAAAAATAAAACATACTATGAGCATGGCAATCAAAGAGAACCACACGGCAATGAGTGAGAGTGCCTTAAAAACTGTAGAACTTTTTGATATCAAAATGAATGTTAATAAGTATGCGGATCTTTTCTGTCAAGCTTTTAAAGTATAATACAATCATGAAATTAATTTTTACTTTCTTGAGAAGAGTAGTGTTACTCGGGTCAGGGATATTGTTAAAAATTAATCTATCCTACCACCTTAGGAGAATATTTTTTGGATTCGCGATTCGCTCAATAAATGGATCAATGATGTTTCTTGATCTCAAGAATGATGTCGGTATATCGAAAGACCTGTTTATTTTTGGCAAAAGGGAACACGTTACTACAGATTTTCTGATAAGAGAAAGAGTTATAAACGATAAAGAGGTTATATTAGATATTGGAGCAAATATTGGATACTATGCCTTACTAGAATCTCGACTGACTGGTTCATCCGGCATTGTTTATGCTTTGGAACCAGTATCTAATAATTACAGGCTTCTTATTAAAAATATTGAGATTAATAATGTTAAAAATATAAAAGCATTCAAGCTTGCTGCAGGACAGAAAAGCGGCGAAGACTATATTTTCGTGGCTAATAAGGGTAATATTTCCTCTTTTGTATTTAATGATCAGGTCAGCTATACAAAAAAAGAAAAAGTAAAAGTAGTTAGAATTGATGATTTTGTGCGGGAGAAAAATATAACACCAACGATGATTCGCATGGATGTTGAAGGGTATGAAAAAGAAATTGTAAAAGGCATGGTAAGTACTCTTTTAAAAACCCCCAAATTGTTAATTGAAATGCATCCACATATTATGAAAGAGCCAGAATTAGTCGAAATGTTTTCAATAATTGAACAGAGTGGTTATACGAAAGCGGTTGTGATAAAGGAGAGGAATGAGTTGTGGATGAAAAAAAATGGTTCAGTTAAGCCAGTTCTTCTTTTCCTAACTGAAAAAATTGAAGGAATCAATAATGCTCTTGGAATAGGTAAGTTAGAGGTTATGAATCTTGGAGAGTTACAAAAGACCTTAGATAAGAGAAAAAGCGCATTTCATGTTTTGCTTTCCTAAAACATCAGTCCATTTCCCCTACTTGCTTAAAAAGTTTGAGAACCTGAATAGTGCTGTATATAGCATGTACTAATCTAGATATAATGAAGGCTATTACGGCACCAATTACCCCAGCATATATTATTCCCACACTTAGACTTAAAATTTGGAAGATCGCCACTATGATGGATTGTTTGTATAAGGATTTTTTTTCTTTGTGACTTTGCATTAAAGAGATATTCAGTATGGCGACAGAACCAATTAAAGATAGTGAAAAAAGTTGTGACAAATATACGGCTTCAATATAAGTGGGAAAGAAAACCCGAAAAAATATCGGGGCAATTATTATATAAATGAACACAATAGAAGTAAGTGCCGTTAGGAGTATAAAAAATTTCCTCCAGTAGTTGTCGCGAATTATTCGTAAGTTGACGATTGATGCTTTCGGAATTATGAGAATTTGACCGACCCGAGCTAGGCCACGAATTTGTTGCACCGGGGCAATAGCTATAGCATACATAGCAACTCCGATTCCCCCCAAAAGGTGGAATAGTAAAATCTTGTCTATTTGAACTGCAATTTCTCCCAATACTCCAAATGCTGTTAAGTGTTTGCCATAATTAATAACATCGTGGGATTGCTTTATATCTGTAATGGTTCTTTTAGTAAGCCAGAAGAAAAAATAATTAATTCCAAACCAAGAGGTAAAATAGAATAATAAAATTAGGTGTAAGTTTTTTGTTGTAAGAAGAACTACCAGCATAATAATTAAAATCACGATTGAAGACAGGCTTCTGTATAGAGATTCTTTTTTAAAGGATCCTCTTCCTTGTAGAACAGATTGGTAAATAGTAAACGGATCTGTAAACGGTAAGAATACGGTAATTATAAAGAAAGACGTAGCTAAAAATTCATTATCATTAACTAAATAATATATTCCAACCAACAAAGAACCCAGTCCTGCAAGTAATCCCCACCTAATTCTTGTGCGAATGGCAGGCATTACGGAACCTTCATAATTTTGTGCTACTGCCTGAAGAACAGCCGTGTTAATGCCTGACAATGTCGGAATAGTTAGTAGACTTGCAACAGATAATAGGTATCTATAGGCACCGTAAGTCTCTTTCGATAAGAGATTAGCAAACGTGATAGCGAGAAAAAATGAAGAAATTGAAGCAATAATTTGTCCAGATGTAAGCCAAAACCCTCCTTTTGCTAGATACACCATATCAGTTTTGGAATATTTTTCGCTCCAGCGTAAAAAGTTGTGAGTATGTTGTTTAAGTTTTTGCCACATAATCAAAATATTAGCTTGAAATAGGTTTAATTGCTATAGTAATAAAAATGAAGAAATATTTTTTATCAAAACTGGAACCGTTTATTTCTCAATTGGCTATACCTAGGATCCTTGATCTCGGAAGTGGCCGATCGGAAAATTTTGTTGAGCTGTTGAAAAAATTCCCCAACCTCCATTATGTTGGTATTGAGCCAAATAAATCTGATGCTGACATAGCTAGGCGTGTCCTGGCAGAATTTAATAACGCCAAAATAATTAACGATTTAGCTTATAAACTACCAATCGAAGAACGAGATTTTGATATCTGTATTTCCTTGAGCACCCTCGAACATGTTAAAGATCTTAAGACTTTTCTAAAAACTAGCGTTGAATCTGTTAAATCAGGCGGAGTAATCATTCACCGGTATGATCTTGGCCATGCTCTCCACCCTTCATCTTTCAAGGAGAGGTTTCAAGTTTTTGTCGGGAATAATTTTCCTTGGTTGCTTCCGGAATCAAAATTTGTTAGTTATGTGGATTGTAATTGGGTGGTTAAAGAATTAGAATATTTAGGGGCTAAAGTTTTTCAGACTACTTATCACCAAATGCCTAACCATAAAGCATTTTTGAAATTATTTAAGCAAGATACTGAAAAAAAGATTAGTCTGGCTAACACGATAATTGAATGGGAATTTGCAGTATCGCCGGAAATTGCTAGTTGGCCCAAAAAAAACAGAGAGAAATTATTTCCTTGCTTGGCGGTCTGGGCTCACAAAAAATGAAAAACAAAACGATCACCACCACAATAAATTACGCAATTCTTGTCGGGCTTTTTCTTCTGACCATTACCCCTCTCCTTGTCTCCACCTCCCTTTTCTTCCCGTTTATCGCCGGCAAGGGGTTTTTCTTTCGGGTGGTGACGGAAATAATTTTGGCGCTGTGGATTATTTTGGCGCTCCGGGATCCGACTTATAAACCCCGCCTTATCGGCGGGCAAGCTAAAAAATCGTGGATTTTGATCGCGTTGGGGGCGCTTCTCTTGGTGATTTCTTTGGCGACGGCTTGGGGTGCCAATCCCTATCGCAGTTTCTGGAGCAACTTCGAACGGATGGAAGGGTTGGTGAATTTTCTTCATCTCGGCGCCTATTTCTTGGTTTTAATTTCCGTATTGAAAAAAGAAAAGCTCTGGTTTTATTTTTTGAATCTCTCGATCGCAGTGAGTATTGTCGCTGGCATTATGGCTTTGACTAAAGGTGGGAGTCGGATTGACGGCACTTTCGGTAACCCGACTTATCTGGCGGTGTATATGTTAGTGCATATTTTCTTGACGGCTTGGCTATGGCTCAAGCACCGCCGACAAAATCCGCTAACTTATATTTATTGGCCGATCATTCTTTTGCAATTGATCGCGCTTTATCGTACTGGGACGCGCGGGACCTTGCTCGGTCTCGTGGGTGGTTTGGTGACGACCGTCGCATTGATCGCGATTTTTGGTCGGCGACATCGCTTGGCGCGGAAAATTTCGTTGGGCATTTTACTTGGCACTGTGATTCTCGGCGGAGTTTTTTGGTTAAACAAAGATAGCGTTTTTGTTAAATCCAGCCCGGTCTTGGAACGGTTTGCCTCAATCTCACTCACCGAACAGACGACCAAATCGCGACTGATGATTTGGAATATGAGTTGGCAAGGATTCAAAGAACGACCGATTCTCGGTTGGGGACCAGAGAATTATATTTTGGTTTTCAATAAGTACTATGACCCCGGGATGTATAGTCAAGAGCAATGGTTCGATCGCTCACACAATGTCGTTTTCGATTGGTTAATCAGCGCTGGCGCGCTTGGCTTGCTTGGTTATTTATCTCTTTTTATCATCGCTTTTTATTATCTCTGGTTTACCCCAAGGAAGCTCGAGGGGCGCAATGCCTCGGGCTTCACCGTCTTAGATAGCAGTCTCTGGTCTGGTTTATTGGTCGCTTATTTTATTCACAATATCTTTGTCTTCGATAATCTAATCAGTTATTTGCTCTTCTTGGCGATGCTTGGTTATTTGCACTTTATCTCGACTGAAAAAAATCAGAATTTATCAGTGATCAGTCGCCCTTTGGTCAAGAGTCAATTACTCGCGATTTTAGCTCCCCTTGTCATTATTATTTTGTTTGTGCCAACTCTCTATTGGATTAATATCAAACCGTGGTTGGCGAATCGGACGCTGATTGAGGCGTTGAGTTGGCAGAAATATCCAGATAAAGCACTGGAAAGTTTCAAACAGGTTTTTGCTTACCAAACTTTCGCTTCCACCGAAGCGAGCGAGCATCTGTTTAGTTCGGCACTTAGTGTGGGGCAAGATGAGTCCGTGCCCGCCGAGACGCGTACGGGGATTTTGACCTTAGCGCGCGATCAAATTTTGGAAACCATTAAACGCGAACCGGAGAACGCGCGCTATCGTCTTTTCGCCGGCTCATTCTTTTCTCGGATTGGTTTACTAGCTGAAGCCGAAAAAGAGCTCATTGAAGCGCGCCGACTGTCGCCCCACAAGCAAGCGATCCTTTTTGAACTTGGCGGTTTCTATATTAATCAGAAGAAATATGATGAGGCGCTTGCGCTCTTCCGCGAAGCCTACGAACTCGAGCCCGCTTTTAGCGAAGCGCGGAAAATCTACGCGCTCGGCGCGGTCTATGATAACAAATTATCACTTGCCGCGGATTTACTAAACGCCGGGCCGAAGGACGAGCCAACCTTTCTCTTGGATGAAAGATTAGTGCAAGCCTACGGGACAATTAATCAATCTAACGCACTGATGGCGTTATGGAAGGGCGCGGTGTCGGCTCACCCTGAATTTGAGCAACCTCTATTAGCCTTCCTCGCGGATTTGAAGAAACAGGGGATAATTAAGTAGTTATCCACCTATTGACAAGAAGTTTGATGGGAATATACTAACAATATCAGACTTGAACGGCATCCTAAATGGGTGCCGTTCGTTGTTTTTAGCTTGTTCTCTCAAGTCGGGTTCGTAAGTTGTTGGTAAAATCCATAAATTTATCTCCGGCAAATTGTTTAATTTCTTTCGCCGTCCTCGGACCGCGCGCCATGACAAGAACTTCCTTGCCGGCTTCTCGAAGATGTTTTAAGACGGGTAAAAAGTCGCCATCACCAGAAAGCACCACCACTCGCTCAAACAAATTTTTGTCGCGCATGAGATAGAAAGCCATTTCAACATCACAATTCGCCTTGCGTTTCTGGTTACCTTCTTCGTCCTCGTACATTTTCACTGGCTTTAGTACGAGTTGAAATCTAAATTTCTCGAGTTTTTGATAGAAACGGTATTATTAGTTAGATAGTCGAAAGGGAATTTGTGGATTTCTACTCCACCAAAATAATAAACTTGAGAAACATGGAAACGATCATGAAGATATTTATAAAGTTTTTTAAAATCAACACTCCAGCCCAGGGATTTTTTGCCTCCGTAAAAAAGATTTGAAGCATCAATATAAGCGTAAGTTTGCATCGTAATATTTTAGCATTTTTCCTTTAGTTATCCACCTTGGGCTTGACTTTTAAGACGCGATTTGCTAGCATCAGAAAGTGAGTGCTTTTCTTCTGCCTCACGGTAGAGGAACGAGCTCTGATAAGTTAGATGTCTTGCGCAAGCCCCCCTTCGGGGGGATTTGCGTATCTACCAGCGGTCGGCTATACTAACGGGGTGATCTTTCGGGCCTAGTTGTGGCCGGCGGTCGCACTCACATAAAGACATTTAGTTTTTGGAGCTCGCACCCGCTGGCCACAGTTGGGTCGGGATAATGGTGGTGGAAATATATTATGCGTTACACTTGGACTTCGGTCGCCATTTTATTCATTTGGATCTCGGCTTCGATTCTGATGGTTTCGGGTCGGCTCACCGATCCCGAAATCTTCTTTTTCTTCGTGATGGCGATTACCGTTATTTTGGCTTACATTGGTTTCCGTTCGAAATGATGAGCTGGCTAGATTTTTTAAAAAGACTTTGGAATATTTGTCGGATTAGTATTCGGTTGTTATTAAAACGGGAAGTGACGCCGGAAATCCGCTTTCGACTTTTCTTCGAGCGGGCGGGCGGGGCGTTCGTTAAACTCGGGCAAATTCTTTCTCTTCGTCACGATCTCATTCCCCCACGGTACGCGAATGAGTTGCTTAATCTCCTGTCACGGATCAGAGTGTCGCCCTATTCGGCCATGCGCCAAGTCTTCATTGACGAGATCGGCCAACCGCCGGAAGTGGTTTTCCAAAAATTTGAGTCCAAACCAATTGCGTCCGCCTCGATCTCGCAAGTTTACCGCGCACGGTTGCCAGACGGAACTCCCGTGGTGGTCAAGATTCAACGGCCGGGCATTCGACAAGTTTTTGAAACAGATTTTTTACTGGCGCGCTTTCTCGGTCGGTTTTTGAGCTTCTTCCGCTTGTTTAACACTTTTCAAATTCAAGATGTGGTCAAAGAATTTATCGCGTGGAGTCGACGCGAACTCGACTTTCGCGAGGAGCTAACCAATTCGCAAATTCTCGCGCGCCACAGTGAGAATCATCCGCGGACGATTATTCCGCGGGCTTACGCCGAGTGGTCCACCGAGCGAGTGTTGGTCAGTGAAGATATGGCGGAAGTCTTTTCGGTGGAAATGGTGCTTAAGGAGTTGACCAAGAATCCAAAGTATCGGGAAGAACTGCTGGCTAATCATTCTATCCACACCGAGGAGCTGGCATATTATTTTGTTTTCGACATTATGCGTCAGTATTTCATTGATGGTTTTTTCCACGCCGATCCGCA
The DNA here is from genome assembly GCA_043807405.1 of Candidatus Vogelbacteria bacterium. Lineage (GTDB taxonomy): Bacteria > Patescibacteriota > Minisyncoccia > Phycocordibacterales > JACOZG01 > JAGVGK01. The sequence goes on along the minus strand of JAZDGA010000026.1, from coordinate 67,216 downwards.
TCCGGCGAATCTCTTTTTCGCTTCGAATAATCGGCTGGGTTATTTCGATTTTGGAATTATTGGTCAAGTGGGGAAGACGCGGTTGGATCTCTTACGGATTATCTATGGGATTGCCCGGCGCGATCTCGGCTTCTCGAGTAAGCACTTTCTCCATTTCGCTAAGACGGCGATGGCAGACGAAATTGATTTGTTTAAGCTGAAAGAACCGGACACTTATAAACGATACGTCAAGGTGGTGGGTAAGTTAGAAGAAATTATGCTCGATAATTTGCAACTCGATTTGGAAGGGATTCTCACACCGTGGTATGAAGAAAAAACTTTGCCCAATTATCAGCACCTAACTTCATCGCTGGTTTTTTCTCGAATTTTGCTCAAGACGCGCGATTACCAGATTTATTTGCCTCGCGAAGTGGTGATTTTTTTCCGAACTTTAGTGATCGCCGATATGGTGGCGGTTAAACTCGCGCCCGGGTTTGATATTATTCGGGCGCTCAATGCTTTTTTCTCCAGTTATCCGCTCGGCGTGGCGGAGGAATTAATTATCGCCCAAACTCCAGAAGTTAAAATGGAAGAGGTGGTTGACTCGTCGGCGCATTTCAGTTTCGAGCAGTTGCTTGAAGTTAAAGAGATCGAGCAGGAGAAATTGGAGGTGGCGAAAGAACGATTAATCAACGTCATTTCCGCCTACGCCGAAGACTATGAAGAAATTCGACAATTATTAAAGGCGTGATATGATTATCTTATGACTGATTTACAAACTTTACGCGAGGAGTTGAAGTCGGATATTCGCGGGGTTGGAGCTTTGGTAGAAAAAACCAATCATAATGTTCAGGCTTTAGCCGAGATGGTTGGCGGAATGATGGAGGACATAACTATTATTAAAGACAATGTGGAGTTTTTAAAAGGTGGGATGAGAAAAAAAGTAGATGCGGAGGAATTTCAAACATTAGAACATCGAGTGTCGCTTCTGGAACGCAAAAGGGCAATTGCTTAAAGTATGAATTATCAAGGTATAATTATTGAAGAAAGTTTAGAAAACAAAGACATTCTCAAGGATGTCAAAACTTTAGAAACGAAAGTTGAGGAAGTGATCGAGGAACACAAGACTCCCTGGATAAAACAGTGGACTTTACATACCGTTGAAATCCCGGAAAATCAAATAAAGGATGTTGCGGAAAAAATAAGTAAAGCGTTGGATTCTGAACACGACTGGTATGCTGATTTCAAAAATGACACTCACCATTATATTATCTTCCGAGACAAAATTTTCTTTGTGGACAAACAGAGTAAAGAACAATACGATGAAGCGAAGAAATACGGAATTTCTTTAGGCATACCAGAATATCAAGTTGATTTTCATCCCGAAGTTAAAGAATGGGAAAGATAATTATGACAGATGACAAAAAATAATTTATGAAATACCCGTGGAGTGTGATACATTGATACATTATGAATAAAGTTGTCTCACCGAAACTTACTTTCACCGTCCAGGTCTTTAAAGAAGGCCGTTCTTATGTGTCTTACAATCCAGAATTAAAAGTCGCTAGTTGCGGTGATACGGTTGATGAAGCGAAAAATAATTTGCGTGATGCTATCCGTGGTTTTATGAAATCAGCTCAAAAATTAGGCACCCTAGAAGAAATTTTAGAAGAAGCTGGTTATATGCTTAAACATCGCAAATGGGTTGAGCCACAGCTGGTGGTGTTGGATCGTTTATCACTAGCCGTTTAACCAATGTCACGACTTGCACCTCTTCATTATCGGAAATTAGTGCGAGTGTTTGAAAAATTGGGTTTCGTGTTGGATCGCACCGAGGGTGATCACTTAATGTATACTAAGTCAGGAATCAAGCGCCCGGTGGTTATCCCAGTGTATAAAGCAGTTCCGGTGTTTATTATAAATAATAATATCAATACAGCCGGTATTACTCGCGAAGAGTTTTTTAATTTACTCAATCAATTATGAAATATCCGTGGACGGCGCTGTCGCTAATCATTGTTTGGATCTCAACGACTTATATCGTGATTAAGAATCACAATCTTAATGTGAATTATATTTTGCTCATTACCCTCGTTGGAACAATTGTAATTGCGCTCATCGGATTTCGCACGCCGACTTTGCATAAATAAAAGTTATCCACATTTTTTTGTAAAAAAAGATTGTCGTGAAAGTTTTTTCGCGCGATAATAATGATGTCAGCGAGAGCAATGAGTTACGGTCGGTTGCTCTAGCATAGCTTGTTACTAATAATTTTTTAAATAATCTGACTATGGCCAAGAAAAAGAAAGTAGCCAAGAAGGGAAAGAAGAAGGCAACCAAGAAACGCCGATAGATAGTTTTAGTTTCTAAACAAAATCCTCCAACTGGAGGGTTTTGTTTTTTTATGCTAAAATCACTTTTCATGTCGCTTCTCGGAAAAATTTTCGGCACGGGGAATGATCGCTACTTGCGGACACTGGAACCGACGGTGGCGATGATTAATGAATTGGAGCCCCGTTTCGCCAAATTCTCGGACACGGAGCTTAAGGCGGAAACATCCAAACTTAGAGCTCGTTTAGAAGCGGGCCTGCCCGACGGCAAGGCGGGTGAGACCCTTGACGATCTGTTGCCGGAGGCTTTCGCGCTGGCGCGCGAGTCCGCCAAGCGGACGCTCAAGCAGAGACATTTTGATGTTCAGCTACTCGGCGGAATAATTTTACATCAAGGAAAGATTGCCGAGATGAAAACCGGTGAAGGAAAAACTTTAGTGACGACGCTCACCGCTTATCTTAATGCTTTGCCCGGGCGCGGGGTACATGTGGTCACCGTCAACGATTATTTAGCGCGTCGCGATGCCGTCTGGATGGGACAAATTTATGACGCGCTCGGTTTGTCCATTGGCGTCATCAATCACGAGACGGCTTATCGTTATGATTCGACGCACAGTGAAGTTGATCCCGCACGCGATCAGAGCGGCGGTTACCAAGTCTTCCACGAATTCTTGAAGCCGTGCACTCGGCGCGAGGCTTATGAAGCCGATATTACTTACGGCACTAACAACGAATTCGGTTTTGATTATCTTCGCGACAATTTGGCTTATCAAACCGACCAAGTTTCTCAAATAATTTTACCCGATAGACCCAAACACCACTTCGCGATTGTGGATGAAGTGGACTCGGTGCTGATTGACGAGGCGCGCACCCCGCTCATTATTTCGGCGCCGGTCTCGGCTTCGGATAGCTTGTATCAGTTTTTTGCCAAACTCGTTAATAATTACGAACCGGTCACGGATTATGTCGTGGATGAGAAATTAAAAACGATTAGCGTAACGGAGGCCGGAATCGCTCGCACCGAGAAATCATTAAAGGTGGATAATCTTTATACCGATTTAGGGATCAAGTATGTGCATCATCTCGAAACGGCTCTGCGCGCCAAGGCCCTTTTTCACCGCGATCATGATTATGTGGTTAAGGGCGGTGAAGTGATTATCGTTGATGAATTCACCGGCCGGCTCCAGCCCGGTCGGCGCTGGTCCGACGGACTTCATCAGGCGATTGAAGCGAAAGAAGGCGTGGCGACGAAAGATGAATCTCGAACTTACGCCAGCGTCACACTCCAAAATTATTTCAAGCTCTACGGCAAGCTCGCGGGCATGACCGGTACGGCGCTGACTTCGGCCGAAGAATTTCGGAAAGTCTATGGTCTTGAAGTAGTGGCGATTCCAACCAATCGTCCGAATCAGCGCACTGATCTTACGGATTTGGTGTTCCAAACCGAAGCGGGAAAATTTGTGGCGGTGGCGCGACGATTAAAAGAACTTCATCAGTCAGGTCAGCCGGTGCTGGTGGGGACCGTTTCGATTGAAAAAAACGAATTAGTTTCGGCTTATCTCACGCGCGAAGGCGTGCCTCATCGTCTCTTGAATGCCAAGAATCATGAAGAAGAAGGCGCGATTATTGCCGAAGCCGGCCGGAAGGGGAGCGTGGTCATCGCTACGAACTTAGCCGGCCGCGGCGTGGATATAAAATTAGGCGGCGCCAACGCGACTGAAGAAGAAAAAAACGAAATTATCCGTTTGGGCGGACTTTTTGTTTTGGGTACTGAACGGCACGAGGCGCGCCGAATTGATAATCAACTTCGGGGGCGTTCCGGCCGACAGGGCGATCCGGGGACAACGCAATTCTACATTTCTTTCGATGATAGTTTGGCGCGGGTCTTTGTCTCCGATAAAGTTAAATCAATGATGCGCCGTCTCGGCGTGCCGGATGATCAGCCAATTGAGAATCGTCTAGTGGCGCGAGCGATTGAAAGCGCCCAAGCCAAGATTGAGGGTTTCAACTTTGACTCCCGCCGGCAACTGCTCGAATATGATACGGTTTTGAATTATCAGCGCGTGATTATGTATGGTCGTCGGCAAAAGATTCTTTTTGGCGATAGTCCTGAAAAGCAAATTACCCTCCAAGCGATTGATCGGTTGTGGGTGGATCATCTCGAGGCAATGGATTATCTCAAGCAGAGCGTGCGTTTGCGGGCTTATGGCCAGCGCGATCCGTTGGTGGAATATAAACGAGAGGGTTTGCAACTTTTCAAACAAATGGAAGCGACCATGGCCGATGATGTGGCCGCGGCGGTGAAGCGGCTGGCGGAAAATCAAACCCAAGGTTCGACCTTAGCACCCCAAGGTCGAACCTTGGTTATTCCCAAGTCAATAATTAATTTAACATCTGGGGGAGTGAAAAAAGTCGGGCGCAACGAACCTTGCCCATGCGGTTCCGGCAAGAAATATAAGCGTTGTCACGGCGTCTGACACTTTGATGTGATGTTTGAAGATGTTTGAAATTTAAATCGTTGTACCAACTCCTCACGATCGGATAAGGTTGGTATAATCATGTAAATTAAAAATGTATGAAAAAAGGTAAAATCATCAGTCCGACGAAACAAAAGGTTTTACTATTGCTTGCCACTGGCTTGACCCTCGGTCTAAGCAGGTCTTTCCACAACCAACGCCGTATTTTAAAAATTTTGCCGAAAGCTTGGAAAGAAATTGACCGGCGGTATCTCTACCGAATTATCAATGAATTTCATCATGATCGTTTAGCGGATTATCGAGAAAGAGAAGATGGAACAATTGATATTGTTTTAACCGAAGCTGGGAAGCAAAAAGCTTTATCGTTCAAGATTGATACCATGATAATTCCTAAACCTTCCCGTTGGGATAAAAAATGGCGTTTGGTTGTTTTCGATATTCCAGAAACAAAACGGCCGGCTCGGGACGCATTGCGTTTGAAGCTCCGAGAGTTGGGTTTCAAAGAATTTCAAAAATCAGTTTTTGTCCATCCTTATCCCTGCACTGACGAAATTAATTTTATTGTGGAATTTTTTGAGGTTAGAAGCCATGTTCATTTGGCCGAGGTTTCAAAATTAAGCAATGATTCCAAACTCCGACTGCATTTCGATCTTCCCGCTTGATTTGATTATCTTGATTATATTTATATCAATTGTACCAACTCCTCACGATCGGATAAGGTTGGAACAATTCAAACAATTCATTTGCTCGTCTTTGCTGGTCTTGTTTATCCCCACTTTTCTTGCTTTCCCAATAAGTTTTTCGGGTGGGAAATGATATAATTAACTCAATTGAATACCTGATGAAAGACGCCCTTCAAATGTTAGGGAAGGTTGTGGTACGCGTTTTCCATCGTCACGCTCACTCGTTTTCGAAACGCTTATTTTCTGTGCCAGCCATTGTTATTTTGAGTTTAATTATTGTTGTTTTTAGTTTCCAGCCCCAGGCTGGTCGGCCTTGGGCCGATTCGTTTTTCACTTTACCCTCCCTCGCCGCGCCGAACTTACAAATCAATTACCAAGGCAAACTCACTGACGCCAGCAATGTCGCGGTCGCCGACGGCAATTACATTATGCAATTCCGGCTCTACACTTCAGCCACTGGTGCCACCACCACCAATATCTGGGAAGAAATCCGCACCGCGACCGGCGACAAGGCGACCGTTGCTAGTGGTCTCTTCAGCATCATGCTCGGCAGTACGACGGCGCTCACGAGTGTCAATTTCAATCAAACCCTTTATCTCGGCGTCGAAGTGTGTGGCACCACCGACTTGTCCGGTTGCGACGGCGAGATGACTCCACGAAAAATTCTTGGCGCCACGCCCGCGTCTTTCGAAGCCGACAAGTTGGATGGTCTCGATGCCACTTCTTTCGCTCGCCTTGATACGACCAGCACTTTCGCCAGCGGCTTTCTCTCCACCGCTTCCTCGACGATTACAAATTTGACGATGATTAATTCCACTTCAACTAACGCCACGACGACCAACCAAGCGATCACTGGTTTGGCGACCGCCGCCGGCACCTTCCTCGCCGTCGATGCGACGGGGCGGGTGATTGCCACCACCACTCCCAATGGTTCCAACTGGACGGACGCTGGTTCCTACCTCACTCCGCTTGATACCACCGATGGGCTTCTCATCAATTCGTCAACTTCAACTATCACTAATCTTGTGATGGTCAACAGTACGACAACGAATGCCACGACGACGACTTTGTATGTTTCCGGCACAGCAACGACCACTTTTGGCGGGGGTCTCAACCTATCGACCGCGGGTAGTAATGTCAATCTCGCGACCGGTGGCAGTTTCTTAATCAACAACGCAAACATCTTGTCGGTCAACACGCTCGGCGCTTCAGTCGTTAATTCCTCACTTACTTCCGTCGGCACACTTGGCTCTCTTGCGGTCACTGGTCTCTCGACTTTGAGTGGCGGTCTTTTGGTCAACAACGCGACGAGTACGATTACGAATTTGACGATGGTCAACTCGACGACGACCAACGCGACGAGTACCAACTTGTATCTTTCAGGAGGGCTGGTGGTCAATTCCACCACCGCCACTTCCACCTTCTCCACCGGCGGGTTCGCCATCGGCACCTCCCAGTTTGTCGTCCAGCAAAACTCCGGTTTTGTCGGCATCGGCACCACCACGCCCTCCGACAAACTCACTCTCTATAATGGCTCCTTCCGCCAAGCGCCCGGGAATCCAACTTTGATTGTCAGCACCAGTACAGCTGCTTCCGCTCCCAACGATGTTGTGGTGCAAGGTCGTTATGCCTATATTCTTTACCGGAACATAAATGAGTTGAGAATTATTGATATTTCCGATCCACCTTTTCCCACTCTTATTGGCAATTTAGCCATGAGTAGCAGTCCTCTTAAAATGGTTGTGGCGGGTCGTTATGTTTATGTGATTGACGATACGGTTGATGATCTTGAAATTATTGATGTTTCCAATCCACGCATACCAACCAAGGTTGGTTCTATTTCTCTCGTTGTTACAAGTCCTGTCGAGCTAGTTGTTTCTGGCCACTATGTTTATATTGTTTCTGTGAGTGGTTCCGGTTATTTCTTGGAGATAATTGATGTTTCTGCCCCCGGTAATCCAGTAAAAGTTGGCCAGGCCCTCTCCGGAGTTGGATCGCTTCCTGGCGGTTTGGCAGTGGTTGGTCGTTATGCTTATGTGACATATCAGATTAATGACGATCTCGAGATTTATGATGTATCAAATCCAACCTCGCCTGTTATAGTCGGGACACTTTCTTTGGGGACAGATGACCCTACCGATATTGTCGTTTCTGGTCGTTACGCCTATGTGATCAGCAACGGAGCAAATGATCTTAAAATTATTGATGTTTCCAACCCGGTCGCGCCAACGCTGACCAAGTCATTTGGCATCGGCCAACAACCCAGTGATCTCACCATAGCCGGTCGCTATGCTTATGTGGTTGATAGTGACTCGGATGATCTCAAGGTGATTGATGTCGCTTCCTCCACCGCGCCGTCGCTGGTGGGTACCTTGTCGCTTGGCGCTGGTGTTCCGACTGGTATTACTATCGCCGGCCGTTACGCTTATGTGACGGATTCCGGTCAAAACGATCTCAAAATTATTGACCTCTCCGGGATCGAAGTGACTTCGGGAATTATCCATTCATTGGAAACTGGCACACTTCAAGTGCGTCAGGACTCGGCTTTTGATCAAAATCTTTCTATCCGCGGGGGTTTGAATGTCGGTAGCGGGGGAATTTACTCCTCCGGACCGATCTCAATCTCGCTTGCTTCTACCACGCAAACTAATCCTATTTCCGCCTACTTTCAAGGCAATGTCGGCATCGGCACCACCTCGCCTTACGCCGCCTTATCGGTCGTCGGCGAAACCGTTTCCACTTATTTCACCGCCACCTCCACCACCGCCACTTCCACTTTTGCCGGCGCAATCGGCATCGGCACGACGATCCCCTCTGACAAACTCACTCTCTACAACGGTTCCTTCCGTCAAGCACCCGGGAATCCGACACTGGTTGTCAGCACCACTACGGCCAGTTGGGATCCCACGGCCGTGGTGGTTCAAGGTAAATATACCTACTCGGTCGGCACGGGCAGTGATGATTTGAAAATTATGGATGTTTCCAATCCGTCTTTCCCAACTCTCGTCGGCACGCTGGCGATTACTAATCCAGGCGATATCGCTGTCGCTGGTCGTTACGCCTATGCGATTAGTACTCCTGGAAATTTGAGTGTTGTTGATGTTTCTAACCCGGCTAAGCCCGCCTTAGCTGGTTCCTTGGGTTTTACGGGTTTCACCATCGCCTTTTCTCGGGTGAAAGTTCAAGGCCATTACGCTTATGTGACCAACCACGGCGCCGGCAATTTTTATATTGTTGATATTTCTAACCCGGCGGCGCCAGCGCTCCTTTCCACTTTCGTTGTTGGTACTGCCGCCGGTCCAATGGATTTTGCCGTCGCCGGTCGTTATGCTTATATCGGCGATCGGACCAACAATTTGTTGAAGGTGGTGGATATTTCTAATCCCGTCAGCCCAATTCTTGTTGGCTCATCGGCGGTTCTCACTTATACTCCTCGCGGTCTTGCTGTCGCCGGTCCTTATGTTTATATGGGGCTAGAAGATACTTCAGTAAGTACCGAGGATAGTTTATTAATCTTTGATGTTTCTAACCCCGCTTCGCCGACGCTCAAGAGTACTACCCTCATTCCTAATAGCGCTGGCATCGCGCTTGTTTCTTTTGGTATTGTCGCGGCTGGCCGCTATGCTTACACTGTGCAGAACTCTAGTGATGTTTTGAATGTGATTGATGTCGCTTCTTCCACCGCGCCGTCAATCGTTGGCACCCTTGCTGTCGGCGCTATTCCTGCTGGTCTCGCTGTCGCCGGTCGCTACGCCTATGTCGTTGACAACGATTCGGATGATCTTAAAATCATCGATCTCTCCGGTATTGAAGTCACTTCGGGGATTATCCACTCGCTTGAAGCCGGCACCTTGCAAGTGAGACAGAATTCTCACTTTGATCAAAATCTTTCTATCCGCGGCGGGTTGAATATCGGCGCGGGCGGGTTGTATTCCAGCGGACCAATTTCCATTTCTCTTGCCTCGACCACTCAAGGCACTGCTACCACCTCGGCTTATTTTCAGGGTAATGTCGGTGTGGGGACGACGACGCCGTGGCGGTCGCTCTCGGTTGTCGGCACGGTCGGGTTTGATGGTTTAACTTCAACGAGTACTCCCGGTGATAGTTTGTGTCTTTCTAATCTTAAAGAAGTAACCTTGCGTAGTTCTAACACTTGCGCCGCCGCTTCTTCTCTCCGATTCAAAAAAGATATTGCGCCTCTGCCAACAATGAACGGCTTACTCGAAGTAATGGCGCTCAATCCGGTCTCCTTTAGTTATACACCAGAATATCTCGGGGGCTTCACTAGCAATCCCAATTGGAATGGTCAATATGTCGGCTTTATCGCCGAAGAAGTCCAGAAAGTTGATCCCCGGTTAATCACCATTGACGCAACTGGTCAGCCCGAGACGGTTCGATACCAAAACTTGACCGCTATTCTTGTGAAGGCAGTTCAAGAGTTGAGCTTGCGTTTGGATGTCGCGACTTCAACTATCGCTTCAACGACCGACGCTATTGTCACTCACTTCGCCACACTCGAGGCTCGCGTGACGGCGCTGGAAAATGCGCCACCACAAATGGTTGTCTCGGCCTCCCCGATCGACTCGGCAATTCTCGAATCGCTGATTTCCTCGCCTAGTTTCTTCACTAGTTTTTCCACTCGAATTACCGGTTGGTTCGCGGATGTCGGCAACGGCATCGGCGATTTGTTTGCCAACACTTTCCGAGCGAAGGAGAAAGTTTGCATTGGCGCTACTTGTGTTAATGAAGAAGAGTTGAAATCTTTACTTCGTAACATTAATGTTGAACCCTTGCCTGATCTTCCTAACGAAGCTATTGAAGCTAACGAAGCTACCACAACGGCCACTACCACTCTGCCGACTGGCGAACCGCCGGTGATTGAAGAAGTGTCGGCGACTTCAACAGAAGAAATTACAACTCTGCCTCCACCGCCACCGGAAGAAGTCACTGAACCCCCGCCTGAGATTACACCCGACATCGGGCAGGCTAATTCGCCTCCGGCGGAGGAACCTATCCCTGTTCCGTAAACTATATTTACGCAAGGTTCGACCTTGCGGAAAGTGGTTGGTAGTCGAGCCACTCTGTAACGCTTTTTTTGAAGTCGCTCGGTGCCGTGCAATCATAGTATTCCTTAAGCGCGCTCATATTGAGAATGCGACGCTCAATCCGTTTATTTCCGTTGTAGTCAGGGAAACTAGAATGCCAATAATTCTCAAGCCACTTTTCTGCTCGTGAGTGGTTGGTGATGCCAATTTCTTTCCATTGGGGTTCAATAAGTTTTACTGGATTAAGATGAATGTAGGAAAGCAGATATTTAAGATAACGATCGTCATCGACGTGTCTCGCTTGATATTTTCCTTGGAAAAGTGCGCCAGCGCGCTCGTGTCTAGTGTTAAAATACATAGTGAAGGCAGTGAGGAGTTTTTGCATGAAACGGCTGATGCCGTTTTCAACCTTCTCGCGCACGAGCAAATGAAAATGGTTTGGCATTAGGCAGTAGGCGCACAAATCTATCAATGTCTCTTCGCGCTCATCCGTGAATAATTCTCGCAAGGTTCGACCTTGAGTAAGGTCATCAATACGAACTGGCCTAGTGCTATTGCAAAGGTAGAGAAGAACAAGGAACCGGTCGTAGTCGCTTTTCCGCATGAAAATTTTCCTTTTTTCGGTTCCGCGATTATAAAGATGATAAAGTTCTCCTGGCGCAAGTTTGATATTTCGAGACATGCTTTCCATTATATCATAATTAACGCAAGGTCTAACGCAAGGTCGAACCTTGCGGTGAGTGAACCTTGCGGTGAGTAGACTAGCGAACCGCCGGTGATTGAAGAAGTGCCGATAATTAATGAAGTCGCAACCACAACAGAAGATATACCACCAGTCAATCCGCCAGAACCAACCGAGATTCCTAGCCCTGAACCGCCAGTTGTCCTTGAGAATGTCCCATAGGTTTGTCTGGTTCGAGATGTCCTTTATTGCTTTTTAAACCCCCGTCTGATAGGTGTGGGGTTGATTGATTTGCTCTTTAACTGATCGGTTCTTTCAAGTCTAAGCTAAAGGCTTACAAGTAGGTATTTTTATTAACCTACCTCGAAAAACCATCAGTGTTATCTCTCCAGAATAAGATATTTCTTATCGTCGCCTTGTGCCTCGGGTTCATCTTTATGGCTCGGGCTGTTCCTGCGTATGCGGACCAGCCAGAAGCTGGCCAGCCTCTGGCTGGAACAATTCAAGCCGAGGGATTCGCTATTAGTGGTGAATTCACCGGTGCCAGTGTGGCAACAGAGATAACGAATCCGGGAGAAAACACTTTTGTTACCCCCGCTGTTCCGACAGTTGATCAGCCGATTTCTCCGGAGACAACCTTCCAGACACTGGCGTTGTCAACGAGTCCGTCAACCGAGGGAACATTCACTACTAGTTCGCAAGGTGGCGATGGTAATGGTGGCGATGGTAATGGTGGTGGCGGTGGTGGGGGCGGCGGTGGCGGTGGGCGTCATCGACCACAGGTAGCTACTTCGACACCGGTAGAACTTGCCCCGAGCGTAGTCGAGAGGTGTCCCGTCTATCTGACCAAGTTTATTCATCTTGGTCGGGCGAATGATCCAGCGGAAGTGTTGAAACTTCAGCGCTTCTTGCGAGATGCCGAGGGCTTCACCAATGTGCCGTTGAGCGGGTTCTATGATCTCACGACTTACCAAGCGGTGATGGCTTTCCAAACTCGGTATGCCAAGGACATCTTGGCGCCGTGGGGAATTAGTCAGCCGACGGGTTATGTTTACATCACGACCACGCTCGCAATCAATAATCTCTATTGTGAACGAGACCCGGCGACCACGCTTGATTTGCGCTTCATCTTCACTTCTAAAGGCATCGAGGCGACTTCTTCTGGTCCGGCAATTCAAATTATTCCGGCGACTACCACTCCATCTTTGCCTTTCCCAACCGATGAATCGGAGATGGGCGAAGCGACTCCGCCAGCTGGCGGATCCAACCGTTTCTTCCTCGCCGCGCTTGGCGTCTTTAACTTTTTCAAACTAATTCCTTCTTGGTGGTGGATTCTTATCCTTTTAATAATTGGATTGACAATAATAATCAGACGCGTTAGTAGTGGAGGTAGTAGATAAGTACCTCGGATGTGTGTCCGAGCGAAAATAGAAACCAGTTGGTCTTCGAAAAGGAGAGTCAGAAATGATTCGAAGGTTGTTAAGTTGTTTGGCTGTTGGAATGGTTGGAATGTCGGCGGGTTGTTGGCGGGCGGATATTGATGTCCATCGGCCGAGTCCGACGGTTTTCGAACCGGTGGTTTTCGAAAGCGATACCGATCCGGTAAATGATGTTGGCGGAGATAACTACACCGGTGGGGACTCAACCATTGATGTTGTTGGGGATGTGGTGGTGGTGGGAAATGTGACCGGCGACATTGTTGATTTGCCTGATAATCCGCCACCGCCGGCACCGGTTCCTCCGCCTCCGCCACCGGCTCCAGTTTGCGGTAACTGGGTGATTGAAGCTGGCGAGCAGTGTGACCGCGCTAACTTTGGCGATCACGGTTGTTTTGGTTACGGCGGTTATTTAGTTTGCACCGCCAACTGCAGAATCAACTATGACCAATGCACGCGACCGCCACCCCCACCCGTACCGCCCCCACCACCGCCAGAACCAACGGTTTTAACTGCATCGATCACTCAACCAGAGAACGCTTCCGAGTTTAGGAAGGATGAGTTGTTCACTGTCACCGTCGTTGCTTTCGGTGCAGTCAAGCCGTATCGCTTGAAGTGTTTCTTGCCTGATCGAACATTTTTCCCTAATCCAATTCAAACTGGTCGGGAAACTGAAGAGATGGATGGAGGAACTATCAGTTTTAACGATTCCATCGGCAAGGTCGGCACAGGTGAACTTTTTTGCCAAGTGACAAGTGCGGATAACCAAACGGTTAATCTTTCAACATGGATTACCGTTTGGTAGCAATTTGGTAGCAATAATGTAGTACGAGTCCTCCGCCTTGCGCGGGGGATTTTTTCTTGCAAAGTTTTAGTAGGCGTGTTAGATGTGAAGAGTTATCAACAATCGTAATCATTTTATGCGTTATTTCACCAATATCTTAGCCGCGGTTCTCATTTTAGGAATGTTTGTTTTCCCGTCTTTTATTATTCGAGCCGAAGATAATGTCGCTGATTCGGTTACTGCTTCGGCTTTGACCGCGGCAATTTCTGCGCCCGCAAACAATGCTACGATCCAAACCGGCGTCGCTACTTCGTTCACCGCGTCGGGTACCGCCGGTGAACCACCGTACGCTTACACTTGGGATTTCGGCGACGGTTCAACGGCTTTCGGTCAAAGTTATAGCAAGACTTATACCACCGTCGGCGCCAAGACCGTCGCTTTAACGATTACCGATTTCGCTGGTCACACCGCCAACGCGACGATCACCGTGACGATTACTGAACCAGTCGTTGTTTCGCCTCTCACGGCGAGCATCACCGCTCCCGCTAACAACACGAGTATTCAAACCGGCGTCGCTACTTCGTTCACCGCATCGGCCAATGGCGGCGAACCACCCTACGCTTACACTTGGGATTTCGGTGACGGTTCAACGGCTTTCGGTCAGAGCTACAGCAAAACTTACACCACCGCCGGCGCCAAGACCGTCGCTTTGACGATTACCGATTTCGCCGACCACACGGCCAATGCGACAATCACTGTGACGATTACCACTCCACCGCCACCCCCGCCACCGATTAGCGATGATACCACCCCGCCAACCCAGCCGACAATTATTACTTCTACTATTAACGCCAATGCCACTTCGACCACGGGCGCGTTGACTATCACTTGGGCGGCGTCAACCGATCCGACCGTGGCCGGTCAAACGACTTCCGGTTTAGCCGGCTATTCTTATCTGATTGATCACAACCCAACGACCGCGCCGGATGCGACAATCGAGACGACCACGACTTCACTAACTCAAACTTTAACCAACGGCACTTGGTGGATTCATTTGATTGCCAAGGATAATGCCGGAAATATTTCCGCGCCGATAACGCATTACGGTCCGATGGGCGTTGAAACTACGGTGGCGCCCGATCCGCTTACAATTACCAACATTCGTGTGACCGATATCACATACAACAGCGCGATTATCCATTGGACAACCAATCGCACCGCCGACAGCCGAGTGATTTACGACACCGTTTCTCACGCTTCCATTACGGGACAGTCCGCGCCGAATTTCGGCTACGCTTCTTCGACGGCGACCACGGATGCAGACACTAAAGTCACCGAACACGCGGTGTCGGTGACCGATCTTCTGCCTAGCACCGCCTACTACTTCCGCGTTCTCTCGCAATAATCTCGCCATCGGCGGGCAAATGCTATACTGAAGGGATGAGCAAGTTTAAAGAATTTGTTTTTATTGCGTTGTTAATCGTTGCCGCGATCGTTCTGATCATCGTCCAAATTTACTACTGATAATGATGAGGTTAAAACAGAATGTTTTATTGGCGCCGTATACCACTTTTGGAATTGGCGGTCGGGCGCGTTATTTTATCTCGGCAACTAATCCCGCCGAGCTGGTCTCGGCGGTGAGGTTAGCAAAAAAGAATCACTGGCGGTATTTTATCATTGCTGGCGGAAGCAATGTGGTTTTCGGCGATAAAACTTTTGACGGGTTGGTGATTCGATTCTTGCCCTCCCCTTCGGGGAGGGTGGAGAGGGGTCAAGGTTCGACCTTGACATGCCCAGCTAATTTGTCGCTCGAATGCTTGATTAAAACCGCGATTAGTAATGGCTTGGCTGGCTTGGAAACTTTATCCGGCATACCGGGAACAGTGGGTGGCGCGATTGTCGGTAACGCCGGCGCCTATGGACAGACGATTTCGGATTGTTTGGTGAAGGTGGAAATATTTGATGGTCGAAAAATTAAATGGCTAACAAAAAAGCAATGCCGGTTCACTTATCGCGACAGCATTTTTAAACATCGAGGTTGGATAATTTTGAGAGCGGAATTCAAGTTAGTTAAGGGAGTTAAGAAAGATTTAGCCAAAAAGTCACAGGAGATTATAAAAATTCGGATTGAAAAATATGATCCAAAGTTGCGGTGTCCGGGCAGTTTTTTCAAAAATGTGTTAGTCGAAGATATTTCCAGCCAAACAAAAAAATTAATTGATCAAACGAAGATAAGAGACGACAAAATTCCCGCCGGTTACTTGCTGGAAGCCGTGGGCGCGAAAGGGATGCGTGTGGGCGGTATTTATGTGGCTGGTTGGCACGGGAATCTATTGATCAATGACGGCCACGGCACTTATCACGATGTCAAAACTCTGGTGGCCAAACTAAAAAGGTTAGTCAAAAACAAGTTTGGTATCACTCTTGACGAAGAAGTGAGGTATATGATAGCTTAAAAAGCAGAAAAGGAGGAGGTAGGCTGGTTCGCGTGAACTTAGCTAGACCTTGAGAAAACAAAGAGAGGAATCGTATGGCGCTAAAAGCATTGGGAGATGAGACCGTCGGTGATATGATAGACAGGGTTATTCACAACAATCCCGGTCAATCACTGGCTGTTCTTCACAGGGAAGCCAAAGAAGTTTTGCGAGGACTACTAGATGAGAAAGAAGTCCTACATTATTTGGCAGACGCTTTAGTCGCAAAAGAGCTCAAGCCTAATTAGATCGTCAATAGCAAGACATTAAATTGCCAGGGGCCTCGTTGAGAGGCCTCTTTACTTTTTAAAATAAAAGTGTAAGATGAGATTCTTAAATATGAATACAGAACACGAAGAAAATAAAAACGAGGATGAGGCAGAATTCGTGCCGGAGGATGGGGAAGGAAATGTGGAAAGCGCGGAAGCAAAGTTGAAGAAATTGCGGGAAGAATTAAAACAGTGCCAGATGGATAAGCAAGAATATCTCACACTGTCGCAGAGATTGAAGGCGGATTATATGAATTTCGAGAAAGCCACGGAATCAAGACGCGGGGAAATCATTCAATTTGCTAATCAAGCGTTGCTTCTCGACCTCCTCGATCTGACTGACAGTTTCGAACTGGCTTTTGCTGATCAAACGGCGTGGTCAGCCGTTGGCGAAAATTGGCGGAAGGGTGTAGAATATATTTATACGAAATTAGTGGGGATTTTGAAAGATCACGGTTTGGAAGCGCTTAATCCGCTCGACGAGCCGTTTGATCCGGCTAGTCACGAGTCGTTGGAATCAGTCGCGGTAGATAAAGAGGACCAAGACGGGCGAGTGGTGGCGGTGATGAAGAAGGGGTATCGTTTGCAGGGGAAAGTTTTGCGTCCGGCTCAAGTCAAAGTTGGCGCGTTTAATAAAAAATAATCATAATTTATCGCTATGGCAAAAATACTGGGTATTGATTTGGGGACGACCAACTCGGCGATGGCTTATGTCGAGGGTGGCGTGCCAAAAATTATTGAAAATAGTGAAGGAGTGCGCACAACGCCTTCGGTGGTGGCGGTGTCGAAAGCCGGCGAACGATTAGTGGGGTTACTCGCCAAACGGCAGGCGATCACTAATCCAGCCAACACCATTTCCGGCATCAAGCGCTTAATGGGGCACCGTTTCGATGATCCGAATATTAAACGCGACCGGGAGTTGGTTCCTTTTGCCATTGAACGATCGGACGACGGCGGAGTGAAGGTGAAAACCGACAAATTTTATCGACCGGAAGAAATTTCGGCAATGATTCTTCAAAAACTGAAGCGTGATGCGGAAGCTAAACTCGGCGAGAAGATTGAAGAAGCGGTGATCACCGTGCCGGCCTATTTCGACGATTCGCAACGGAAGGCGACCAAGGACGCCGGCGAGATTGCTGGGTTCAAAGTTCGACGAATTATCAACGAGCCGACGGCGGCGGCGCTGGCTTACGGTTTTAATAAAAAGAAAAATGAGAAAATTGTCGTCTACGATTTCGGCGGAGGTACCTTTGATATTTCAGTGCTTGACATCACCGCTGCCGAAGGTGATCAGAGTATTGAGGTTAAATCCACGGACGGCGATTCGCATCTCGGCGGTGAAGATTTTGATCAGAAAATTATTCGCTGGATTGCCGATGAATATAAGAAAGAATCGGGAATTGATGTGACGAAAGACACACTCGCCCTCCAACGGCTCAAAGAAGCGGCCGAGAAATCAAAGCATGAACTTTCGGAAACGATGGAGACCGAGATTAATATTCCTTTTATTACTTCTGACGCTTCAGGTCCGCGCCATCTCCTCTTGAAATTAAATCGCGCCAAGCTCGAAGGTCTGGTGCGCGAATACATTGATCGCTCAATTGAGATTACCAAGCGCGCGCTCGAAGCGTCGGGTTACAAGATTGCCGAGATTGACGAAGTGATTCTGGTTGGCGGTCAGACGCGGATGCCGGCGATTGTGGAAGCGGTGAAAAAGTTTTTTAATAAAGAGCCTAATCGTTCGATTAATCCGGATGAAGTGGTGGCGGTCGGCGCGGCGATTCAGGCGGGAATTTTTCAAGGCGATGTCAAAGATGTTTTACTGCTCGATGTTATTCCACTCTCGCTCGGCATTGAGACGATGGGCGCGGTCGCGACCAAGATTGTTGAACGCAATACCACAATTCCGGTGTCAAGGAGTCAGACTTTCTCGACCGCCGCCGATAATCAGACTTCCGTCGAGATTCATATTGTTCAAGGTGAGCGCGCAATGGCGAGCGATAACAAGAGCCTCGGTCGCTTCATTCTCGACGGGATTCCGCCATCACTGCGCGGGATGCCCCAAATCGAAGTGACTTTCGATGTTGACGCGAGCGGTCTTTTGAATGTGAAGGCAAAAGATAAAACCAGTGGCAAAGAACAATCAATTCGCGTGGAAGCGCGGTCGAGTTTGACCGCCGAAGACATTGAGAAGATGAAAAAAGATGCCGACTTGCATGCCGAGGAAGATAAGAAGAAGCGCGAAGAATCCGAGGCGCGCAATCTGGCTGATCAACTTGTTTACACCGCCGAGAAGGCAATCAAAGATGCCGAAGGAAAAATTAGCGCGGAGATCAAGCAGGGCGTGGAAGCGAAAATTAACGAACTTAAACAAGTGAAAGAGAAGAATGGCAGTGTCGCCGAATTAAAAACCGCGACGGACGCGCTCTCCCAAGAAATGCAAAAAATCGGCGAGGCGATGGCGAAGGCATCATCCGCCGCAGGCGGACCACCGCCAGCTGGTGGACCACCACCGGATGATAAGGGTCCAACGACCGACGGTCCAGTGCGCGACGCCGAGACGA
This sequence comes from Candidatus Vogelbacteria bacterium, assembly GCA_043807405.1. GTDB lineage: Bacteria > Patescibacteriota > Minisyncoccia > Phycocordibacterales > JACOZG01 > JAGVGK01. Next base: position 48,493 of record JAZDGA010000026.1, on the reverse strand, counting down.
AATAAATTATGGCGAACAAAGATTATTACAATCTGCTTGGTTTGCAGCATGGCGCGTCAACGGACGAAATTAAAAAGGCCTTCCACAAACTCGCTCACAAATATCATCCCGATAAGAAAGGCGGTGATGAAGCGAAATTCAAAGAGATCAATGAGGCTTATCAAGTGCTGTCCGATGAGCGAAAACGGCAGGCCTACGACACTCACGGTGCTGGCTGGAATAGCGCGGATGGTGGACCGAGTCAAGGCGCTGGCGGTTGGGACTTCAGCGATTTCACTAATGCCGCCGGTCAAGGGCAAGGTTTTCAATTCGATCTCGGCGATCTCTTCGGTGATTTTTTCAATGGTGGTGGCGGACGGTCGGGCGGACGACGCGGGCGGGATATTTCGGTGGATATTCAAATTCCGTTTGCGGATTCTATTTTTGGTAGTGAGCGAACGGTGTTAATTTCGAAAGTCGGAATTTGTGATCATTGTCAAGGGAAGGGCGGTGAGCCGGGGGTGGCGCTGAAGAAGTGTGCGACTTGCAACGGTCAAGGCAAGGTTCATGAGACCCGTCGTTCTTTCCTCGGTTCATTTACCAGCGCGCGCGAATGTAGTAATTGTCTCGGGCGCGGTGAAGTGCCAGAGCAAAGATGTTCGGTCTGCGGTGGTCACGGAGTCATTAAACGCAACGAAGAAATTAAAATTGGAATTCCGGCGGGCATTCAGAATGGCGAGATGATTCGTTTGAGCGGACGGGGGGAAGCGGTGGCGCGCGGGACGTTGGGTGATCTCTATGTCAAAGTTCATGTCGAGAAGCACAAAGTTTTTCAACGCGACGGCGAGAATTTAGTGATGGCGCTGGCGGTTAAACTTTCGGATGCTCTGCTCGGCGCGGAATATAAAGTGGAGACGCTCGATGGTCCACTCACGGTGAAGATTCCAGAAGGTGTTTCGCCCGGCGAGATTTTGCGGGTTCGTGGACGCGGCGTGCCGATGAGCGCCGGTCGGCGTGGCGATCTCTATCTTAAAGTCTCAATCAACCTCCCGCCCAAACTCTCACGCAAATCCCGCCAACTCATCGAAGACCTCCGCAAAGAGGGGCTATAGTTTTTATGTCGAGTACATCATTCACTCTTATGTTCCTACAACGTTTTTGGTTTAAGTTGGGATTACTGATCGTATTAATAATTCTGATTTTATTTTATCTATTATTGTGGCGGCCAACCCAGAAAAGAAATGAGATGTTAGCTAATAACATAAAATGTCAACAAGAGGGGATGAAGCTATCTGATAAAACAGAAAAAGAATTGCCAGAAGGTCAAATATATCTTGAACCCCAGTTTAGATTTGCCCGTGAATTAAACACTTGTCTTTTTACTGGAAGTTGGATTTCAAAATCTACACAGTATGCTTTTATAAAAGATGTCTATACCAATAATATAATAGGTTCTTATCTTACTATGAATGGAGAGGAAGATAGTTTGGTTGGAGATAAGGCGCATTTCGAAAATCTCCTAAAAAAATATTTTCCAAAGTAATTTATGAAAAAACAAACTATTTATTATCTAGTTATCGGTATTGCAACCATAATCATTATCACTGGAGGATGGTATGCGTATAAGTATCGCTCATGCTTAAAGCAGATTAATTATATCCCGCCAAGAGAGCAAAACGAGATGGGTGGAGGTTTTTCTGGCCTACGTCGGGTAGATGATAAGGGTGATTATTATCGTTTCAGTTTTCAACAGTTCAGAACATCGGACGAAGCAACACGAGCATGTATATGGAAATAAAAAACATGACACTCATTCAAGCTAGCAAAATTGTAGATATTTATGGTAAACACCTCGAGTTTTTTAATGGCAAGTTGTTAATTTTATTCAACGGAAAAATTCCAGAGTCATTTTTGCCGTTTTCAAAGAAAACAATAGAAGAAGCTTCTAATATGATAGCAAAACATCATCACGATAATGGAAATCAATCGGCAGTAGAGGCTATTCATGCAGGTATTGCTGGTCTAATGATGTATATAGATGATCAAGAAGCCCTGCGTCAAGCGGCAGATTTTTTTAGTTCTGAAGGGTGGTGTAAAGCCTTTTTACCTAAATTTAAAAAATTACAAAAAGATAATGAATTAAATTTTTAATTCGGGTTGGAAATCATGACAATAATTAAAGCGAAATTTATCAAGAAATACTGGTTTAACATCGTCAAAGCGAATGATGGCTTTGCGATTATGAATACTCAAAGGAAACAGAACATGCGTGACCGAGATGGCATTGGACATATGATTCATTTTTGTAAAACTCTTCAAGAAGCAGAAAACTATTTAGAAAAATACGAAAAAGGAAATTATGCAATGTAATTAAATAATCATTAGCAAGTCACTAGTAAGAACCGTTTTTATTAACCCAGTGGAGCTTCATGTCAAGGCGACGCCTTGCCAAAAGAAAGGGGATATCTGTTTGATTGACTTGAGGTTTAAATTTTGCTAAATTAAACTTATGTTTCGAAAATTTATTTTCAATTCTAGCCAGGTTTTGCGCCAATTAGGTTGGGGGTTTGAAGAGAGATCTAATCCCCAGGTTATTCGTATGCTGGAAGAGATAAAAGAAATTAATGGAGCGATTAAGTTTAAAATCGAGCACTACCCCGACGGCAGTTGGGCGGCTGAATCAACAAATGTTGATGGAATTATTACCGGTGGCAACGATGTTAAGGAAACTACCTCGATGATTAAAGATGCTATTTTTACCTATTATCAAATACCACCCCAATTTTGTAACGATAATTTGTTGAAGTCTGATAATGAAGCCGTGAAGCCACCGGCAAGGTTCGACCTTGACATGGCGCGAGGGCGTAAAAATGCCTGTGTATAACTTCTTGACATTCTTATTGACAAGAAATACTGCATCGCCTATACTGGCGAGATGCTGGCTAAATTTATTTTAGAACAACGCAAAAAGCGTAATCTGACACAGGCGTTTTTGGCATCCACCCTGAAAATTTCCCGCCCGACTTATATGCAGATTGAGCAAGGCGAGAGAGATTTAACTATTACCGAAGCCAAGAAATTGGCGGAAGTTTTTGATATTCCGTTTGAGATTTTTTTGGAGGGAAAAGAAAATGTGAAAACAATTGTAAAGATTGAAGGTAAAAAAAAGCAAAGGCGTGAGACCGAGAGTGGAATTCGCATCAGTATTCCACAAGAGAAAGCGGAAAAATTTGAGCAGACGCTATTGTATGTTTTGACCAAGATTGGTGGCAAGCCAAACATTGGGCAAACGGTGCTTTATAAACTACTCTATTTTATTGATTTTGATTATTATGAAAAATTTGAGGAACAGCTTATGGGAGCCAGATATATCAAAAATCACTACGGTCCTACACCTGTGATGTTTGCAAAATTAATTAGCCAAATGGAAAAAGAGGGAAAGATTGAGAAGATAAAGAGTAAGTTTTATAAACACGAACAAACTAAATATCTTGTAAACCCGAATAAGACTCTCAATCTATCGGCTCTTTCCGCCCAAGAACTAGCGCATATTAATTGGGAAATTGATCGGCTCGGAGATTTAACGGCGATCCAAATTTCCGCATTATCTCACCTTGACACACCATGGCTTGTCGCCAAAGAAAGAGAACCTCTGGAATACGAACATGTGTTCTATCGTCCCGAAGAAACCTCTTTGAGACAATATGAACAACTTTAATTTGCTCGCGGAATTTGAAAAAGAATTCAAGCGACTTGGCAAAAAATATAAAACACTGAATGACGATTTTGAAAAATTCAAAAAAGTTCTTTTAATCACGCCAACTGGTATTGGAAAAAATTTTGTTATCATTCACACTTCGCCGTTGGTAAAAATTATAAAAGCGCGGATGGCCTGCCGAGCTCTTCGCAATCGTTCTCTACGAATTATCTACACCTTTTTTGAACAAAATCAACAGATTGAATTTATTGAGATATATTTCAAGGGTGAAAAAGAAAATGAGAATCGCGAAAGAATCAAAGAGTATTTGAAAAATTTCTAAACTAAGGTATTATAATAAATATGACATCAAAAAAATTGGAGGAGACAAAAGAGCTCTTAACCCGTGGGGTGGAGGAGATTATCGATCGGGTGAATCTCGAGCGGAAGTTGGGGGAGGGGAGGTCGTTGCGAGTGAAGTTGGGGATTGATCCCACGAGTCCCAACCTTCATCTGGGGCGGTCAATTCCTTTGCTTAAGTTGCGAGACTTCCAAGCGCTGGGGCATCAGATTATTTTTATCATCGGCGACTTCACTGGTCTCATCGGTGACACTTCGGATAAAGACAGTGAACGGCCGATGCTCTCGGCCGAGACGGTTAAGGAAAATTTACAAACTTATATCAAGCAAGCTGGCAAGATTATTGACATTGGTCAAGCCGAAATTCGCCACAACAGTGAGTGGCTCGGCAAATTAAATTATCTCGATATCGGTCGGCAGGCGAATGGCTTCTCGCTTAACGAATTTATTTCCCGTGACAATATTCGCCGACGGCTGGAAGCGGGCAAAAGAATTTCTCTGCGCGAGTTGCTGTATCCGTTGATGCAAGGTTACGATTCGGTGGAAGTAAAAGCGGATGTCGAAATCGGCGGGACGGATCAACGTTTCAATCTGCTTACTGGCAGAGATGTGCAAAAACTTTATGGACAAGCCCCGCAAGACATTATCACCAATCCCATGATTGAAGGTTTGGATGGACGGAAAATGAGCTCTAGTTTTGGTAATGGGATTAATTTAATGGATGAACCCAACGAGATGTTTGGCAAAATTATGTCACTCGCGGACGGGTTGATTATCAGATATTTTACTTTACTCACGCGTGTGGCGATGGCCACCGTTAATGAGTATGAGCAAAGTTTGAAGGCGGAAGCGAATCCGCGCGACTTGAAATTAAAACTCGCGGGCGAGATTGTGCGGATGTATCACTCGGCCGAGACCGCCAAAGAAGCCGAAAATTATTTTATCAAAACTTTTTCTAAAAAAGAAATTCCCGATAATTTGCCGGAGTTTAAGCCGAGTCAATATGATTTAATTTCCGTTTTAGTTGAATCTAAACTTGCGTCGTCCAAAACAGAAGCGGGGAGATTGATCGAACAAGGTGGGGTGAAAATTAACAGCGGAGTAATCACCGATCCTCATTATCTCGTCCCCTCCGATGCCGTTCTGCAAAAAGGCAAACTCAAATTTTTGAAAGTGGAGTAACATCTCGTGGCATAAATAACCCCCTCTTGATACGAGACCAAGAAGGGGTTTATTCTAACGCGAATGAAGGAGCGTGGGCCAGTTCATAGCTTGTCTTTAATGATGACGCCGATAGAGGATTTACTCAATGATTTGAAGTAAGCGGAATCAACGATTGCACTAGTGCAACTAATACAGCCATTTGAGCAGACCGCTTCGTAGTTACAACCCTCGATGCAAGCATCGGCTGCCGCCTGGCTTTCTTCACTGTAAGTGGCACCATTGGCTCGATCATTAATTGCCGCATCATAGATGTCGGTTATCGCCTGATCCGAAAAACCAATGGCATAACAACTACTGAAACTTCCGCCATTGTTCCCACCGCCACCGCCAACACCACTACCGCCAGTAGCCGTCACCGCCCCCGAGTTACAACCCGAGAAGAAAATCGCCACCATCACTATTATTCCGAATAAAATCACCGACCATGTTACCTGTTTCCTCATTTTCTCTTCTCCTAAAAAAGAAGACCAACTTTCTCGACCACATTAGCCGAGTCCGATAAGATATTAACATTTTATGACCAATTATGCTATATTGCTAGATGGAAATTAGAACCTTGAAAGGTTCTGGATAGTTAACTTATTGAAGCCGAAAGGCGGGAGATGGTTATGAATAATTGGATGAAGTGGTGCAGTTTGACGGCGGTGGCGATGACGCTGGGGTTATCGGGTTGTAGTCCGAAGAATGTTCAAGCTCGATTGGATCGGAATGAAGCTCAAGCCGAGGCGTTTCGACCAGTCTCGACCGAAGTGGAGTTGATTAGAATTCCAGCCAATCCCGATTTGCCAACTTGGGTAGTGGTGGTTGAGCCCTTCGTTATGGGGGGCGAGTGGCGTCACGGCTGATATCAGCGCGCCAGGCGGAGAGAAGGTAATCAATCCCGGCGAACAAATTGGTCCGGGCGTGTCGGCGCAATTGGTCTCGGCACTTCAACGGGTCGGCAATGTGGTGGTGATTGATTACTCGAGTTATGAGCGAGCGCCGGAAAAGATTGTGGCAAGTTTGAAACCAAACGAACGCGGACTCTTCATCATCAAGGGTGCGATTACCGAGTTCTCGGAAATTGCCGATGGGTCGGGGAAGGGCGAGAGTACCGGCTACAGTGTGCCGTTGGCGCTTATCCCTTATGTTGGTGGGCTAGTGTCTTATGGTCATGGCACTAAAGCGTCGAGCGAGACTAAACGGAAAGGCATGGTTGGTCTTGATGTGCAAATTATTGATCCTGCTACGGGGCGTCTAGTGACTTCTTTTACTACGGAAGGGAGTTTCATTTCGGTTGGCGCGACTAGTTCGCGAACCACTTGGGGCAACACCAAGACGAGCAAGGAATACGCCTCCAGCACAATTGGCCAAGCTCAACGGATCGCGCTCAATAAAACGGTTACCCAGATCCATTCGGCGCTGACTTCACAGTAATCCATTCGGCGTCTCAACGCTCCCGCGACAACTTCTTTAGAGATGTCGACGGGAGCTTTTTCGTGTATGATATTCTTATATGAGTTACTATGAAATTTTTGGCATTGCTGCGCCGATCGCTTCGGTCATTGCGTTTGTTCCGTATCTAAGATCAATTCTAAAAGATCAGACCAAACCTTCTTCGGCGTCGTGGTGGACTTGGACAATTATAACCTTCGTGGTGGTTATCAGTTCGTGGTTCGGCGGGGCGCCGTGGCCGGTGCTTCTTCTGCCCGCGTGGCTTTGTCTCTCTCAACTGGCGGTGGCCATTCTGTCACTCAAATTTGGCGATAAGGAATGGGATGTCAGAAATAAAATTTGTGTCGGGGGCGCGATTCTTGGTATTCTGCTTTGGCTTTTAACCGGTAACCCATTGTTGGCGCTCGGGTTAAGTATTATCTCGGATTTATTCGCCTCCATCCCAAATTTTCGACATATTTTCTTAAATCCCGAACAAGAAGATCGACTGGCGTGGACCATCGGGTGGTTGTCGGCCGTTTTTCAAATCCTCGCCATAAAAAACTGGACCTTGGCAGAATCCGGCTGGGGTTTCTATTTTATTTTGAACATGACACTGGTCCTATTCTTTTTGTATCGCCGAAAAAATAAAAAATTAGCCTAATATGAAAAAAGGTTTACGGGCCATCTGGCGTCATGCCCAGCCGTTTAAAAAAGAACTCGTCATCCTAATTGTTTTGGGAATTGTGTCGGCGATTGCGAACGGTTTTGTCCCGTATGTGACGGGGCGCTTTTTCGATACGCTCATTGAACTTTCCAAAGGAACACACACCTTAGCTACGAGTGCTCTGCCTCTGTGGGTCGTCTTGCTCGGGGCGTGGGTGTTAGTCCAACTGATCGCGAATAATATTGATTGGATTATGGATCGTTTGCGCCGGCGCGTTGATACGGAAATTCATTTCAATATTCAAGTGCAAGGTTTTACTCACCTTTTACGTGCGCCTCTAGCGTATCACAAGAATGTCCACATCAATGGCGTGATGCAAAAAATAAGCGTGGCGGGCTGGCGAGTTTCAGCAATTATCGGAACAGTGGTAAATATCGCCCCGCAATTTCTAAGCATTATCATCGGCATCATTCTCGCGGCGAGTATCAACACTTTCCTGGCGAGTATTTTAGTTATTGGCGTTCTTTTGTATGTCGCGCTTTTGACAAAAATTTTAATGCCGATTGCGGCCATTGATATGGCGGCTCATAAATCTTGGAACGAAGGCTGGGATGACGCCGCCCAGGCCGTAACCCAGATTGAGAGTGTTAAACAAGCCACGACCGAAGAGTATGAGGATCGAATGGTTCACGAATCATTGCTGGGGCGAACCTATCGTTTGTGGTATCAGATCGAGCGCCATTGGAGTAATGTCGGTTTTTTCCAACGGCTGATTGTTTTTGTTACTCAATTTGCCGTGTTTATTTTTTCGGTCCAACTTATTTCAAGCGGTGTCATTACCGTCGGTGAACTCGTGGCGCTTAATGGTTACGCCCTGATGTTCTTCGGTCCTTTCGTCTCGTTGGGCTATAGCTGGCAAACGATTCAAAATGGCATTACGACGGCGGCGCAGGCGGAAGAAATTTTTGCGGGCGAGGAAGAGAATTATATACCCAAAGACGCCGTGACTTCACCACATTTTTCTGGTGAAGTTATTTTTGAAAATGTTTCTTTCGCGTACGGAACCAATCAGACCGAAGTGCTGGCTGGTTTGGATTTCAAGGTTCGCGTGGGCGAAGTGGTGGCTCTCGTTGGTGAATCCGGAGTTGGAAAAAGTACTGCGATTGCTCTTATTTCCGGTTATTACTTCCCATCAAAAGGTCGGGTGTTGATTGATGGGGTTGATACGCGTCAGCTTCACCTTACCAATTTGCGAAAAAATATCGCTGTGGTGCCACAGGAAGTCGCTCTTTTCAATAACACCATCAAATCAAATATAAGTTACGGTTCGCCCACCGCTTCTTTCGAGGACATTATGCACGCCACGCGCGAAGCGCATGCGGAGGAATTTATTGAGGCGTTTCCGGCCAAATATGACACAATTGTGGGCGAGCGCGGGATCAAACTTTCGGTGGGGCAGAAACAACGGGTTGCGATTGCTCGAGCGATTTTGCGTAACCCTAAAATTTTAATCTTAGACGAGCCAACGAGCGCGCTCGATTCCGCGACCGAGCGCAAGGTGACCGGGGCGTTAGAAAAATTGATGAAAGGACGGACGACTTTTATCATTGCCCATCGACTTTCCACTGTGCGCCAAGCTGATCGGATTCTAGTGCTCGAAAAAGGCAAGATCGTGGAAGAGGGGACTCATGACCAACTGATGCAAATTGAGAATGGCAACTACCGCCATCGCTACGAGCTTCATATTGGGTTAGCTTAAAAGATTAATCAAAGGTTAGTTAAATAGGTTAGTTAAATAGCGATTTTTATCTTCTCTAATTCGCGCGAATGAACGAATAGTGATAGACTGTAAGTATTATGAGTATGAAATTGAATAATAAAGAGTTAGAAAGAGAATTGAAGGCCTTGGCCAATAAGCGTCGGCTGGCGATCATTAAGTTCTTGAGGCAAAACAAGGAGGCGGCAGTTGGGGACATTGCCGAAGCGATCAAGCTTTCTTTCAAATCAACCTCCAAACATTTGGCGGTTCTCAAGGCCGTTGATATTGTTGAATATGAACAACGCAGTCTTTCGTATTACTATAAACTGGCGATGCCATTACCGAGTGCCAGTCGAGCGGTTCTCGCTCTTCTTTAATTCGTACGAATAGGAGAATAGTAAGATTGGTGTTATAATTTAAATCATGAAAATCGAATACGAAGCGACCTTTGTAAAAATTAATAAGGACGAAATCAGAAAAAGGTTAGTAACTGCTGGCGCTAAATTATTAAAGCCGGAATTTTTACAAAAACGCGCAACCTTTCACTTTCCCAATGGGCATGAAGTGAATCAGGGTTGGGTCAGAGTGAGAGATGAAAGTGACAAAATTACGTTAAGTATTAAGGTAATCGACGGGGATAAAATTGAAAATCAAAAAGAAATTTGCCTCAAGGTTGATAGTTTTACGGAAGCTATTTCTCTTCTCACTACTCTCGGCTGTGTGCAAAAATCGTATCAAGAAAGTAAACGAGAGCTGTGGCTTTTGGATGGAGTAGAAGTAATGATTGACGAGTGGCCATTCCTAGAGCCATTTGTTGAAATTGAGGGACCATCGGAACAAGCTGTAAAAGAGGTTGCCGAAAAAATTGGATTTGAGTGGAGTGATGCTAAATTTTGCGCCGTCGGAACTCTATATGCAGAAAAATATGGTATCACGGAAGACAAGATAAATAATCAAACACCCAAGATTGTGTTTGAAATGGAGAATCCATTTGTGAGTTAAAAAAACGCCACGTATCATGTCAAGGCGTTGCCTTGCTACTGGCCGCTTTTTGCTTTAATATAATTTATTATGCTCGATTGTATCTTTTGCAAAATAGTTAAAGGTGAAGCTTCGTGTCATAAAATTTGGGAAGATGGGGAACACTTAGCCTTCCTGTCGATTTTTCCTAACACCGAGGGGTTTTCGGTTGTGATTACAAAAAAGCATTATCCTAGCTATGCTTTTGATTTGCCTGAATCGGTCCTTGCGAATTTAACTTTAGCCAGCAAGAAAGTGGCTAAGCTAATTGATTCTAAATTACCAGATGTAGGAAGAACGGGAATGATTTTTGAGGGCTTCGGTGTTGATCATGTCCATGCCAAACTTTTTCCTATGCATGGTACCAATGATCCAGTTTGGAAACCAAGAAAATCCAATATCGATAAATATTTTGAAGAATACGAAGGTTACATTTCTTCTCACGACTACCAAAGAGCTGACGATGCCAAATTGGCTGAATTAGCTAAAAAAATAATTGAGAGGAAGTAGTCTTAATTTTCTTACTTTTTGTTTGGGGGATAAGCGAGCGCGTGCTATACTGTAATCTTCTCTAATTCGCGCGAATAGGAGAATACATATTATGCTCCCGCAATTTCCAACATTTAAAAAACTCGAACTGTCCGACAAGGCGGAGGTGGAAGAAAAATAACGACTATCTCACCGGCGAACCACTTTATTCTTTTCTGGGGGCTAATGAGGTTGAAGTAAAAAACTTGCCTAATTTTGGCTAATTATGATAAGATGGGGATGGATGTGGTTTAGCTGTGTAGCTAAGCGCGATTCGAACCTTGCCAGGAGAATCTATGGTAATGATTGGGGATGTTTGGTGGTGTCCGTTTTTGTTTGATGGTTCTGAGTATTTTTCTTTTTTGGAGACTCAAATGAATAATCCCGCGAGTAATCCAGTGGCTGAATTACCGTATCTCAAGGAAGTTCCGTTGGGAGTGCTTCTCTCTGAACAAATTCTCAAGAGCGAAGCGACATCTGCTGAACCCACATCATGCACATGGACGGGTGGTCCGGATTCCTGTGAGGCGGATGAAGACCAGTAACAGTTCCTAAGAGACAAGGGACTCGAAGGCACTCGTCAACTGAGTGTCTTCATTTTTTTCTTGTATTTCGATAATGATTCAAGCCCCATTTTTTCTCGCATGAGATCAATTTTCCCTTCATCTTTAATTGGAAAAGACTCAAGCTGATTATCTTTGTTTCTTCGAAACTGAGTTCCGAAAATTTGTTTTTTCTTTTGTAAAATCAAAATACGATCGGTTAAAAAGGCGATGTGTTTTCTTTCGGCCTGATTTATTTTTACGGCCTTTTTTAATAACTTCAAACAATTTTTTTGAAAATCAACATCATGAGTAGCATGTTGCACGAGCAACCAAGCGCCGTGAGCTCCTTGTTTGCCGACCAAACTCTTTCCTGGCCAGCCATATTTATCGATTATTTTCTTCACCTTATTGGTGTGTTTTCGATCTAGTGATGTTAATTCCTTAACTAATTTGCCAATCTCTTTTTTATAGTTTTGGCTTTTTTTGTCTGGAAACATTTTATTAAGGGCAAAGAATTTTTTTTGTTGCTCTCTGCGGATCCGCTGATCTCGTTTTAGCATTTCCATAATTTGGCCTTTAAGTTTTTGGTTGATTGACATTTTAAGTATTGTTTGTTAGTTATAATAATAGAAAGGTCCTTGTTAAAAAAGGAGAAAAATATGAACAAGGTGCTGATTATCACATCTAGGATTGATCTCCATGCTGACTATCTTAGCAAAAAACTCATAGAGAGAGAAATTCCGATGGTTCGATTGAATCTTGACGAATTGTCAGTCAATCTGTCGGTTAGGTACACCAGAGAAGAGGGTCATTCTGTTTGGTTGATTGATGATGGGGTTAAATCTTGTTTGTTCAAACCCGATCAAGTAACTGGTGTTTGGTATAGAAGGCCGTTCATCACTAGATACGACAGAACAGAGCAAAAAGCTAGTACTGCTTTTGTCGGCAGAGAAACCGAAGCGTATCTGAATGATGTCTGCGTTTGCCTCCCCGATGTTAAGTGGATCAATCATCCCGTTCGAAACCAGATAGCTGGAAACAAACTAGGTCAATTGCGTCTTGCTCGACAACTTGGCTTTAGCATTCCAGAAACCCTTGTTACCAACGATGCGGAAGAAGCGGATGGGTTTATCAAGCGGTTGGCTCCCAAGAAAGTGGTTTACAAAACACTTAGTCGTCCTTTTGTTTCGGAAACAGAAGAAACATATCGTAGCGTGTACACTTCGCTTGTGGAAATGTCTCCGCAAGTAGCCCGATCAATCAGACTTGCTCCCTGCCTATTTCAAGAATGCGTTGAGAAAGATTACGAGTTGCGGATCACTGTTGTCGGAGAACAAGTATTCACGACCCGCTTGTTTTCTCAAGAACACACCTCAACTGTCATTGATTGGAGACGAGATCAACATAAAGTAAAATTGAGACAGGAACTTTGCGTGCTTGATCCAGAGATAGAACATCTTTGCGTTAAGCTAGTGAAGCAACTGGGGCTTGTTTTTGGAGCGATTGACATGATCGTGACACCAAGGGGCGAGTATGTGTTTTTAGAAATCAATCCGAATGGTCAGTGGCTGTGGATGGAGGTCACTCTAGGGGCGGAAATCTCCAACGCCTTGATCCACGAGTTAACTTCTTCATGATCTTTAATTTTTTGCGCCCCGGATAATATTTTGGGGCGCATTTTTTATTATGGGCTAGGTTGTGCTACACTATAGTCTTCTCTAATCCATGCTCCCGCAATTTCCGACATTCAAAAAGCTTGAACTAGCCGATAAGGCAGATGTGGAAGAAGGGGTATGTGGTCGTGGGATGTGAACGGCGAAATGCGGATCTCGGAACTCAACGGCAATCTCGTTATCCGCTCCCATCTTCTATTGACATCAACTACGGTAGGTATAGCATAAAAGTAGAAAGATCAGAATTGGTCTGACCTTAAAACTAGATCTTTGAAAAAGGGGTTAGACTATGGCTTTAATCAGTCCTCGTGTAGCTTGGATCACGACAAATCGGTCCTGTAATTTTCGTTGCCCTTGGTGTTATACAAAGGGAGAAAATTTTGACGCGAAGCAAACATTAAGTTTTGATTTGGCGCTCAAACTTCTCTCGATTGTTAAACAGATAGGAATTAAACACCTATTGATTATTGGGGGCGAACCGACTCTCTGGAAACATCTTTTGGATTTCAATTGCAAATGTCGCGAGGTTGGAATTAAAACAACTTTGGTGACAAATGCACTCCGGTTCTCCGATGACAAATTTTGGTTCAAATATTTGGAGAAACCAAACGATAAAGTCGGTCCTTCAATCAAGGCATTCGATGAGCCATCCCTACAAAGACTTGCGCAGTTCCATGATTTTGAGTCTGTTCGAAAGGGCTTGACTCGCCTGGTGGCGAAGTTTAAGTGCGGGGTTACTTTCGTACACAATTCTTTTGCGCGGAATGATCTTGTGTTGTTGGCACGGTTTGCCAAATCTTGCGGGGCAAATCGAATCGGAATTAGTCCATGCACGCCGTCCTTTTCAGATAAAAGACCGGGAACAACAGGGATGATTCCCTTGAAAGAAGTGGTGGCGGATGTCGTATCGCAGTATCAGCAATTGCATGACCTGATGGATGGAAAACTGACATTGGCTTTAAAGATTCCATTTTGTCTTTGGCCAAAAAGTTTTATTGAAAAGCTAAAAGAAAGGAGGCAGTTACATTCAGGTTGTCAGTTCCAAAACCGATCAGGCATTGCTTTTGGTCCACAGGGAGAGCTTCTTGCTTGCAATAGTATGGCGGAGTTTCCGATTGGTAAGTTTGGTAAAGATTATGACGATGGGGAATCTCTAATCTCACTTTTGAATAGTGATAAAGTTACCCGCAGTTATGATCGCATCAATTCTTATCCTTCAGAAAAATGCGTAGATTGTTCGCAAGTAGGCTTTTGCGGTGGTGGTTGTCCATTGATGTGGACAGTTTATGATGCCAAGGCATCAATTCCAGGGTGGTAAGTGATAAACAAGGAGAAAGACCATGGAAGAGTTGGCAACACTTGTTAGGGTTACTGGTGTTCCGAGGGATTTCCCCGTCGAAAACATAGGGAAATCTGAAAACAGTAGCAGTTCTCATTGTGATGACTGCACAACCCCCCAATGATTGTGATTGTGATTGTGCCCCACCACATTGTGGCGTGTCGTGATGCATCACAAAACGAAACATGGCTCTCTGCAAGCAAATTGCCGAGAGCCATCATTTTGTTATATAATTAACTAATGGAAGAGACAATTAAACTTTCTTTTGAATATTCCAAAGAATTAGAAGTGAAAAGAATCGTTTATACAATAAACCGGCTAGATTGGTATTTAAATAATAATTACCATCTGGAATGGATGTCTTTTCCAAAAGATATTGATAAAAATAATCTCGTGAATATTTCTGAAGCTGATATATCCAAAGCGGTGGAAAAAGAATACGATCCCCAAAAATATATTTTGGCGATAGAATCTCTGAATCAATTGTATGATCCGTATGGAATTAGATTGCAAAAATTTATCGAAAGTCTCGGTTTCTCAATTATTTCAAATGTCATCATCAATCTCACCCTTTACGGTATGGGTGGTAGTTATCATGTGCCGAACAAAGTAATTTCCAATATATCAAAATATTCTGGTGATGAATTATTGGGGAATATTTTACATGAAATAATCCATCTGCATATACAACATTTAATTGATAAATATGAAGTTGATCAATGGAAGAAAGAAACGGTAGTTAATTTATTGTTTTCGACAGCTTTTCCGGATTTACATAAAAAAAATGATATACCGATAGATACCAAAGATATTGAGACGACTTACAAAGTAAATTTTCCCAATATTGAAAAAATTATTTCATTGGTTTAAGTTAATGTGCTATACTTTAATCTTCTTATCTTATGCTCCCGCAATTTCCAAATTTCAAAAAACTGGAATTGGCCGACAAGGCGGAGGTGGAAGAAGGGGTATGTGGTCGTGGGATGTGAACGGCGAAATGCGTATTTCCGAACTCAACGGCAATCTCGTCGTCCGCTTTAACGACTATCTCACCGGCGAACCGTTTTATTCCTTTCTCGGTGATAATGAGGTAAATGAGATGGCGGAGGTGGAAACAAAATTTGCCTAATTTTGATCAAGCGTGATAGTTATGAAAATAGAATTAAATAAACAATTAGATAAAGAAGTGTACATGGCTTTCTGTGATACAGTCGTTAGCGAGGCCGATTTTGGTAAAAAAATTAGTGACGATCATCCAAACATTACCAAAGAAAACTATGTTAGATATATAGATAATTTTTATACGGCAAACAAAAATGATTTAGCCAACATTCTTAAAGATACCGAATTGTGTTTTGACGAAATAAAAACCCCATTGTTTCTTGAACTGCAAAAATATTTCGGGAAAGATTATGGTGAAGAAAATTATACTTGTTATCTATCTATTTTTAATTGTAATCCGCGTTACCTTGAAAATAAGAGTTTCCAAGTTTATTACAAACGCTCGCACGACATGCGAAAAGAGGTCATCGCTCATGAACTAACCCACTTTGCCTTTTATGATTTTTGTTACCAGTTAGGAATAAAAGATGGTAATAATCTTTGGGAATTGTCGGAAATATTTAATGTAATTTTCCTAAATTTGCCATCAATCCAAAAAGCGATTGGCGCGGAGGAACTTCTATTTTATCCCGATCTAAAAAATAAACTGGAAGAAATTAAAAAGATTTGGATCAAACAGTCAAAGACCGAAAAATTTGTAAAAACTAGTTTGCAATATCTCCAACACTAGTTATATAATATACAGCAATGAACATCTCAAAAAACAAAGAACCAGAAATAATTTATGGAAAGGAAGCAGATAAAAAGGGATTATCTGTGGAGGAGTTGCGAGTTTTGATGGATAAATCCCGCTAAAGAAAAAGGGTTGCATCGTTAATTGTGAACGATAGCAACCCTTGGGTTGTTCAAGATTAAGGAGTCCTGATTCCATACAGTGGCTCCCCACTGAAAGTTAAAAACCACAAACTTCGGTAATCTTCCCACACGAGTGGTCTCATACTGGTCTCGCCAAAGAGTCGTTCAAGAATTCGCCGGGCTTCCAGATAGTATTCTAAGCGATGGGCACTCGGATCTATTAGGGTTGCTTGGTGATATTTGTGCATTTGCAAGGTGTTGATGGTGGGGAACTTATTGATGTGTTCCCTAAAGCAGTTGAAGTGATATTCCATCACTCGCAACGACTCCATCCCCACAATGTAGGAGAAATTCACCTCATACCCCAAGCTTCGAGCGAAGTCCATTGATTCGCGGGCATCTTGAAGACTGACCACTCTCTTATCTTTTCGCAATAGCTCGCGACGCTCAAAGGTTTCCAGCGAGAAACAGATCCCGAACGGCTGTATCTCGGCTACGCTTTTCAACTGTTCTTGCGTTGTAATTTGCGAGCCAAGGTAGAAGATTTTCCCTGCGAATCGATATTCCGCCAGCGTCTTCTTAAGGGCAAGTAGAAATCGACAAACAGCTTCGCCACTCTCGTAACAGCCAGTTACGACGGATACCTGGATTAAATGAGACAAGTCAGTCAAACCACACTTGGTCATCCAATCCTCGAAAAACTCTCTCAGATCAGATTCAGTTTTGAGCCGTTTTCTGTCGTAAGGGATCTGGTACGCGGTGTAACAGAATTGACACCCGTGACAGGATGTCCGAGAGTTCGGATTGATATTCAGGGAAGTCCCTTTCCTCCGAGGATAATGGGAATCGCAGATATCCTCCGTCGGTCCAATTGCTTGTCCGACAACCGTGTTTTGTAACATCAGAACATTCTCGATTACAGTAAACGGACTATCCTGATTTACTGGCAGGGCAAAGTAATAATCAAGTTCGCCTCTTTGTTTGGCGTACTCGAACAGTTTGCTGTTGGCCAAACGGAAGGCCATGCGCATTCTATTGTAGTCACATTCAAGGTTGACGCCGTTGACATTGAGGGCGATGAACAGGACATCTTCTATGGGCATTTCATACCGCTCTGAAAGACGAACGATCGCATCAATTCCAATCATCTTACGATCCTCCTTCGGTGTGTGAGATGGCGTGAAGAAAACCACTTCTCTTTTTGCAGACGATGAGCGTGGTGAGCACTGGCACAGAGATCGTGCCGTGTTTACTTACAATCTCCGAAACCCCTTCAAAAAACTTCTGTCGCTTCTCTTCATCAACTTCAACGATCTTCGGAAAAGTGTTAAGGAGTTTCGGGTACATCTCGGCGTTGTAGTTGTAGATTGTGTAGTACTTGCGCAAGGCAACGGTGTAAAGTAAGAGATTTTGAATCACCTCTTGCTCTCGGTGGTGAAGCTTTGACAAGACTCCCTCGTTCACCTGTTCGACGGTTGATTCGTCGGGGTAGGCATCGGGGAGATGCTCGTGGTAAGCCCTGTTTACCTCGGCCGTCACCGCCGAATCTGAGAGAAAGAAGCTATTCCAGACGAGCACAAGACTCCCAGCATCGTCCAAGAGATCAAGGACTTTCTGATACTTGATTCCTTCGTCGATCCAGTGGTAGGCCGTGAACGCCAGAATCGCGTCGAATTGTTCGGCGGACTCGAAATCCTCAAAGGTTCCTTCAAGGATTTCGACACTTTTAAATCCCTTGGTCTGCTTTCTGGCGATCGTCGCTAAGTGTGTGCCGGGTTCGATGGCTACAATCCGGCCGCCGAATTTTGCCAGTTCCGTTGTGGCGATTCCACTGCCTGCGCCGATCTCCAAGAGTCGCGAAGTGTTGCTGATTCCACATAATTTCCTGATATCCTTATACAGTTGAGCGGGATATCCGGGACGGACGGAGTGGTAGGTTTCGGCAAACACATCGAACGACGCGTTGAAGATGTTTTTACCTTTGAACATCATGGTTGTTCTCCTTTTGTTAATTGTTTCAAGAACAGCATAAATCTGTTCTTAATTTCAGGAAGTTCCAGTGGGCGACAAAAATCACGGCGTCCGCCAAGTTTAATCTTTGCCAAAATGAACCCTGGTCCTTGCCTGAATTCCATTATAACACGCTTCAGGTCTTTTTTACTACCGATTGTTCGCACATAGCGATAGCCGACATTATTCGCTAGCTTATTGAGATGAGCGGTGTCGGACATTGATCGCTCCTCGCTGCACGAACCGTAGGCGCCATTATCAATAACAATGTGAAGCAGATTTGCCGGTTGTTTGTTGCCGATCGTGACTATCGAGCCGAGGTTCATGAGAATACTCGCGTCTCCGTCAATCACTACCACTTTCTTTGTTGGGCAGGCCAGGGCAAGTCCCAATCCTATTGAAGACGCTAGCCCCATTGAACCGGGAACATAGATGTTTCGCTCGGAATCAAATTTCTCGAAAATTTCTCGAGAGATCAATCCAGTAGTAGAAACAACCGCGTCTTGGTGGCTGATGGTAGTCATGATGGTTTTGATTGCTTCTTGTCTGTTCATTGGTGCCATCCTCTCTTGAGCAGAAGAAATGTTGGGAGTTCCGCCGTACGCATTGTCTCGAACATCGATCTAACGAGGTTTTCCAGATTTTGTTTTCCGAAAACTGCAAATGACAAGCCGAGTGATTCGAGTAAATGTTCGGTTGCTCGACCGGTTGTCAAGTGTTGTATCGCATTCTCACCCTTGCATCCACGATAAGACACTACAAAGAAAATCGGGATTTTGTATGGAACGAGGAGAGACGCAATGTCGTTTGAAGCGGAAAAAAGACCGGAGTTTTGCATGTAGACTACCGGAGTTTTGCCACCGAAGTACGCACCGGCAGCCAAACCAACAGCTTCTGATTCTCGATTGGCGATAATATGAAGCACAGCAGGATCATCGTCAAAGTTTTTGATGATATGCCGTAGCACACCACACGGTACTCCAGATGCGAAGTCCACGCCAAATTCAAGAAAGAGTCGGTGTAACTGGTCGGCTTTCTCGCTATGTTTGTTTCTCAAGCGCATGTTTGTGTTTCCTTTCCGTATGTTCAATTTTCAAAGAACCTTTTACCACCGAGACAATCTTGGTGATTCTATTTTTAATAATAATCATTTATTAATTAATGTCAATCAATCTTAAAATTTTTGCTCGTTAGACCCAAGTTGTGCTACACTATACCTTTCCCTTATTTATGCTCCCGCAATTTCCGACATTTAAAAAACTAGAACTATCCGACAAGGCGGAGGTGGAAGCGCACACCTCTAAATATCCCCCTTACTCCGATTTCAACTTCGTCAGCATGTGGTCGTGGGATGTGAATGGTGAAATGCGCATCTCGGAACTCAACGGCAATCTCGTTGTCCGCTTCAACGACTACCTTACCGGCGAACCCTTTTATTCCTTTCTCGGTGATAATGAGGTTAACGATACGGCGGAGAAATTGTTAGAGAGAGCGAAGAAAGATGGGTTAAAAGAAAAGTTAGGATTAGTGCCAGAAATATCGATTCAAAAATTAAACCGAGAAACTTTTCTCGTGAGCGAAGATCGAGATAATTTTGACTACATAATACCGACAGAGATTTTTAAAAATTATAATACAAAAGCGACTCGAGCTAAAAAAAAATCCGTAAAACAATTTTTACGCAATTTTTCTCCAGTAGTTAGAGTGCTTAACCTTCACGATCAAGATACAAAGAGTAATATTTTAAAAGTTTTTGATAAGTGGTCAGATAACAAGAGTGCTAGTTCTCTTGAAGTTAAAAATGAATTATCTGCACTCGAAAGATTGTTTGATAGTGGATGTTTTAGTAATCATTTATGCACCGGTGTTTTTGTAGATTCTGAATTAATCAGTTTTTGCTTGAGTGAACCATTAAATAATGATTTTTCGAGTATACATTTTTGTAAAGCTGACACATCAATTTCTTCAGGCACTTATGCTCATGTTTTACAGGAAAATGCGAATAAACTATCAACAAAAAATCTTAAATTTGTCAATATTGAACAAGATTTAGGCATAGAAAATATGAGAAAATGGAAGATGAGCCATGGAGATCATATGTTTTTAAAAAAATATACAGTAGAGTATAATAAAGCATGGGTGATATAATTATCAACTGCAAAGTAGACAGCTTGTTGTGCGTGGTGTAAAATTAGTAAGTAACAGTATATGGAAAAAAATAATAAATTATTTGCGTATAAACCCCTGATAGCACTTTTCCTTTTATTTATAATATTAACAATCTGGAGATTGATACTTTTTTTCTTTCCTCCTAGTAATTTTGATATACAAGTTCAAATTTGGGCCGCGAGTTATCAAATTCTTGCTTGGTTCGGTGCAATATTTGGTTTGATTTTATCGGGATCATGGGGGGGATATAAAAGTGTTGTTGGTAGAGCTGTCCTAATTTTGTCTCTAGGTCTTCTGGCGCAATCATTTGGACAAAGTGTTTTTAGTTTTTATTTCTACACAGGAGCAGAACTTCCTTACCCATCTCTGGCTGATCTTGGGTTTTTTGGTAGTATTCCTCTTTATATTTACGGTGTAATTTTGTTAGGTCGAGCTTCTGGAATTAAAGTTTCCTTGAAATCTTACGCGAAGCAAATTGTCGCTTTTATCATCCCGCTTTTAATGCTCGGTGTCTCTTATTATATTTTTCTTAAAGATTATGAATTCGATTGGTCTCAACCGATTAAAACTTTCTTGGATTTCGGCTATCCACTTGGTCAAGCCTTTTATGTTTCCATCGCCATCCTAGTTTTCATTTTATCTCGTAAAATATTGGGCGGGATAATGAAGATTCCCATTCTTATTTTTCTAATCGCTCTAGTTTCCCAATATCTATCTGACTATCTTTTCTTATACCAATCGAATAACGGAACATTTGTTGGTGGTGGCTCGGTTGATTACATGTATCTCGTCTCCTATTTTCTAATGGCGTTGAGTCTGATTGTTCTCGGCCACACCTATCAAAAAATTTCGAACACGGAGTGATTGAAAAAATTGCAAATTTGTGATATAAAGTAATTATGGAAATCAAATTTTCAAAAGAGCAGATTAAAGAGTTCGAGCAGTTGGGCGTAACGGCTGTTTATCTTTTTGGCTCACAGGCCACTGGTCAGACGCATCCATTAAGTGATGCGGATTTTGCGATTCTGTTGAACGACCCGCAAGTTTACCAAACAGCGCCGATGGATGTTTATAACAAGTTCTACCAAATTTTTAGAGTGGTTCTACCCAAAGAGTACATGAAAAAGAGATTTGAATTGAGGCGGCACGAGTTTGATATTGTCTTTTTGCAAGCCGTGTCGCCTCGACTTCAGTATGAGGCGACCCGAGGCGGGAAAGTTTTATATGAAAACGATCGAGCCAAGCGGTTGGCTTACGAAGAGATGGTACTTAAACAATACTGTGACTTGAGTCATATCTACGGTATTTTTCACCACGCTTTAATGGAAAGAATATGAATTAAGTAATTTATATGACCATTTTTCAACAAATTACAATTAAAATAATTAAGGAACAGGAACTGATTATCGGCCCGGTGGCGTGGAGCGAGGCCAAGAAGGTGACGGGTCTGCACATTGTGGATCAGAAACAGGGTGATGTAACGATTGATGACAGTGGGAAAGAGCCGGGGATTATCGATCAACTCGTCGCTCGCTATGAACGGCTCTTCGGTCGCGCCTCGCACGAAGTCTGTCGCGAAGCTGTCTCCGGCATGATCGTCAATCTCAAACCCGAAGAAGTCCCGATGAGTTTACGGTAACCTTGGACAACGGCGACTCGTTTGACAAATAATCAGGCGATAATGATTCGAGGCCAGAAAATGAACATAGTTGAATAATTAAATAATGGAAAAAGAATCAGAAATAATTTACGGCAAGGAAGCAGAAAAAAGGGGATTATCTGTGGGGGAGTTACGAGTTTTCATGAATAAGTGGCAAAAGCGTTTGGAGATGTCCGGTTGGAAGCTCGATCTCAAGATAGTTGATTTCAAAACAAAAAATAATTATCGTAAGAGTGGTGATTTTGTTGCCAACCTAGGAAAGAAAGAGGCTACTATTCTCATGACTTGTGATCCCTGGCGGGGTGATGAAGAGTACACCCTTGTACATGAGATGCTCCACATTTTAGTTTATGATTACGACCAATATAGTGAGAAATTTGTTTTGAAATTGTGCGAAAAAGATTCTACTCCTCACGGTATTTATATGGATAAATTAGAAACGGCAGTTCACCAGCTCACTAGAATAATTTTAGGCCGATCGGACAGATAAAAAGGCCCCGAACTCGATGAGTCGGAGCCAAACTCTTGGTTAGCCATGCCATTATGGTTAACTTCCCCGGCAACATTCTGATAATGTCGAACGGGGGGTGGCGATGGTCTTTACTACCTGCGCCTTTTTTATCCGTTTCATTTGCTATTACCTCCTTTCTATTAGGGACAGTATCACAAGGTTATTACTTTTTCAACCACTGTCTTCTTGTACAAGGCGGATGTTTTCTTCGTTAAGCAGTAACACCTCAAGGAATCCTTGAAGATCATGTTTCCAATCAAGGCAGTAGTCAGT
The DNA here is from genome assembly GCA_043807405.1 of Candidatus Vogelbacteria bacterium. Taxonomy (GTDB): domain Bacteria; phylum Patescibacteriota; class Minisyncoccia; order Phycocordibacterales; family JACOZG01; genus JAGVGK01. The sequence goes on along the minus strand of JAZDGA010000026.1, from coordinate 25,749 downwards.
GCCATTTCCGATAAATCTTTTCATATTACACCCACCCATACAAATAGGAAGAAAGGCACACTCACGACATTCGGGAAACTCTAGGGGATTTTTCTTGACCCACTGGTCATTCTTTTCGGAATCAAGCTCGATAAGACCGTTGTCGGCGATTTTTCCGATTGTGTCTGATTCGAACATTTGACCACAACGATAGAGATTGCCCCGGAGATCAGTGATAAAACGATTGGGATATTCTCCCACACAAAACCCCAACACCCTCATTTTTTCCGTTGGTGGAAGTACAACCCAACCATTTTTCGCAGCCTGTTTGTAGATGGCCATGACTCGATGAGCTAGTTCATACCCAGAAAGGCAGTATTCCTGGCAAGGATTTGCAGGAGAAGAAACTACTGGTTGGAGATTTACTTCCACCTTATTTTTCAGGCCGTGATTTTCTAAGATCTCGTAAAGGATATGAATTTGGTCCATATTACGAGTTGTCACATTCACTCGAAGTGCGATCTTGATTCCAGTGGTCACGACTTCTTTGATATTACGAAAGATGGTCCAAAATGTCGGGGCGCCGTTTTTTAGCGGGCGACAAATGTCATGAGTTTCAGGTGGACCATCTAAGGTAATGGTGAGCAAAGATAAAGGTGTTGTTTTGAGATACTCAATTACCTCTTGGCTAAGGAGATAACCATTGGTAGTAATTGAATGTTGATACTTCACACCAGCAGATTGCGCCATAAACATAAACTTGTCATTCATGGAACGCAGAGTCTTAAATGAGAGCAGGGGTTCACCTCCAAACCAATCTACCTCGATCCTTCTCATTTTGCTCGTTAAGCATTGGAACATATCTAGCACTTTGTTAGCTTCAATCGCCGAGAGGTTTTCATTTCTGTGTTTTTCAAAGCAGTAGAAACATTTGAAATTGCAATTCATTGTCAGAATTACACAGAGAGAACACTCGTCTGTCCGCGTTTGTCTTTCTGCACACGCCTCGACGATAGCCTGAAGCTCATCGCGATTGTCTTCAACTAGATATCCATCTTCCGTCATACCTGCCAGAAATTCCTCTGGGATTTCAGAGATTCCCCGTTTTTCAAGAACATCGAGTAGTGCCTTTGCATGAGTTTGGTTGAAGGTTGCCATGGCACCGGTAAGAGTGTTGAGCAAAATTAGGCCTTCGTCGTAAGGAGACCACACATTAAACCGTGATAGTTTCATTTCAAATTCCTTTCAAAGAACCTTTTATCACCGAGACAATCTTGGTGATTCTATTTTTGATTATACCCGCCGGTCTATCAATGTCAATTTCAAACTCAAAATTGTTTTTCTTTTTATCTTCCGCTATAATACTCTGATATGGCTGAAGAAAATATTGACGGCGGGTTGCAGGATATCAACGAGCAACTTTATAAACAAAACCTGGAGCTCGCGGTGCGCAACAAAATTCTCTCGCTTCTGCGAGAGCTTTACCAAATTAGTATTCTTACTCTCGAACCCGCTCAGCTCGCTAACCAAGTGGCGGTTTTGGTGCAAAAAGCGCTCGAACTGGAATTGGTCGCGATTTATGGTTATTCGTCGGAGACTGATATCTTTTCGCCCCTGGGTCAAGCGCGGTCAGAGCGGTTGGATAAAGAATTGACTCAAATTGCGAGACTAACGCTAGCTAATCAAGATTTCCGCCAAGTTTTAGCTAAAGAAACAGTGATGACCGCGGGACTTATTAATTTATGGGGAGAAGGGGTCGGCGATAAAGTAAAGACGATTGAACAAACTTGCCACATCCGCTCTTCGCTTATTTTCCCGCTTACGATTGAGAATCGAGTGTTGGCGGGTTTGATTATTAGTCTGAATCGTCCCTATGAAGAAATCAGTCAGTTTGAAAAAGAGTCGATTGTGAACATCGTCAACATCATTGCCGTGGCACTCGACCGCGCCTTGCTCGATCAACAACTTAAATCGGCTAATAATAAATTGTGGGTTGCCAATGACAAGTTGCAGGAGCTGGATCGGATGAAGACGGAATTCGTGTCGCTCGCCACGCACCAACTCCGTTCGCCACTCACGGCGATTAAAGGTTATTCCTCAATGATACTCGAGAATTCATTTGGTCCGATCGAGGATAAGGCGCGTGGCGCGGTAGATGTGATTTTCCAATCCAGCCAGAAATTGGTTAAGGTGATTGAAGACTTCTTGAATATCACCCGGATTGAATTAGGGACAATGAAATATGAACAGAGCGAGTTTGACTTCAAAGAACTAGTGGAAAATGTGTCTCGAGAGTTAAAGGTGACGGTCGAGAAAAAAGGGTTGCAGTTCTCGTTCGAAATCGAGCCGACGGGAAATTATAAACTTGTCGGCGATTCGGGAAAACTGGCGCAGGTGGTGGGTAATTTGATTGATAACGCGATTAAATATACGCCTAAAGGTTGGATCAAGGTAAGTCTTAACCAAGTGGATGGGAAAATTCGACTCACGGTAACTGATAGTGGGGTCGGGATGCCAGCGGAAGTGATTCCGAAACTTTTCCAAAAATTTACCCGCGCCGATGATGCCGGCCAGGTCAACATCACCGGCACTGGTCTCGGTCTCTATGTCGCCAAGCAGATCGTTGATGGGCATCACGGGAAAATTTGGGCGGAGTCGGACGGAGTCGGGCAGGGGAGCCGATTCGTTGTGGAATTAAATTAAAGACAAAAATAACCCCGCAATTCACTTTGGCGAATGGCGGGGTCAGTTCGAAGCGAAAAACAGAATGATACAAACAACTAAGGCGATGATCAGAGCGGTTTTTGGAAACCAATCTTTTTCTGTCGTTTTGGCGTTTTGTGTCACAGGTTATTCTCCCAAATCTTTAAAGACCATTTGACCAACCACACTGGTTGACCTCTCTAATTTCAGACTATCATATTTTGCCTGGTTTGTATAATATGGTGCCATGGCAAAAGTTCTTGATGGGCGAGTGGTGCAGGTGGAAATTGAAAAGAAGCTTACGGCGACTTGTAGCCGTTTGGCGGTTAAACCACACCTCGTGATTATCCAAGTTGGCCAACGGCCGGAGTCCACGCTCTATATTGCCCGGAAGAAAGAATTTGGCGAACGGGTCGGTGTTAGCATCACTCACGCGCGCTACCCGCAAACAATTACGGAGGCAAAATTAATTTCTGAAATAAATAATTTTAATCATAATCCGGCGGTGCACGGCATTATCGTTCAAATTCCGTTGCCGAAACAATTAAATACCGCGCGAATCCTAAACGCGATCAGCGCAATGAAAGATGTGGATGGTTTGTCGGCAGTCAATCTCCAACTGGCTTGGCAGAATAACCCAAACGGTTTTCGGCCGGCGACGGCGCGCGGGGTGCTAGCTTTGCTCGATTATTATCGGATTCCGCTTCGCGGACGATCGGTGGTGATAATCGGGCGGTCGGCTTTAGTCGGCAAACATTTGGTCTTGGCTTGTCTCAACGCCGGCGCCACGGTTACGGTTTGCCATCGCGAGACGAAAAATTTATCGGCGATAACTAAGCTCGCTGACATTTTAATTGTGTCGGCTGGTTCACCAGGTTTGATTACTAAAAAATATGTTGGAGCAAATCAAGTGGTTGTCGATGTGGGAATTAATGTTTTATCCGGACAAAAATTGCTCGAAGAAATTGGGAAGCGGAAAATTGTAGGTGATGTAGCTTTTGCCGAAGTGGCGCCAATCGTCCGCGCGATCTCGCCCGTTCCGGGCGGAGTCGGCCCCTTAACCATCGCTTGTTTGTTTGAAAATTTAATGGAGGCCTATCACCAACAGATAAAAAGATAAAGAAAGGCCCTGCACCGTACGGTGCAGGGCCAGAGTTTTATTTTCGCTTGAGATTTGGAATTGTCACGCGATTCGCCGGCGCCGGAAGTATGTGGCGATTCCGCCGGTCACGAGAAGCGCGAGTGTCGCCGGTTCTGGAACAACGGTCATGGTGTACATCTCGCTCGGGATAAAACCATTGATCCGGATGTTGGCATCATACTCGTTGAAGCCAAAATCCGGCGGGTTTCCGTCCCAATGGTTGAAGTCGAGCTCAGGCATCGCCGAGAGATTACCACTGGGCGAAACCGAAGCCGAACCGTTGAAGTAACCATTGGCGTACTTCTGGCCGTCATGGTCATTAATCCAGACCGAGCTCGAGTAGCCACCATTCCAATTGATGGACAGCATCTCGTTGAAATGGATCAGCCACCATTGGCCCCCTTGACCATCATCAACTTTCTCGACAATGATGTCGTTGACGGTGAGATTTCCACCGGTGTTCAAGTTTACGGACTCGGTCGGTTTTTTGATATTACCACCGGTCGAAAAATTGGTAGTAAAAAAGAGACCACCATCTTCTTGGTAATTCCAGTTGGTGTAAGAATACACCGAATAAGGAATCCCCATTGTGTCACCGTTGATACTTGCGTTTGCCGAATTTAGGGAAGCACTGCTTGACATTGACCAGCCGGTGGGCAATGAATTGCCCCCACCTCCGCCTCCACCGGGACCAGGATCACCCGGCACAATCACCGGCCCGGCCAGACTTTGATCCAGCCCCATTCCCACGCCGGAAAGCACCACCGCAATTACCAACCCAATCACATTCTTCCACTTCATGACGGCTACTCCTTCTCTTGTCGAAGACCAATAAAACGGCTAAACCACGCGATTTATAACCGTTTCCTATATGCTAGCAAATATAGTAAAACTTGTCAACCCCGTTAGAGGCAGAAGGTCGCTATTTATATGATATGATAATAAACATGTCAGAATCGCAAAAAATAATTCTCTCCGGTGTGAAGCCGACTGGTCGTCCGCATATCGGCAATTATTTCGGCGCGATGAAGCAATTCGTGGATTTGCAAACCGAGTATCGTTCTTTCATTATGATTGCCGATCTCCACGCGTTGACGAGTGTTGCTGATGCTGACACTCTGCGGCGCGAGACGCTGGATGTGGCGATTGATTATCTCGCTATCGGACTTGATTCTAATCTCGTGACAATTTTTCGACAGTCCGATGTGCCGGCGCATACCGAGCTCGCCTGGATTTTCAATTGCCTCACCACGATGCCGTATCTCGCTCGCTCGCATGCCTTCAAGGATGCCGAGGCGAAGAATCGCGAAGTGAATGTCGGTGTTTTCACTTATCCACTTTTGATGGCGGCGGATATTTTACTTTACGATCCAGATCTAGTGCCGGTCGGGCAAGATCAGAAACAACATGTTGAGATTACTCGTGACACCGCCGAGAAATTTAACCGCGCTTTCGGCGAAGTTTTCAAATTGCCAGAAGCGCTCATCTTGGATCAAGTGAAAACGGTAATTGGTCTCGACGGTCAGAAGATGTCCAAGAGTTACCGCAATACTATTCCACTTTTTGCCGATCAGCGTGAGCTGAAGCAGTTGGTGATGAGTATTAAAACCGATTCGAAGAATGAGACCGAGGCTAAGAATCCAGAAGAGTGCAATGTTTTCGCTTTGCACAAGTTATTTTCTGGCACGATTATTCCCGAAATTAAACGCCGGTATGTGGAAGGCACGATCGGTTATCGCGAGTCGAAGGAAATTCTTTTTGAGCAAATGAATCGCTTCCTTGAACTACTGCGAGCGAAGCGAGCGGAAATCACTAGTCGACCAGATGAGGTGCGCGCGATGCTCGCGCGGGGCGCCGTTACCGCCCGAGAGGTGGCGGGAGCAAAGTTAGCCAAAATCCGCGAACTGGTTGGCTTAAGTTAGTAATTTTTACTTATCCACCGTTTAAATTAAAATTTTACTTGACCCGAACAAATAGTCGGGTATGATTAAAGCGTGCTAAAGAGAATAACAGAAAGGCAAAAACAGCTGTTGAGAGTAATTTACGATTTCATTAAGTCTACTGGTTACCCGCCGACTTTTGAAGAAATGCGCGAGAATCTCGGTGTCTCCTCAAACCAATCAATTGCCGATCTGCTTGAAAAGTTAAAGAAAATAAATATTATCAAAAAAAATACTGGAGCGAGAACTCTCGCTATCTTACCGCTCGGGTATGAAATACTTGACTTACCCCAACTCACACCAGTTCTCGGCGTAACAACAGCCGGTTTACCCGCCGAAGCAATAGAAATTACTGGTGAGTGGCGAACTCTCTCACCTGATATTGAACGATTACAATCCGATGTTTTTTTATTGCGCGTTTCCGGTAATTCAATGATTAACGCTAATATTAATGACGGTGATGTGGTGATGGTGCAGGAAAAGAAAGAGTTTGTGTCCGGTGAAATTGTCTTAGCCGATAATGGTGGAGAAGCGACGATCAAACGATTCATGTCTGATGATAAACCGCCGTATGTGTATTTGAAACCAGAAAATCCAAATTATCAAAACATTTTGTTTACCGACGAAATGCGGTTAAAAGGGAAAGTTATATCAGTGTTTAATAAAGATCAATGGAAATCAGTTAAATAATATGCCTACAAAAAAACCAAGCCGAACCGAAGAGGTTATCGGAAAAATTTTTAAAGATAACGATCTGGCGTATGGTCTACGAGAATTTGAAGGCGTCGATATTTTCTCCGTACTTGAAATAACCGAAGAAGAACGAGGACGATACTATCTTAAAGATTTGAAAACTGGCAAAAGTCGTTTTGTTTATGACGAGAAAAAAGAATCGGGCAAACCAGAAGAAATTGTCCGCCAATTATGGCTTCACAAATTAAATAAACACTATGGTTATCCGCTCGATCGGTTGGATACGGAAAAGGATATTCATTTTGGTCGGGAAATTCATAGCAAGGCTGTGGATATTGTTGTCTATAAACCAGACAAAATTACTCCCTACATTTTGGTCGAAGTGAAAGCCCCGACTGAAAGCAAGGGAATCGAGCAGATGAAAAGTTATCTCAACGCTGATGGGGCGGAAATTGGCGTGTGGGCTAACGGTATCAAGCGTGTGATTCTCTATCGTTTTTATCCTCGGGAATTCAACGACACTCTGCCAGATTTGCCGAAAGCCGATCAGACGATTGATGATCTTCTTGAAGCGAAGAAAACTTATTATGATCACACGACCACGAAAATCAATCTCAAAGAAGCCATTGATTCGATGCAGGAACTTGTTTTGGCCAACGCCGGAGTGGATGTTTTTAATGAAGTTTTTAAACTCATTTACGCCAAACTTTACGACGAGTCCGAAGCTCAAATTCGAGCTGATAAAGAAGTCTTTTTTCGTAAATATCGCGATCCAGCAAAAACTTATAACACCATCAATGATCTTTTTAAGAAAGCTATCAAGAAATGGCCGGGTACTTTTTACGAACAGGAGAATATTAGTTTATCTCCCGACCATCTTTCCATTGTAGTTGGCGAACTGGAGCGGACGAGACTTTTTGGTTCCGATCTTTCAATTATTGATGAAGCGTTTGAGTATCTGATCCCAGAAGTGGCGAAAGGCAAGAAAGGTCAATATTTTACCCCACGCCATGTCATCAATATGGCAGTCAAAATGCTTGATCCGAAACCGAGCGAGTATGTGATTGATCCAGCAGCCGGCTCCGGCGGTTTCCTTATTAGCGCAATGTACTCGGTAAAAGATAAGCACTTAAATGGTTCTGAAGAAGCAATGCGTGAATATGCCAAAGAAAATATCTGGGGAATTGATTTTGCCGATGAAATTTCTAAAACTTCTCGAGCCCTAATGTTGGTCGCCGGTGACGGCCGATCTCATCTTTTTAAATTGAATTCCCTCGATTCGCGCGAATGGCAGGGTGAGGAAGCTCAATTGCTCGATGCGCGGTCCAAACTGCAAACTAGATTACTTGATTTGGGAAACAGCGCTGATAATGCCGAGAACAAAAAGACCTTTCACTATCTAAACTTCGATATTCTTCTTACTAATCCACCGTTTGCTGGCGAAATTAAAGATCACGGTTTGTTACGCCAGTATTTCTTTGGTAAGAAAAAAGGTAAATTAGTGAATAAGATCGAGCGCCATATTCTTTTTATCGAGCGGACACTGGATATGCTTCGATCCGGCGGGCGGATGGCGATAGTTTTACCGCAAGGAGTGCTGAACAACACCCAAATGGAATATGTGCGGGAATATCTTTTTGATAAGGCGCGAATTCTGGCGGTCGTTGGTTTACACGGCAATACTTTCAAACCACATACGGGAACTAAGACTAGCGTTTTGTTTTTGCAAAAATGGCCCGCCTCCGCCAAGGCTTCGGACGGGCAAGGTCAACTTAGTGATTATCCGATCTTTATGGCAGTGTCAAAAAAGGGCGGGAAAGATAACTCTGGCGATTACATTTATAAAAAAGACTCCAACGGAAATTATGTCCATGATGCCAAAGGTCGCAAAGTCCTTGACCACGACCTCGATGAAATCGCGGACGGATTCCTGAAGTTTGCGAAGGAAGAAAAGTTTAATTTTGTAAATTAAATGAAAACTCTTAAAGATTTTTTTCATAAATACATAGAAAATACGCCAGAGAAAGCGGTAGTTGCAGACAAAAAAATGTTTCTGTGTTTGTTGACGGTCGCTGTTTGCAAAGGCGTTGGTATCCGACAAAGAAATGTTTATGTTACGGCGAGAATGTTGAAGCATTTATATGATAAAAAACCGGCCGAGGAGTTCCTATTTATTCTCAATCATTTGTACGAAGTAGTTAGATATCCTGACAAGATATTTAAAAATAGAGATGGGAAGAGGGGAAGTTTTTCTTTTGTTAAAAAAATAGCGAATGCAGAGTATTTTTCTTCAGTTGAAGAGATAATCACTGTAGAATCTGAAGAGACTCAAATTGCCACCGTTTTTCGGTTGCGTGACGATAAATACATAAAAAACTACACTCTCTTGTGGGACTGGGGGAACGGCAACCCCCATCGTAGCGCGTTGGATGCCCCGTAAAGGGTCTACTAGCGCCCCGCAGTAGAGCCGAATTCCTGCATTTCAGCCCCACAAGACAATATAGTTTCTTATGATTATTAGTAGTATAACAACTAACAGCTAATAAAAGCAAGTAAAGTGGATAACTAAAAATATGAAAAATAATGAGAAGATATGACCACCTATTCCATCATCAAAAAATCTCAACTGGAAGGCGCGCATCGGCTGGATGCGGAATATTACCAACCGGAGTATTTAGATTTGGAAAATCAACTCAAAAAAACAAAAGCTTACAAAATTTGGAGAGATATCGAGGGGAAATTTATTACAGGCCCATTTGGTTCAGAGTTTAATGTCGGAAACTACACAAAAAATGGGAAGTGCAGATATATTCGGGGAAAAGATGTAAAAGATTTTTTTCTTACCGATAACGATAATGTTTATATTCCAGAAAAAGATTTTAAGCGACTCAACAAATACGCCTTACAAAATGAAGATATTTTGGTATCAGTGGTTGGAACACTAGGAAATGTGTCGATTGTTGATGATTATATTTTGCCAGCCATTTTCAGTTGTAAAAGCACTGTATTTAGGACAAAAAGTATAAACCCATATTATTTTATCTCCTACCTAAACTCAAAGTATGGTAAAAAATTGTTGGAGCGTAGTGTTCGCGGAGCAGTACAAACTGGTTTGAACATAAACGATCTAAAAGATTTATTGATTTTTGTTCCTTCACCAAATACCCAAAAAGAAATCGGGGAAATAGTGGAGAAATCAAAAATGGAATTAGAAAACTCAAAATCTTTATATTCCCAAGCGGAGAATTTATTGCTGGAGGAATTGGGGTTGAAAGATTATAAATCAGAAAATGAATTGTGGAATGTGGTTAATTTGTCTGAAGTGAAAAAAGCAAACCGGATTGATGCGGATTACTTTGATCCGAAATATCAAAAACTTGAAGCGAAAATCAAAAAATATGAGCATAAACAGCTTGGAAAGGTCCTAGAAAATATTCCGGCAAAATTTGAACCAACAAAACAACCCGATAAATTATTTAAATATGTTGAGCTGTCAAACATTAATGCATCGACTGGAATTATTGACGGATTTTCGGAAGTTTTAGGAAAAGAAACTCCAAATAGAGCGAAGCGTTTGCTTAAACAAAATGATGTAATCGTTTCCAGCGTTGAGGGTTCTTTAGGAAAGGTGGCATTGGTACATAATGATCAAAAAGATTTTCTAGCTTCTACTGGTTTTTTTCAATTTCGTAGCAAAGAAATTTTACCAGAAGTTTTACTCATACTTGCAAAAAGTATTGTTTTTCAATGGCAATTAGAAAAGCGTTGCGCGGGGACAATTCTTACCGCGGTGCCAAAAGAAAGTATAAAAGATATTCTCGTACCAATCTTACCAAAATCAACTCAACAAAAAATTGTGGATTTGGTTAGGCAATCGCATGAGGCGCGGAAGAAGGCGAAACAGTTATTGGAGGAAGCGAAAAGGAAAGTTGAAGAATTAATAGAAAACGGTTAATTTATATATTATGGCCCGATCCCAAAAATTTATTTTATTTACCGCCCTCGCGCTGATCGTTATTTTGTACGCGCTGATGAACAGTTTGAGGGGGAGTAATTCTGGAAGACCGTTAATAAACAAACCGACGATTATTAACTATAATGATTTAAATAATTCGAGATATGAAATACCAATTTCTGATTCCCCGATGGATTTCACTGTCGCTCTGACTTCAGATGTTAATACTTGGCCAACTTATCGAAATGAACAATTCGGTTTTAGTCTTAAATACCCACCCGGCTGGGGAGTCACAAATGAGAAATTTAAGGGTGACACTTGGTTTATTGGTTTTAGTTTTTCTCCACATGACTTCTTTTTTGGCATGAGTATTACTCGCGATTCGTTGGAAGATAAAATTACGCTTGAAAAGGGGACAGATTTTTTACGAATGGAAGAAGTTCCAGATATAGATGGAGTTAAAATTGTGAAGATCTTTTCTCACCCCACGGAATATTCTCCGGAAATTTCTTCTTATGTTTTTGAAAATAACGGTTACAGTTTTGCTTTTCGGATTGATCCAGAATTTTTTCGTCTCATCTTGCCAACCCTACACTTTTTTTAGTATTATTAGTAGTAGTTAACTTGCGGATGTTCCGTAAGTTGTCAGAGATTGGTCCTTGGTCTTTGAAAGGTTTAGAGTATGAGGAATTATGTTTTTTGTTTGTTGTTCAGTTCGGTTTCTCTTTGGTCAGTAAGTGAAGTTGTTGCACAACCGGTGGCGACTGATTTCCAGACGCCAGTATGGCCAGTAGATCAGTCTAAAAATGGTTACAACAACAACGCCAACCCATTTTTAGCGCTCAACAAAGGCGCGTATCACATGGGGGAAGATTGGAACGGGAATGAGGGCGGTAGTAAGGATTTTGGCAAGCCGGTTTATCCAATGGCGGTGGGGAAGGTGGTGAAAGTTCTTAATCCTACCCAGAAAGGATCAGTGGGTAAGGTGGTGGTAGTTAAGCATTTGTTGCCAGACGGCCAAGTGATTTATTCCTACTATTTTCACCTTAGTAAAATCCTCGTGGTCGTCAATCAGATTGTCTCACCCGGTAAACCTCTAGGCCAGATCGGCGACGCTAATGGTTATTACAAAAACGCAGCCCATCTTCACTTCGAGGTTCGGCGCGTGAACCAGACCTTGAGTTCGAGCTACGCTCCGACTTTGCTTATCGCAACGGAACAGAAGTATCTTGACCCGTCGCTCTTCATTGATGATCGAAAAAACCAGATAGATATTTCAACCTCTGGAGCAAATACGATCATTATTACGGTCAGCAGTGGAGACTTACCGATTCCCGATTATGCTCCCGCTTCGCTGGCTTATGTGACCAAGGGAAATAGGACCCTCTCGCTCTCTTCGGCCATCATGGCTGGTTGGCTTGATTCGACGGCTTATACCAGAATCGAGGGTGATTCCCAATGGGAATCAGTTGAGTTAAACGAGATGGTTTTTGGCCCGGATGTCGACTTTTGGATTAACTTCCTGACGAGTTGCACCTTAACGATCGTTGTCCCCGGACACAACTTCCAAGCTTCGCGGGCGCGGGACGATATGATTCACACCGCGCAAGATGCCGGTCTGACTCGGGTAAAGATGGAGACACTCACTTATCTCGGAAACGACTGGACCGGGGAGTACGATCTTCGATCGCTTTGCTTCGATAAGGGATCGAACACCAATGTTAGTTGTCTCGTCCAAGCGACGGGTCATGATAATCCACTTCTCCGCTATGTCATTTGGTATGATCCGTGGACCGAAACGGGAATCGGCGATTGGATTGAGATCGACCAGAACGACATTAACTGAAATCGGGATTTCTCATTCTCTTGACTTTTGAACCCCCCGTTTGTCTCGCCGATTGGCGGATGGATAGGGGGTTTTTATTTTTTATGTTATAACTAAATAACTATGGGAACTGAAAGAATAATGATCGGGTCGCTCGCCGAGCGAGTAGGGGAGTCGGTTAAAGTTTGTGGTTGGGTCGCGGTTCGGCGCGATCACGGCAAACTAATTTTTCTTGATCTGCGCGACGCGAGCGGAACGGTGCAAGCGGTGGTTTTGCCGAGTCAGCCGGAGGCTCACGCGTCTGCCAACACCTTGCGACCGGAGTGGGTGGTGGAAGTGACTGGCGTGGTTGATAAACGACCGGAGAAAATGATTAACAAGAATGTTTTAAATGGCGACATTGAATTGGCGGTTAGCTCAATTAAAATTTTAAATCCCGCCGAGACGCCACCTTTCGATCTCGCGAGCGACGGTCGGGAGATTGGCGAAGAAAGCCGTTTAAAATATCGTTATCTTGATCTCCGCCGACCGCGATTGCAGGCGAATATTCGAATGAGAGACAAGGTCATTACCTTCTTCCGCGATTATATGCACCAGCATAATTTCGTCGAGATTGAAACGCCAATCATGATGAAGGGAACGCCCGAAGGTTCGCGAGAATATCTGGTGCCGTCGCGTCTCGAGCCGGGGAAGTTCTATGTCTTGCCTCAATCACCCCAGCAATTTAAACAGCTCGCGATGGTCGCCGGCTTCGAGCGTTATTTCCAGATCGCTCGTTGTTTTCGCGACGAAGACACGCGGGGCGATCGGCAACCGGAGTTCACTCAACTCGATTTCGAGATGTCTTTTGTCACTCAAGAAGATGTTCTCCAGTATACCGAAGCGATGATGATTGAACTTCTGAAGGAGGTTTACCAGAATAAAAAAATTACAACCACTCCCTTCCCGCGTCTTACTTATCAAGAGTCAATGGCTAAATATGGCAATGACAAACCAGATTTGCGCGTAGACAAAACCGATATTAATGAGTTGGCCTTTTGTTGGATTACCGATTTCCCAATGTTCGAGAAGGGGAGTGATGGCAAGTTGCAAGCCGCGCATCATCCTTTTTGCTCGGTTAAAGAAGAAGATTTGGATAAATTTATGAAAGGCGAAGATCTCTTAGCCATCCGCGCCAATTCGTATGATCTAGTATTGAACGGCTACGAACTTTCTTCGGGAAGTATTCGAATTCATCAGGCCGAAATTCAACAACGTGTCTTCGAATTGTTGGGGATAAATAAAGAAGAACAGCAGAAAAAATTTGGTCACATGCTCGAAGCGTTTCGCTACGGCACGCCACCGCACGGTGGCTTCGCGCCCGGCATTGATCGGATTGTGATGTTACTCCAGAATGAACCCAACATCCGCGAAGTGATTGCTTTCCCCAAGACCGGCGAAGGCCGCGACTTGATGATGAACGCCCCCGCCGAAGTGACAGCCGAGCAACTCAAGGAATTAAAAATTAAAATTTTGTAACTGAAAACTGTAATGTAAGTAAAAACTGATTGTACCAACCTCTCACGATCGTGCCGGAGTGGTACATTGTGTAGAATTTTTACGGTCGTATAAATAGTACACATTTTGAAATAGAAAAGGGCAACCAGCGACGGTTGCCCCAAATCATTTTCACCTCCTACTTCAGAAAATCTTGTATCTCTCGGTTTTTCTCAGTAAACAGATCTTGGGAAGCAGCAAGAGCATCATTTGTTTCATTAAGTCTAGCCGAAAGATTTTCTCCGATCAACAGTGTGATCTGATGCTGTAGATTAGTAATCTTGGCCAAAAGATTAACTTGATCAAACAACAAACTCAAAATCACTTTCACTTCGGGATCCATGGGTTTCTCCTTCAAATAGTGTTTAGCGTCAAATTGATTGGACCCACACATCGTGGACAAGTAATCCAACCAGCCAAATTAAGGCTAGCACGCTCAAGTTTGAATGTCAAGTATCGGGCAATAGGGGAGTGGGTTAAGATTTAGTGATAATGATTGAAACTTTTGCCGTGAAGGTTGGGGAATTTGAGGGACCGCTCGAGCTGCTGCTCGAGCTGGTGGAGGAGCGCGAGCTTCAGATTAATCAAGTTTCGCTGGCAACAGTGGCTGATAGTTTTATCGAGCATTTGAAAAAAATACCACAAACCCACCGATTGGACGGACAAGCCGAAATGAATATATTGGGCAATTTCGTGGTCATCGCTTCAACTTTAATTTTGATTAAATCGCTTTCACTTTTACCGACACTCGCGGTGACTGGTGAAGAAGAAGAGCAAATTGGCGATCTGGAACGGCGACTTAAACTTTATCAAATTGTTCGTCAAACAATGCCCCAGCTTCAAAAGGCGCTTGCCGGTCCGGCAATTTTTTATCGTGATTCGCGCGGTCGAGTGATTAATCCAGTTTTTTCGCCGACTGCGGAAATAACTTTAACTAATCTCAAATTAGTGATGGAACGATTAATTCGCGATTTGCCGAAGGCTGAAACTTTACCAACCACGACGGTTAAAAAACTTATCAGTATCGAAGCTGTTATCAACGATCTCACTCATCGCGTGCAGACGGCGCTCTCGATGAGCTTCAATGATTTCGTTAAAGACAAACAAGAGAAAGTGAATGTCATTGTTAGTTTTTTGGCCCTGCTCGAGCTTTTCAAACAGGGGCTGGTTAATATCACTCAAACCGAACATTTCGCTGACATCAAGATTGAAACCAAAGATTCCAACATCCCGCGCTATGGCTAATTAGGTCAGTCTCGGGTTATAATGAGCAAACTATGAAAATAGGCATCATCGGTTTTGGCGTCGTTGGCGGTAATACTGGTAAAGTGCTGGGGAAAAAGCACCAAATTTTTCCTTATGATAAATATAAGAAGCCGTATGATTCTCAAGCTAAATTAGCAAAATTAGTGGCTCAAGTTGAACTGGTTTTTATTTGCGTGCCGACTCCAATGAAACCGAGCGGGGAGATGGATTATTCGGCTATCCATAATTCTTTGACCGCGCTTTTGGCCGAATGCGGGAAACAAGCTCGAGAGCCGCAAACATTAGTGGTCGTAATCCGCTCCACGGCTGTTTCCGGGACAACGGATTTATTGGTCAAGAAATATCCTTTTCGATTTGCTTTCAATCCTGAATTTCTAACCGAGAAGAACGCCTTGCGAGATATGCAAAAAACTAATCGAGTGGTTATCGGCGCCAATGACGAAGTGAGCCGACGGAAATTAGAACTGATGTATCGAGCAGTTTTCCCCAAGGCCAAGTATATTTTTGTTGACCGGAAAACCGCCGAGATGATTAAGTATGCCGCGAATATTATGCTCGCGTCGCAAATTTCTCTGGCCAATGAAATTTATAATATCTGCCAAGCGGTAAAAGTGGATTACGAAACAGTGAAGAAGATTATTTTATTAGATGAACGAATTGGTCGGAACATCACCGTGCCAGGTTGGGACGGCGATTTCGGTTTTGGCGGGAAGTGTTTTCCTAAGGATCTCAATGCGCTAATTTATCTAGCGCGAGAGAATCACTACCGAGCGTATCTCTTGGAAGAAGTTTGGCGCTTGAATGAAAAAGTCAGAAAAAATAAAGATTGGTTGGATCAAAACTATGCTCACTCTCGAAGCGCAAATTGAAGCCATCCTTTTTTGGAAAGCGGAATCGCTGACGATTCCGGAATTGGCTCGGGTTCTAGCGCGGCCCGAGGCGGAAGTTAATCAAGCTTTGGAGACCTTATCAGTTAAGCTAGCAGATCGGGGAATCGCCCTCATTCGTAACAACGGAGAGATAATGTTTGGCACATCTCCCCAAGTCGGAGAATTAATCGAGCGTCTAACGAAAGAAGAATTGTCTCGCGAGATTGGAAAAGCGGGGCTTGAGACCTTGACCGTGATTCTTTATCGGGGATCGGTTAGCCGAGCCGAAATTGATTATATCCGCGGAGTTAATTCCAGTTTTATCCTCCGCAATCTTTTGATCCGCGGTTTAGTTGATAAAATCTCGAATCCCGCCGACGCTCGAAGTTTCCTCTACCGTCCAACTTTTGAACTTCTCGCTTGGTTGGGTGTGAAGGAACCATCGGAATTGCCCGATTATCAGCGGGTGATGGCGGAACTCACTCCGTCATTAGTTGCTACACCATGAAACCAATTCCATCAACTATCCAATATTTGATTGCCGTGGTCGCCTTGATTTCTGTCTCGCTCGGCCTCTGGTCGAATCTACCCAGATGGTCAGAGTCGCGTGAAATTTTGGTGGATTCCGCTTCCACGATTGATTATTTTACCTCGCTCAATTTGGAAGCGAAAGCAGCTTTTGTCTACGAACCGGATACGGGGCGAGTGCTTTATGCCAAAAAGGCCAGCGAGCGCCTGCCTATTGCTTCGGTCACTAAATTGATGACCGTGCTTACCGCGTCCGAACTTTTACCCGACTCGACAATTATTCCATTAGCGCGTCGCCGTTATCACCTTAAAGATTTAGTCGCCCTAACTTTGGTTAGTTCGTCCAATCAGGGAGCGATGGCCTTGGCCACGGCGACCACGGAAGCGCTTGGCCGTGATTTAGTCGCCGAAATGAATGCGGAAGCCAATGTTCTTGGGCTCAAACAGACCGCCTTCTCTAATCCTACGGGACTTGATTTTGCCGACGGCCAGGCTGGATCATATAGCACGGCTTATGATATTGCCCATCTCTTTACTCACATTCTTGCCACGCGTCCGGAATTACTCGCCGCCACTAAATTTGAAGAGATTGAAACGTCAACGGTTGAGGGCGTGCGTCATCGTTACCAAAACACCAATGAAATTATCAGCGAACTGTCGGGATTACTCGGCTCGAAAACCGGCTTTACCGATGTTGCTGAGGGTAGTTTGGTGATTGCTTTCGATCGCGGTTTGAATCAGCCAGTGGTGGTCGTCGTTCTGGGTTCAAGCGCCCAAGGTCGTTTTAACGATGTCAAACAATTAGTCGAAGCGACGATTAAGACTTTTATCCCAACCGCCATATGACCGCCAATGTTGTTCTCGATGTGGTAAAAGTTTTCGCGCCAAGCGCGGTGGCCTTTTTTATCGGGGTGTCAATTGCGCCAATCCTCGCCCATTATTTATATAAATATAAAATGTGGAAAAAACAGGCCGGCAAAATCGCGCCGGATGGACATCCGACGCCCATTTTCAATGAACTACATCGCACGCGCGAAGTTGGAACGCCCCGTCTCGGCGGAATAATTATTTGGGTGAGCGCCGGTTTGACCACTGGCATTTTTGCTCTCGCCACTATTTTTTATCCAACTTTGTTAACCGAGAAACTGACTTTTCTAAGTCGTAATCAAACTTGGTTACCGCTCTTCACTTTAATCGTCGCATCGCTAATTGGATTGGCCGATGATTGGTTAGAAATTAGAAGCTCACTCGGGGGTTTATCTTTTCGCCGGCGACTTCTCTTGGTTACGCTTCTCGGCGTTCTGGGCGCGCTGTGGTTCTATTTCAAACTTGGTCGCTCCTCGATCGACATTCCCTTCAGCGGTGAGCTGGTGATTGGTTGGCTGATTATTCCCTTTTTCGTTTTGGTAATGGTTTTTCTTTTTACGAGTAGCGTGATTGATGGTCTCGATGGTTTAGCCGGTGGCGTGATGGCGATTATTTTTGGCGCTTATGCGGGGATCGCTTTTTTCCAAAATCAGATTGACCTGGCCGCTTTTTGCGCCGTGATGACTGGCGCCATTTTAGCTTTTTTGTGGTTCAATATCCCGCCAGCGCGCTTTTATATGTCGGAAACGGGTATTCTAGGGCTAACTACCGCGCTCACGATTGTCGTTTTTCTTACCGAATCGGTAGTCACGTTGCCAATTATTGCCTTCCCCCTTTTTGCGACGGTGTTGGTGAACGTCATTCAATTGGGTTCGAAAAAATTTCGTCACGGGAAAAAAGTTTTTCTCGTGGCGCCGTTGCATCATCATTTCGAGGCGTTGGGTTGGTCGCCGGCGAAAGTGGTAATGCGTTACTGGATCATCGGTGTGATCATGGCGGTGGTGGGGATGATTATTACTTTAATCGGCCGCTAAAATGATTTCTTTGGCCCGAAGACAAAGTCGCCGTTTCTTCTTTTTTATTTTGGTACTGACTTTGGCGGGGTTCTTAATTTTTTCTTCCGCCGCGCTTGGTCTCTTGAGCGGTGGGGGAGCCAGTTATAGTCGAATCGTCTGGAATCAATTCTCGGTGTTGATTCTTGGTCTAACGGGGTTTATCTTGCTCGGCCGACTCCCGTATCATTATTGGCGCAAAATCGCAGTCTGGTTATTGTTTATTTCTTTTGGATTAACAGTGTTAGTTTTTATTCCCAATTTAGGAATTAAATCTGGCGGCGCTTACCGTTGGCTCGAGCTTGGTTCGAGAACTTTCCAACCGTCAGAATTGCTAAAATTCGGCTTCGTTATTTATCTCGCCGCTTGGTTAGCAAAAATTCGCGAGCGCGTTACCACTTGGCAGTCGGGATTTTTACCGTTCTTACTCTTGGTTGGTTTAGCTGGGGCACTGCTTATCGCTCAACCGGACATCGGAACCTTTGCTGTTCTTTTCAGTTCAGCCGTGGCGATGTTTTTCGCGGCCGGAGCGAAATGGCGACAACTTAGCGCGCTTCTTTTAATTGCCGGTGTCGGTCTCACGGTAGTTATTTCGATTAATCCTTATGCCCGTGAACGAATTTTTACCTTTTTAAATCCGGAGGAAAAGAAAGATTCTTCCGCTTGGCAAATTAATAAATCCTTGCTGGCGATTGGTTCCGGCCAACTAACTGGTCGAGGTTTCGGCCAAAGTCTTCAGAAATTTAATTCTTTGCCCGAACCGATTGGAGATTCTATTTTCGCCGTTACCGCCGAAGAATTCGGCCTGCTCGGTAGTGTCGCTCTCGTTTTTGCTTTCACTTGGTTTGTTTTTTGGGGCTTGAGAATTGCTTCCCGCGCACCCGATCGTTTTGGACAATTATTGGCAGTTGGTCTGACTGTTTTATTAGCCACGGGAGCATTCATTAATATGGCTTCAATGCTCGGTCTTTTGCCCTTGACCGGCATCCCGCTCTTATTCGTCAGTCACGGCGGGAGCGCGCTTCTGTTTTCTCTGCTCAGCTGTGGTATTATAATGAACATTGCTCGATCATCGCGCACTAATTGAATGAAATTGATTTTTGACCAACAACTTGCCACTAATTATAAAAGCGCATCGCAAAAGGCACGTGTTTTAACGGAAGAGTGGGTTGGAAATTCTATTTTCTGCCCGAATTGTGGATATATTAATTTAGAAAAGTATCGACACAACAAACCTGTCGGAGATTTTTATTGCAACAATTGTCACGAGGATTATGAATTGAAAAGCAAGCAAAGCACAATCGGTACGAAAATTGTTGATGGCGCCTATCGTACGATGCTTGAACGGCTTACAAGTAACAACAGTCCGAATTTTTTCCTACTGAGCTACGATCGTTCAAACCTTGAAGTAATAAATTTTCTTGTTATTCCAAAACATTTTTTCGTTCCAGAAATCATTGAGGAAAGAAAACCCCTTGCGACAACTGCACGCCGTGCCGGTTGGGTTGGATGCAACATTTTGTTACAAAGTATTCCACAAACCGGCAAAATCTTTTTCATAAAAAATAAACAAATTGAGCCAAGAGAAAAAGTGCTTGCTGAATGGCAAAAAACTTTATTCTTGCGTGAAGAGAAAGAAGTGTCAGCAAAGGGATGGTTACTCGATGTTATGCGAAGTATTGAAAAACTCGGCAAACCAAAGTTTATGCTTGATGATATTTATATTTTTGAAGATGAATTAAGTAAACTTCATCCCGAAAACAAACACATAAAAGATAAAATACGCCAACAATTGCAAGTGTTGCGCGACAAAGGTTATCTTGAATTTGTTGGTAGGGGAACATATCGAGTTAGATAGTTGACTTTAATTTTTACTTGATCAAAAATTAAGTATGAACATCAGTAGAGAATTAGCTTTAAAAATTTTAAAGTATTTGGATGAGCATAAGGAATTTTACTTTCCATTTTTAGTTATGAATAAAGAATATACCGAAGAAGATGATGATTTTGTTGAAATTGAACCAAACGAGTGGCAAATGATTTCAGAGGACGAAAATTATCAAACATTTCAATTATGGGAAAATCTTCAAAATCTAGATGAAGAAACACTTCAACTTATGGCAAAAGGTTTTATAGAAAAAATTACTAACTCAAAACTATGAACTATAAAATTCTACAATCTCAAGATGATAAGATTTATTCCTATTTCAGAACTACTACCGGACCTTTTGATTTTTTAGAATGGGACGGTAAGATTTTACAAGTTTGGAATAACTGGGTTGTGATTGAGAAGTATCCATTAAGAGATTTAAAAAGCTTGATTTTCAATTCCCAAATATGAAAAAGAAAACGGTTTTTGTTGGACATCCAATTAGGGGAAATAGGGGAGAGGTGAAAAGCAATATCAAAAAAGTTTTAAAAATATGCGCCAAGGTGCACACTAAAGATATAATTCCAGTTGCGCCTTATTTAATCTCGCTTCAATATCTTGATGATGAAATTATTGAGGATCGAGAACTTGGAATGGAAGCCAATCATGAGTGTTTCCATCGGCGATACGTGGACGAATTATGGTTGTTCGGTGATCGAATATCGGCCGGAATGGAAAAGGAAATTTTACTCGCGAAAGAAATGAACATCCCGATCATTCCAAAAACCGAGGGGACGAAACGAGATTTGAAACGGCTTTTATGTTAAACTGCTGATATGAAAATTGTTTTTACGGGCGGGGGGACGGCGGGGCACTTCTATCCGATTATCGCCGTGGTGGAGGCGCTCGCCGTGGTGGCGCGCGAGCGCAAGTTGATCAATCTTAAATATTATTTCCTGTCCGACAATCCCTACGACGAACGGGCGTTGTTTGAGAACCAGATCGAGTTCCGGCGCGTTCGCGCCGGCCGCCTGCGGCGCTATTTCTCGCTTCGGATTATTCCCGATTTTATCCAAGCCGGCCTCGGCATTATTGAAGCGATTTTTAAACTCTATTCGATTTATCCCGATCTGGTATTTTGCAAGGGCGGTTACGCCAGTTTCCCGGTGGTTTTTGCCGCGCGCTTATTGCGAATCCCAATTTTTGTTCATGAATCGGATTCTCGCCCGGGGCGAGTCAACCACTTCGCCGCGCGAAGCGCGGTGCGGATCGCGCTAGCTTATTCGGAAGCCATCGCTTTTTTCCCCGAAGAAAAACGCCAGCGCATTGCCGTGACCGGCAACCCGATTCGTCAAGACTTGCTTTATCCGCTCGCGCAGGGCGCTCGCGAATTCTTGGATCTCGAACCGGAGTTGCCGATTGTTTATGTGACTGGCGGTTCGCAGGGAGCGTCGGCGATTAACGAAACCTTGCTCGATGTTTTGCCAGCCCTATTGGAGAAATGCCAAATTGTTCATCAGGTGGGTCAAAATAATTTAACCGAAGTGACTCAACGGGCGTCGATCGTTTTGGAGAAATCTCAATTTAGAGCGCGGTATAAAATTATGGGTTTTCTTAATAGTTCGGCGATTCGCATGGTGGCCGGCGCTTCGGCGATTGTCGTTTCGCGCGCCGGCTCGGCGATTTTTGAATTTGCCCAGTGGGGCTTGCCGGCAATCCTGATTCCCATTCCTGAATCAATCAGTCACGATCAACGAATCAACGCTTTCACTTATGCGCGAACCGGCGGAGCGATTGTCATCGAGCAGGGGAATCTGACCCCTTCTGTTTTGCAATCAGAAATTCTCCGTTTAATTAGCAACCCCGAATTACTTGCCAAAATGCGCGCTGGCGCCAAAACTTTTGCCCGTCCCGACGCCGCCCGCGTTATCGCCGAGGAATTACTCACGATCATCCTCCAGCACGAAAAATAAAAAAAGAAAATAGTTATACCAACTCCTCACGATCGTGTAAGGATGGAATAATGATTGTCGTTAGTCACGAGAAATAAAATGTATAAAAACCCCTGAAGTCACACGAAGTGATTTCAGGGGACCCACGCATCCTTGTTTATCGCGACACAGCGAAGCGTTTTCTTGAGAGTCGGGATTTTGACTCCGGCAACTCCTTGATAACGAGCAAGTAGCAACCCGGCATCGAATCACTCGTTTCAGTAATCGTTGGGGTTTGGATGGTCTAGCGTTCGATGCTCGACCTTTTCCATCTTCACCGCAACGGTCAATTCATCTGGTGGCGGATGAATCGACGTAGCATCTCGTTTACCACCAATCCCTTGCTTACCTCCGGCTTATAAGCGGGAAGGAGGAGGGACAAATTGAGATTTCATTTCCAAGCTTGCACCTCGTTAGCCAGGAAACTCATTCTATTTATTTAATTTGAAATCTCAATTTCTACGCACCATTATACACGAATACTAAATCTTGTCAAGCGATTTTCCGGATTGTGGGAGGTGCCGTCTAAAATATGACTTAAAATAAAGATTTTTGGTGATTGTTACCACAGTCTGCTACAATAAAGCATAATGTTTAAACAACTAATCGAAACTTATAAAAACACGAGCTTTCTTCATCATGGTTATTTAATTATCGGTGAACGAAAGGTGATTCTTCTTGCTCTCGCCAAAACTCTCCAGGCGCTGGGAAATGATACGACCACCGTTTGGGAAAATTACGAAACTTTTGGAATTAACGAGAGTCACCGGCTGGTCGAACGAAGCATGCGACGCAACTGGAACGGCCAACGAGAATTGGTTGTGCTTACGGCTAAAAGTTATACGCCCGAAGCGCAGAACGCCTTGCTTAAATTGTTCGAAGATCCGCGCGCGGGTCTTCACTTTTTTCTTTTAGGCAACAAGGCCGCTGATTTTCTTCCCACGCTTCAGTCGCGCCTGGTGATTATTGAACACCCAAGCGAAGCCGAAGTGGAAGAAAAGCCGAGTGAGGTTCAAGCTCAAGCTTCGGAATTTCTCTTCGCCATGCCGGCTGGTCGTTTAGCGTTGATTGATAGAAAGGTGAAAAGTGAAATGGAGCGAGACGAGTGGATTAATTTCTTTAACGCCCTGGAAAAAATCGCCCATCAGTCAAAACCTTTCCCCGAAAAAGCTTTAACGGAAATCAATGCTGTTCGCCCTTATTTCGCCAATCCCGCTTTTTCGGCCCGTCTAATTTTCGAGTATCTAGCGTTTACTTTACCGATTATGGTAGAATAACAGATAATATGACCTACGATTTTAATCCAATTAAAGCGAAACTTAAGGAAACCGAGGCGTGGTTAAAGAATGAATACCATAGTGTCCGGACGGGGCGCGCCACCCCCTTCCTGCTTGATGGGGTAGAGGTGAAAACCTATGGCAGTAAACTTCCGCTCAAGCAAATGGCGGCCATCACGATTGAAGACGCGCGCACGCTCCGAATCACGCCGTGGGACAAAACCCAAATGAAGGAAGTTGAAAATGCGATCACCGCCCAAAATCTTGGTGTTTCCATCAGCAGTGACCAAACTGGAATTCGGGTTATTTTTCCCGAATTGACCACTGAGAGTCGCGCGCGTTTGCTAAAAGTGGTTAAAGGCAAATTCGAAGAAGCGCGGGTCGCAGTGCGCCAAGCTCGCGATAAGGTTTGGAGCGCCGTTCAAGACGCCGAGCGCACGGGCACTTTAGCCGAAGACGATAAATTTCGGGCCAAAGACGAATTGCAAAAAATTGTTGAGGCCAACAATAAAACCCTAGAAGAAGTTATGGCGAAAAAAGAGGCGGAAATTTTAAATTAAATTGCCCGATTTTAACCAATGACTATTATTATCTTCCTAATCATTCTTGGTCTCTTGATTTTATCCCACGAAGTTGGTCATTTCTTCGTGGCGAAAAAAGCGGGGATTCGAGTAGATGAATTCGGTCTCGGTTTCCCGCCCCGCCTCCTCGGCCTTCGACGAGGGGAGACGACTTACTCGCTTAATCTCATTCCTTTCGGCGGTTTCGTCAAGATTCACGGCGAGAACCCCGATGAAGAATCTCTAACTGGCGCCGACCGCGCGCGAGCAATTAGCGCTCAACCCAAATGGGTGCAAGCGCTGGTGCTGGTGGCGGGGGTCACCATGAATCTCGCGCTCGCTTGGCTTCTGCTCATCATCGCTTTTTCGACGACCGGCTTGCCCGCTGAAATAGGTTCGGTGCCGGCGGGCTATACTCTGGATAATCCTCAAGTGACCGTTGTGGCGATTAAACCGAATTCGCCGGCCGCTTTAGCTGAACTCTCGGTGGGGGATCGGATTGTGCATCTTCGAGTAAACAACGAAAAATTAAGTCAGCCGACAATTGAAACAATTCAATCGTTTGTCGCCACCCACCCCGCTTCCGAAATTATTGTTGGCTATATTCGCGCGCACAGTCCAAACATCAAACCGACTATTGCCGAACGAGCGCTTCGGCCAGCGAACATTGGTCCAGACGGCGGACCGGTCATTGGAGTTGGGCTAGAGATTATTGGCAATCTCCACCTGCCTCTTCATCGCGCGATTGTTGCCGGAACGCAAAGTCTCTGGCATCTGACGAAAAGCACGGTCGTCGGTTTGACCTCTTTCCTCGGGGGTCTTATCGGTGGGCAGAAGGGGACACTCGATCAAGTGACTGGTCCGGTCGGCCTGGTTGGTCTTGTCGGCGATGCGTCAGCGCTCGGTTTTGGTTATCTCCTTTTCTTTACCGCCATTCTCTCAATTAATTTAGCCATCTTGAACCTCCTCCCGATTCCCGCTCTCGACGGCGGGCGGCTACTTTTCTTGCTCATTGAGAAAATTAAAGGTTCGCCTATTAAGCCGACGGTCGCCAACGCCGTTAATCTCACTGGCTTTGTTCTTCTTATGGGGTTAATGCTTCTCGTTACTTACAGCGACATCCTCAAATTCTTCACCTAGTTAATTTTAATGGCAAATGTTTCTATGCTAAATAATTCACGACCCGTGTGCTATTTCGCATACGAGTTTTTGAACATAAAAAAACCCTCGCGCGTCGAGGGCTTCAATTTCGGTTTTTGACTGTTGCAAAATTGTGGTGCTACCCCTTTTTTAACTTTTCAGCAATCAACAAGGTTGCAGAAATCACATACAAACCGAGTGCCATAATCCCCATAGTTACAGCTAAACCTAAAAAGGCATGCGCATTTGGAGCTCCATCTGTCACACCAATTTCCACAGCACCTCCAGAAATAACTGCACAAAAAGTAGCAAGGCCAAAAGACAAAATCATCACTAGACACCAATCCTTTCAACAAAAGATCATTCTTATTTCCAAAACTACGTCGTTTAGGAAACCCAATTTCTAATTTCTACCCTACTTTGAATTACGAAATGCATCAAATTGAAAACTAGAATACAATGACAGCGTGGCCGCAAGGTCACGCTGTCAAAGTTACCATGTTAAAAACCGGAATCACAATTTACCACAACCTACGAAACAAAGTATACCACCTCTA
>JAZDGA010000025.1:0-2012 GCA_043807405.1 Candidatus Vogelbacteria bacterium | reverse complement strand
TTAAAAAAAGAGTGCCACCAATTTATAAAGGTCACAAAAT
This sequence comes from Candidatus Vogelbacteria bacterium, assembly GCA_043807405.1. Classification (GTDB taxonomy): domain Bacteria; phylum Patescibacteriota; class Minisyncoccia; order Phycocordibacterales; family JACOZG01; genus JAGVGK01. The sequence goes on along the minus strand of JAZDGA010000025.1, from coordinate 1,972 downwards.
CGCCGAAATAGTATATAATAGAAATCTATGAAAAAAGATAAAAATTTGACGATTCGCCATTTTGCCCGAGACTTCTCAATCGTGATCGGTCTGGTGCTTATTTGGCGAGGCATTTGGTATATTTTGGATGCGATAGACATTGAGTTTTTTGGTCAAAGTCATTTCTGGACCGCCTTTGGTGGGATTATTGTCGGCTTATTAATTCTCTATATTCCCGACAAAGACTTGAAAGAAATTGAGAAACTTTGAAGAACTATAGTATAATTGAACTATGATCATCGAATGGGAAACGCTTGAATATGAGCATCGCGAACGATCAAGTAATTGGTATTGGTTAGTGGGCTTTGTCGCGCTCGTACTTGTAGTCTGGGCAATTGTCACGAAAAATTTCCTCTTGGCGATTTTAGTTCTCCTCGGCACTTCGACCTTAATGCTCTACGCCAAGCGCCGTCCGAAAATAATTAAAGTGTCGGTGAGCCGGCGCGGGATTCAGATTCATAATAATCTTTTCCCTTATCACACGCTCCGCTCCTTCTGGCTTCACGATCACGAGGATGAACGGAAGATTATCATTCAATCCGAGAAACTTCTGATGCCTCACATTCATCTCCCGCTCGCCGAAGAGGTTAATCACGAGACGCTTCGCGCTTTCCTTCTTGACTTCTTGCCGGAGGAACCTCATCGGCCAACCGTGATTGATCTTCTGGCCGAATATCTGTAGGTGTAAATAAGCCGTCCCCGTAGTTCAACGGATAGAATGTGAGCTTGCGGAGCTCATGATCGAGGTTCGATTCCTCGCGGGGACATAATGTGCTAGGATGTTGGGGGAAGAAAAATTTTTAATCCTATGAGTCAGAAAAATATATTCATTTCCTTTAATGAAATGAGAACATATTTTAAGTCGTATTGGGGTAAAGAAGTTTTGGAAGTTGGTGTTTGAATTCATAATTTTAAGAATTTGCCGCCAAAGAAAAACTTGAAATTGTCAGCGGTGTGGCTCCGCCGCGTTTCGAACGAGTGGAGTGAGTGATAAATAGTATTTTATTGGGGATGCGGACCAATGCTAACCAGCGAGTAAATATCGCCCTCGATCTTGAAGAAAAAACGCCAATCTTTATTTATTCTGGCCTGCCAAATATCATTCGCCTCGTCATATTTCTTTGATCGCAGAGAGGGATACCTAAGATTTTGAGCGAGAAACTGCGCCTGTTTATAAAAAGTTTTCCGTATTGGTGAAGGAAGGACGGCTAAAGTTTTGAGAAACTTATCGGTGTATTCGAGTTTCATCACATACGAAATTATTTCTGTTTACAGCTAGCAATCCTTTTAATCCCTTGTTTGAGAGAAACGGTCATTTCCTCGGCCGTCTCAAAAGGGCCAGTTACTCGACCTTGATGGAGATCTTCTAAACCCTCGGCAATATCGCGATCGATGGGGAATTTTGGCGCGAAAGTAATTTTACCACTTTCAACATTTGCCTCTAAAACATCGCCGATGTGTACTTGTACCCGTCGGCGTAATGCTGTGGGAATAATAATTTGATATTTATTTGTGACAGTAACCATTGACATATTATTTTGTTATTTTACCTAGCGATCGCGCCGCTTGAGATTTGCGCCGAGCGGCGGCGGATTTTTTAATGATTCCGCGCTTGAGCGCTTTATCCAGCACTTGATAAACCGTCGAGAGTTGCTGGGCGGATTTTTTGTCATCGCCAAGTGTGACGATCTTCGCTAACTCTTTCCACTCCTCGCGAATCGCTTTTTTCCGCCGCAGATTAAACACCCGCTTACGGCGAGACGCGCGCATGGCCTTCTTGGCTGATTTGGTTATTGGCATAATTTAGATAATGTAGGTTAGCACAAACAGTATTTATTACAAATTTGAGAAAATGGGATAGTCGCGCCATTTTGTTTTCTAACAGCTCTTAATCTCCTTTTGGCTTTTTCGCTTAATTCGAGACCAAGATCGG
>JAZDGA010000024.1:0-13315 GCA_043807405.1 Candidatus Vogelbacteria bacterium | reverse complement strand
TTTATCTGCGCGGTCAAGACAGCGATCTGCGCCATAAGTTCATCAATCGTCAGAGCCTTAGCCGGAATGGCTGACACTCCGAGCAAAAGCGCGACGACGGCGAAACCAATAAAAATCTTTTTCATACTCATAATAATCGATTACTAATAATTAACTATTAACTAATAATGACTTTGCTAATTTCTAAATCCCCCACCGATCCACCGCAGTGGAAGGATAAGGGCTTTAGTAAGAATGAAGGGGTCAAGCGGTGTCGCACGGCTATACGGAAAATTATAAACGAAAATAAGCGGAATATTTTTTTGTCAAAGAACGCGTGATAATTATAGTACATGGCACACCACCTTGCAAAATGACGCAATGTGGATAACCCCTCGACTCTCCTCGACAACGCTCGGAGTAAACCGCTCGGGGCAAGCCTACTGATGAGTGTAGCGCGGTTGGAAATAGCTGTCAACACAACACTCGATGTTGGGGCTCCCTTAACATCGAGTGTTTTTAGACAGCAATTCCGTAGGAGCTCCAGCGCCGTTCGCCCGTTTTCTTCAGGGCGCCGGCACGCACTAGCTCGGCGAGTTCGCGCTGAACCGTTTTACTGCTGACGCCGGGAATAAACTGGGCAATCTCTTTAATGGATGACCAATTGTGCTGTTTAATGAACGATAGAATTTTCTCGCGGCGATTATCGCCAGAATTAATTTTAGGGCTAATTTGGGGGCTTAAATTGATAGTTTTAGTAGCTATAGGCAATTGAAGAAAGTTTTTATACCAATCCCCCGCCACATAATTTTGAAACTCTTGTTGTAAACTGCGATACCCATCGCGAAGAATGGTGAAGTTCATCACCGAGGCGCGACAATCAAGGACAGCAATGTCTATCAGCGAAAGAATCTCGCGGATATGAGACAAAATTATTTCCACCGGCACGACAACACTAACACTCGGTGTTGGGGTTTCCTTAACACCGAGTGTTAAGTTGTCCTTGAGATCAAGCGCTTTTGTCCTTAATCGCCACTTAATTTGATCCGAATCAGCTAGGAAATTAGTCACCAGATACATTGCCGAGCAAAGCTTGTCAGCTTTGTCTTTAATAGTGTCTTTTACGCTGGCTAATGGTTGGCGAGTGTCCTTTTGAGGTTTTGTCTCTACCATGTCTCTGATTATATATAGGACAAGGAGTTTTGCAACACTCGGTGTTAAAGATGCCCCAACACCGAGTGTTTATCTGTGCTATAATTTGTTGGTGAAAAAACAATTGGAGCCGAAGAAAAAACGACTTGATCTTAAAGACGAAACGAAACAAGGCGTCTTAGCGGTCATCGCTGGCGCTCTGGCAATTTTCTTTCTTCTCGCCAGCACGGGGATTGCCGGCGCGGCGGGGCGAATTCTGTATCGCGCGGGTATGTCTATTTTCGGCTATGGTTATTTCCTCTTTCCGATGTGTTTAATCCTGCTAGGAATTTCTTTCCTTCGACCCGTCCGGCCAAACATTATCGGCAACCGCTTGATCGGCGGTCTAATTCTTTTCTTCGGTTTGCTGGGTTTGATTACTGTCATCTTCCCGTCCGAAGCACTCGTCCGGGCAGGCGGAAATCCAACGGGTGGAAAAATTGGCTACTTTATTTCTCTACCATTACTTAAATTATTTGACACCTACATCAGTATTTTATTTCTCGGCGCGGTTATCGTGATCGCCACCTTAATCGTTTTCGATACCTCGTTCACGCTCCAGTGGACATTCTTCGGTCGACCAATCAACGCGTGGTGGTCAAAAAAGAAAAAAGAAAACTTGCCAACTATTATTGGGGAAGTTGGCAAGGTCGAACCTTGGGCATCTGAATCTAAAGGTTCGACCTTGCCAACCGGCACCGCCAACTTGGAAGTCGGACTTCCAAGTGGAAGTCCGACTTCCAGTCCCGATGACGAAACCGGCCTGCCCGACGGCGAGGCGGGCTTCGGCGCGTTGATCGGCAAACTCGCTCGCCGCCGATCGAAAACTTTTGAGGCGCCGCCTCTATCAATTCTCGAACGCGACACCGGCAAACCGGGCGCAGGCGATATCAAGGGTAACACTACGATCATTAAACGCACTTTGCAGAACTTCGGCATCATCGTTGAGATGGATGAGGTCTCGATCGGACCATCTATCACCCGCTACGCTCTGAAGCCCGCCGAAGGCGTCAAGCTCTCGCGGATCGTCGCGCTTCAAAATGATTTGTCCCTCGCGCTCGCGGCTCACCCCTTGCGCATTGAAGCGCCGATCCCGGGTCGGTCGCTCGTCGGCATCGAGATTCCCAATAACACCAAGTCCATCGTCGGACTCGCGTCCATTCTCGCCTCGCGCGATTTCGTTGACTCGCCTCACTCTCTCCTAGTCTCTTTGGGTCGAGGCATCTCGGGCCCGGCGCATTTCGGCAATCTCGCCAAGGCACCCCATTTCCTCATCGCCGGCGCGACGGGTTCGGGCAAGTCGGTGGTCATTCATACTTTCATCGTCTCCCTGCTCTATCGCAATCCGCCCGAGTCTCTGCGAATAATTATGATTGACCCGAAGCGCGTCGAGTTGACCATTTACAACAAAACCCCTCACCTCCTCACGCCAGTCATCACCGATCCCAAGAAAGCCATCCTCGCGCTCAAATGGGCAATTAAAGAAATGGAACGGCGATATGTTGAATTGGAGAAACATCACGCGCGAGATATTTTGTCTTATAATCAGACTGCCAGCGAGACTGATGAGGCCATGCCCTACATCGTCATTGTGATTGATGAACTCGCCGACATCATGGCAACCTACCCGCGCGAGCTCGAGGCGGCAATTGTTCGCTTGGCGCAAATGTCGCGCGCGGTCGGCATTCATCTCATCCTCTCCACTCAACGCCCGTCGGTGGAAATAATTACCGGTTTGATTAAAGCCAACATCCCCTCCCGCATTGCGCTCCAAGTCGCTTCCCAAATTGATTCGCGAACGATTCTCGATATGGGCGGCGCCGAAAAACTCTTGGGCGCCGGCGATATGCTCTACCTCGCCGGCGATATGTCGAAACCGCTCCGTCTTCAATCCGCTTTCATCTCCGAACGCGAAGTGAAAGAAGTGGTTAAGTGGCTCGCCGCCCATTATGGCGATGAATTAGGCGACGAGATTGCGATCGGCGAAAGCGACAGCGGGATAACGATTGCCAATGACGAGAGCGGCGCCGACACGGATGATCCGCTCTACGAAGAAGCGCGCGCGTTAGTGCTCGAGACCGGTAAGGCCTCGGCAACCTTCCTTCAGCGCCGGCTAAAAATCGGTTACGCCCGCGCCGCCCGAATTCTCGACATGCTGGAGGAACATCAAGTGGTCGGCCCGGGCGAAGGCGCGAAAACCCGCGAGGTCTTCGGCCGCGGCGAATCAGTCACCGACGCGATGATTATGCCCGAGACGACCGATGATTATGATCGCGCGAACTAAACTCAAATATCTTTTAATTACCACTTTCTTTTTGCTAGTGCTCGGTTATGGTTCGTATCAAATGCGCAACTTAATCAACCGACCCGATATCATCATTGACTCGCCCGCCAATGGTTCGAGTCTAACTTCCCCGCTAGTCATCATCGCCGGTCGAACCGAACAAATCGCCAAACTTTTTCTAAACGGCGACAAGCTCATCACCGATCACACAGGGCGTTTCGAAAGTCAATTGCTTCTGGCGCGGGGCTATAATATAATCCAGCTCAACGGCGAAGATCGTTTCGGTCGGCAGGTAGAGAAAAAATTGGAGTTACTATGGATATCAAAAAATTAACTGCTGAATTGACCGACTACTTCAAAAAACGAGACGATGTCGCTTTCGCTTATTTGTTTGGCTCGGTCGTTAAGGGGACGACCCACTTGGATTCCGATGTTGATATCGGAGTCTACTTTACTCCTAAAACACCGGGGCTAGAGTATGAAGCCAAGAGTGAATATCCCGGTGAATCGGAGATCTGGTCGGACATTGAGAAAATAACCAAACGGGAGACTGATCTAGTTGTATTGAATCGGGCTTCGGTTGAGATTTTTTTCTCCGTCATTAATCAAGGGCTGAAACTTTTTTCTCGTAACGACAACCTTTTGATTCGTTTGCAATTGGCCATCAGTATTTTGGCCGAAGATTTTAGAAATTTTGTTTCCAGATTTGTTGCCATTAAAGAACGTTCAAAATCGTTATCGCCGATTGATCGTGATCGCCTGGAACGCCTAATCGATTTTCTTAGTCACGAGACCGTAGACTTTAAAAGATTTTCGACCGCGACTCAACAAGATTATCAACACGATGTGATGCTTAAACGCGCACTTGAACGTTGGGCTGAAAACATTGTTAATTCCAGTATTGATATTGCCCAAATTTTGTTAGCGTCGGCCAAACGCTCAATACCGCAAACCTACAAATCAATTTTGCAAGATTTGGCTTTTCTTCCTAATTTTGATAAAGTAATAGCCGAGAGTTTAGCTGAGTTTACTCATATGCGAAACATCTTAGCTCACGAATATCTCGACATTCGCTTTTCCTTACTCTCTAAATTCATCGCCACCGCGCCACCCGCTTATAATTATTTAATCAATTTTTGTAAGGAAAAGCTACAGATTAATAAATCCGACAAATAAATTATGGCTAAAAAAATAACTGAACCAAAAGAAACTAACGGCAGTCTGGAAAACGCGATCAAAAATATCCAGGGTAAATACGGCGACGGCGCGATTATGAAACTCGGCGACAAGCCGAAGGTGGGCATCGGCGCCATCTCAACCGGCTCGATCGGACTGGATGTCGCCTTGGGCATCGGCGGTGTCCCGCGCGGGCGGGTGATTGAAATTTACGGACCGGAGTCATCCGGCAAAACAACGTTGGCGCTCCACATCATCGCCGAAGCCCAGCGCGCCGGCGGGATTTGCGCTTTCATTGATGCCGAGCACGCCCTTGACCCCGATTATTCCCGGAAGATCGGCGTGAAAGTTGACGACCTCTTCATCTCCCAACCCGACTATGGTGAGCAAGCGCTGGAAATTTCCGAGTCGCTAGTGCGCTCCGGCAAGGTGGACGTGATTGTCATTGACTCGGTCGCCGCTTTGACACCGAAGGATGAGATTGAGGGCGATGTCGGCGCGTATCATGTTGGCAAACAGGCGCGATTAATGTCGCAAGCGCTTCGCAAGATGACCGCAATTGTCGCGCGGTCGAAAACGGTTGTGATTTTTATCAACCAAATTCGCATGCAGATCGGCGTGATGTTCGGCAATCCTGAAACCACACCGGGCGGGAAGGCGCTGAAATTCTATTCTTCGGTCCGACTCGACATCCGACGCATTGCCCAAATTAAAAAAGGCGAAGAAATCGTCGGCGGGCGGGTGCGCGTCAAGGTGGTCAAAAATAAAGTGGCGGCGCCGTTTCGAATGGCGGAGTTTGATATTTTATATAACGAAGGCATCTCGCCGGAAGGCGAACTCCTAGCGCTTGCCGAGAAGCACGGGGTAGTGGCAAAAAGCGGTTCGAGTTACAGTTATCAAGCCATAGGCGCGGATGGCAAAAAGGTGGACGAGGAAGTGAAGCTCGGCCGAGGTTACGATGCCGCCCGCACCTTTCTTAAGGATAATCCCTCCCTTCATCGCGAGATCTTAAAATTAGTGCGGGCTAAACTTGCCGAACCGACCCAATAATTTTCATGCTCGATTATAACGACATTAAGCCGAAAAAGTTTATTGTCCTCGACGGCGAACCCTACGAAGTGCTGGAAGCGCATGTTTTCCGCAAGCAACAACGGAAGCCGGTTAACGCGACCAAATTGAAAAACTTAATCACCGGTGGCGTGCGTGAACACTCGTTCGCGGTTAGCGATAAAGTGGACGAAGCCGAGATCGAGGAGCGCGAAATTATTTATCTTTACAATAACAAAAATGAATATTGGTTCTGCGAAGTGAATGACAAATCTAAACGCTTTAAACTGGAATCGGATAAAGTGCAAGACAAAATTGTTTTCGTGAAGCCGAACTCCATCTTGAAACTCCAGATATTTAAGGAAAGATTTGTCGGTCTTAAAATCCCAATTAAACTGGAGTTGAAAGTTAAAGAAGCGGCGCCCGCCGTGCGTGGGAATACCGTCTCGGGTGGCGTCAAACAAGTCGTCCTCGAAACCGGTCTCACCATCAACACACCGATGTTCATCAACCAAGGCGACACGGTGATTGTAAATACGGAGACAGGCGAATACGTCGAAAGAAAATAATGATACGGACGAATATGCCTGCCCGACCATCTGTGGATGGGCGGGTGGAGAGGAAATAAAAAAATGATTTTGACCTTGATCTTAATTAATCCACGATCGTGGATTTTGTAAGTACCGGTGATTTATTTCGGCAAACGAAAACCCCAAACGAATTGAGGTCTTCGTCTGGGGTTGGTACTACGCATCGACTATTTTTTTGACGAACCAGCTATGAGTATGAGTAAGCTCGTATGTTCCATCTGATGTCGAGAACGATTCGCCCGAGGTTGAGTAAGTCGCTGTGCTACCGCCTTCTTCTATTTTTGTAACAGAAGCTCCCATTTTGAGAAACCGTACTTTCAAGGCGGCGATGATAGCATTTTCGAGAAAACCCAAACCAAGGAATCTGTAACCTAGACCCAAACCAACTTTTGTTTTTACAGCTGGTCCTTTTCCCTGTGAAAGTAAATCGGAACACGAGACAATAACCTCTCGAAATTTACCGATCTCATCCCCACCACCTTTCTTAACCAACTCACAAAGACCATTGAGATCTGCGATGATATTGTCGCAGATTCTCTCGACGACAGATTTTAGTCCCTGTTTTGATCTCTGTGAAAGTTCCTTGACTATCTCTTCAAGAAAGAGAGGAGTTGCTAGTGAAAAACTGACCGGTGCTTGAGTCGTCATCGTCTTCTCCTGTTCAAAGACCATTTGTTTGAACTAGCCGAACGACTAGTCCTACCACCATTTACGAAACTAGCATATCCCGATATATTTTGCAAACCTACCGGGCGAGGAAGAAGAGTCGTCACTTTAGCCACTCGTCTTTGGAAATGCCAGATTGGGTGATGATGCTTTTAAGCGTCCGAGGTTTCAAGGATTTCCTACCATGAAATTGCACCTGCACTTGCCTTGGGATACCTCCTTGATGGCCAAAAAAGAAATGGTGACTACCTTCAACATGATTTAAGACAAAATTATTTTCTTTTAAGAAACGGGTAACGTCGTCGAAGGTCCAATTAAAAACTCCTCTAGGCATTAGCGAGCAACTGTGTTCCAAAACTAACCTCTTGATAAGGTGAAGGAATCGGTTTGTTGTTATTTAGTTTAAACCAAAGATCCTCATACTCCGAATCTGTAATCTGATTTAAAATATGCGGTCGGGCTTTTATTTTTCTGGCAGAATTGATGTAACCGTTAACAGCATTAAACAAATTATTAACCGCCTCCTCCCGAGATTCACCCTCGACAACAATATTAAACTCGAGTCCGGCACCAAACCAAACATCGTCTTCTTTGAAGATAATGAAGCGAACTTTTCCTTTTTGTAAAGTGTTTTGGTATTTCATAAATCTACCGCGCAATAAAGGGTAGAAGGGCGAGGAAGCGGGCACGTTTGACAGCGGTGGAGAGTTTGCGTTGATGCGAGGCACAAACGCCGGTGCGCCGATGATTGCCAATGCGAGCGTGAGGATCAAGAAAGCGCCGTAGGGTTTCGACATCTTTGTAATCGATGTTTTTGATATTGTTGTTGCAAAAGTGACAAAATTTCATAATTAAAAGGGAATATCGGCGGGATTAATTTCTTCATCCGGATATTGAATGGTCTTGATTGGTTCGGCGGGATTAGGACCAGCACCACCAGTATCAACTCCATCTACCGCACTTCCGCGACTACCACCACTGCTCGCACCACCGCCACTCGCCCCGCCACCACCAGAAGTAAAGCCTCCGGCTTTCGGCCCGAACTGCACCCGATCGGCGACAATTTCGGAACGATATTTCTTGGTCCCGTCCGGGGCGTCCCAACTCCGATTCTGAATCCGACCTTCGACGAGCGCTGATTGCCCTTTCTTCAAGTATTGAGCAACGATCTCGGCTTGTTGAGCAAAAACAACAATGTTGTGAAATTGAGTATCTTCTTGCTTCGCGCCGTTTTTATCTTTCCAGATTCGATTGGTCGCCAACGAAAAAGATGCCACCTTCACACCCGACGGTAGAGACCGAAGCTCCGGATCGCGAGTGAGATTGCCGACGAGAATTGCTCGATTAAGATACATACTTATATTATGACGCCGTGGCAAGCAAACTGTCAATTTCTCGATCCATCTCAACTTGGCTCATCGTTTCTGCCGGCGCCACTGGCGGGATTGGTGAGATCGACTCCTCTCTTGGTCGACGGTGCGGTTCTTCAACTAGCGCGGGCAATTCTATAATTAAGAACCGGAGCACCGCCGGCGAAAAACGCCAAGCTTGATCGAGTAAGGTAATTTGATCTGGCGCCACCGTGAAGCGCAGAGAAGCAAAGTAAGCTTCCTTGAACCGAAGATTCTTGTTGTCAATCGTTTTCCTAATCGGGTACATCAACGAAATAAGTTTGGGCTCATCACCAGCAATAATCTGACCACCGGCTTGGGCAATGGCATCACGAATCAAGGTACTAACCGTATCAGCAACACTAGCCGTCGCGATTGTCGGCACCAGAAGATAACCGATCTCATAACGGCGCGCTTCGCGCGCTTCATCGGTATCGGTTTCAGCCACCACTAACAAGTCGTCGATGGTCTCTTCTTTCATTTCCCGTATCCTAGCAAAAGGCTTAAGAAAGGGCAAGGTTGAAAAGTCGTCTCGTGTTCGAGAGGGTGGTCACGGCAATCTCGGCGACCGCCAACCCTTTTATCGCCGCTAAACGTTCGGCGACCACGGGCAAATATGACGGCTCATTGCGCTTCCCTCGATAAGGCGCCGGCGCGACAAACGGGCAATCAGTCTCGATCAGAATTCGATCGAGTGGAATATTTTTAAGCACTTCGTCGGTATCAGCCCGAGGCTGACCCGCCTTGGGCGGGAATGTTATCACGCCAGTAAAAGAAAGTGTGAAGCCGAGATCGAGAAATAACTTCGCCTCTTCCCGGGTGCCGGCAAAGAAATGGGCATTACCAAGTATTTGCGCTTCAGATTTCAGAATCTCGTAAGCTTCACGATAAACACCATTTCCACGAAGGTGGAGCATCAGCGGTTTTTTAACTTTGTTTGCTAAATCAATTTGCCGTTCAAAAATTTCTTTTTGCTTTTTTCTCGCCTCACCATCTTTAATGTGAAAATAATCAAGTCCGCACTCGCCAATGCCAACGACCCGCCCAAGGCGGGCAAGCCTGCTTAATTCAGTTAAAACTTTTTCGGTTTGATCGGGTTCAGGTAAATCAGTCGGGTGAATCCCAACTGTCGCCCACATACTGGAATGAGCTTCGGCGAGCTCAATCGCGCCCCGCGAAGTCGCAAGGTCAGTCCCGACATTAATCACCCCAATCCCCGCTTCTCGCGCTCGCTTAATTACTTCCTCGCGATCCTCATCAAATTGCGAAAACTGCAAATGCGCATGCGCGTCAATTAATTTCATTAGACCATCCTATCATATTCAGATAAAAAGAAAGGGGGTCGGCGCAAAAATACGCAGACCCCCTTGATAACATCATTATCCTGCAAGACGTTCCCGCCATCGCCGAACAGCGAGTGGTTGATGAACTTGGCTCTTGATGACAGTCCCACCCATGCTCAATACATATCGAGGAAGCAGGCCGGTATAAATGCAAACTACCTCCTCACCGGCATACCGGGGAGAAACCCTGACAAAACAGCTGTTGTCGCAAATGCGTGGCATCTTCCCAGCCAAGGCTGTGGACAGAGCAGTGATCAGGTTCTCGTTTTCCTTGCAGACGTCATCAGGGAGATCTTTATATCTCCTACCGCCACTACCGGCATTAATCAAGTAGCCGTTGGGAGCGACAACTGAAGTCCGCACGTCGCATCCATAGAAGTCAGTAAACGGAATACTGACGACTTTTTGCCCATCTGTTCGAGAACAGACAATAACTGTGGGCGACGTCGAGTCAATTTGGGCATAAAATTCGCCCGTGCCGTAGGGAAGCATCTTTTCACTCCAGCATTCAAGGCCGCTGGAATCGTCATCGGGATCATGGACGCGCAAATCAAGAATGCGTATACAACCCCAAGGTAAGATCCTTCCATTTTGACGAACATAGGATTTGGACAAATGTTCATCAATTTCCATCCTTCCGCAACCAACCCAGTCGTCAACGGCACCTCCTTGCTGAGCTAAGGCCAGAGCTCTCTTCGGATTTTTGATTTTGCTAGTCGTGAACGAGGGATTCTTGCCTCGCTTGGCTTTATACCGAGCGTGTGCCTCAACATAGGCGGGAGTACCAAACACCAACCCTTGCAATACACCTCTCTTCTTCATTCGTGTCTCCTTTCAAGAGAACGCGCCATTTAATCTAACAAAGAACTGCTATATTATATGCATACTCTGGTTTTTATGTCAAGCAAAAGTGTAAAATATGGCTTATTTACGTGGAAACAACGGTTGAACGGGAGCGTGGTTCTGATGAATGAGATCGGTAATGGTGGCAGAAGTGGCGGGCATAAAAGGAATTAAACAATCTGCAATTTCGCCCAGACTTCGAACTAGAGAAATGATTTGTTCTCGCCCCTTCGCTAAATCAGTCTTCACTGTTTTGTACGGCTCATCGCGCTGGATTATCCAATCGAGCTCGCCAATTTTCTGCCAAATAACATCCATCGCCTGATTAAATTCGTAACGCTTCAAATATTTACCGATCAGGGAATCCAAAGGGTAACCCTTGGTGTCAAGGGTTACCCTTGGCATTGAGATCGGGGCTGACAAATGATCGCTTGCCAGCTTCATTATTCGACTAACTAAATTGCCGAGACCGTTGGCAAGATTGGCGTTGTAAACTTCTTTAAATTTATCGAGGGTCACATCCGTATCTTCAAACGGTTGAGCATGACGCGCTAAGAAATAACGCACGGCATCAGTGCCGTACTCTTCTACTAATTTAATCGGGTCAATCACATTGCCGAGCGACTTCGACATCTTCTGCCCAGCGCTGGTGATAAAACCGTGAATCATAATTTGCTTCGGCGGTGGAAGACCGGCGGACATAAGCATCGCCGGCCACATCGCGGCCTGTTGGCGAAGATTATCTTTGCCGGCGAATTGGATAGCAGGCCACCACTCCTCAAAATTCTTCAGATCACTTGGCCAACCAATCGCCGAAATATAATTGACGAGAGCATCAAACCAAACATACATCGTATGCGCCGGATCATCTGGAACTAGGATTCCCCATGGCATCTTGGCGGTAAGACGGGAGATACTGAAATCTTGTAAGCCGCGACTAACAAATTCTCTGATCTCATTAAGTCGCGAAGGCGGAATCACGAAACTTGGAAGTCCGACTTCCAAGTGGAAGTCGGACTTCCCATAAAGTTTAAGTAACCGTTCTTGATATTTAGAAAAGCGAAAAAAGTAATTCTCTTCTTCTCTTATTTCCACCTCATTGTTTGGGTGAAGTAAACACCGTCCATTATCAAGTTCCGAATCAGTCTTTTCTAATTCGCAACCGACACAATATTTGACTCGATAATTCTTTTTATAAATATCCCCGGCTTCTCGACACCGACGCCAGAATTCTTGGGTAGCGGAAATGTGAACCGGATTAGTGGTTCGGCTAAAATGATCATAGCTTAAATCCAGCGTGGTTTTTAATTTTTGAAACCGGCCAGCGTATTCATCAACATAAGCTTGCGGTTCTTTCCCCGCGGCGGCCGCCGATCGGTAAATTTTCGCGCCATGTTCATCCGTGCCGGTATTGAAAAAAACTTCGTGACCCAGTAAACGATAATGGCGAGCTAAAATATCGGCTTCAACAATCTCCAGCGCGAAACCGATATGCGGATCGGCATTCACATAGGGCAAGGTCGTAGTGAGATAGATTTTAGGCAACATCCCGATGAGGCACGCGTTTATGTTGTTCGAAATCATTTAGAAGTTCAATCAACACCGCCGAGGCCGGCACGGCGAGAATAATACCCAAGAAACCGACGAGTTTCGCGCCAATAATGAGAGCGAGAATCACGACAATTGAGGGGACACCGACAATTTTTTTGACAACGAGCGGGTAGAGAAGATGATTTTCAAATTGTTGCATCACGACATAAAAACCGAAAACCAAAAAACCGGTGGTCGGGTTATGCCCAAAACCGATGAGAATCGCCGGCACCGCCGAGAGAATCGGCCCGAAAACGGGAATAAGTTCAAACACTGCCGCCATAATCGCCAACGCCAGCGCGTATTCGATTTGTAAAATTTTCAGTCCGAGATAAACCACCACACCGACAAGCAGGCCGAGAAGAAGCTGACCTTGCATCCAGAGACCGATTTTTTTCTGCGCGCGACGCCATAGGCCAATAATATAGGCTTCACTTCGCGCCGGCGTGACGAGACGGAGGAAATTAGCAATCCCGTCATTCTGCACCGCTAGATAAAAAGAAATCACCACAATCATAATAAAACTGAAGAAACCGCCGAAAATTAAACTGACCGTCTCGAGAAACCCCCGTGAAAGACCAGCAAAAGCGCCTTCCAAATTGCTCGAGAAATTACTGAAGTAACTCAAGTGTGAGAGTGAGGAGAAAAAACTGTCCGGGGCAGACAGGAAAGAGAGTGCGCCGATCTTCTGGGGTAAAGTTGTCACCGCTTCAGTCAGATCCTTGAGAGCGGGAATAAAGAAAAAGGGAATCAGAGCAACCAAAAAGGCGAACGCCAGAACATAAACAATAAGGACCGCGGGTGTTCGTGGAATGTGATACCGCGCCAGCCAACGCACTGCCGGTTCAATTGCCGAAGCAATCACCACCGACACTAGGACAATCAGAATAATGTCCTTAATGACGAAGAGCAACCAAACGAAGAGAACAAGGAGGATGGCTTTAGCCACCGTCCCGGCGCTAATCGAGATCATGGGGCGATTAGATTCAACCATGACTCAATTGTACCACAAAGGATATTAACCGACAAATTTTTATTTAGTGAACAAAGTTCGCGGTCACATTGAAGTTGGCACTCATCGTAATGCTAATGGGATTCAGTGTGCCACTCAAGGCGCCGCTCCAGCCAGTGAAAGTGTAGCCCGCGTTCGGGACGGCCGTGAGAGTGACGCGGTCACCAGCGGGATAACTGAAACCATTCGGACTTCGAGTGATG
>JAZDGA010000023.1:0-11683 GCA_043807405.1 Candidatus Vogelbacteria bacterium | reverse complement strand
CCCGAACGTACCCCGCCAGAATGACCTTGTCGGGCTGACGTTCGGTACGGGCGGGAATTCCTGCCGGGGACATCACTAAAAATTTGACAAAAAAAGTTTAATATGCTAACCTCAAGGTAGCGTTCAAAAAATCGAGCTGTTGTGGCTCGGTGACAGTACATTACATAAAGGAGAGTGAGTATGTCTCTGTGTCTTAACATGGGAACAAGACCGGCTGGATTGGAGGTCAAAACATATGGATTTGGTTCGATGGGCAACACCGTTCATCTCGGCGACTACGAGATCTCGTTGGAGGACTTCCTCATCGCCACCCAGTATGTGTTGACCAACACGGATCTCGTACCCAACGACCCCCGCCTCCAGTTTGTGAAGTGTGTTCAGTCAATGGAGGAAGTTCGTGGCCACAATCCAAATGGAAAGCATCTGGAGTCCCCCGTTCCACCAATTCTCTCAAGGCCCCAGTAAGTAGCACGGCTAATGCGTTTCGTTCATGAGCCCCTCGCAGAACACATTTCTGCTTGGGGCTCGATTTTTATATAATTGAATTCATGAAAAATAAAATCATCGTCGTGGTCGGCCCGACTTCGTCGGGCTGGCGTTCGGTTCGGGCGGGAATTCCTGCCGGGGACATCACTAAAAATTTGACAAAAATAGTGTAATATGCTAACCTTAAAGTGGCTTAAAAAATCGAGCTATCGTGGCTCGGTAATAGAAAAACATTGAAAGAAAAGAGGACGACATGTGTAAACTCGAGAAACTGAACATGGACGTGACCACTGCCATTCGCAAGGTCGAAGAAGCCAATATCGAACTGGCCAATGCCGAATTAGCGATCGTAGCAGTGACCTCACCAGATTCGACAGAAGGACAGATTGCTCGGCGCGGTAGCATCAGGGCAGCCCGAGCGGCAAGACTCAACGGTTGGGTCGAGGATCTTCTCAAAACTTTCCTCGCCGAAGACGGCATCGACGAGAAGTTAAGTGCTCAACTCAAGGAACTGGCTAAGCCGTTGTAGGTAGCATTACAGTCATCGGAGCCCCTCGCAGAATTTCTGCTTGGGGCTCTCACTTTTTCTAAAATTGAAATTGTTTTCAAAATCTTCTATCCTGTAATTATCCATGAAAAATTTTCCAGTAATTGTCATCGTGGGGCCGACTTCGTCGGGCAAGAGCGCGCTCGCCGTTCGGCTCGCGCGTCAATTCGGTGGAGAAATAATCTCGGCGGATTCGCGACAAGTTTATCGTGGATTAGATATTGGCAGTGGCAAGGTCACTCGTGACCAAACTAAAAACTCAAAACTAAAAGCTAAAGGCTATTTGCATCAAGGCATCCCCCATCATTTACTTGATGTTGCCAATCCTCGACGCACTTTCACTGTCGCGCAGTACCAGAAACTTGGCACTCGAGCGCTGGAGCAAATTATTAAGCGCGGTAAGGTGCCGATTATCTGTGGCGGGACTGGTTTTTATATTGATGCCCTGCTCGGGCGCGTGGCAATTCCGTCGGTGCCGCCGAATCAAGCTCTGCGAACTAAACTAGAAAAATTAAGCACTGAAAAATTATTTTCCAAACTACAAACTCTCGACAAAACTCGAGCCGAAAATATTGATCGCCACAACCGTCGGCGGTTGATCCGCGCGATCGAAATTGCCATAACCTCCCCAAAAGGTTCGACCTTTCTCCCCCAAGGTCGAACCTTGACATGCAAAACCTTGACATGCAAAAACATTTGGCTAACAATTGGGATTAAACTCAAACCAGAAAAATTGCGGGAGAAAATTAATGCTCGACTCAAATTCCGAATCGATCACGGACTAATCGCTGAAGTGAAAAAATTGCACGAGAACGGTTTATCATGGCGACGACTCGATGCGCTCGGCTTGGAATATCGTTTCGTGGCAAAATTATTACAGCGGGAGCCCCGCCGCGGCGGGGTAAAGCGCGAGGAAATTGCGGGTTTGGAGCGTAACATCTGGCACTACGCCAAACGGCAAATGACATGGTGGAAACGGGATAAAACTATTTACTGGATAAAAAATTATCGGGAAGCGGAACAGCTCACGCGTGACTTTTTGAAAAAATGAGCTAAAATGGAGTTACTGGGCCTATAGTTTCAATGGTAAAACAGCGCTCTCCAAAAGCGTCGTTCCCCGTTCGAGTCGGGGTGGGCCCGCCTTCGTCAAGACTTCGGCGGGCAAGCCCGCTTTCTTTACTTCTTCCCCTCTTGATGAAGTGTGTGTTTCTTGCACCAACGACAATGTTTCTTGAGCGCAATTTTGCGCTCGACTAATTTCCGGTTTTTCCGGCTCCAATAATTGGTGCGTTTGCATTCCTTGCAGGCCAGACGGATAAGTTGATCTTGGGACACGATAATTAACTTAAAATTTATAACTTAAAGATTAAAACAGAATAGCAAAAGGGGGCCAAAAAAGCAAACAAAATTTAAGTAAGTCCCAAAAGCTCCTGTGCAATCTTTTTTGTCTCCGTTTGGAAAAATTTCTTGACCTCGACCCAGGTGGCTTGAAAAAAGATCTGCGGCATCGGATCATTTTCGGCATCGGCGAAATAAGTTAAACTTTTAATGATATGGTGGAAATCATGAGCGACTGTCGGATATTGCTGTGGTAATTTTTTAATCACCGATATAAGTGGAGCAACATTTTTAACATACCAAAACAAATCAAAGAAATCTCGTTTACGCCCCCGTTGACTGACCGCAATAATTTTCATCACCGCAATATCATCCTTGTCTAATACTTCAACCCTGTGATATTTAAGTTTCGGCACCATCGGCGCAAAAAACGGATAAGCGATGAAACTCACTTTCGCGCCCAATATAATGCCATAAATTGTGCCATCTTTCACAATGTCTGCTTCCCAAATATCTTCGGAAAAATGAGCAACGACCTCAGCGGGAACAAAAGTTTTTTTAGGTGTGAAAAAATCCAAATCAACCGACTGACGATGCCCCGCCTGAAGTGCCAACGCGGTTCCACCAGCCAGATACCAACCGTCGTTAGCCAACCAACTTTCGGTACCCAAATAATCTAGGGCTTTACGAGTTTTGGATGGTAATATATCAAGTCGCCAATCCATTTTTGTTTTGCAAAGTTAAGTTGTAAAAATAAGATTCCAAAATGCTCGCGTTTGCGGGAAAAGCACTCGCGATTTAGCCAACACTTGTTTAATCAAGGCGTGGTCATAGTATTTCCACATCCACCGCACCTCTTCATCATGACCAAAATCCAAAATCCGTTCGATGACATAAACCGCGTTTTTAACCGGGTCAATCGTCTTCGGATCCACATCCCAAAAGAGCGTTTGCCTAAATTTCATCTCTCCATCCTAGCATTTTTGTCCTTCTTGTTCAATGTCAAGGACAGTCCTTGCCGGAGGCTATCCGCCTTGCCAGTGAATTGTCGCAACCACTCGCTCATGTCAACCCCGTTAGAGGTTTACCTCTAACGGGGTCAAGCCTGCCCGCCTTTGGCGGGGCACCGCCTTGCCCGGCAACAAAATTACAAATTTGTTACAGAATCAAACCAAGCCCAATTTCGAGCACCAGAAGAATATACGGACACAACAGGAACAGACGGCGAAAGGGGAGTAAAAAAAGTATCTACTATACTACTCGAGAAGTTGTTAATATTTTCTGCAGTATTATATATCGTAATTTTATAATCTCTGCGACTATTACTTACTTTGTACCAATACCCATTTGCATTATTAAAATAGCTAGTTCCAGAAGTTAATAATGGATCAAAAGGGCGAGGATTAAGGTATCCATTCAATTCAACTAATTTATCCGCATCGTGCCCCCCCACGAAATAGCACAATCCCAACAACTTATCCCAGCAAATTCGGGATTAGGGTCCGGTGGATAAAGCCCATTATGATCTGAGGCATATAACTCCATTGCATTTCTTAATTGAATCAAATCCTGCACGCGTTTGGAGTCACGGGCTTTGACTCGCGCTTGACCGAGCGACGCCAAGACAATACTCGACAGGAGCGAGATGATCGCGATGACGACAAGCAACTCAATTAGAGTAAAACCCTTGGTAGATTTTAGGTTATAGCTTCTAGCTTTTAGGAAAGACATTCGTTTTATCATACTATGCGCAGGGTGAGAGTCGAACTCACGAGGCCATTTAAGACAGCAGATTTACAGTCTGCCCCCGCCCCCTACGGGTCTACCGGCGCGAACTGTCAACTTACTAATTTCTTGAATACTTCCCGACCTTTATAACTTTTGACTTTAATCTCTCTACGAATCGCTTTTTTGCCTATAAAAACTTTACTAAAATTCTTTTTACCGATTTTCTCACTAACGCCGATAATTTCTAGAGACAAAGGTCGACCATCTTTGTCCAAATCCAACAGAATCTCTGGCACCACTTCAAGCGTCTTAACTACCACGCCAGATCGGAGAGTAAAATTCAAGGCATCCACACTTTTATCATAATTGATTTCCATATCTAGATTTTATCACTTATTTTTTAAACTAGCAACCCAATGGGCGGTAACGACGATGATTTGGTCACTTTCTCTTTTAATCACAACTTTCAGATAATTTTTACCAAATTCTCGATATAATTCCTCTCTTAAACCATAACTTGGTCTGTTAAAATTGGGTCGAACAATCGTCTCAATAATCAACTGGCGAGACAACTTTCTCTGTTCTATTTTTAAAATAGCGTGGGGACTAAAAATAATTTTCATATCTCAAGTGTTTTATTTTCCCGCCAGGGCGTGAGTATTTTTTATTTCACTCTCCACTTCCCCTTCCGTTTCCGGTTGATCTTTTTTCGCTCGGCGATTAGATTGGCGGACGCCGGGATAAGCTTTCGTCAGTTCGATATTCGGCTCGCCATTCTTGATGGTGACAGTGACTAAACCGCCATTCGCTAATCGGCGGCTAATAATAAACTCGGCAACCGGATTGAGAATTTTAGTTTGAATCAATCGCTTGAGCGGGCGCACTCCATACTCGGGACTGAAACCGCGCTCGGCGAGATAAGTGACCATCTCCGGCGCGACGACGAGCTCGATCTCTTTCTGACTTAACCGCGTAATTATTTGGCGAAGCTGGATGTCCACAATTTCTTTAATCGTTTCGCGCGACAACGGATTGAAAATAATAATGTCATCGAGCCGATTCAAGAACTCCGGTCGGAAATGACTCTTGAGATTCTCGGTAATCTTGACTTTAATCTCTTCGAAATTGGCGACTTCGTGATGGTTGTCGCTGGTGCTAAAACCAATTTTTTGTTCGAGACGATTGATATATTCGCTCCCCAGATTCGAAGTTAAGATAATTACCGAATTTTTGAAATTGGCGGTCCGCCCCTTCGCATCGGTCAAGCGACCATTGTCGAGCACCTGCAGGAGAAGATTGAAAACTTCCGGGTGCGCCTTCTCAATCTCATCGAAAAGCAAAACGGAATAGGGCCGATGCCGAATCAGCTCGGTCAACGATCCCCCTTCATCATACCCAACATAACCGGGGGGTGAACCAATTAGTTTGGAAGTGGAATGTTTCTCAATATACTCCGACATATCAATTCGAATCAGTGCTTAATCATCATTAAACATAAACGACGCCAGCGTTTTGGCTAATTCGGTCTTGCCGACGCCCGTCGGTCCTAAGAAAATGAAAGAGCCAATCGGCCGATCGGGATCACTGATGCCGGCCCGCGAGCGTTTGACGGCTTCGGCAATTTTTTTAATCGCCTCGGTCTGACCGCGCACTCGTTCCGCCAAAACGGTCTCCATCCGCTCGAGTTTATCGGCTTCTTCTTCGAGCATCTTCATCACCGGAATATGCGTCCAGCGCGCGACTACGCGCGCGATATCTTCCTCGACAATCGCCTCCTTGAGAATTCGCCGCGAGCTTTGGAGTTTTTTCAGCCGCTCCACTTTCGCCTTCAACTGGCGATCGAGTTCGGGAATTTTGCTGTAACGAATCTCGGCGGCGCGGGTCAAATCCGCCTTCATCTCCGCCTGCTCGGCTTCGCCCCGAAGCGACTCCAGCTCGCCCTTCAAGGTTTTAATCTCGCCGATCGCCTGCTTCTCGTTCTTCCATTTAAGTTCCAACTCGCCGGTTTTATCTTTGAGCTCGGCAATCGCCTTTTCAATTTCCTTAATTCTCACCCGTAATTTTTTATCATCCTTAATCGCCAACTCTTGATTGAGCGCTTCTTTCTCCACCTCGAGACGCATAATTTTGGTCTGGGCTTCCTCGAGTATCGGCGGTTTATTCTCCAACTGGAGTCGGAGCGCCGATGACGCTTCGTCAATCAGATCAATCGCCTTGTCCGGCAAAAAACGATCGGTGATATAACGACTGGAGAGATTGACGGCGGCAATAATCGCGCCGTCGGTGATATGGATACCATGATGAAATTCGTACTTCTCTTTGAGCCCGCGAAGAATCGCGATTGCGTCTTCAATGCTTGGTTCCTCAACATAAACCGGCTGGAAGCGCCGAGTGAAAGCTTGATCCTTCTCAATATATTTTTGGTATTCGCGAATCGTGGTCGCGCCAATCATCCGGAGCTCGCCTCGGGCGAGCGACGGCTTCAACATATTCGACGCGTCAATCGCCCCTTCGGCGGCGCCGGCGCCGATGATCGTGTGAATCTCGTCGACAAAAAGAATAATTTTCCCTTCGGCGCGTTCGATTTCTTTCACAATATTTTTTAACCGCTCTTCGAATTCCCCGCGATATTTCGTCCCCGCCACCAAGAGACCGATATCGAGCGAGACGATTTCTTTCTGGCGGAGCGACTCCGGCACATCGCCTTTGGCAATCCGAATCGCCAGCCCTTCGGCAATCGCCGTCTTGCCGGTGCCGGCTTCGCCGATCAGAATCGGATTATTCTTCGTTCGGCGCGAGAGAATTTCCATAAGCCGCTGAATTTCTTCCTCTCGACCGATCACCGGATCAAGTTTGTCTTTGCGCCCCAACTCGGTCAGATTCTTGGTGTAGCGTTCAATTGCCCGAAACTTTTTCGTTTCGCCGATATCGCGAATTTTCCCCGAACGCAACCCTTCCAACACGCGCAAGACGCGATCCTTCGTCACGCGGAAACGAGTCAGGGTTTCTTGCGCTTGATTTGGCGCCTCAAGCAGGCCGAGAACGAGATGTTCCACCGAAACGAAATCATCTTGGAGATTGACCGCGATCTTGCCGGCAGAATCGAAAACGCGAACCAGCTCGGGCGACAAATAAAGTTGATAGGACGGTGAGATCACGGCACCTCCTTCCGTCCCCTCAAGATGATCAACCACATAATCCGTCAGCATAACTAAATCAACTTCAATTTTGTCTAAAATTGAGGCAAAAATACTTTCTTCCTGAAGCAACAGGGCGGCGAGAAGATGCATCGGCTGAACTTGGCTCTGCCCGCGTTCAATCGCCAGCTCTTGAGTTTTGCGAATTACCTCTTTAGCTTTCGAAGTAAAATTTTGAAATGGAGGCATGGCTAAAATTATTAAATTTAATTATTGACCGTAATTTATTTGCATGATCTCGGGAAGAGCCGTTGCGATCGCGTCGACCGGGATCACGAGACCTGGCCCCTTGCTCAAGCCAATCACTTCGCCCTTGATATTCAAAAGCGGTCCGCCGAGATTCTCGCCACTCGCCGCGTTGGTTACCACCAAGGGTTTCGTCGAAGTGCCGGTGGAAAGAAAACTCGAAACAATCCCGACCGCCACATTGATGTCTGGACGATCCGAATAACCCAATGCCACGACCGTCTGGCCGATTGAGATTGGTGTTTTAGAGAGGGTGAGAGCTGACCACTTGTTTTCACTTGACGACGGATCAGTGAGATGGAAAAAAATTAAGTTCGGAGGTGGCGCAAGTGGCGCTACACCGGTTGCTAGTACAGGGGTAGAAGCCAAACGTGTGAGAGGCACGGTCTGACCACCAGCCAAGATTGCTTGATAATTCGTCGTGCTGGTCGCCGCAAGAATCGCGGCGCTATCAGCCACAAGCACACCGGGCGAGGAAACAAAGAACCCGCTGGTCAAGAAGCTCCCATCCTTATCCGTTGCTCCACCGATAATCCGCACGATTCCGGGCATCGCGCCATTAATAACTTTCACAATTAAATCTTCCTCGGTCACAATCACTTGCACCTCTTTAATAATCGGCGGTGGTGGTTTACCCGGCACCACCTTCTCCACCGTCCGCTCGACAATTCGATTAATCGTTTGGGTTACCGCCGCCGGCGCTTGATCCATTAAAGTCACCGTCACAATCCCGGTCGCGATTGAAGTGACGAAGCTAACGAGCAAAACCAGCAAAACGATTTGATTCTTATTTAGTTCTTCCATTATTATAGAGGATACAACAATTTGAAGAAAGAATCAACATAGTCCGCCCGCCGATTTTGGTATTTCAAATAATAAGCATGCTCCCAGAGATCAAGACCTAGAATCGGAACCAGGCCAATAGAAATCGGCGTATCTTGATTGGCAGTATTGATAATTGAAAATTGACCATTGGATTTTTTAATCAGCCAGGTCCAACCAGAACCGAAACAAGCTAGTGCCGAATCCTTAAATTGTTTTTTGATTTCTTCGGTCAAGGCGGGTTTTAAGGTTCGACCTTTATCCCCCAAGGTCGAACCTTGGTCTAAAATCTGCCAAAAAAAAGAATGGTTCCAGTGCCCCCCGCCGTGATTCCGCACGGCAGTCCGGATTGCTTCCGGCACCGCGTCCAAATTTTCCAACAACTCCTCCAGTTTTTTATTTTGCAATTCCGGAAATTTCTCCAACGCCGCGTTTAATTTATCAACATAAGTTTGATGATGTTTCAGATGATGAATTCTCATCGTCGCCTCATCGATATACGGCTCGAGCGCATCGTAGGCGTAGGGTAATGTGGGTAAGGTGTACATAGAATTACTGTGGCTCGGGAATGGGGGCGATTTCCATAAGAGGAGAACTTCCTTTCACTCTGGGAACACCACCACCGACTGGTGTGGGCGGAATTCTGATAATGACATTGTTCGACAAAGCCGAGATATTGCCCACCGCGTCTTGACTCTTAATGGCGACATAATAAGTATAACTGGGAAGGAGGCCGGACAAAATGTAAATCTCCACGGTGTTGGGATCGCGGGGCGTTGGTTCATCGATCACTTGAAATGTTTGGCTTCCGGCCGAAGAATTCCAAGAAGTTTCGGTGATTGGATTGAGACTGTAACGAATGTCGTAAGATGAGGCGGCGCCAGAGTTTGGATTATTGCTATCTTGGTAGGGCGCGCGCCAATTTAATCCCGCTCGACCTTGAGTATAAAGGCTGGTCAATTTGAAATCGGTAATCGTTGAGGGTGGGGTGAGGTCGGGCGGTGGAATAATCGGGGTGGGAAAAGTTGTAGCCGAAACGACCGGCGAGCGAACTGAAGGATTGCCAACGGCATCATACGAAGCCACCGCGTATTGATAGGTGGTGTTAGCTGTCAAACCAGTATCTTGATAAGTGACACTATTAGTTACCTTAGCGATTTGGATATTGTCGCGATAAATTTGGTAACCCAATAAACCCGAAGTGGTTTGACCGGACACAATCGGATCAGTCGAAGGTGACCAATGAAGATTAATTTGCGAGGTTGAGACGGGAGTTAGCGTAAGATTAGTCGGCACGGATGGTGGCGTGGTGTCGGGAAGGTCGGCGATTGACTTTGATAGAGTAGTTACGCAAGCGTCAGAAGGGCGACCATCTTGAGGATAATTTAAATTTACACAAGGATGGGAAACAAATATTTTAGTTTGACCGACTGCCAACATGTCCAAATAATCTCCCGGATTTCTACCGCCGTAAAAATTTGGCACACTCGTATCATTTATTTTGATATTACTTGAAAAACTCTGACCTCGGTCATTAGACTGTGTCAAATAAACATCATACTGCGCTTGGTCTTGATTTTCCCTATGATCTAAAAATGCTACATATACAACACCATTATCATCAACCTTGATATTAGCAAATCCTTGATCGCCCCCAGAATTATCATCATTGACTTTTACTGGCTGACTCCAAGTCACAGCATGATCATCAGAATAACTAACAAGAACATCAAAATCATTAGCATAATCAGGGAATTCATGACTTGGATCTCGAACGCATTCTTTTGGTCTCGAAAAAGCAACATACAATCTCCCTTGTTTATCTACTGCTAATTCAGGACCTGGATAAATCATCCACGAGCGACCATCGCTAGGATAGATGAGACGAGCATTGCACCAAATATCTTGTGCTGGGGGATAAAGAAGAGACTCAATAAAATTTTGCCCACCATTAGAAGATGAAGAAATTCCAATGTGTCCGTAACCTCTACCAGTATATATTATTCCATCGGCAACGAGAGCTGATTGAGGAGAATTGATACCCAATCCCACTTCTTCTAATCTTTTTTTTATTATAACACCGTCTCTCATAGTTAAAAACCCGCTCGCACGATGTTCTCCATAATTATCTGGTTCATCAAACCAAAGAATGTTTGTAAAAATGTAAATACTATTAAAGTAAGGGGAACTTTGCTTTGTGTCAATTGCCATTTTTCCATAATCAAATAATAACCCTATCTCTGGCGGCAAATTATTAGGAATATCTTGTAAAACTATTTGTCTCAATTGGGCGGGAAAATTACCCGAAGCGCTGTCTTGATATATCCCGCCGGTAACTGTAACTACTTGATCATTTCTACTGAAAAACATCGAGGAAAGGGTCAATTTCCCATCTTTTGTAAATGCCAACTTAGGATCACCGCCATACTCTTTGAGCAGAGGATTTGTCAGTGCATTTATATTGAAGATTTGACTTGTCAACCAAGCATCTTTTGTCTGAATAAGAATGCCTACAAACCCACTGTAATCGTCCATATTTGCCCAATTACTACCAAATAAATAACCATAGTTTTCATTATTTGGGTTAATCCCCGATACAGACTCCCAATAACAATTATGACAATCAAGTCTCTTAATTGATAAGATAGAAGTATCTAATGAAAAGGCGACTTGCCCAACCTCAACATTTCCAATTTGATTCTTTTCATTTTCTGTCAGACCGTTTATTTCAATGGGGACTAAATACTGTTCCCCGCCACTTTGAAAATCAAGGGTGTAATAACCCGTCTCTGCGTCTAATGGTAAGGTGATAAAAGGTTCTTTATTCTTTGACAATTTAATATCAACAATTTTGCTAAAAGTTAAGACCTTAGTTTCCCTATCTCTCTTTGAGAGTTTGGCATTAGTAATTTCATTCTCTTTTAATGATTCCCCATTCTCCTTTACAACTTTTATATCTCGTCCGGAAAAAATCTTTTGAGGATGTTTGAGATATTCAGGCAAATAACTAGGAATTTTATATTCAATTTCGTAATTCGCTTGCCCTCTCAAAATTTGGTTTGGAATATCAGTAAGCAAAGTGGCTTGCAGATTGGCAACTTGGGATTGGGGTTGATCAAGCCGAAAGGTATTATTCTGAACATTAGCGAGAAAAGAGAAAACGATGGCTAAAACAAAAACGATGACAAGATGTTTTTTCATCCCATCAGTTTAGCACATTCGACTAGAAAAATCTTGATTATCCACACAAGAGAGTTGACAGAAACAAGGTGTTTGCTAGTTGGGGGATAAAGGTCGAACCTTGCCCGAAAATTTTCCA
>JAZDGA010000022.1:0-3731 GCA_043807405.1 Candidatus Vogelbacteria bacterium | reverse complement strand
CGCCATCGCCGTCTCGCTTGCAAATCAGATGTAAGATGCATCAACACAGCGCTTGACCTTCCGGTCCGGCGCTTTTTTTCAAATTACTATTGGGCATTAATTTCACAACGGCCAGTCGAAGGCGAAGAGACCGGGACCGAGGAGGAGAAGAGAGAGGGCGATGGCGAGAAGCGGGAGGAGAGTGGCACGCTGATGTCGTCCATGCCAACTTTCTTCGGTGAGGAGAAGCGCGACGGCGAGAGACGCGGGTTGAGTGACGAGACCGATTAAAATAAGTATTCCCGCGAGGAGACCGAAGAGACCGCGCGCGCTTCGCCAGGCTGGGAGATAAAGCGCCAGCAGTGATCCGCCGAGCACCAATCGCAAAATAACCGGGACGATTATTTGGTAGTTGAAAAGATTTGGCCAAACACTTAACATCCTGATATCCTAGCATAATGGTTCAAACCAATAAAGAGATTCGTTTGGTTCTCCACAATCTCCGTAGCGCCCAGAATGTCGGCGCGCTTTTTCGGATTGCCGACGCGGTGGGGGTGAGGAAAATTTATTTAACCGGTTATACACCAACACCACTCGATCGTTTCGGCTCGCCCAATCGGGCGGTGGTGAAAACAGCGCTCGGCGCGGAAAATTATGTCGCGTGGGAAGTATACAAAACAATTGGTAGATTACTGGATAAGCTTTTAGCTGATAGCTTTCAGCTTTTAGCTTTAGAGCAATCCAAAAACTCGATCAACTACAAAAAAGTGAAAATCACCAGCCCGACCGCAATTATTGTCGGCAATGAAGTGACTGGATTATCTAAGGCGATTCTCAAAAAGTGTGACATCATTGCCGAGATCCCAATGCGCGGCAAGAAAGAATCACTCAATGTCGCCGTCGCCAGCGGGATTTTCCTGTTTCAATTGTTTGGCTGAAAAACTTGCCTTTTTTAGTCTCTTGTGCTAGCGTTTGCAGTGGAAGACAATATTGTGTTGTCTATGAAATTGGTCCTTGAAATCAAGGAGAAAACAAAATGTCTAAATCCCTAGCGATCAGAACAGATGATCCGAAAACGCGTCAGAACAAAATTTCTCTGGCGATCAGAACAGAATTTGGCCCCAATCTAAGCGGTTTGGGGGTTAGTTTGGCCTATGCCATTCGTTTGATTGAAAAACACGGGTTGGATAAAGAGGAAACTGATGCCATTATTTTCGCTCGGCGACAATATGGTGCCTCTTTAGTTAACATCGGTAAATGGCTAAGTCGCGGTTTGACCGCTGGCGAGATCATGAGACTCTACGAGGCGAGGCAGGCTTTCAGTGAGAATTTTGGTGATTTGACGGTTAGTCTTTCAACTATCGTGCGTTTCGCTAACATTTTTCCCGGTCTGGACCTGGAAGAACCGACCAATTTAGCCGATCAGTTAGTCGGAATCTTTGAGGCCCTTCGACCGCAATTCCCCTTCATTGAATATCCCGATACTGTTTTGAAAATGGTGTTGGTGGCTCAACAATCACTCGGTTGTATTGAAGTGGGAACAGCGGTGGAAGCGGTGCTTGATCGTCGGCAGTGGCAGGATCGCAATGATCCAGAGAGAAGGAGCAACACTAAATCGTGGAGGAGTAATACTGATGAAGACGCTAACGGTTAAGAATCCTTATCTGATCCTCGGAATTACTTCGGATATTGCTAAGGCGGTGTCCGCGGAGGACTTGGATACTTTAGCGAAACAGCATTACCGGGTTTTGGCGAAAAGTTTTCATCCCGATCGTCGGGGGGAAAAGTTTACTGCTCGTTTCCGTCAAATCCAAGAAGCTCATGAAGTCTTACTTGACCCCGGGGAAAAAGAACACTGGTTAGCGGACTTGAAAACGAAGAAAGCAAACGAGCGAGGTAGTGTCCAATTAGCGAAACTGAATGGTCAGTTGGAAACAGAAAGCCAAAGAGGCGTTTTGTTGGCCGAGCAACTTTTCCGTTTTTGGTCCGCGATGCTGTCTGATCAGACAATCTCAATCTTCTCGTCACGACCATTGAGTCTGCTGATGATTAATCTCACCGACTCTTCAATGCTAGAGAAGAGAATGAAAAGCCAATGGGCGGCAGACAAAATTTCTAGACAAGCATTCAGTCGGTCGTGCTACGAGTTGGTGGTGGGTGATCAAGGGCGTTCACTTACTCGTCAAAGTTTGGTTCGTCTTGCTTTTGACAAGGAAAGTGAGATTCCAATCGGTCTACCGGCGCAATGGGTTCAGCGACGAAAGGGCAAAAATAAATCCTTTTACTGGCAACGGGTCGGTGACAAGGAGTTATTGGCCAACTATCGTTTAATCGGTTCGCTCGAAGATACTCCGATTTTTGGGACAAGCGGGGATAAAGAAACCAGGCTTGATCGCTTGATCCCAGCTCAAGCCGAACCGGAAGATTATCGACGAGTTCGCGCCACCGGTTTCCCTTGGGCGATGTTTCGGGAGTATGCTCATGCGGTTTCGCCGACCATTACCCTTAGTGGTCAAGTTGTGGCGGTTTGCTCTGAACCAGACGGTCAAACCGTTTTCCGTTTAATGGGTAGAGTCAACCAAATTAATCTCCTTGAAAACTAGTAAGATATTATTGAAGCCGACTACGCAAAATAGTCGGCTTTTTTATTCTCTCTTAGGGTCAATACCCCGAAGCTTGCTTCGAAAATGTTAGACTGGTTTGGTGAGCATATATATTCACAAATCACACAATGTTTCTTTGCTCATCTATCATTTTGTTTGTCCCACGAAGTATCACCGGGTGGTGCTCACCCAACCAGTCGACTTATCCATTAAGGAGATTTGCCTCGAGATTGCTAAACGGTACGAAATACATTTTCTGGAAATCGGCACCGATGACGACCACGTGCATTTTCTGATCCAGTCAATCACCACGCTGACGCCCCAGAGAATCATTCAGATCGTCAAAAGCCTTACCGCGAGAGAGATCTTCAAACAACATCCCGAAGTGAAAAATCAACTCTGGGGCGGTGAGTTCTGGTCGAAAGGTTATTTTGTCAGCACCGTTGGTCGAAGTAACTCAGAAAATGCCGTCCGTTTGTATGTTAAATCGCAAGGTCAGGAGAAGCAGTACACGGAACTCCTAAAGAACCAACAAACACTATTTGACCACTAAATACCTCGTCAGCTTGCTGCGAGGTAGTTTATTTCTGACACTGCGGACAGAAGTGCGTGCCGCGACCGGCGAGTTTTATTTTGGTGATGAGGGTGCGACATTTCTTACAAGGTTGGCCGCCTCGGCCGTAGACTTTGAGATGGGGGACGAAGTTGCCGAGCGAACCGTCGCTTCGGACATAATCGCGCGCCGAAGTGCCGCCTTTCTTTATCGCTAACTTGAGAATCATTTTTATCGCGCGATAAAGTTTTTTAATCTCGGGGGTGGAAAGAGTTTTGATTTTCCGCGCGGGTTTAATTCTTGACGCGAAACAACTTTCGTCCGCATAGATATTACCTAATCCAGCGATGAGAGTTTGGTCGAGCAAAGTTTGTTTCAGCCGGCGATTGGGATGGCGTTTCAGGATAGTTTTGAATGTTTCTAAATCAAATTTGGGGGATAAAGGTTCCACCCCGTGGCGATTCTCGAGCCGCGTTTTATGATCAGCCGATAAGATTTTCAGCCAGCCGAATTTGCGCAAGTCGTTGAAATAAAGTTGGCCACCATCAGCAAAATTAAAAATGATGCGGGTGTGTTTAATTAAAGGACTGTCCTTA
>JAZDGA010000021.1:0-62936 GCA_043807405.1 Candidatus Vogelbacteria bacterium | reverse complement strand
ATTATGAATATGATGCTCACCACCGTTACCGAGCGCACGCGGGAAATTGGTTTGCGCAAAGCGATTGGCGCGAAGCGCCGAGATATCAATCGGCAATTCTTGGTTGAAGCGGTCGCTCTCACTTTCATCGGCGGGTTTTTGGGAGTCATTCTCGGCTGGCTGATTGCCGCGGGGGTGACTTACCTCGGTCTAATTCAAACGCAAGTGTCCCTAATGTCCGTCCTTCTAGCCTTCGGCGTCTCGACGGCGATTGGCATTATCTTCGGTTATTACCCCGCCCAGCGCGCCGCTCGACTAAATCCGATTGACGCGCTAAGATATGAATGATTAATAGTTAGTAAAAAATAATCAATAATTTATGAAGAAAATAATTATTCTGGTTGTAGCGATTCTGATTCTTGGATTCTTTTGGTTCAAAGGGAAGGACACGGTAGCGCCTGCCTCGCCACTAGGCGGGCCGGCGCCAGCCGAAGGTACACTTACCACGCTCCCAGCACCAAGTGATACAACTGTCGTGGCCAAAGAATTTACCGTGCTGGGCAGTAATTTCACTTTCACGCCCAACACGATAGAAGTAAAGCAAGGCGACACGGTCAAAATTACTTTTCAGAGTGCCTCCGGTTTTCACGACCTAACCCTTGATGAATTTAGGGTTGCAACCAAACAACTTAAAGCCGGTGAATCCGAAACGGTCCAGTTTGTCGCCGACAAAGTCGGCTCATTTGAATACTACTGCTCCGTCGGCAACCACCGCGCGATGGGCATGAAAGGCACATTGACGGTAAAATAACCGCTCAAAATAAGGACATCGTAACGCTCCCAAAATGCTTGACTTTTATCTTGGGTTATGATAACCTTATGGGCAGAATCGTGAGGTAGGTCGGAGTCGCGTGACCCCGACTGGACATTAAAATAGGGGCTGCAAAATGGAGGTTGATAATGCTTAGAACGACTTGTCCACAGTGTGGTAAAGAATTTGCCACCACTCGTAACGACACACCACCGTGTTATGACTGTGCCCTCAAGATGAGCACCGGAAACTCGGCTCCGGAAGAAGGTGATTTTAATTCGACGGCCATAAGGTCGGGAACGATGAGTGTTGAGGAGTGGAAGTATTTGCAGGAAGATCTTCGGTCTGTCGAAGGTCAAGGAGAGCCGTACGAGTACAACGACGAGGATGACTAGAGTGAACACCGTCAACACTCGGTGTTGACACAAAGCGCACGACCTTCGCGGGTCCGTGCGCTTTTTTCTTTTTTCCAAATTTTAACTTATACCGTACTTACACGATCGGAGATGAATGGAACAATTTTATTTTTCTTCTTTATTATTTTCTGAAGATGGTATAGGATGACTGAATGCGAATCAATCGTTATTTGGCTCTGAAGAAATACTCCACCCGGCGCGGGGCGGATAAGTTAATTGAGGCGGGATTAGTGACCATCAATGGACGCGTGGCAAAGATTGGGGAGAAGATCGAAGAAAAAGATCTAGTGGAAGTGAGACGAGCGAAAAAGCCAAAAACTTATACTTATCTCGCTTATCATAAACCCCGCGATGAAATTACCGGTTCACCGCTCCCGGGACTTTTTCCCATCGGCCGGCTGGATAAAGATTCCAGCGGTTTGCTTCTTCTCACTGACGACGGGCGGATCACCGATCGCCTGCTTAATCCGGAACACGCTCACGAGAAGGAGTATGTGGTCACCACGCGAGAACCTCTGCGCTCAAACTTCGCGCGACAAATGTCGGGCGGAGTCCGCCTCGGTTCGGCGGATGGCGATTACACCACCCGCCCGTGCCAAGTGGAAACAATTAATGATTACACTTTCCGAATTATTTTAACCGAGGGTAAAAAGCACCAGATTAGGCAAATGTGCTCGGCCCTAAGCGTAACCGTCACTGATCTGACTCGCACCCGCATTATGAATCTCCGACTCGGCCGGCTCGCCGAAGGCGCCCATCGCCCGCTCACCGCGCCGGAATTATCCACCTTTCTCAAAAGTCTCGGACTTTAATTAACCAACCTGCCAAGCTTTGAGCCAATCGAGTGGATAGAGAAGCATTACGATATTGATCAAGAGATTATCACGGATAAAATAAGCCAGCATTACTTCGAGAGCGATAATGAACGCGATGGAGAGTGACACGCGAATCCGTGATGCGAGGAAAAAGCCGATCACCATGGCTAGAATATCGGAAACGGAATTGATAACACTGTCGCCGAAATAATCAAGCGAGATTGTCACTTCGCGATAACGATTGATGATGAAATCCGTATTCTCAAGTATCTCCCACGCGCCCTCTAGCGCAATCGCCATCAAGAGACGGAGCGGAACGGGCAAACGCGGAAAAAATAATTTGAAAAGAAGATAGAAACCGAAACCGTGAATAACGTGAGTGAAAGTGTACCAATCCGAGAGGTGTTGCGAATTCTCGGAACTGAAAACGACGCCGTGCCAAAGTCTGACAAATCCGCACTTACACCACGGCACTTGGCCCATCAGATATAGGATAAGCGCCGTTAGCGAAACCAACCCAACACTGATCAACATATACTGCCAAGCTGAAATTCGCTGATACCACTTCTCTGCTCGCGCTTGATCCATCACTAAATTATAGCACTTCCCAATAAAATTGAACAAAAAAAATACCCCGCCTTGACTTAGTCAGAGGACGGGGCTTTTACTTAAGACGCGATCGGCGACGAGATCATAGATGAATTATTAGATGGTATAATCTGGCGGGGATAATTGATTCGCGCGTTTGATCGCCTCGATCTTCTTATATACTTCTTTGCGATGAACCTTAACATGCTTGGGAGCGTTGATTCCTAAGCGCACTTTATCGCCCCGGATGTCGACGATGGTGATTTCCACATCATCGCCGATCATAATGGTCTCATCGCGTTGCCTGGACAGAACCAGCATGTCATACCTCCTTCCTTGAAGAACTGAATCCTACTCGAAAGTAGCAAATAATCAATAATTTGTCAAAAATCCAAAACTGGCTGATAAGTGGGAGTAAATTTTATTTTTTGCGGTTCAACTTTCTCTATTTTTTTATCTTTTACTGTAACTTTAAGAATGAGCCCGGCCCGCGTATTCGTCGAGAAATTTTGATCGAAAACGAAATTGCCAAGACTGTAGGCAATATAACCGCCGTGATATTCTTCAATTTCTTGCGCCACATGAGGATGATGACCAATGACTAAATTGGCGCCGGCCTCAATCACGGCGCGAGCAATCGTTTCTTGCTTCTGATTATGCTTCGTCTCGTATTCATTGCCCCAATGGAATGACACGACGACCAGATCCGCGGATGTTTTCGCTTTAGCAATATCTGGAATTATTTGTTTCGGATCTAAGAAAGCGACGGCTGGTTTCGAAGTCTCTTTTGTAATTCCGACTGGCACGAGATCGGTGTAAGCCAAAAACGCAATCTTTATTCCTTTTACTTCTTTAATAATTGCCCGATGGGCTTCAGCATAATCAATTCCTCCGCCGATATAATTAATTTCATTCTTTTTTAAAATATCTAGAGTGGCGCCGAAAGCGTCGCGTCCATAATCCCAAATATGATTATTGGCGAGCGACAAGACATCGAAGCCCGCGCCGGTGAGACCGAGAACCGCGCGCGGATCGGCGCGGAAAGAATAAATACTGCCAACTTTTACACCCCGGCTTGAGATCGGCCCTTCGAGATTACCGATGAGCAAATCCGCGTCGGTCAAAGTTTTTTTAATTTCCAGAAACGGATACTGCCAATTATTCTTTTCTTCCATTATCCGTCCA
The DNA here is from genome assembly GCA_043807405.1 of Candidatus Vogelbacteria bacterium. Lineage (GTDB taxonomy): Bacteria > Patescibacteriota > Minisyncoccia > Phycocordibacterales > JACOZG01 > JAGVGK01. The sequence continues at coordinate 59,142 of JAZDGA010000021.1, read as the reverse complement.
ACCCCGCGCGCCAGCATAATGTCGCCAACAAAAACGAGAGTGGCGGGCGGTGCGGGACTAGTTCCCCACCCGCTGGCAACATAACTGGCCAGCAGTAAGAGAGTTAAAACTAATTTCATGAAAATTTCTAGCTAATATATTTTCGACCAAGTGAGATAGAGAAATAACCCAGTCCGATAAAAATGAAGCCAAGAATGACTAATAAAATCGGCCAACCAATTGAATCGGCAAAATATTCCTTGGTGATATAAATAAAATGGACAACTAAGAAAAGTGTGCTGATCAGTAAAACCAGCCGACTTCGAATGACGAAAACAGCCAGCGCCATTCCACCGCCGGCCAACGCAAAAAACAAAAACTCCCAAAAGCCAGCCCCCTCAATTACACGATTGAAAGCGGCCCCCAAGAAACCGACACTGCCCAAAAAGTTGAGGATCGAAACCAGATGTTTATTCCAACTCGCGCGCCAGGCGTAGGCAAGAAGAAGATAACTTAATCCGACAATCATTGTTAGATAAGCGTAAACATCAAAATGCCGGGAAAGTGGTCCTGAAATAATTGATTCAATCAGTAAATAAAATAAGGCCGTCCCATTGGCAATAGTAAAGAAAGTCAGCACCACATTTCGGTGATAGAAATTAAGCAAAAGATAAAACAGAAAAATGATACCGAAAATAATCGTCACTGGCCAAAGCGAGGTCAAGTAATCTAATCCGACTATCTCATGGAAAGTCACTAATGCTCCGCCGGGAATAAGAAAACCTGCCAGTCCGTGCCACACTTCCCCCAAATGACTCGCCGGCTTCGTTCGCAAGAAGAATGAACCGATACCAGCTAAGATTAAACCAAGAATTAGAGTAACAAAAATTCTCCCGCCGGCGCCGAGATCATCCCAAATTTGAGCAGTGAAAAAGATAATCCCGATTAATGCTACTACCCCGCCAAGAATGTAAAATAATTTAGTCAAATTAAAGGTTCGACCTTTTTCTACCAAGGTCGAACCTTGGGTCCCCGAAACTTGAGCCAGCACTTGTTCCGAAGTTAAACTGCCAGTGTTAATCCGGGCTGATAATTTTTGCAATAGTTCTTGATTGGTCATATTCCTTTTAGATTAAGTTCTGATAAATCTTTTTCCTTCCAACCGATAAACTTGAAGTTATTTGACCCGTAATAATCGTCACCGAAGATTAAGTTGAGTTGGCGATGTTTATCCCCCTTGCTTAAGTAATAACCGTAGCGAGAAGAGCGACCGAAGAAGGGGAAGAATTCCACATCGTTATAATTATACCCACTATCGACCGTGACCCCGTCGGGTGAGGTGAGGAGAGATCTTAACTCGAGACTTTTTGCTTGATCTAGAGTGATCTCGCGACTCACATTACTCTCCGTCTCATGGAGGAAGAGCCGAGAGGTACGCCCATCTTCCAAAACTTTTTGGACCACCAATTTACCCTTTTCCACTTTATATAATTGATTGAGATATTTCTCGCAATTGTATGAATCTGAATAACGACCATCCCCATCCCCGCAAGTGGCGTAGACGAAATCATACTGCGTCGAGAGGAAGGCGCCCGGCAAATAGACGCTAACCGCCAAACCGATAATCAGAAGGATCGGCAACATAAAAGCCAAAATTACCACGATATTTTTCTTAATGAAGTTCATGCCTCTAATTTTATGCTAAAATTAAATAATGCACAATATTATTGTCAAACAAGGTCCGTTGGTCTTCTTGAAGGATGTGCTGGTGATGGAAAGCGTAGCTTTTGTTTTGCTTTTTATGGCTTCGTTTATAAAAAATTACGAACTGCTCTATCACGAGTGGAGTTTAAATCACTATCTTCGTTATGACCTTTTTATTCTCATCGCCTCTTCCCTCTTCCAGCTGTTTTATCTCATCACGCTATTCATCAATTGGTATTTCTTATCTTTTGAAATTAGCGAGAAAGAAATCACTAAAAAGTCTGGGCTCTTCTTCCGGCGCCAGAAATCGGTGAGCTTAGCCGATGTCGTGGCAATTGAAACCTATCAATCTTTTTTTGACCGCCGAATCAACCACGCAACCATTATTATTGAGCATCGCGATGGTCGCGTCACGAAAATAAGAAATGTGGCCGGCTGGGATGAAAATGTAAAAATTATTAAACGAGCGGTCGCGAATCTCACCGATCATCAGTCGTCTCCCGATATTCAAACTTTACTCCAGCAAGGCGAAGGCGCCAATCTGGAATTTAAAGCCGCTCTCCGCTATGACCTTCGCAAAAATGAGGTGAGCAAAGAAATTGAACGAGCGATTATGAAAACCGTCGTCGGTTTCCTAAACGCCGACGGCGGGATAATCCTCATTGGGGTCAATGATGACGGCGCGGTTTGCGGGCTCAAAAACGATTATCAAAGCTTGCCCAAGAAAAACCGCGACAGCTTCGAGAATCATTTAGCCACCTTGCTAAAAACGATGGTCGGCCTCCCCTTCGCTAAATATATGCAAACTTATTTTGCCGATATCGCCGGCGAAGATGTTTGTCTTGTTAAGGTGAAATCAAGCCACAAACCCGCCTATTTAAAAAATGATAACAAGGAAGAATTCTTCGTCCGTGTTGGCAATTCCACCCAACCCTTCTCGATGAGCGACACCGCCGACTATATCAAAACGCATTTCGGTTAACATTTCGACAAAGAAAAACCGCCCACCAAGTCGTCTCGGGACGGTTTTTCTTTTATCTAGTTACTGAAGTTAAGCTCGCGTAACATTCGTCGCGGCCGGGCCCTTCTCGCCGTTGACGACATCGAAGGTTACGGCATCGCCCTCCTTGAGCTCCTCGAAGCTAACACCCTTCAGCTCGGACGAGTGGAAGAACAGGTCCTTCTCTTCGCCCTCGCGAGCGATGAAACCGAAGCCTTTGGTGGTCAGAGTCTTGATCGTTCCGTTCATATAATTATTACTTACCTATTATTAACTGCTTATAATCGAACACTCTACTCTATCATAGTCCATAGTATTTGAACAGCGCCTTGGCGCCAGCGAGATTCTGTTCCCATTCAATCGTCTGGTGAGTTTTGAGTTCGACCGTGAGCGCCGGAATGCCAATGGACGCCAGCCAGCCCTCCGCGTCGCCGGTCACATCATAGGCGTCAAACGACTTGACTGCCGGATAGCCCGACGCTTGCGCGTACGCTTTCATAATTGCCAGGGTCTCCGGCAAAATATCCCCCTCACATCTTGACGCGTACACCGCGCCCGCTTGACTGTGCCAGAAGACGACCGCCGACGGCTTGTTGATTAACACAAAATCGCGGATCGCCGCCGCTTCCGGTTCGGAGAATGGCGCCGAACCGCCGTCAACCGAACTTCCCCGCCACATACTTTTCGGCTGCCATTGGCAATCGAAATTGCGATTGAGATCCACGGTGTGCGCGTTGAACCGGCCGGGCGCCTGATCGCCCGTCGTCGGCACCTCCGCGAGTGCGAAGCGACCCTCTTGGCCAATCACCTTGTATACGCCATCCGGATTAGCCGACGGGATTATAGTCACTTTCAAATTATCAGGAATGACCGTCGGATTGGTCTTGAGATAATCCATAAACTGATACGCCAGGAGCACGCTGTTCCACTCATAACCGCCGTGGATCCCGCCGATAAACACCAGTTGAGTTTTACCTTTCCCGTAAGTTGTCGCCGTAATTGCGCGTCCTGCCACTGACTGGCCAATCACTCTCGTCTCCGGACCAGGCTTTTTCACTTCAACAGCCGGTGGCGGTTCGACCAATCTTGTTTCTGACCTAATCCAATTTCGCCAATTAACAAAGACGAAGAGACCACCCGCCAACAAAACAACAACAAGAACCACGCCGAAAAACCGTTTCGTGAAAAGCGGTCGCATTATTATTTGGCGTAAAACTGAAGCAGGGCTTTAATCCCCGCGAGATTTTTATCCCATTCCACATTATCATGCGACGCGAGCAGAACGCTGATCGCTGGGATGTTATTCTTAGCCAGCCAATTTACCAGATCGCCGGTTATTTCATAGAAATTAAATTTTTCGTAAGCGGGATAACCGGAAGCTTGAGCATAAGTATTGGTGATGGTTTTGGTTTCCGGCATAATCTCATTTTGACAATTGGAGGAGAAAACTCCGCCGGCGGCGCTGTACCAAGCGACCACCGCGCTCGGCTTGAGTGTTTCAACATAATTTTTAAGCGCTAAACTTTCTGGCTCCGAGAAGGCCGCACTCCCGCCACTCACGGTTTTATTCTGCCATTTACCAGTCGCTTGCCAATCACAATCGAAGTTGCGGTTAAGATCAACCTGATTAGCATTAAAGCGACCAGCGGTAACCACCACCGTGGACGGCGACACATTCGCTTTAGTAAATTGGCCAGTCGTTGTGCCAACCACTTTATTAAGACCATCAGGATTTAAAACCGGAATAACCGTCACCGCGACTTGAGTCGGAATCATGTCCGGATTTCCTTTCAAATAATCCATCAGCTTGTAAGCCAACAAAGTGGTATTCCACGAGTAACCGCCATGAATTCCGCCGATAAATAGAATTTGCTTTGCGCCAGCGCCACTTGTCTCGCCGCTAGGCGGATAATGATAAGCCGTAATTGCGCGTCCTTCCACTGATTGACCAATCACTGTTTCGCCTGTCTGTTCCGGAACAATCGGCGGTGTACTACTGGCGAGCGGGATGATTAGCGTCGGAGGGATGTTAATTACTTCCTCGGGCGTCTGGTTCGTTGTCACCGTCGGATTAGATGACCACTGGGTCAATAAGTACGCACCGAAACCAATCACAATCACCACTACCAATACAATAATCAAATTTTTCATATTTTTTATTAAATTACCTGATAATTATCTAGTAAGACTAAATTTAGTATAGCAAATTTCTCCTGCCAACGAATCATTGACAGGATGAATACAAATTGTGTAGAGTGGGGACGGATCGGTCTTAAGGAAAGGAGGTGATTAAAATGATGACCGAAACTGACTTAATCAAGTTTTATGGTCCAGCGGTTTGGGGGAAATTGGACGAGACGGAGCGAATGTTCCTCCGGCAACTTCACACTGGCGGAAACCACCGGCTTTCCCCGGATCCGGAGGAGCGAGCGAAGCGAGCGGAAATTTGGAATGGAATTAGGATTAAGTTAGGGAGGCGCGGCAATGATCGTAACGGGCAAGCCAGTGGTCATCGTTAGAGGTATCACCTGAAGCCGTCACATCAAATGTGCCGGCTTCCTTTATTTTTTATATCAGCTTGTAAATTCTTGATTTTCCTAGTATTTTAAAGCTATTGCCGGCTCGTCTAATGGTAGGACATCGCCCTCTGGAGGCGAGTATTGGGGTTCGAGTCCCTGGCCGGCAGTTATGAAAATGAAAATAATTAATCTAATTTATACTTTCACGATGGAATTATTGTTCTTCGTTTTTTCTTGGATTACTATCTTTTTAATTGGCTCCTCGTTAGAAACAAACAACGAATTAGTAGCATGGAATGTCAGTATACTTGTAGGATTTTTTATTATTTCTATAATCCGAAATTTCTTTTGGAGATATCTCGTACTAAAAAAGTGTATTCAATCTTGGAAAAAAGTGGCGGTTGAATTTTTTGTCCAGGTCTTCCTATTTCAAATATTTTTAATTTTTGTTATTCCTTCAAGTTCTTTTATTCCCATGAAAATACTTGAGCGTATGAACCTTGTTAATTTGGAAAGTGCGATCTGCAACACTGATCAACAAATTGAGAAGACAAAATCACTATGGGGTAATCAGATAGATTACACTAAAGTGCGTGTCATTTACGGAGGATTATACAACAGTTTATGGTTTTTAGAAGAACGAGAAATTATATCACCGCGTGGGTGGAATATGGCCGCCATGGTCTCAGGAAATACTATATATTTAACGGATAATCCAAATTGCTTACCAGACTACCTAATTTTTCACGAAATGACTCACATTTACCAAAACCAAACGCAAAAAATTAATGAAAATAATTTTGGATCTCGAATACTCGAGAATCTTCATTACTATTATTTTCTAATTACTGATACACAGATTCTATATGATTACGGGGGAGAAGCCGGGTTGCTTAGTGCTAGACAAAATAACAAACTTTTTTCAGATTTTAGCCGAGAGCAACAAGCAGATATCGTGGGAGATTGGTATCTAGCGCAAATCTCGAGTAGTAAAAAATTTACTAAAGAATACCGAGATTTACTAAAATATTATGTGGGATTAATGATGCCATCTAGTAGCAGAAATAACGACTAGAAAAATTGCTAATTTACAAGTAGAATAGAGCCTCCATGTTTGCCCTCATCTTTATCATTGCCTATTGTCTTCTATATTTGACCTTGGGATATCTCTTCCCCGCTTTTTTCACTGGCGCCTGGTCAGTGAACAGACGGTCGACACTATCGTCGTTGGTTTTAATCATCATCGCCACCATCATTATTTTCTCCATCACCACCAAAATTCAGGATCCACTACTTGAGAATCGCCTCCAGCATGCCCTTGGTGGTGGATTCCTCAGTTTCTTCATCTGTTTTCTTGCTTGGCGATCGAGCGGTGTCATCATCAACCGATTTCAATTCTTTTTCTTCAGTTTTCTTTTCGTTATCACGCTCGGGGTCGCCAATGAGATTCTTGAGTATTTTCTTCAAAATTATTATTCCTTCCACTTCGCCGGCACGATCAATGACACTTGGCTCGATCTTTTGAGTAATATCATCGGCATCTTTATCGCCAGTGTCATTTTCTTACCGTGGATAAAAAAGAATAAGGGGGGTTAAATTTTTAGGATTTCGTTTTTATCGCCGCTTTCAAAAAAGCCACGAAGAGCGGATGGGGGTGAAGCGGGGTAGATTTGAATTCGGGATGAAATTGCGTCCCAAGGAAGAAAGGGTGTTTCGCTTTCGGCAATTCCACAATTTCCATCAGCCGCCCGTCGGGCGATCGGCCGGAAAAAATAAGTCCCGCTTTCTCCAGCGTCGCCACATAATCCGGATTGACTTCATAACGATGGCGGTGGCGTTCGCTGATCTCGATGACACGGTAAACCGTCTCGGCAATACTCCCCGGCGCGAGAACAGCGGGATAAGCGCCCAAACGCATCGAGCCGCCCATATTATGTTCGTTCAAATTTTTCTTTTGTTCTGGGAGAATATCAATCACTGGATATTTGGTTTTTTGATTAATTTCCGTGGTATGAGCGCCTTTCAATTTAATAACATTACGAGCAAACTCCACTATTGCCAACTGCATTCCGTAACAAATACCAAGGAAAGGAATTTTGTGTTCGCGGGCGTATCGAATCACCCTAATTTTCCCCTCTACGCCTCGTTCACCGAAACCGCCCGGGACTAAAACCCCGTCATACTTTTTCAGCCCGTCTAGTTTTTTCGCTTTGTCGCCAGACCCGCCTTGGGCGGGTCCGCCTTCGGCGGAATAATCGCCCGAATCGAGCCACTCAATTGTCAGTTTCTTGGACAATGAGCCAGCGGCGTGCTTAAGCGATTCAATAATTGAAATGTAAACATCCGAGAGAACGAAGTCGCCGGTTTTGAAATATTTTCCCACCACGCCAATCCGAAGCGAAGGCGTGGCCGTCTTCATCCGCTCTACCATTTGTCGCCAATCCTTCAGATCTTCTTGACGCGGGCGCAAGCGGAGAAGCTTCAAAACTGTCGTGCTCAATCCATCCTTCTCGAAGTTGAGCGGGATGTCGTAGATATTATCAACATCCGGCGCGGAAATAATATTTTTCACCGGCACATTGCAAGAAAAAGCCAGTTTATCCTTGCGCTTCTGATCGAGCGGCCGATCACTGCGGGCGATAATAATATCGGGATGAATGCCATAAGAATTAATCGCCCGCACCGCGTATTGCGTCGGCTTGGTCTTCATCTCGCCGATTTTATTGGGAATCGGCAAATAACTGACGAGCACAAAGAGCACATCATTCGGATGTTTCAACTTGAGAACGCGAGCGGCTTCGAAGAAAATGCTGTTTTGATACTCGCCTACCGTCCCGCCAATTTCAATGATCGAAATATCAGCGTTGGTCTTATCAGTGGACCGCTTAATCCGCCGGAGAATTTCTTCCGAGATATACGGCACTGGATCAACGCATTTCCCGCCATAGCCAAGCGCGCGTTCCTTGTCAATCACATATTTATAAACCATCCCGCTGGTCATATAGTTTTCGGCGGGAATACTCACATCGAGGAAACGTTCGTAATTGCCCATATCCTGATCGCATTCGAGACCGGAATCTAAAACAAAAACTTCCCCGTGTTCGACGGGGTTCATTGTGCCAGCATCGACATTGAGATACGGATCAATCTTGAGCGGATTAATTCGGAAACCGCGCGCCGCGAGAATTTTACCGAGCGACGAAGTGGTCACCCCTTTGCCCACTCCGGACATCACCCCGCCAATCACGAAAATGTATTTATGATGAATCACAGTTAGAAAGCTAGATCCGCAAATGTTTCCGAATCGCCAAAATGCTTGCTAAAACGCTGACTAAAAGTCCGGAAACAATCAAGAGCAGGGCCAGGAAAGTGAAGTGCTCGAGATAATACGCGACCAAATTAATACTCTGCGCCACCCCCGCGGTCGCATTGCGAAACCAGATTGCCGTGGGATAGAGGAGAAAGAGAGCGAGCAAAGAGGCAAAAAATCCGGCGATCAAACCTTCGACGATAAACGGTCCGCGGATGTAGGGATTGTTAGCGCCCACCAAACGCATCACTGAAATTTCTTCGCGCGAAATATAAATCGCCAGCGAGACAGTGTTGAAAGTGACAATCAACGAAATGAAAATGAGAAATAAGGCAATTGCCAAACTCACTCGCTGGGTGGTGTCAATAATCGCCGACAGTGCGTCAACGCTTGTTTTCTTGAAATTAATCTGATAAATAATGCTCTGTCCGCTAACTGAAAGCCCGCCCGATGGCGAGGCGAGCGCGTTGTCGTCGCGGAGAAAGCTAGCAATGTTCTCATATTGAGACGGATCAGTCGCTTCGATATTGAGCCGCGCGCCGAGGGGGTTACCGACTTCTTCCAGCGACTGCATAATCAAGGCGTTATCTTGATTGCGAGCTTTGAAATCATTGAACTCTTCCGCTCGCGAACGATAGCTGACTTGCTTGACCCCCGGCCGAGTTTGAAGCGTTTCTTTGAAAGCGAGCACCGCCTCTTCCGTCGCGGTAGGCTGGAAAGAGACGCTGATATCCACTTTGGCCTTAATCTCATCCAGCGAAGCCGAAAGGAAAGCTTGACCTAAAAACAGCCCGCCGATGGTAAAGAGCGTCACCGTTAAGACAATCACCGACGAAAGCGACACCACCCCGCTGCGCCAAAAATTGACGAACCCCGATTTAATAATACGTTTGATGTTAGCGAGCCACATATTTAGATTATACTACAACTCTTCCACCGCAGGAAGAATGGGTTGGACCCGTTGCCATAATTTCTTCTTCAGCGCTCGGCTGATTTCAATTATTTCTTTATTGCCCAACCGCCAGAAAATAAATACGCCGGCGCCAATTCCGCCGAGACCCGCCAGCAAACCTTGGCTAAAAATACCCAGGCCGGTGGTTTGATCCAAAAACGGCGCCAGAAATTGCAAAATTAAATAGGCGACCCCCCCGACCGCCAATGAGGCAACGGCTGATTGGGCCAAACTGCGATAGAGAAGCGAGGGAAAAGAACCGAAATCGCGGCGAAACGAACGCCAAAAAACAAATAGATTAATGAGTGAGCCAATAGAAAAAGCTAGCGGTAAGGCGAGAAGCTCCACCCCGTTAAGATCATCAACCCGCAGAAGCTGGGCGAGGTTAAACTTAATCGCTGGCGACCAAATAAATAGACGCCCTAGGCCGATGGCAAGAAACACAACTAGAAGTGAGGACAAAATATTGATAATTAGCGGCTTCTTGGTTTGACCGCAAGCATAATAACCGCGGACGAATAAAAGAACCAGGCTTTGAGAAATCGCTGACAGAACGAAAAGAGCTAGCGCGGCGGCGGTCAACCGCGTATCGTTCCAATCGAATTTACCCGCGCCTAAAATCACCCGCACGATCTGGGCGCGCAAAACAATAAATAAAACCATCGCCGGCATCGTCCAAAAAATCATGTGCCGAATAGTGACACCCATCTGTTCAATGAATAGTCCGCGATTGCCATTGCTGAATAAACGCACCAGGGTCGGGAAAGCGGCCACCGAATAACTTATTCCCACAATCGAGAGAATCACGGACTGCAAGTTGTAAGCAAAAGTAAAAACAGCAATTGAACCAGCCGCGAAATATGACGCCAACGCCACCAAAACCAGTGTTGACAATTGGTTGGCCGAGAGCGTCAAGGTTCGAGGCCAAGCTAAAAGAAATATTTTCCGCCAAGCGCTCGGCTGACTCGACGCGGGTCGCCAAATCGCCGACCACCGGAGAACGACTGGGCCACGACGCAAGGCCGGCCACTGAATGACGAAGTGACCAAGGGCGCCTAAAATCACTCCTCCCACTAAACCAGTTAAGCCCCACCGCGGGGAGAAAAAGATAATGCCGAAAATTATTCCCAAATTATAAAGCACCGGGCTCAAGGCGTAGAGGAAAAATCTACGGGATGATTGCGTAACATTAGCCAAAAGATTAGATAATCCGAGTAAAATGGGCGATAAAAGCAACAGGCGCGCGAGGGGCAGAAGTTCTAATTGTTGAGCCGGGCTAAAACCCGGAGCGGCCAATTTAAGTAGCTGGGGCATCAAGAAGTAAGCTACGATCGCCACCAGTGATATCAATCCCAGGAAGCGACTGAAGAGATCGGCCAGCAGATTTTCCGCCATTTCGCGCTGACCGGCTTCGAGATGTTTAATTAAAAATGGCAACACGACGGTCACCGAGACAAATGAACCGAGCGACACATATAACAGATCTGGCACGCGGAAGGCGGCATAATAAATATCGAGCGACGAACCGGCGCCGAAAGAAGCCGCGAGCAGGCGATCGCGCAATAAAGCCAGAAGTTGAGAGACCAAGGCCGATGCCCCCAGCAGAAAAGCGACTTCATGCAAACCGATGAGTTCGCGGTGGAAAAAACTAAGTAATCGTCGAACCATAAAATGTCGCTTGATTATATATAATCAAGCGACATTTTAGTAGCCCGGTGTCTATAAGCCGAATTCTGTTATCGATAGGTATGTATCTGTCGCGTCTGTTACCAGACGGATCAAGCGGCACTCCCCTCACTCAGAATGGCATCGTTTTATGTGTCTGATATATTTATCAACTACACATTTTAACTTATCCTAATATTGTTCTTCTCCATTTTACAAAAAAACGAAGACACAATGCCATTCTGAGTGAGGGGCTCGGCCTTGCACCCCAGTAAGGATTTAGCCGTTTCAACAAAACCTTCGGTTTTGTTGTCCCTCCGTAGCTCGTTAGAGCGTAGGGGGACACCAGACCTTATAGTTTTACTCGCCCCACTTCGCTAAAGCTTCGCGGGGCGTCAAGACTCTTTCGCGTCTTGACGTCTCTGTTCGCACCTCGATCCGCCACGAATCGGCGGATGATGGGAATTACCCACTACCGTTTTAACCACGCCTTACGGCTTGGTAAGTGTTCGGACTTTCCTCCCCCCCCCCACCCAGAATGGCATTGTCTCTCCGAGACGATTCTAAAAATGCCATTCTGGGTGAGGGGGCACCTATCCGACACCGGACCGTTTTAATTATACCACACCAATTGGGAAAAAGAAAAACATTTTTAGAAAGCAGAGACCATTTTCTCTTTATTTCTAACGAACTCGTTTATGCTTTCAACCACTAATAAATCTTTTGGTATATTCACTTGACCAAAATCAAACAGGGTAGCTTCACAGAGATTATTTGTTTTGATTAAAATTCTAATTTTGAAACCATTTTTATTTGAGGCCTGCGATAATAATTGTTTTGCCTTTTCTAGCGTCTCATCAAACCGCTGAATTTTTACCGGTATTGGTTTTACAAAACTATTAATTTTAAGAAAACCATCAATTCCTTTATTTCTTTGCACGGGAGTAGCATCAATTACTTTCAAAATTTGCAAAATTTCTGGGTTTTGATTTAAATATGAATCTTTTCCATTTTTTAATAAATTAGAATCTGTTCGTATTGGGTTATTTATCCTTTTATGTGTTAACTGAACAGCATCATTTGATATATCAATACCTACGTATTTTCGATTGAGTAATTTTGCAGCTACAAGTGTAGTACCACTACCACAAAATGGATCTAAAACGGTATCACCTTCACTTGTTACCAATTGGATTATTTTTTCTAATAGCAAAATCGGTTTCTGTGTAGGGTAACCCACGCGTTCATTTGCCTTAGGGTTTAGATATGGAATATCCCAAACATCAGAAAGAGGGACTCCCTTTTTACCATCAATCAATTCATAACCACCATCAACATGTGCTTTATATTTGGTTTTTCCATTTACATCCCTCGTTCTTTTCTGAAAAATCTGGTCAATATTTGTTGTTGGAGAATAATCTTCAAAAATATGATTAAATTTAAAGTCAGCAGTCTTGCTGTAAAAATAAATTACCTGATGAGCGTTTAATAATCCCTTCTTTGCGTTTGACCATCGTCTATATGTCCAAATAATCTCGCTTTGAAAATTATTTACATCGAAAATATTATCCATGACAATTTTTAAATAATGTGAAGCATTTCTATCACAGTGTAAAAAAATACTTCCAGTATTTTTTAAAACTCTTTTACATTCAATCAATCTCTCCTCTATATAACTTTTATAAGATCCCATATTATTCCAACTATCATCAAAGGTGTATTCTTTCGAATTGTCTCTTGTTTTTTGCGATTGTTTTTTCTGTGTAAAAAAAGGGGGGTCAAGATAAATTAAGTCTATTGAGTCAGACTCGATTTTTCTTAATTCATTTTTACAATCACCTTGTTTAATCATATGTTTGAAATTAACTACTTATTTTAGTTTTTTGGTCAGCAATTTTCTCAAGTATAAATAACAAATTAATTCCAGTTTTCTTTTCGACAATATCCCAAGCACTTTTACCAAAATAGTATTCGCCGTTAACACCAGCGTAGATCGTTTTTAATGTTTCCTGTATACGAATAGCTTGTGTACGATTGGGGTAATAAAACATTATGCGAATAGGTTTGTACCCCGCATTTTTAATGTTTTTTACTCTAGTGTGTTCTTTTGTGATATGGTCGCCGTCAGTTGTCGCATCTCTCCATTTAATTTCGTAGGCATCTTTTCCAACGAGGCAATCAATCTCAAATGTTACGGGTCTTGAACCAAGTTTATTTGGTATACGAAGTTTTCTTTGTGTCTTAGAAAATTTTTCTTCAAAGCACAGGATAGTAGCCTCTTCCAAAAACGAACCAGCGTATTTATAAAGAAAACGACCCATATTTTGATACTCATCAATCAGTTTTCCTTCCTCTGCCGCAATACCTAAAACTCTGTATATCAAATAGTGAGAATTATTATCCACCTCCATCTCGGTAATCCTTCCAGTCATTTTTTGACGGAGAGTTTTAGAGTATTTCTCCGAGAGAGCTAGAATTTTTTCTTGAATAGTTTTCATTTAATTTTAGTTCACACTTAATGGGGTTACAGTTAGAAAAATAAAAGGTGTTTCTTTTTTTCAGAGATTACTCTCAGTTTATCAATCGCTGGTGTGTTATAAATCAAATCAATTTTACTCGCGACATCAGTAAGTATTTTCGTAGAATTTAATTGAAATTGTTTAAGGTTTGGATCTGTTGGTATTACTTCGGAAGCACTAATTGGGATAATGATATCATTTTTTTTATTCGATATTTTTTCTATTACGATATCCAGATAAGCAGCATGCGCATAAAAATTACTTAAAAGGTCTAACTCTGTTTCTTTCAAATCATTGACGAACAGATGTATATTTTTGTGCCAACTACTTGTCGGCAATAATTTATCCGCTAGATAGAAATTGTAGTCATTCTTCTTGGCAAATTTGATGTGATGTTCTGCATATCTAATTTCCTGTAAAATTAAACTCGCGGCGGCTCCTTTGTTATCATTTTTTTGGTGAAAATAAAGTACAATGGCAACTAAACCAACCAGAATGGTAACAATTGATCCAAGAAGTCCGAAAAATATTTGCCAGCTAATAGACAATGTGGTTGTTGTTATCATATAAAATATCTTACTTCCACCCTTGTCCGATGACCTTAAACCCGACTTGTTCCACATTATTTACCTGTTGTTTGCGATATTCAACGGAAATATCGTAATAATTTGAAAGTTGGGAACTTTCGATATAGGCGATTTTGTAGTCTTTTTTATTTTGCATCGCGTTCGCTCCCAGCTCATTTTCCGGATTCCACATTTTACCGAAGTCTAATTCTTTATTGTATTCCTCATAGAGATCAGTCATGGCTTTGGTCAGTGACTCGTTTGCCTCCACCACCGTTTTCACCCCCAAATCTTCTTTGGCTTCTTTCCGCCCGATAAAATACTGGTGGGAATATAATTTCTCGGTAAAGTAATCAACTAGTTTTTCGATCTCGTCTTCTTTCATCGGTACACGGTGACTTTTCAAAAGCCGTTTCGCCAGCATCCGGATCAAATTATGAATGCGGTTCACATTGCCAAGCGCGAGCGGATGGATTTGCGGATTGGCCTCAACAAATTTTGTAAAAACATGCGAGAGCTCTTCATCATTCTTAATGCCAAATTTATTTTTCGCCAAATCAAAATAGGCCATCACATCCTCCACCGAGATCGGAATTCGGTTTTGAGGATTAGCCGGATCGACTGGATTAAAAACATTGGCAGTAGACGGATCAATCGGTGAAATTTCCGACAAATTGCTCATCACAATTTCATCCGCCCCGAGCGCAATCATTGTCGCCGCACTGTGCGCCTTATAAGGAACGAGGACGGCGAACTTGTCGCAATACTCGCGAATCATCGAGACCAGCCGCCACGGCACCATCGTATCGCCCCCGCTACTATAGAGAAACAAGTCAATGTTTTGAGTCTTTTTAATGGCTTGGAGTTGTTTACTAACCAGTGGAATAACATCCATCGCGATCCGTGCGTTAAACGGTCCCTGTCGGTCGCTGGTAACATAAGTAATCACCCGCGACTTCCGCAAACCCTCAATTTGTTGGATCAGTTGTTTTTTATCCATCATTTACTCATACTACCTTATTTTTATAACTTTTCAATACCTTCATCCACTAAATTACGCCCATCAGATGTTACAACCATAGCAAAATGACCACGATTACATAAAACATCCACAATATAGGATAGCACGGTCTTTTCTTGATTTGGCACAAAAGTAGGTAATGAAACAGCAAAAACTCCTATTGGTAATAAGTCGAGGGAAAAAAGAACTCCAGTAGACAAAAGACTAGATTCTATACCTATATCAGCATAAGTAATGGATTCATCATATCCTTCTAGGGAATCCACCTTGAGCGTCCATAATTCGTCTACTCGTTCTTGCCCATTAGCGGCGGTAGACATAGAATTACTTGTTCCTAAAACATAATCACCAACACAATCAGGAAGGGGCCAAGTACCCAATGCCAAAACAACTCCTGCACCAAACTGTTGCGCTGTTGTTATCGCAATAATTTGACTTTCCGAATTTGTCAGAAAAAAATTATGTTCCATGTCTGGTTCTTACACCGTGATCGCTTGACCATCAATCGGCATGGGCATATCAATCTCGCAGGTGCCAGAGACGCAAGCCAACTCTTTAACTAAAGTCGTGTTGTCTTTCTGTTCATAAAGAACGAGCTTAGCAAAATCAATTTTAGGGAAAGCGGATACTAATTCTCGATAACGTTCTTCAGTAATTTCTTCATAAGGGGCTAGCCGATAAACATGATCAAAGCGCGGAAGGAAAGCCAAACCGCCAATCA
Source organism: Candidatus Vogelbacteria bacterium (assembly GCA_043807405.1). GTDB lineage: Bacteria > Patescibacteriota > Minisyncoccia > Phycocordibacterales > JACOZG01 > JAGVGK01. The sequence continues at coordinate 43,186 of JAZDGA010000021.1, read as the reverse complement.
TTTCCCAATTTTCATAAACCCAATTACCAACTCTTAACCATTCCTCCTCACCGACGGAAATTGTCGTGGATGGATTATGCTCGGTATAGTGTTCTTTAACCATTTTCCAATAATTAAGTTGTTCCAACGCTGTTAAATCATTTTTATAAACCGAACCTTTAGGCGCTTGGACCGGAAACTCTAAAACGAAAGTAGAAGCGGTGTCTTTGTCTTGACCAACTTCCGGCTGATAGGGTACACCTAAATCACGAAACATTTTAAAAATTGGATTATGACTTTCAATTCGCACCCGTCGAATATAATATGGCGCGTGGCGTGGATGCATCCCGGAAGAAGAATCAAATAACTGGGAACCTTGACCGGAAGGCTTAACACAAGTAATCGCGGTGGAATGATTGACGCCGAAGCGTTCAGCGTATTTGCGATTAGTCTCAATTGCCACTTCTTTTAGTTTTCGGAAAACCGCCGGCCGTCGTAAAACTGGACAATCCCATTGACCAGTAATCGAAACGCCCAGGAGAGCTTCTTCTTCGCAATTTTTCTTCCATTCGGGAGACAAATAAGGAAATTTAGTCAAAGAGGATTGGTATGTCCCCAAAATAGTGGCAATGCGAACCTTATCCATTAGAGTCTCCTCCGTATCATCCACCCGCGCCACCACCTCCGACAAATTACAGAACTGTTTCGATTTTAGAATAATTTCGCCGCAAGGATTAATACCGGATGTTTCCAAGTCTGGTTCAAAAATCTTCCACCGGCGGGTTGGTAATTGGGTTTTTAATCCCCCGCGATTAAAAATCCCCCGTTCACCCGATCCCGCTTTAGCTAAATTAATCCATTCATCCAAAAACTGTTTCATCGCCGGTTTTTCATTGTAAGCCACAGAATTATTTGCCATTGACCGTTCTGGATCGGTCAAATAAAATTGACCATTCTTGGCTTCGCGCATTTCCACATCATCTAAATCCGATAAGGAGATCAGGGCCGAACGACGGACCCCACCCGCCACTACCACTTCACCAATTTTACAAATAATATCATGCGCATCAATCGTTTTAAGCCGGCGACCTTGGCGAGCCATCACTCGTTCGCGAGTAAAGTTCAATAAATTGCGCAAGGGATCCGGACCGGACGACCGTCCGCCGGTTGTTTTAAGACGCGCTCCGCGCGGGCGAAGTTCGGAATAATCAAAAATTATATCCTTGCCTGATGCCCAAGTTTTCAAACCTAAAGCCAAAGCGTCCGCCCATCCCTCGCGAGAATCAGGAATTACCCAAGTGGCTGGCTTCTCTTTGCTTTGTCTTTTAATTATCGGCAACTGCCCAATCGTTTGTTCCTCAACCGAAAAACCCAAACCCGCACCGCACATTAAAACATATACAATCTCGGCAAAATCTTGCCAACAAGTGGGAGCGATATAAGAACAATTATAAGCCATCACATTACTCGTATGCGCCGCCTTGCCAGCAAATTGCAACAAGCGCATTGAACCTAGAGCCTTCATATTGAGCATATAATCGCGAACCTCGGCATATTCTTTATCTTTAAGCTTATCGCCTAAATTGTCGCGCATGAAATTTATATAACGGTCAATAGTCTCCGTCCAAGCCTCACGCCGACCTTTTTCATCAAGCCAACGAGAGTAAGATGAATAAAAAAGATATTCGGCTAATTGATTTCTAAAATAAACCTTACTTTGAGCCGTTAACTCGCGAACTTCTTTAGGAATCTCACCCTTTTCTTGTCTTAACTCCGACCGCCGTTCGCGGTATAAAATATAAGCCTTCGAAGTCTTGACAAAGTTATGAAGAATTAACTGTTTCTCCACCAAATCTTGCACTCCCTCAACTGTCGGCAGAAAATCTTTACCGCCAGATCGGGCCAAAGCTTGAAGATCTTTCACTACCATCTTGGCGACCATCGTCGCCCCCGGCTCATCCCCTTCACCCGATGCCCGCATCGCCTTCCAAATCGCATTAACCACTCGAGATTCGTCAAAGGGAACGATTGTTCCATCGCGCTTCCGAATTTGGGACAAAACTCCCTTTTCCTTTCGCGCGAGATTTTTATTTTTAATCGCAGGCATGAGTCCTCATTCTAATCTGCGGTCAAGTAAAAAGCAATCCGCTAGTGGCGGAAAAAACTGTTGATAAGTTTTTATAAACCCCGCGCGCGAAGATAAGTCAACCCGCCGTAAAGCGCGCTCGCCTCGCCGAGGGTCGCCTCTTTAATTACCGGCAATTTAGGAAAAATAGTTAGGTCTTGGCGAATCAATGATTCTAAAATGGCGATCTTAAAACCCGGCTGCTGAAACATGCTTCCGCCCAAGATTAAACAATCCGGCGACCAATGAAGAATCGTATTGGTCAAGCCCACCGCCAAATAACGGCTCAAATCCTGCCAAATTTTCTCATCCGTCAATTCAGGCGGCGGCCGGCCAAAGCGCCGGGCCACGGCCAAACCGGAAACATAGTCTTCCAAATGGCCAAGCTTTTCTCCATCGATGGTGATAATTTGCTGACCCGGTTCGAAACCCATGGTGTTCTCGTCAATTCGGCCATCTTCAATTTTGACTCCACCGACGCCAGTGCTCACGGTGAGATAAACCACGATCTTAAACCCCCGCCCGGCGCCGACTGTCGCCTCGCCGAGACCAGCGAGCGCGGCGTCATTCTCAATATAAATAGGTAATGTTAATTCTTTTTTTACTAGCTCGGCAATCCGCGCGCCCGCCCACACTCTCCGACTCGCGCCGATCATCACCGCCTTAACCGGTTGTTCGGACTGACGCACGGCATTAAGAATCCGCTCCACTCCCTCTTCAACCGTCGCGGGCGTCGGAATAATCTCCGGCTCACCAACAAAAGTTTCGCCGTCCAGCGACCGCGCCATTCGAAACTTCGTTCGACCGATGTCAAGCAGCAGCCACATGACGTTTAAAATTCTCAATTGTCGGGACTGTGTCCGGATCAACCTTTTTGGCCTCGGCCAGCGCGAGCGCCGTAAAACTGGCGGTAAGGATAGAACGAACTACTCGTTCGGTTGGCGACAAACCAGCTAGAATAATCGTCTCAACTGGAACATTGGCCGTTGCAAGAACCTCGGTGAGAACACTAAAACGTTTTACCACTCGCGGATGATCATCAGCGCTCGTCAGCGCCACAATCGTGAAAGGCGCGAGTGGCGCGCCGTCAAAGCCTTCCAGCTCATTGTGATTCTCCTCGGGTACAACATCAGAGAACGCCGGAATTTTTGCCGCCTCATTCATCATAATTTTCCAGAAATAAGCGATGGGCGCGTAGCGATTAGAAGAATAAAAAAGTGGAACTCGGTTAACCAAACGTTTAGCGAGCGCTCGACCCTCGGTTTCGATTCCAGCCAAATCGAGAATATCGGCAAGTGACTCCAATTCATCTCCAATTTGCTTCGCGCCAATGACTAAAGCCAGCGCTCGAAGAAAATAACCAACCGCTAAACGTTGGGGCATAGTGGGGTCGGGCAAAATAATCTGGGGCACACCGTCGCGCCGGGCGCGAGCGAGCAGTTCACCCCCTGCCGTAATCACCACCAGCGATAGTTTTGCTTCCCGGGCTGAATGATAAACGTCAAGGGTTTCTTCTGTGTTGCCGGAAAAAGAAGAGATGATTATGAGGGGTGAACCCTCCATTGTGGCGGGCAAACCATAATCGCGATGAATTGCGAGTGGAATAGTTAGATCGCAGGCCGTCAGCAAACCGCCAGCCAACGCCGATCCACCCATACCGCAAAGCAAATAGCGTCCGGCGGGAGAAATTGCGCCACCTTCAACTACTGGTTGCCATTTTAACTGGTTTGGAAAATTAAGAAGCGTGGATTGCATATATCTCTAGTATACTATAAAATAGGGTTTGGCGCGGGGTAATGTTTCCCCGTTTGGTTATCAGGTCTTTTGGACATGGAGGTTGGTATGCTTTTCAAGTCTACTGATCGGGTTCGAGTAGTACCACGAGATGACGACGAACGAAGAAATTGGACAGAAGTATTGGGGGGGTTAAACAGAACGTTCTCCGTTAAGTCTCAGGTCAGCACAGATGTTGTTCTAGTTAGATTGGAAGGAAACAAAACTATAGAAATTCCTTACAATCTTGTGGAAAAAGTGGGAGGAAAAAAGACAAAATGAGTTCCGCATAAGCGGACAAACGACAAAGACCGCGGTGTTATACACCACGGTCTTAATTTGTCGTGAGGAAAACTGGTAATTACCAGCTCTGGCGGTTTCCACCTCCACCACCATTCTCTCGGCGCGGGGGCCGCTCGGTGAGCGGACGCGCTTCGTTGACCGTCAAGCGACGGCCTTCGAGTTCCTTTCCATTCCACATTTCAATCGCCTTGACCGCATCATCATCTGACGCCATCTCGACGAACCCGAAGCCTTTGGAGCGACCAGTCATCCGGTCCATAATCACGGACGCGGAAGTCACTTCGCCGACTTGAGCGAAAGAAGAACGGAGAGTGTCTTCGGTTGTGCCGTAAGACAAACCCCCAACATATAACTTTTTAGCCATATCTAACTTCTATTTTGTATCTAACTACTTGTAATCGTAAGAACGACCTCCTCTCAACTGCTTGAGAATGCACTTACTCCTTAAGTATACATAGATCGAGGTGGCTGTCAACAAGGAGTCGCCACCTAAATTAAAAACTAACCAGCGACATATGGTGTCACGCTGATAATATTAAACTTGTTACCGATAACACTGATGGTATAAATTCGCCGAGTCTGGTGTTCACCGGTGGCATCAGAATAATTAACTGTCTCCGTTACATCCACCATAATATTACTCCCCTGTTTGGTGACACTTTTAATTCTGTTCCACCGGCCAAACACATCGCCGGGACCGTAGATTCTATCAACAATTTTAGGCTGACCATTAACTAGTTGAGCAAAGGCTAGATACTCTGTATTAACATCAGCTGGGGCAGTAACCAAATCATCCCTACCGTCAACATAACCATACCGAATACCAACCACCGCATTTTGAATACCATCATTATTGAAATCGCCAAATGTCGCCACGCTGGTGTCTAGCCCTAGATAAGATCTTTGCCCACTTGGACAGGTACCATGCACGTCACCGCAATCAATGGGAGCTGATAAATACTGACCATTTTTGAGTTGGCCATTTGGTTCAGTCACATACATATTTTTTAATGCATCCAGTGACAAACTACCAGTCTGCTGTTGTGGCGAGAGAGCGTTCTGTCCTTGTAATCGCAACATTGATAATTGTTGCGTGAGTAATTGAATCAAAGATTGAAGGAGACGAATGATCTGTGCCTGCTGTGATGTTTGAGCGCTAACAAAAACTGGGGTTATAATAAACGAGATAGCCAATAAACTAACGATGATATATTTTTTCATATACTAAAGAATGTACCAGTTAAGTAAAAAAAGAACAAAGTTATCCACAGGTTGAAAAATTAGAGTTGATAGACTTTCCTATACCACATCCGCACGATCGTATCACTGTGGATAGGAGAGTTTAATTAGCACAGGAGATTATTAAAAGATGGCAATAGGCTTGTTGCTATCTTTATTTATCCTTACTCTTTGCAATTAGCGTTGGCAACGATAAGAGAATAATACCCAAACCAATAACTGCGAAAATTAAATATAATGTATTCATATTTATTATTGAGCTAATCTTAAACTAATAATCCAAAAGAAAATGGCCAGCCCAATACCAGCAATAGCCGACCTTTCAGAAAAACCATTCAATACTGCCGGAATGAAAACAGAGGCAACAAAAACAACACCCAAATCTGAACATAATCCTGACAACCTTGCCAGTTGGTTTTCGGAAAGTTTTAACCAACCGTTTAGAACCCATCATTTGATGATACTATGACTCTTACTAAAAGTACAGGCGGATAAACAACTCTATCCGCAAGTATCATACCGAAAACAGGTTGTTAAATGGTCGTTTATTAGACCGGCGCCTTGCATGAAGGCGTAGCAAATGGTGGTGCCAACGAAAGTGAACCCGCGCTGTTTGAGGTCGCGCGATAGGGCGTCGGATTCTTTATTTGAAGAGGCAATTTGACTGTTGTGACGATGCTTGTGAACAATCGGTTGGTTGCCAACAAAGGTCCAAAGATATTTAGAAAAAGTGCCAAACTCTTTTTGAATTTTTAAGAAAGCCTGCGCGTTCTTGACCGTCCCTTTAACTTTTAAACGATTACGGATGATGCTTGGATCTTTAATCAACCGATCAATTTCGCGCGCGCCGAAGCGCGCGACTTTCTCCGGATCAAAATTAGCAAACGCTTTCGCGAAGGCCGCTCGCTTGTGTAAAACAATTCGCCACGAGAGACCGGCTTGAAAAGTGTCGAGAACGATGTACTCAAAAAGTTTCTGATCATCATGACACGGCACGCCCCACTCGAGATCGTGATAGCGGATCATCAAAGGATCATCCCCCGACCACGCGCAACGCTTCACTTCAGACATTGAAATTTTTTACTTCAGAATTGTACCGGGTAAAACTATCTTTTCGGGAAAAAGCACCACTGGTCCGTCAGCGCCATCGGCCGCAAGCACCATCCCCTGACTTTCCAAACCCATAATCATTCGTGATTCGAGATTTGCAACAATCACAATCTGTTTGCCAACCAAAGTCTCGGGTTCATAAACTTTCCCGATGCCAGCGATAATCTGCCGGGGCGCGGGCTCGCCGATTTCCACGGTGAGCTTGAGTAATTTCTCCGAACCTTCGACCCGACTCGCTTCTTTCACCTCCCCGACCTTCAGCTCCACTTTCTTAAACTCGTCGTAGGTGATCATAGTTCGAGATGCTTAAACCGTGGCATTTTCTTGCCTTCGACTTCGACCATTTCCAAAAACATTTTCTTTGGACGAACCCATAAATCATTTTCCCCATACAACGCTTTATACACCACTAACTCTTCCAGTGTTTCGCTGTGTTTAGCCAAGCCGATCACTTCGTATTGCTTCCCTTTATAATGCTGATACTTCCCAAGTTTTATTTGATTCATACCTAAAGACTCCCAACATAAGTTGAAAGATTGTCAGGCACACGCATAGCAATTGGATTTTTATATCCCATTTTATTAGCTTGTGCCATCGCGTCTTTTAATAACTGCCCACTGCCAATAACGGTTATTTCGTCATCTTTCAACGCCACCCACAGACCTTTGTATTTCTTATAAATTTTAGTCCAATCTGTTGACATATATTTTGTATGCTAGCACGTCTTAACCAATTTACAAAACTAAAATATAAAACTTGATGAGAATCAGAACGGTAATGATTGCGAAAGCGAAGACTGTTTGTAGGAAGAGCTTCACCGCGCGTTTTTTATCACCCTCGAAATAAATTTGGAATGGTTGGTAGAAAAAAAGATAACCCATCACCGCGGCGGACAAAGTGAAAAGGGAAATTACCATAATCGGAATAACAATCGTCGGCTCTTCAGGACCGGGGCCAACAAGTTTTGGTCCATAAAACATCACCGACGCCACCGCCACGATATAAAGCGTCGCCACTAAAGCATTGATGACTGGATTTTTAGTCATATTAATTGAAGGTTACCACATTTTTATAATGGTCCAAATAATAAACCGGCAAACCAACCTTAATTAGTTTTTCGGCACAATATTTATTAATATCTTCAATCAGTATCTCGGAACCATCAATATTATTCATCTCGGTTCTCCCTAAAATAAACCCCTTAGGCATATTATCTTTCAAAACATACAAAAGCTGGTCAATATAATAACCGAGGTCATCCAGATTTTCACCAAGCGCTCCCGTGTGATATTCCATAAATATAAACCTATTTTTTAGATCAATTTTTAACTGGCTCTGCATTAAAGTAAAAATTAATAGATGCCCGCCGATAATTTTCTCCTTAGAAATATCCACATCGAGAGTTACATTAGCAAGGGGTGTAGCTTTTTCTAGAACCGGCACACCAGTTTTCAATAAATCTACGATAAACTGTCTTTCGAGAGCAGTAGGGAAATAATCCTTTATGTGGCTTAGACCTTGACCATAAAAACAAGTAACGCCCTTCGAAACCGCCACGGTTGAAAAATGCGTAAAATCACTCAAACCATAAAATTTCTTGCCGGAACTCACAATTTTATTCCAATCAAGTTTGTCGAGAGTCTGAATGCATTTATTCCCACCTCGGACCACCCAGATTAACTCGGCAGCGGAAGCAAGGGCTTGATTAAATTTTTCAGACATCACTTCAATCGTGTCTGCCCCGGAAGTAAAATCTAAATACTCGATATTGTTTTCATCTAGAAAAGATATCGAATCTCCAAACGATCCTTGCTTAGCAAAATTTTCAGTTTTGCAGAGATTTACAAGTGCTACTTTCATAAGTCAGATATTAAATATGTAATAATAATTTTGTAAATTCAAACTTGATAATCAAAACGGAGGGTGAGGGATTCGAACCCTCGGTGCCTTGCGACACATACGCTTTCCAAGCGTACGCACTAGACCACTATGCGAACCCTCCTCTCATTAATCATTATTCTACTCCAAAAATTGCAAATTTCAACATCCCATAAATTGGACGACCGTCTATTTTAGAGTATATAAACCTAACCCAAGTTAAAGAGCTGGCGTAACCATTTGTCGTTCTCTATCTTCTCAACGGTCATGTAAACCACTTCTTTCCCTAAGCCAAAGGCGGTCTTGACCATAAAGATTAACTCCTCGCATTCATAAGGTGAAACCCAAACGCTTTGTTGCAAACGCTGAAAGTTAAATTGCATTAGTTGGTTCCGCAGTTGATTCCGCGCCCTACGGCGCATCTCTTTGATATCGAAAATTACAACCCGCCAGCGTTCGTCCCAATATTTTGGTTTCTTAATTTCGATTTCGTTCAGTTGATAGAGTTTCAGCTTCTGCTTGCCAGCCGATGTTAATCGAGCAAAAGTTTTATCATTTCGAGTTGTGAATTCAATCAGTCCCTTACTCTTCAAACGATTAATCGTCGAGTTTATATAATAATTCTTTTTCGATCTATTAACCCCGGGGAGATACCGAAGCAGTTGAACGGCATTGGGAGCGATGGCCGCCAGAGTGAGAATTCCGGCTACTCCAAGGCAAGCTAGAATGACGGCCTGAACATTTTGCGTTTTCCCCTTAACTTTCATTGCTTACTTAATATACCATAAATTGGACGGCCGTCTAAATTATAAGAACATTGCGTTTAAAATTTAAAATTTAGATTGAACGATAGCCGAAAAGACTAAGAATGGCAAACGCGACGGAAAGATAAAGAATCCAAGTCGCGACCCAAATAAGCCCGGATAAATGAGTGACTATCCCGAGACAAAGAAAAATTAATCCGAACGACTGGAAAATCATTTTGGTTTTGCCTAAATAATTAGCTTCAATTTTTGCCTTGCGATAATATTTTTTCCAATAACTAAGGAGAACTAAAAATAATTCGACCCCGACAATCACCAGCGCGAGGTAGAAATTTACGAAGCGCATCACCAGCACCGCCGTGGTCGAACCGATGAGCAGTTTGTCGGCCAACGGATCAAAAAGTTTCCCCCAATCGGTAATCTGATCGGTTGTCCGCGCCAATGCCCCGTCGAGCGCATCGGTAAAAGCGGCAATGACAAAAAGCAAACTCCCCTCGCGATAGTGCCCGTAGATAAACAAAAAGAAAACAATGGGGACAAGAATAAAACGCACGACCGTAATGTAGTTGGGGACGATAAATCGTGGCACCAGTCGAAGGATAGTGCGCGAAAGTAACCAATCAGTGTAATGAAAAAAGGCTTCATATGTTATTTCTGCCAGTCAACGCTTTAATTCTCTCTTCGATCGGCGGGTGGCTCATAAAGAGATTGGAAAAACTGCGACGCGCGCCGAACGGGTTAGCGATATAGAGATGCGCCGTGGCATTCGACGCGCGCCGAAGCGGCGCGCTTCCACCGCCGATTTTCTGAAGCGCCGAAGCCAAACCTTCCGGATAACGCGTGAGCAGGGCGCCGGAAGCGTCAGCGAGAAACTCGCGCTTGCGCGAAATCGCGAGTTGCAAAAGCGTCGCGCCGATCGGCGCTAAGATTGCGGCGGCAATCGCCAGAATAAGTAAAATACTACCAGCGCGATTATCACGATTATTATTACCACGAAGATTATAGAGACGCGACCGGAGAAAAATATCCGAGAGAATCGCGACGAAACCTACCAGCACCACCGCGACCGTCGCGACGAACATATCACGATTGCCGATATGCGAAAGTTCGTGAGCGACGACGCCTTCCAGTTCTGTTTTATTAAGTAAGATGAGTAACCCCGTCGTCACTGCCACCACCGCATGTTTTTCATCGCGACCGGTGGCAAAAGCATTCGGTGACGGATCATTAATAACATAAATTTTAGGCATCGAGAGTCCAGCGGTAATCGAGAGATTCTCGACAATCGTGTAGAGATCAAAAAATTCGGAGCGCGAAGCGGGGCGAGCGCCAGCGAGCTTGACTACAATTTTATCCGAATACCAGTAACTGAAAAAATTCATCAGCACGGCAAAAATTATCGCAATGTACAAGATGGACGGATTCCCCCACACTTGGCTGAACAACCAACCAAGCGCGATGACCACGATTAAAAACACGATCATTAAAGCCCATGTTTTTCGCACATTACTCGCTTGATTAGTATAGAGGGTTGCCATACTTACAGTCTAGCTAACTTGCGCCTCCCCCGCCACCTCCTCCGCCTCCGCCAGCCCCTCCCCCACCCCCTGACGCGCCACCGCCAGTGGCACCGGAGCTCGCGAAAGCCGAGGCAAAACTAGAAGAAAAAGAAGCTGAAAAAGCCGAGGCGGAAAAACCAGAAGCACCCGCACTAAACGAACCGGTGCCAGCCACACTCGTTCCGTGATACCATTCTGGCGACGTCATTGATAGACGGGCAAAAGCCTGACCCCACTTTTTCTCTACTCCTAAAATAATCGCGTAGGGTAAATATTTTTCAAACAAGTCTGGAGTTAAATTCTGTAGACGATATTTCTCGGCTGTTTCTAAATACATTTTGAATCCTAACCATTCTTCTTTTAAAATTTGTCCGGTTTTATTTAATCGTGTTTCGTATTTGATAAAGGCGCGTAGGGTCAAAGTTGAAACTACTACCACCCAAATCAAGAAAAAATACTGGAACTGAAAACCCATAGCGGTTAAGAATCCACCGATAAAAACAACCAACCACGCCGACCCGAATAAAAGAATCCACGTTATTGTTTTTCTTGTTTCTTTAGACGGACCGACATCATAGGCTTTTGTATCTTGTTCTGTTTCTTTATATAATTCTTTTTTCAAATCTCGTAACGCTAATGCAAATTCTTGTTTAACAGTGTTACCCCGACGACGGAACTCTTTCGTTGAGAAGTAATTTTTATCTTCAAATAAAAGCTCTAAAAACTTCTTCTCATAATCTTCAAAATCGGTTGGCACTTTTTCTGTCTTCTCGATCCGATAATCCCGGTGTTGAACCGCCGATCGCCAACGACTTATGCTAAGCAAAATGGGTAAAAGGAAAAATAAAGAAGAGAAAAGGAGTAAAACAAAAATACTCGATGAATTAAAAGTATGAATAAAGGGTAAAGACCAAAACATAAACACAAAAAGAAAAAATAAAAGTGGTACCAAACTACCAATAAATAAACTTGCAAACTTACCAATGCGACTTTGTTTGTCTTCGGTAATGCTCACATACCCCCGCACGGCGAGATCAATGATGGTCGCTGACCAGGCCTTATCGGTAATCTTCTCTTTAATAATTACCTCCGCCATTGCCGGTTTCAATTTTTCCGGCGGTTCGTATTGCGCCACAATTGTGCCTCGACCTTGATTAAACTTTTCGTGCTTGAGCCAAAAAACCAAACCATAAACAAAACTGCCGAGCGCAATCAGCAAAGCTAGTAGGTAAGCCCAATTAATTTTCAGCCAATCAAACCAATAGCCTTGCTCGCTGACCAAACCCTTCGGCCAGCCGGCGGCGATAGTTAACTTTTCGCGCGGACCTAAATTGCTGGCGGTAAAAATAAAAGTTTGGTTATCAATCGCTTGACCGGTCACTTGAATACTTGAAGCATAAGCCGTGGCTTTGAAATAATCAGCGGCGGGAGAAAATTGGTTGGGAGGTAAAGAAACGTGCGCTGACACTTGACCGATCGGCACTTGATAATCGGTAAAAAGATTCCAATAAAGTTCATCGTGATCACGGTAGAAAGACAGCCCGCCGTGCACTTGATATTTGATTATCCATTCGTGGGTGGTGTCAGCGAGATTGTAGTACCACTCAATATGTTCAGTCCCCCCCGAACGATAGCGCGTATATTTGCCCCAACTACTCGGATCAAGTTTGTCTAAACGTTTGGCACTAAATTGCAACGGCAAACTCGTCACACCATCAATAACTTCCACATTAGTAACTGAGCCGACTAAACGAAGTGGAATATCGCGCGTCGCGACATGGAAACTGCCTCGATAGTCAAAAGTCTGTCGTTCAGTGACATCGAAGGTTGAGTCCTGATTAACTCGAATGTTGAAATTTATCGCCTGATAAGAATAAGATTTAACCTGGGCGGAAATCAGCCCGGGGAAGATGAAAAGTAATGCAACAACAAGAAGAAGAAGTTTCCGCACATTCCTAAAAGCCAACCTTCACCGGCTCGCGCTCCGCGCTCGCATCGTCGAGGTCGAAATATTCGGCGGGTTTGAAACCGAAAGTACTGCCGATAATATTGGAGGGGAAAGTTTGAAGGGCGGTGGTGAAATCGCGAACATTGCCGTTGTAGAAACGGCGCGCGGCCTGAATCTTATTCTCGGTGTCGGATAATTCTTGCTGGAGCGACAAGAAATTCTGGTTGGCCTTCAAATCCGGATAAGCTTCAGCGACGGCAAAAACCGATTTCAACGCGCCAGCTAAGAAATTCTCGGCTTTAGCCACTTCCGCTGGGTTGCCACCTTGCTCGGCGGTGATCGCTCGCGTCCGCGCCTCGGTCACTTTATCGAAAGTCCCCTGCTCGTGCGCGGCATAACCCTTCACGGTTTCGATCAAATTTGGAATCAAATCAAAACGACGCTTCAACTGCACATCAATATCCGCCCACGCTTCCCTGGTCCGATTAGTCAGCCGGACGAAATGATTATAAGCAAAGATAACCCACAAAACGATAACGGCAACAACAGCGATAATTATGTAGATCATAATTTTACGATTATTTAATTATTGATAATGGTTATTCGCGTCAATAATCTCTATTGTATCATAACCCCGAAAAATGAAAACGACGCGGTACTTGCGGTTAATTCGAAAACTGTAGATACGCAGATGTCTAGGCTCCAGCAATTCAAATTTCAAACTTGGGTAATACGGGTCTTGCTTAAATAATTCGGCTTGTTTTAAAAACTTTTTCTCCAATCCGCGTTTTCGAAGATAATCTATGATTTCTAGATGAACTGGCAAAATTTTCATCCTAGCTGATAAAATAATCCGAGCGTTTCAATCCGCGATTCAAACTTTGGAGAAAAGCTGGGTTATATTTCTTCGTTTTTTTGAAAGCACTAACAATCTGCCTCCGACTACGAATCGGTGGCGGAGAAAACAAATTGTCTTTTTCGGCCAACTCAACGATCCGCTCAAACATGGCGGCTTTTTTCTTCAATTCCTGATATTCAATTCTCGGTAAAGTTATTGTGGACATATTTGTACATTATCACACTTGGGTCTGTTTGAACAAGCGGAAAGTGCAACCGCCGATGACGCCAACCGTAATTAGAATGACCAGCCCGATTAAAAAGTACGGGTGGCGATCGAAAAATCCGCCCGCGGGCGGAGGCAATGGCGTTGTCGACGAAACAGATTGGGGCGTGCTAGTGGCCGTTAAAGCAACCGGCGGATGCGCCAAAGCGCCGGCGATAATTAAGCGCTTTTCTCCCCGATCATAAATAGTTATTCGTAAATAACGAAAAGTTGTTATTGGATAAGTAATGGTGGTATTTCGATTCGGTGAGGTGTTAATTATGCCATCGTAAATAAAACGCGTGGTTTCAAACTTTACCCAAGTTTGGTTATCATCACTACCTTCAATCTGCACTTCGCGATGAAATTTATTACTGCTAGTGGTTAAGGTTAAACTGGAATGTTGGATCCCGGGCCGACCGAGATCTGTGGTAATGATTGTCGCCTCGTTGCCAAGATACTCTTGTTTGATTAAACGGACTGGTATGTCTAACGGCTTATTACTAGCGACCGAATCAGCCACAGTTAAACCAGGGCTTGAAATAAGCGCCACAAACAAAAAAGCGATTACTCCAAACCGAAAAGATGTTGACCACATGAGCCAACATCTTAACATAAATTAAGCTAGTAATCCATCCCGCCCAGTCCGCCGGGTGGCATCCCGCCCATTGGTTTCTCCTCTTTCGGCTCATCGGCAACCGCCACTTCCGTGGTAAGCAAGATGGCCGCGGCTGACGCCGCGCGTTCAAGACCCGTCCGCGTTACCTTCACTGGATCAATAATGCCTGCCGTAAACATATCCTCCACAATTCTATCAGCGTTGGCGTCATAACCCTGATGGCCCTTTCCTTGCTCGACCCGATCAACGATCACCGAACCGTCGTCCTTGCCAGCATTGATTGCAATCTGTTTGAGCGGGGCGTGAAGCGCCTTCAAAAGAACCTGCACTCCGACGGCAAACTCGTGCGCAATATCCGCTGACGGCGACTTGATCTCCTTCTTCGCCACGAGTGAGCCGGCGCGAATCAGCGCCACACCACCACCGGCGACAATGCCTTCTTCAATCGCCGCTTTCGTCGCCTCCACCGCGTCCTCAATTTTCAACTTTTTATATTTCATCTCCGCTTCGGTTGCCGCGCCTACCTTAATCACCGCCACTCCGCCCGCGAGTTTGCCCAATCGTTCCTTCAGCTTGTCTTTATCATATTGCGAATCGGCCGCTTCGATCTGCTTTTTAATTTGAGCGATTCGCGCGTCAATTTCCGATTTCTTGCCCTTGCCGCTGACAATCGTTGTCTCGTCTTTCGCCGAAATAATTTTTCGCGCTCGACCAAGCATCGCGAGTTCTACCGAGTCAAGTTTAATCCCCACCTCGTCGCTCACCACCTTGCCTCCAGTTAGAATGGCAATATCTTCGAGCATTTCCTTCCGCCGATCGCCGAAGCCGGGAGCCTTGATCGCCAGCGTGTTGAACACGCCACGAATCTTGTTGACCACCAAAGTCGCCAGCGCCTCGCCGTCAATGTCTTCAGCGATAATCACTAATTCCTTTTTGCCAGATGTCGCCACTTTCTCCAACACCGGCAAAATATCTTTGACTGACGAAAGTTTTTTATCTACCAGCAAAATCAGCGGATCTTCGTATTCGGCTTCCATTCGATCGGGATCGGTAATCATATAAGGCGAAGCGTAACCCTTGTCGAATTGCATGCCTTCCACCAACTCGGATTCCACCGTGAAAGATTGCGATTCTTCCACCGTCACTACCCCATCTTTTCCAACCTTATCAATCGCGTCGGCAATAATCCCGCCGAACTCGGCTGATTCCGCCGCGATCGTCGCCACTTGTTTCGTTTCGTTGATTCCTTTAATTGGCTTCGCTAAACCGCGCAGGGCTTTCACCACTTCCGCCGTCGCCGCTTCAATGCCCAGACGAATACCCATCGCATTCACCCCCAGTGTCGTCTTTTTGAAACCTTCCTCGATGAGCGCTTGCGTCAAGATGACCGCCGTCGTTGTGCCATCACCTGCCGTGTCATTAGTCTTCGACGCCACCTCCTTCACCAGCTCGGCGCCCATGTTTTCAATTTTGTCTTTGAGCGAAATCTCTTTGGCAATCGTCACACCGTCGTTGGTAATCATCGGCGCGCCGTAGCCCTTGTCAATCACGACATTGCGCCCTTTCGGACCAATCGTCACCCGCACCGCGTTCGCCACTTTATCAATCCCCGCTTTCAGTAATTGTCTCGCCGGCTCGTTGAAAATTATTTGTTTCGACATAAAAAATTATTCGATAATGGCTAAAATGTTCGACTCGCTGATAATAAAATATTCTTTATCTTTAATCTTGATCTCATCGGGACCGTATTTAGAGAAGAGAATCTTCTGGCCCTTTTTAACCTTGAGCGGAATAATCTTGCCGGCATCCGTCATCCGACCAGCGCCAACCGCGATCACGGTTCCCTGTTCCGGTCGTTCTTTCGTCACCGTGTCGGGAATAATAATTCCGGATTTCGTCATCCCACTTTCATTGACGGACAACGGCTCCACCAACACCCGATCACCCAACGGCCTTACGCCCACTTCATTTGCCACCGGTTCACTTACCGACTCGCCTCGCGTCGAAGCGGGTTTCGGTCGAATTATTTTCTCTTTCTTCTTTTTCTTCATAATTTTAGCCATATTTTTTAACTTATTACTGATAATAAGCCATTATAGGGATATGTGGATAACCGTCAATACCTTGACTTGCCTGACCCGATATGCTAGCATCAAAAATAGAAAATTCGAACGCGCGTTCGAGTCCCAACCACAGGGAAAAGACGGTGTAAAATACCTGGTTATGAAAGGATGAGAAACGATGGGGATGTCCAATTGGCTTTTGATTTTAGGACTTGTTTCGGAAATGATGGTGATCTTCGAATCATTCGGAAAAAACGAGGTGCCTAGGGGACGAGTAGCAGCACCCTTTTTGTTTCTATTTGCCGCCGCCGTTGCTAAGTATTTGGGCTAGTGAAGGTCATCACCTCTGGCAAAACAAAATACGGACCACTCGATTTTGGGTGGTTCTTTTTTTTATTTAAAATCTTCACACCCGCTCCCGGCCGCCGAAGGCGGAGGTCAACCCCAAACGCGGAAGCTTGTCGCTCCGACAATGATGAGCTTTCCGCGAAAATCTTTTGGCGTTTTGAATTTAGTAAATACCATCTTTAGCACCGATACTATTGTTTCATAAATGGCGGTTCAATCCTAATTCGGATAATGCCGTAATATTTCTGTGGTGAATATTTGAGAGCTCCATCAATCGCTCGAGGAACATTCTCATCACAGAGCAACTTGAGAAGCATACTCGCGAGTGTTCAATAATTGTCCGGCATAATTAAGAGCGGCTTCAATGTGTTTTCTGGTGAGTTGCGGATAATATTCAGGATCAATAATTTCGTCAGTTGGCACTCCGGCCTCAAGAAGACCCAAAACTAAATAGACCATAATTCGCGTACCCTTAAAACACGGTTTGCCGTGACAAATTCTTGGATCAACAACGATGTAATTGGTGAGATTCATTAACTCTAATTTAATTAAAAAATATCTGATCGTCAAGCTTGACTTGTCTGACCCAATATGCTAGCATCAAAAATAGAAATTCCGAACGCGCGTTCGGACCCTCGCCACGGGAAAAAGGTGGCTTAGAACCTTGAGATTTAAAATCTCAAAAATACGAAGGGAGATACCGGATGGCTCTTATATTGCCCTCATTCACATTTACCAATGAGGAAATAGATCTTATAACGGAACGACTCAAGGCAACAGTCGGCAGAAGGATATCACTTTCGCTCTTGGTGGAAATCATTAAGGGATACCGTCTAAGAAAACGGATCCCAAATGAGAGGGTCAGTGGCATTCCCGTCGAAAAGTTAGTGCTAAGTGAGAGATCACTCAAAGCAATTCGACGATCAGGAGCAACAACCTTAGGAGAACTGATTCAAAGAACGAAATGTGATCTCCTGGCAATCAGAAACTTCGGGCAAACATCACTCCGAGAGGTCAAATACCGATTGGAAGAAAGAGGACTCTCGCTAACTCCATGTTGTATTGCCGAACATCAACACAAGAATCCGTTCTAGCTCTCCAGAAGTCTAAGAGAAACACGAGCCACTCATCACAGGTGGCTCTTTTTTTTATTTCAAATCTTCGTCTCCTATCCACAAATTCACGATCGTATAGATGTGGTATAGGAAGGTTTGAGAAGGCAAAAGCAATGGATGAAATTTAAATCGCTTCCCGTCCGCCGAAGGCGGAGAAGCGGGTTTTGACAAAAGTCCAAGAGATGAGAACGACGACGCCAGCGAGAACAAAACCACCGAGGATGTCACCGGGGAAGTGGACACCCACCATAACCCGCGCCAAACTAATGACGATGGCGGACACTGAAACTAGAGTGGCTAATCGCGGATGGAAAGGATAAAGCGCGAAAGCGAGCGCGAAGAAAAGCGTCGCGTGGCCGGAGGGAAAAGCCGAGCCGTCAGCCGAGAAAAGTGGTTGCACCGATGTCAGCGCCGTCGCTGGTCGGGGCCAAGCCAGCCAAACTTTCAATCCTTGCGCGATGAGCCACGCGACAACCGGCGCCGAAATAATGAACACAGCTCGGCGCGGAATTCGATCGCGCGCTGCGCGCGCTAAAACAATCGCCAAGGTTAAAATTAAAATAACCAACGGCAACCACGTGGCGCAAAAAATAATCACTTGATCGAAACCAACAGACTGGTGAGCTAAACCGTAAATAGCGTTAAATAAATTTTCATTCATATTTTATAATCTTCATTATATACCCACTTGAGACAAAAGAGTTTTAATCGTTTTCAAGGTAATCGTGATGTCGAGCCACAGACTGCGATTCTTGATGTAATAGAGATCGTAAGATAACTTCTCGCGCGTCGCATCAAGCGCCAGCCGAAAGTGCGGATGATGGGTTTGATAAATTTGCGCCCAACCGGAGAGCCCGGGCGTGATCAGATGGCGGGCTTGATAATACGGAATCTGCCGGCTATACACTTCCACATATTCCGGTCGTTCTGGTCGCGGACCAATTAGTGATTGTTGACCCACGATCACGCTCCAGAGTTGGGGCAATTCATCGAGGCGCGTTTTCCGCAAAATTCGACCGACCAAAGTTACTTGGCGAAGCGCGAGATCCGGCTCGGAATTATTCATACTGCTAAATTTAGTGATTCGAAAAATGCGACCGGCTCGCCCAACGCGATCCTCGCGATAAAAAATTGGTCCGCGATCATTAAGGAAAATCGCCAGCGCAATAATCGGGTAAAATGGCAGTGAGATAATTGCTAGAACTAAACCAATGACGAAATCCATCAAGCGCTTCACCAGCTGATAAGTCAGACCCGCCTCATGTTCAACATGTTCGAGGAACCATTGCTCACTGATAACGGTGAGGGGAATCCGACCGAAAACTTCTTCGTAAAGCCGATGAGCGCTGATGACCGCCACGCCCGCCACCATCAAGCGATAGCAGGCCGACAACTCGCTCACCGTCCGGCGATCATAAAAATTAAGCACCAAAGTGGAGACTTCTTTGGCATCGAGCCGAGCCAGCGGACCATCATAATCAACCACCTTCACTTGATATCGTGGACTGCGTTCCAATTCTTGTTTCAATTCGTCAACCTCCGATCCTTGGCAGTGAAAAAGATATTTTTCGATCCGACCACGCCGAAGCGACCGACTTCCATATCGCCGCCAGATGAAAACTAAGCCGAGCGATAAAATCAGGTCGAGAAATAAAGTCAGCTTGGGCGTGATGCTAAAAAAGGAAACGTAGTAGAAAAAAACGATGGTGAGGAAACTGCCGGCTAATTGCGCGTTGATCACCGTCTCCGCCAGCCGACTGTCGAACGCCGAGGATTGCCGACCATAAAGATCGGCAATGAAAAAAATCACCACCCAAATTAACCAAACAATGCTAAATGGGTAAAGATGATCGAGAAAAATTGACCATGACGGGAGAGTCCAGTAACGCAGAAGCAAGGTCAGCCACAACGCCAAAGTGTAGCTGATGAGATCACCGAGGAAGAGAAGCGAGGCCTGCCGTGTGCCGTGCCGACGAATCATAATTTATTGAACTCCAGCTTACTATAAAACGGCGATTTATGCTATAGTCGGCGCGTGTCTAAGCAGAAACTGCTGATCGTAATTACCAAAGGGAATTGGGGCGGCGCGCAGCGCTATGTCTATGATCTCGCGACCAATTTACCGAAGCGCCAGTTCGAAATAACCGTCGCCGTAGGCGAAGGCGAAATTCTGTCAGCTCGACTGGCCGAAGCCGAAATAAAAACAATTTTTCTCCCCCACCTCGGCCGCGATGTGCGCGCGGGTCACGATTGGAAATCTTTTTTCTCCCTCCTTAAACTTTTTCGCCACGAACGTCCCGATATTATCCATCTGAACAGCTCGAAGGCTGGGATACTCGGCGCGCTCGCTGGTCGCATTTATAATTTGCTACAAGCTACAAGCTACAAGCTACAAGCTACTATCATCTTCACCGCTCACGGTTGGGCGTTCAACGAAAATCGTTCTTGGCTCGCGCGCGCGGTCATCGCCATTCTTCACTGGCTAACAATCCTGCTCGCCCACCGCACGATCGTTGTCGCCGACGCGACGCGGCGGCAAATGCATCACTTTCCTCTCGCCCGCCGGCGAATGATGGTCATCCGAAATGGCCTGGCAGAAATTAATTTCCTTGACCGGCCAAACGCCCGGTGGAAATTATTGGGAGATCAAGCCGCCGCCCGCGGACATAGCTGGTGGCTCGGCACAATTTCCGAATTACATAAAAATAAAGGGCTGGAGTACCTGATTCAGGCCATTGCCCTTTGGCATTCAAGGGCGGTCCTTGGCAGTAGCCAAAGACCGCCCTTAGTATCCTTAACCGTAATCATCATCGGCGAGGGCGAAGAACGAGTTAATTTAGAACGGCTGATTAAAGAATTGAAATTGGAAAATACCGTCTTCCTCCTCGGTCGGAAAGAGAACGCGTCTCAATATCTCAAAGCGTTTGATATTTTTACACTCACTTCCATCACCGAGGCCTTCCCTTACACGATTCTCGAAGCCGGCGCGGCGGGTTTACCGATCGTCGCCTCCGGTGTCGGCGGGATTCCGGAAATTATCAAAAGCATGGAATCCGGCATTCTCGTCAAACCGCACGCGCCAAGTGAAATAGTCAAAGCTTTGGAATTCCTCCTCGCCCACCCCGCCAAAACCGCCCAATTCGGCCGAACCCTCCATGATCGAGTGACCAAAGAGTTTTCCACAGTTCGTATGGTCAAAGAAACTATTGCTGTGTATAATAGGGCTAATGAAATTGTTTTTCCTAAAAGCTAATGAAGTCCCGACGCTTCGGTCGGGACCCCGACCCCAGCAGGGCGTCGGGGCTACTCGAGGTTTTACCCTCATCGAGCTTCTCGTCGTCATCGCCATCATCGGCCTCTTGTCGAGTATTGTGCTGGCGTCATTAAGTACGGCACGCGCTAAGGCCGCCGACGCCGCGATTCAATCTAATTTAGTCGGTGTTCGTTCTAGTGCAGAACTTCAGTATAGTACAGCGGGTTGTTACACCAATACTGATTCTTGTTCCACAGTACCACTAACTACTGGTAGTTGCTCTACTGCAATAACGAACGGAACTAATATATTCGGTCAAACAAATATCGCAGCACAAATTGTTGCCGCCCAACTTGCCGGTGGTAATTATGCTAGTTGTTACGCAACTGCCGGGGGTACAAAATGGGCGGTGGCAGTTGTGTTTAAAACTGATAATAAAAAAGCTTGGTGCGTAGATAGTGCTGGAACTTCAAAACAAATTGATTCTACTTCAGGTTTTACTACCCAAGCGAGATTAAACTTTGGTATAAACCTCGGAGTTTGTACACCCGTAACGGTTCCATAATTCTTTAGCCTCCGGCAAGGACTCGTGGCCTCCGGGCAAGGACTCACCTTCCGAATCAGAAAACCTATTAGCCTCTGGCAAGGTTCGACCTTGACCCCGTTAGAGGTAAACCTCTAACGGGGTTGACATAGAGACACCCTCACACCCCGCCGAGGAATTCGTTGTGAATGTCGTCGCGACAAATTTTTTCTTTCCCTCCCCCTACTTAGTTATTTCACGATCGTAGATTTTGTAAGACGCAATACATAAGTGTATAAGACACTTAATCTGTTCTACTGTAATTCAAAAGTTTTTTTGAGCCATTGATCGTTCTCCAATTTCTCAACCACTAGATACAGCAAACTTTTCCCCAATCCGTAGTAGGTTTTTAGCAGGGTTATAAACTCATCGCATTCATAAGGATAAACCCAGACGCTGTTTTGTAAATGAACAAAACCAAGATTTACCAACTCTTGGCGTAGTCGATCTCGAGCTTGGCGTTTTAATTCCTTGATATCAAAAGCCACGATCCGCCATTTCTCATCCCATTGTCGCGGTGTATTTACCACCAATTCTTCCAATCTATATTTCAACAGTTCACGCCGACCTTTGTCAGTTAAACGGGCGTAAGTTTTCCCATTTTTTGATTTTTTAAATACAATCAATCCTCGATCGGCCAAACGTCCAATGGTTGATTTCACATAATAACGGCGGTTGGATAAACCGCGTTTCGATTTGCCCATTAATGGGCCGAGTAATTGGAGCGCGTTAGGCGCGACAGTTGCCAGAGTAATAAACGCTCCCACCGCCAAAGTAGCCAAAACCGCCTTGGTAATTTTTGCTTTAGTGGTCAATCCGCCGGTTTTAGCCATCTTGATATCTTAACATAATCTTAATCATTTCACGATCGTAGATTTTGTAAGACATCGTTAAAACAGTCTGCCACCCCTTGTCTTTCATTTTTCTCACACTCCGCCCAAGAATTCGTTGTGGATGTCGTCGCGGTGAAAGGCGCGGGAGTAACGGCGCATGCCCATCAAGATGCCGAGACCGATAAATTCAGTGAGGAGATGCGATCCGCCGTAACTGGTGAAAGGCAGGGTCAGTCCAGTGACGGGCAAGAGGCCGATGTTCATCCCGACATTGATCGCAAAATGGCTCATCAAGAAAATGGCCAGCCCCGCGCCGAAAAGCGTCTCAAAATTGGTATCACCCAACATCGCGATTTTGATAATTCGCCAGATAACGATCCCGAATAAACTAAAGAAAATAATCACCCCGATAAATCCCCACTCCTCGGCGAACGCGGCAAAAATAAAGTCGGTCTGATATTCGGGCAGGAAACGGAGACGCGATTGCGTCCCCAAACCAATACCTTTGCCAATCAGTTGACCGGAACCGACAGCAATGGTTGATTGGAAAGCGTTATACCCCGCACCCTGAATGTCGGCTAACGGATGAATGAACGAAATAATCCGATTTTTTTGATTGCCGGTAAACAAGCCGAACCAGAGCAAACCGAAGGCGAGCAGGGCGATTCCAACAACAAACAAAAAATGCCGTTTGGAAACGCCGGAAATCATAATCATCCCCAGCCAAATGGTAAAAATAATCACCGCGCTACCAAAGTCCGGCTGAAAAATAATCAGCGCGAACGGCAAGAGAGCATAGAGACCGGAAATCAAGATGTGTTGGAAGTGAGCGATTTCAATGTGTCGGCGGGAAAAGTATTTGGCGAGAATGAGAATGAGCGCCAGTTTCGCAAAATCCGCCGGCTGGAAAGAAAAGAGGTCGAAAGAGAACCACCCCTTCGCGCCGCGAACGGCTTGACCGAAGAAAAGCAACCCAGCCAAAATCACGAGCAAAATTCCATAAACTAACGCTACCACCCCGCTCCGGCGAAAAAAACGAAAATCAACAAACGACAGTCCAAAACAAACGGCCAAAGCCAGCCCGAGCCAAATGAGTTGGCGTCCAAAAAAATAACTCGGCTCAACAAAAGAATCCATCGTTACTAAACCGACCGCGGCCAGCGCCAACGCCGAGAGAAGCAACGCCCAGTCAACTTGCCTATTGAGTCGGCTCAATCGCCACATGGGAATAAAATTCGGTAAAAGCCGGTGGTGAAGGAAAGGGCCTCGGCCAAAGGAAGCTAATGTCCACGGTCTCATTGGCTCCAAGTTGCTCAACAAAAGTCGCGCTGGCGGCGAAAACATTGTGCTCGGCATCCGAGAGCAAAGCGGTCACATCAATCTTAGCGACCGGTTTTAAGGAATTGTTCGTCAAACGAGCTTTCAGAATTGGTGTTGGAGTATTCGTGAAATTATCATCGGTCACCGCGAGTCCCACTATTGGCAAACTCGAGCTTGAACGTTCCCAGCGCGGAGCGCCAAGCAAATCAACATAAGCCCGCGCCGGAATCAGCCGTCCGACATTGATGTTGGGGACAAAAATTGGGAAATCTTCTCCAGGCCAGAAAGAAAAATCGCCCCGAACACTGTTGATGAGGGTATTATTTTGATCCACAAATTTTATTTCGTAGGGAAGTTTGTTTGCTAAAAGATCAGAATTAGGATTACTGATAAAAGCCACAAGATCATAAGCCCCGGCGCCAATTGGCAGAACGCGCGCCCAAAGCGCGCGCATGGGCAAAGCTTCATTCGCGCACACGGCTGAACATCCGCCAACTGGCGGACCGCCACAATCAATTCCCTTTTCATTCTGATTACGACGACGATCTTGACAACTTGGTTTCGGCCAAAACATTGCCGCGACCAAAGCAAGAACCGTAATCAATACGGCAAAAAAACCGAAAAAGTAAGTCAATTGTCGGCGGGTGCTCCAAGAAGCCATACTCTTTTTATTATATCATATCAAACGCTCTGTTCTGGCGGCTAGCTACTCTCCCCTTGCGAGTACCATCGCCACTACGGTGCTTAACGGCCGAGTTCGGAATGAGATCGGGTGTGACCACCGCGTTAAACCACCAGAACAGAACGTTCGAAAAAAATCATTTGAACCGTCAGTGCTTCCCTAATTTCCCGATGGGACTGGGCGGATTAGTACGCCTTGGCTCAATCCGTTACCGGACTTACACCTAGCGCCTATCAACGTGATCATCTCTCACGGGCCCTGCCCCTCACCCAGAATAGCATCGTTTTATGTGCCTGATATATTTACGCCAGTTGCACATTTTAACTTACATCAACATTGTCCTTCTCCGTTTTTATGAAAAAACGAAGGCACAATGCCATTCTGGGTGAGGGGCGATATGTAATCTTGGGGGAGGCTTCTCGCTTAGATGCTTTCAGCGATTATCCCGTCCCGACATAGCTACCCGGCGATGCCGCGGGCGCGACAGCCGGTACACCAGAGGTCAGTTCATTCCGGTCCTCTCGTACTAGGAACGACTCCCCTCACATATCAACGCCTGCAGTAGATAGGAGACCAACCTGTCTCACGCATGTTTCCACTTATTACTAAGTGCATTGGACTATAACTTTCCCCGCCAGCAACTGCGTAGCTGTGGGCGGGGAGTCAACATTTAGTCTCTACGGGCTTGACCGAGCACAAAGTGCTTTAGGTTTATTTCCCTCGGTATTATCCATCCGTTGTTAGCAGATTAGGATTCCACCGATATTCGTCGACTTCATCTCCCGCCAGCAACTGCGTAGCTGTGGGCGGGGACCGCCGTGTTTTGGTTGATCTTCTCTCTCTACTTCTTTTCGAATCGAAAACGAAAACTTTTCATAACTTTCTGCTCGATGTGGGTTCAAACTGTTCACTACCCCACCCCTACCCATCCCCGAAAGAGAGGGGTTTCTCCTTTTCCTTCCCCCTCCTTCGGAGGGGGTCAGGGGGAGGTGAGATATTGAACGGTTTGAACCCAGCTCACGTAACTTTTTAATTGGCGAACAGCCAAACCCTTGGTAGCTTCTTCACCACCAGGATAAGTTGAGCCGACATCGAGGTGCCGAACTCCGCCGTCGCTAGGGACGCTTGGGCGGAACTAGCCTGTTATCCCCAGAGTAGCTTTTATCCGTTAATCTTCGGTCGCGTCTAATGCGAACCGTCGGTTCACTATGCTCTGCTTTCGCATCTGTTTGACATGCGCGTCTCACAGTTAGGCTCCCTTGTGGCATTACCCTATCGGCACGGTTTCCATTCGTACCTAGGGAACCTTAATAGGCCCCTCCGTTACTTTTTAGGAGGGATTCGCCCCAAACAAACTACCCACCAGATACTGTCTCCGATCCGTTTGGCGGACCAGGTTAGAACATAGATTATGACAGAGTGGTATTTCACTGGCGACTCCCCTTCGCCCGGGAGCGAAGGATCAAAGTCTCCCACCTATGCTACGCAGTCAACATCTAGGTTCAATATCAAGCTGTAGTAAAGCTTCTGGGGTCTTTTCGTCTATCTGCAGGTAACCGGCATCTTCACCGGTATTGTATTTTCACCGAGCTGCTCCTCGAGACAGTTCTCCAGTCGTTACGCCATTCGTGCGCGTCTGAACTTCACGTTATCCACTATTTCTAGTGGCGTAGACTATACTTTCATCTCGCTTTTTTAAGAGCGAGAGCCGGCGTCTTACCTGTAACCGAAGTTACAAGTCTCGTCACTTAAGACTCAGTCGTTACGGGGTCAATCCGCCGGTGGCGGACAACTTCCCACGGTATTATCTTTCCGTCACCGCACCTCTCCTTGAAAGAGGGCTCGGGATTAAGACTCCACCGTTATGAGCCGGTTTTCTTCCAACATCGCTGTCGGATTTGGCAATTCAATTACCAGACAAGGAATTTCGCTCACAATGTTACGATTCAATGGCAAGGGTTACCCTTGACATCAAATCGGTGTGGACATTTCTGCCACACTCTGCATATCGCTATGCAGGTCGGACTATATCTTCCCCGCGACCCAATTGTCGCGGGGCTTGGCGTGTAGTCTCTGGGGGTTTTACTCTTGAATTTTCTGAAGTTCTTTTACTAAGATGCAATCACCTCCTCTGTAACCAGGACCTTTGTCTTCCTGATGCCACACTTTGGCTATTTGGGTGGCCTTCCTATCACCAACCGCCTCAAACCTCGTTGTGCAAATAGGTAAATAATTATCTGAGGATGCTTGCACACTAATAGCCCAATAGATATTCATACTCTACATCTCTCCTTTCAGAAGTATTCTTCCCTGCTGATTGTCCGCCCGCCTACCATGTCGGGCAAGCTTCGGTTTGAGATTTTCACTGCGACAGAACGCCTGTCACGAGTACTCAAACATGCGCGGATATTCCAGCATATAGCCAAGTTTTACTAAAGCGATCAATTCACCTTAGGACGATTATAGTTATCGCCGACATTCACCAGGGCTTATACAAACAGCCGTCACCCGTCTTGCGACGAACAACGACCAGTCGTATTTGACCTTCTGGCATTGGTCAGGCGTCACCCCCTATACATCCTCTTACGAGTTCGCAGGGAGCTGTGTTTTTGGTAAACAGTCGCCAGAGATACTTTCGCTGCGCCCCCACACCAACTTTAGCATCGTTGCTTCGTGTTTTCGTAATTTTTGTCATTCAATATTATTTAAACAGAAAAATAAATTTCTGTGACAAACATTGATTTGCAACAAAAACACAATGCTAAAGTTGGTGTGGGGGAGGCCTTATCGCTAACTTACGGCCGCTTTTTTGCCGAGTTCCTTGAGGAGCAATCACTCGTTCGCCTTAGTCTTCTCGACCTGACTACCTGTGTCGGTTTGCGGTACGGTTCCCTCGCTCCTTCCCCTCACCCAGAATGGCATCGTTTTATGTGCCTGACATATTTATGCCAGTAACACATTTTAACTTGCATTAACATTGCCACTTCTCCGTTTTTGCGAAAAAACGAAGGCACAATGCCATTCTGGGTGAGGGGTTTAGAAGTTTTTCTTGGGAGGCGCTTCATGAGAATCCCCTCCGCCGTAGCGGAAAATTTCGCTCGTCAGCGATACTTGAATTAAATCAGTCCGCCTGATTTTCATAGCGGACGAATCTTACGACGAGCGACCCCAATCCAATCAGGGGCTCTCATTTATTTCCTCCGTCGCTCCATCAAATGAGCGCGGGAGTCATGGAATATTAACCATGTGTCCATCGGCTTCGGCTTTCGCCATGACCTTAGGACCGACTAACCCTTGGCTGTCAATCATTGCCAAGGAAACCTTAGTCTTTCGGCGTTCCGGGATTTCACCGGAATTGTGGTTACTTGTGCCAACATTCTTGCTTCTCGACGCTCCATTACGCCTCACGGCGCGACTTCACAGCAGTCGAGAACACTCTCCTACCATGCTTCCAACACTCGGTGTTCTAAGAACACCGAGTGTTAAAAAGTATTCTCACCTTCGGTACTATGCTTAGCCCCGATTATCTTCGGCGCGGAATCTCTGGATGAGTGAGCTGTTACGCTTTCTTTAAAGGATGGCTGCTTCTAAGCCAACCTCCTCATTGTCAGAGAAATCCCACCTCCTTAAGCGCACTTAGCATAGATTTAGGGACCTTAGATAGAGATCCGGGCTGTTGCCCTTTCGACCAATGGACCTTAGCGCCCACAGTCTAACTGCCTGATAGTGGCTCTCGGTATTCGGAGTTTGATAAGTCTCACGAGCTTTCGCCCTGTTGAGACCTTCCAGTGCTCTACCCCCGAGAGGTAAATCAGACGCTAGCCCAAAAGCTATTTCGGAGAGAACCAGCTATTACCAGGTTCGATTAGCTTTTCACTCCTTACCACAAGTCATCCGATAGTGTTGCACGGCTAAACGGTTCGGGCCTCCCCCCGCCTTTCGGCGGGGTTCACCCTGCTCATGGCAAGCTCACCTGGCTTCGGGTCTTACTCATACTACTCCTTCCGCCAAATAAATGACGGAAGAACGCGCTATTAACACTCGGTTTCCCTACGACTCCACCCTTGAAGGGCTTAATCTAGCAGTATGAATAAACTCGTTGGCTCATTCTTCAATAGGCACGCGGTCACCCCGACATCCTTGCGGACATCAGAGCTCCCACTCCTTGTAAGCATACGGTTTCATGTTCTATTTCAACGCCCTTATCGGGCTGCTTTTCACCTTTCCCTCACGGTACTTGTTCACTATCGATCTGGAAGAGTATTTAGCCTTGCCAGTTAGTACTGGCGGATTCCCTCCAGCTATTCGTGTCTTGAGGTACTCAAGAATAATGACGAGAGAGATGCTTCATTTTCATCTACCGGGCTATCACCGTCTGCGGCTCGGCTTTCCAGCCGATTCGATTAACAAAACATTTTTTGACTCTCTTCTTCGATAAATCTTAGATGTCACTACCTTACAACCCCCCTCACTCAGACTGGCACTACAAGCTGTTGCTTATATTGCTTCACCAACAGACAAATAATGTCTCTGGAATACACACGCTGTCACAAAACTCTTGTGAGCTTGTGGCAACAGTGCCAGTCTGAGTGAGGGGTTTGGGCTTCTCCGTTTTCGCTCGCCGCTACTTACGGAATACAGATTTGTTTCTTTTCCTCCAGGTACTGAGATGTTTCACTTCCCTGGGTCTGCGAACTCGCTGTTTAAGGCGAGCACAATCCGCTTTAAGCAGATTAGGTTTCCCCATTCGGAAATCTTCGGATCAAAGGCTGCTCGGCGCCTCCCCGAAGCTTATCGTAGCTACGCCACGTCCTTCATCGCCTCTTCCAATCAAGGAATCCACCATATGCTCTTGATCTCCCATCGGGAAATCAAGGAATCACTTTTTGTTCTTATGATTTTATTTTATTGTTTCTGTATATTAAATTGTCAAAAAACGAGCATTTCTGTAACAAAAACCGCCCAGCAGGGCGGAAGTGAGATAAAAGTAAACCAACGGGCTATCTCTTCCGCCTTTGTGATTGGTTAATGATTGTCATACTGATAGCGGGTAGTATATACCACCCGCAACTGCCGTCAAGGGGATAAAATATCAGTCAATCCAAACTGCATATTTCCCATTCACAAGTTTCCCCGTTATTGCCCCACTTTCAGCATCCATAATAAGAATGTTATTGAGACTATCTTGGGAGTTTGGTGCGTTATAGTAGGCGCTAAAAATTATTGATTTTCCATCAGGAGAATACGAGGGTAAGAATTCTGCCCGATCTGTGTGCCCACCTATCTGACTTAAATCAACAACACTGGTACCGTCTTTCTTAACTTTTAGGATGTGCCAAACGCCATTCCCCCAATTTTCGCTATTACTACTTTTTGCTCGTTCAAAAACAATCCATTTGTCATCTGGGGAAAATGCTGGATCATAATTTCCTGGAGGAAAAGGGCCGACAGTTACTCCTTCGCCACCGTCATAAATTGTTTTCACATTTTTTCCATCGCTGTCCATGAGTTTCAAGATAAACCTTCCGTTTTCTAGAGATGTAAAGACAATTTGATTTCCGTCATGTGAGAATGAAGGATCTCCTTCACTGATTGTTTTAGTACCAGTTAGTTTGGTTAAACTGGTTCCGTCTATTTTTATCTTATAAATATCTGCTTGTTCTTCCCCTTTTATTTTCATTAGAAAGACAATCCATTGCCCGTCCGAAGAAAAACTTCTTCCCTCAGCGTGGTTCTCCGAGGGTGTAAGTTTAGTTTCTGTTTTTTCTTGTAAATTAATCAGATCTAAACTTCTTCTATCTTCATCCCCCAATCCAGAAGGACTATCAGTATCTTTCTCGGCAACAGAAGTTAAAATATATCTTTTTGTTTTATCTATTGCCATAATAAAATGGTGCTTGTCGGAAAAAGTGAGACGGTTTACATTTTTCCCATTTTTGTTCATCGAATATATCTCAGTTCTTCTGGATCCAGTATCCTGATTAGAAACAAACAAAATATCGGCGTTTAGAGGCAAAGACTTAACCCCAGACTTGTTTGTCGTAGTAGTGTTGTTTGCTTCTAGATTCTTGGTACTGATTGATTGTGGTTGCTTTTTACTACCAATTATATTTCCAACAATAAATAACAACAGAAAAATTGCTAAGATTATTGAGAGATACTTCAACACTCTTTTCATGATTTTTAATTCCTACTGTTCCTACTGATGGTGCGGGCTTCGAGGCGGGCGACGCGCGGTTCGACATCGGTTTTGATAATCTGCAGATCGGATTTCACTACGACCATATCATCTTTCAGCACGACAATATTCTCTTTCATTATTTTCACATCATCTTTTAAAATTACGATGTCTCCCTTTACTCCTTTCATGTCTTGTTTGAGAACACTAACATCCTGCTTCAAAACTCCAACATCTTGTTTCAAGACACTGACATCTTGTTTGAGAACACTAACATCCTGCTTCAAAACTCCAACGTCTTGTTTCAAAACACCAACATCTTGCTTGAGAACACTAACGTCTTGTTTGAGAACTCCGACGTCTTGTTTGAGAACCGTCACATCCCCTTTTAATACCACAATATCTCCTTTCATTACCTTAATATCACTTTTCACCACTTTCATATCACTTTTCAGTGTTTCCACATCCACCGCAATATTACCAATCATCTCGGTGTGAGAATTGAGAGTTTTAGTAGTTTGTTTTCTAAAAGCCGACAAAGATTCACCAAAAACTTTGTTTTGAGATCTAATATCTTCAAGCACGGCAGTATATTGGTCGCGTTTGTTAGATTTATTCTTAAACATCCTCCTATTTTACTCCCCCTAATCTTTTTACGCAAATTAAATACAAGCCCCGCCCTTGTACTGATACAAGGGCGGGGCTTTCTAAAAGTTATAACCTAAAAGCTACTTAGAAATTACTGTTGGTGATGATGACTCTTCATGTCTTCACGCAGTCGTTCGAGATAACGCGCGGCGGCATCCTTGCCACCCAAGCCGAAAGCCAAACCGAAGGCGAGGGCTAAAGCCATAATGCCATATTGAATCACCGCGCTGGCCAGACCGCCCATCGGCCCTGAGGATTGATCAAGCACACCCAACTGCCCGATGACCGCGAAAATCGCCACCACCCACACCGCCCACTTGGTGAAAGTCCCGAAAACACTCGAGGAACTCACGCCGGCGGCTTTGGCCGTCCCACTGACAATCTTGGCGAGAATGTCCGCAATCGCCGCCGCGAGAATCAGAATCAAACTGGCGATAATCAGCCGAGGTAAGAAATCCAGAATCCGCCCCGTCAAAAATTCATTTACTTGACTCAAACCCAAAACATTGAATGACGCCACCAAGAAAGCGACAATGACAAACCATTTCACGAGTCCGCCGATAAAAGCGCCCGGGTCAAGGCGAAAGCCCGCTTTGCCTAAAACCTCCTCGGCGCCAAGACTCTTCAGGGCCTTGTCCACTTGAAGCGATTTGATAACCCGCGCCACCCACTGTCCAAGCACAATCCCCACCACCCAGCCCAGAACGAAAATAATAATCGCCACCAAAAGATTGGGCAGAAAATTAATCACCCCGCTCCAAAGATTCTGGAAAGAAGTTTGAAGAACGGTATTCCAGTTATTAAGTAACATAATTGATGATAATAAATAATAAACGCGACCTTAATTTCTAATCCCTAATAATAATCACTATCTTAGCACGACTGGCGCTTGTTTTACAGCCGATGTGGATAACCCGCCGAAGGGCGGGCAAGCCTAAATCCCTAGTTTATTGATAATCTTCTCATGCGGATAATCAAGCAAATCGCGGACAAACTTGTCGTAGGCCTCCATCCGATAGAGGAAATCGCCGGTCTCAAAAACGGCGTAGTTAAGCTCTCGACCGATTTCGGCTTCCATTGATTTGACTGCTCGCTCAATCGCCCCGCGCTTCAAGCGATCGCCGACCAAAACAATGTCCGCCCGACTGTCGTTGTCTTGGATAAAAATGCCGGCGATAAGCAGAAGTTTAACTTTCCCCGCCGCGCTGAAACGATCAGTTAATTCCAATTTCCGCGTCACTAATTCGGTCTTCAAAAGCCCGTTCAGATGACTAAGGTAGGGGAAAGTTGGATTTAATTGCCAACCAGTGATGGTCTTTTTTTCTTTCTCCGCTCTTTTCTGCGGTTTGATAAAACCAATCGTTTTCAGCGTCAATAATTCGTGGCGCGCCGAGGGCGGATTAATTTTGCATCGGCGAACTACCTCCTTCCCCTCGATCACCAGCTCGGGGTTCAAAAGGAATAACTTCATCACCTTCACTTTGTCCCCGCTCCCGAACAATTTAGCCAGTGTTTCCATTATTTGAGCTCCACTTTTCCACCCGCTTCTTCAATCCGCTTTTTCAGGGTGTCGGCTTCGTCTTTCTTTAAACCTTCTTTCAACACTGACGGCGCGGCGTCCACGAGATCTTTGGCTTCCTTCAACCCGAGCCCGAGAACTTCTTTCACCACCTTAATCACGGCAATCTTCTGCGCGCCAGCTTCTTTCAATTCGGCGATGTAAGAATCTTTTTCCTCTCCGCCAGAGGCGGACCCGCTTGGGGCGGGCGCGACCACCTGTGCCTGCGCCGAAACGCCGAACTTGGTCTCGAAAGTTTTAACCAGCTCATTGAGATCCAGCACACTCATCTTCTCAATCTTCTCAATAATATCTTTGAATTTGTCTTCCATAATAATTATGATTTAGTTTTACTAATTTGATCCAGCGCTACGACTAAACGTTGGATGGGTGAATTAAACAGGTTCGCTAATTGCGCGTAGAGTGTCTCCCGTGGCGGGATCGCCGCGATACTCATCATCATTTCTGCTCCCGCAAACGCGCCCTGGAAAACTCCGCCAAGAATTTTCAATCCCTGCCCGCCAGAGGCGGGTCCGCCTTTGGCGGAAAACTCATATATTCCTTTGGCGGGGGCAATCGGATCGCCGTCTGCGACAGTGAGATAAGCCAAAGCCACTTCGCCATCCAAATTTGGCAAAGTGCCAGTAATCGCTCGGCCGGAAGCTTCAATCGCTCGCCGAATCAGCGTCTTCTTGGCAACCGTGTAGCCAACTCCGCGTTCGCGTAATTGTCGACGCAGAGCGGTGGCATTGGCGACCGACAGACCGTGGAAATTAACGAAGACCACTGTCTCGGACGAACCAACTTTCTGCCCTAATTCTTTAATAATTTCTACTTTCTTTTCTTTTTTAATTGGCATAATAATGACAAAAAAATAACGGAACAGCCGTCTAATTCGACCCTGGGTAGGACTTATTGATCGCCTACCGTCTTCGGCTTAAAGTTCATCTTACCGGAATGGTAATTATTTGTCAAAAAAATTGATCAGATAAACCCCGATCAAACCGGAAGCGATAAGAACGATAAAACCGGCGAGCATCCTCCAAAAAGTTTTATCAAAATATTTCCACATATTATTCGCCGAACCAATTTTTAATTCGAGCAAAGAAACCGGGCGACTTCGGCACGGGGATACTTGCCTCGACCATGCTCGGCACAAGCGCCACGGTCGTGCTTGATGGTAATGAAGTAGTGGTAGTTGGAAACACGGGAGTAATCGGAATCAGAGTTGGTTGAATGGTTTGAACTGTTTGGAATTTTTGAGCGCGTGATATTTTAATCGCGGCAAGCTTGACTGAAAGCTGGCGAAGCGATTCAGCCATCGCCGCCAGAGATTCTTGATTCGGCGCGGACACACTCGCCAGAGCGACGGTCGCATCGGGAAAAGTTAAAGTTATCGGCGCGTTCGGCGCGGGAGAAAATCCGAGATAAACCGCCGGCACTGTTGTCCCTTTCCCCGTGGCAATAATCGTGTCGGCGGGAAAAGTAAAAACCGTCGCCCCTTGCCTAATTTGCCAACCGCCAAGATTAAGCTCGCGTGGCGAACGATTAATTATTTCCACCCGATCCGATTGGAGCGAGCCGAAAGAAATCACGGGCTGAATCACCGAGACGCTCGTTCGCGCGACGGCTTCAGCGCCGTCGCGCCCGACCGCCTTGAGCACAACCTGATACTCGCCGGGAAAATGATAAAGGTGCGTCGCTTGCTCACCCACCGCGCTCCCGCCGTCACCGAACGACCACTGATAACGAACGATTCCCCCGTCGGGCAAGCCCGTGGTTTCGGCACGGAAAATTATCGGACTATGAACGCTCGCGAGCCGTGGTCGTCCCGCGCCGACCTTAAATGTTTCCGGTGCTGTCACCTGACTCACCGGTACGGGATTCTCGTGAGCAGAAAGTGTGCCGTCGTCCAGGGTGTCAGGAGTAGAATCTGACGGGGGTGGAGTTGGTTCTGGGTTTGGATTAGGTGGAGACGAGATAGTAGAATCAACGATCAAAAGAGGCGTGCTTAATTCAATACTTGTCGCCTCCGTATCGGTCTCAGCCTTGATTGTTGCTTTTATTTTATAACTACCATCGGCAACAACGACACCGCCAGCATTCTTCCCGTCCCACGAACGAACAAATGTTGTATCAAAACGACTAGTCTGGGTAAACCACTTTGTCGCCGTAGAACGAGAACAAGTTGTGTCTGTGACACTACAAATGGCGACGGTGTTAAATTTTACTGAATGTTCTACCTCCAATTTTATTTCTATCATTCCACCATCATTAGGATTAAACTGGGTATCAGTATTCTGACCATTGAGAAAATAACTAACGATATTTGGAGCTGATTGGGCAAAAAGAAACACCGGCAAAATTAAAAATAATAACGCGAGAAATAAAGTTTTAAATTTTGAGTTTTTCATTTTCAATAACTTTCCTCCGCCACAATTTTACCCGACTGATCATAAAGCGTAATCGTCTCGCGATTTTCGGTCCACATCTCCCAAGTGCGATTGAGATACACGCGCCACTCATCGCCGTAGAAGTCGGTGTCCTGCTCATGCCATTTGACACAAGAATTGTAATTGAAATGGTCTTGGATATACAGCCGACATTGACGGGTTAAATTATCAATCTGCCCATCCACTCGGTCAACTCCCTCACTGTCCTCCTTGAATTCTGGCTCATGACATGAGGGCAGATAGCGGACAAAATCATAACATTTATCCGGCAGAGTGGCGACCCCCGGCTCATCAGCTGGCCGAGGACACCGCGTCCGCAATGACGGGGTAATATCGGCAGTTCTAAATTCTTCGTCGAGATAGCCGACACATTTGTTGAAGCGAAAACTTTGCTGAATCGGCCAACCGCTTCGAGCCAAGGGTCGACCGGTGACCACCACCGCTCGATCGCCCGGGCGCAAAATAATTGGTCCCCAAGTGCTCGCCCCGGCTGAAGTGAACAACTTAACCGCCGAAGGGATGACTGCGACACTCACCGGATTGTGTCGCGCCGGATTATTCACCAATTGCCAACCGGTGATATTGACGGGTGCGAGATTGGAGTATGAAGCCGTCAACTCAATATATTCTTTGCCCGGCTGAATTTCATAAGCGCCATTGCCGGCGTTGATGCTCACGAGTGGTTTTTCTTCCCAACCGCTAGGTTGAGAATCGGGCGATGGTGTCGTGGGTGTCGTAGCGCGCGGTGATGACGAATTGGCGTGATCGGCCCGCCTAGACTCGTCGAGGCTGGCGCCATAAATCTCGCCGGTGCTAATTGGCGCGGGCGGTTCAATGAACGGTCCGCGCCAAGCTTCCGGCCGGCTGGGACCGCCGGTGGCGTACCAGAGAATCCAGAGCGCAATCATAATCGCGACGAACCACCACAAGTCGCTCGTGGCGCTCCCGCGGTTCATCGACCATTGTGCCATCAGATAATTTTAACCGAACAAACAATTCGACGCAAGTTTACCAAGGGCGGGGCTTGTACTAGTACAAGCCCCGCCCTTGTATTGGATCGTTGTATAACAACCAATCATTTATGAAATCAGAAAAATCGTGAGTTGATTGAAAATACTCTGGGAAATCTTCCCGATTCAGAATTCGTCCGCGATTATTTTGATCACTACTAGAATAATCTTGGTAACTGGAATAAGGGTAAGCAGAAAGATGTTTGATGACAAAAGGATGATCAGCAGATGAAATCCCCTGCTCGCGCCATGTCGGTTTAATAATTTTTACTGGATTGAGATGAATGTAAGAAAATAGATAACGGAGATATTCATCAGAATCAGCATGAACAGCGTGAAAACGACTTGAAAATAAGGTTCCAACTCGTTCATGTTTTTTGTTGAAATACATGGAGTAACTCGTTAATAATTTCCCCAGATATTTAGTAATTCCGCCTTCAACCGTTTCGCGGAGAAGAAGATGAAAATGATTAGACATCAGACAGTACGCCCCAACACTAGTTAATTTTGTCCCTCTTTCAATTTTATCCAACGGTTGATCTTGGACAAGACGAAAAATAATTGGTTCTGTCCCGTTGCAAAGAAACAACAACTTTATAAATCTGGCGTAATCATCTTGATTGAGAAATATGTCTCTCTTATCAACACCGCGACTATAAATGTGATAGAACTCACCGATTGAGAACTCAAGTTTGCGCTCCATAAACTTAAATCTTACCAATCACAACAACGAAATACAAGCCCCGCCCTTGTAGTACAAGGGCGGGGCTTGGTAAAACGAGATCAACTATCCGATTAGAACAATCAAACCGATCAAACTAATGTTGATTCTGCAACTCAAGAAGTTGGGCGCGCAGGAGACCGAGGAGTTGGGCAAGAAGCTAAAATTATTTATTTATTACTTACTTAGGGTGATATTTTATGCTGATCAGAACATAAGTATCTCCTTCAATTTTAAAGTAAAACCTGATATTGTCATCCACTCTTGCCTGCCACACATCTTCTGATTCATTATATTTTTTGGCTCGTAGCGAAGGATGAAGTAAATTAGAAGATAAATAGGTTATTTGCTTGTCTGCTTTTTTTGAATAAATTCCGAAAATTTATTCAATTTCTTTTTAAATTCGGGATCATAAATAACTTTCATTTTTTTGAATGAAGGGAAATTAACAGATCTTTAACATTGTCAAAAGGACCTACAAAATTCCCTGCCTTATATTCCCGCAACGATTCGGTTAACTCTTTGTCTAATTCATCATAAAATTTCTCGTGTCTCTTCGGCACCTTGAAGGAATCGTCTCGTTTAACCACAATGTTATTATTCTGTTTGGTCCGTAAAAGATCCTCGTATTCTCGGCGAGGCAAAACGACAAATCCTTCTTTTATTAGTCCTTGTGGAATACTCAATGTAGCCATATCCCTATCCTACCACAGCGCAAATCAAACAAGCAAATTAAATACAAGCCCCGCCCTTGTACCGGTACACTTTTCGAACACACAAAAACCCGCCACAACCTTGCGGAAGTAGGCGGGTTTTTGCTAGCTATCCGATCAGCTCTCCGCCAACTGGCGGACTGACATCGGCAACAAGAAACTGGATTTTTATTTGCCCTTATTCTTAGCAATCAGTGTTGGCAATGACAAAAGAATTAATCTGTAACATATTTTACATACTCGAGTTGGATACGAGCTATTTCGTTTTGATCGAGATGACCTATTTTCTTTTCTAAAAGACTGACATCGGCGGCAAATGACTGGGAAAGAAGCACGAAAGAAACGCTATGCAATCCGTTATTTTTAGTAGGTAATATTTCTACCACATATTTTTGGTGAATCTTTTTTGACACGGATGTACACGGGGCAACTGTAACAGTTTCACCTGTTACTTGTGTCACAACGACATGGGGGCGAATTCCATTTTGAATATGCCCCACGGCCTCTATATTTTCGATCAGCCAGACATCTCCCTTTTGTATATTTTTAGGTGCTGTTTTTTGCATGAATAAGGATTTGTTGTTCTAGGGCAATTTTTCTCCAAAACTTAGCCTCACTGAAAGATTTTGCAGGAGATTTGGAAATGGTTCTTTTAATTATCATTTTCTTCATATCCAGAGTATAACAAACTGTATTTTTTGTGCAAGCAAATTTTTTGAAATACAAGCCCCGCCCTTGTACTAGTACAAGGGCGGGGCTTGGTAAAACTAAAACTCACCCCCCCCTACCCCCTCCAAAAGAGGGGGATGGGGTGAAAATTTAGTGTTGATTCTGCAGGATGAGAAGTTGGGCGCGGAGGAGTTGGAGGAGTTGGGCAATCAACGAGCGCAGTTGCGTTTTCATTTCCGTAATCACCACTTGCTTCTCGGCGGGAGTGAGGTGAGAGAAATCGGGATTGATGAGGAAAGGCAAACCGTTGGGCGTTCCTGGAGTTGGAGGAGGTGCAACCACTGGTGGTGGGGTGACAGGTGGAGTGACCCGATCTCTGTTGCCACCGCCACCTCCACCACCGCTACTCCCACCACCGCCACAAACATTAGAAGTGTCAGGAGTAACAACTACTGTGGCTGCACCGGTAATAGTCAAGTAAGAGGAGCCACTAGCGCACACTTGAGTAAGACTGCCGTCATTATCAAGGTCAAAGCGATCTGGAGAGGCGAATACTACCGTACTCGCAGCAGGCACTTCAATAGTGATATTGGCCGACCCAACTATTACTGAAGTAGCTTCTGAAGTGGAATCGATGTTGTAGGTTTTGCTTCCAATCGTTACATAAGTGGTATCGCTGAAAGTCAGCGCTTGCGCGCTTGCATAATTCACCACACCGAAAACTGCCAACATTGCCACAACCAGCAATCCTAAATTAAATTTTTTAATCATTTTGTTTTTAAGATTCGCTAACCACAGAATCGACCGATTATGAATAATTTTCCGTAGTATTTCTTTTAATTAAGAATTGGGGGGGTTAAGGCGTACCTGCTGCTGCATAGTAGGGCAAGTAATACAGAGTACTACCTATTTTGATTCTAATCGTACCTGCGGGATTACCTATATTACCGTCAGCATCGGTCACAGTCATATTTCCAGCGCCGGCTGTAAATCCTTGCAAAGATAATAATACTGCATCATCATCAACATCAGCAATACCATTTGCGTTACCACCATTAACCGCTCTAATAAATGATAATTCTGTTACCGCCCCGGCATCACTATCATCTCCGAAAGAATATATTTCAGGCATCATTGCCGCATAAGTTCCCCCGGCTGGTAAAGCCGCGTTTGGCAAACCAAGAGTGGCTCTTACGCCAACCCCCAAACCGGTAACCGATCCGGCGGTGGTGCTTTCTCCCATACCCAGGGAAATATGAGCGCCATGAGCAGTGCCGGCGGCGGCTTTCAAATCAGTGTAAGAACGCAATGATTCACCGCCACCACCGGCGCCAGTCAAATCAAGTTTGTTATAAATTCCCCGGTTGTCCCCAGAAGTAGCGCCGTTATCAAAGTAAAATGACATAAACTTCATATTAGCAGTATCCTCTGTGACCGGGGCAGCTGAAGTTCCAGCTTTTATAACTCCGCCATCGGTGTTAGCGGCTAATACTGTGGCGCCAGATAAATCCAGCCTCGCAACCCCAGCTAACTCCAGCGCATCAGCGCTTTCATCCCACAATAAGTTTGATGAAGCGGTGGCTCCGAACAATTGAACATCATGACCGGTGTCATCTACCCCAACGGTCAAAGTGCCTTTAATGGTTGTTGCGCTCGCAGCGCCACCAATAGTAATGACATTTGCCGGTGAAGCATTGTCACCAATTTTAATTGTATTTACCGCATTTCCAGCACCGATACTTATAGTCTTAATAGTCGCACCATTACCGATAGTAATACCGCCAGTGTTTGCGACACCGATTGCAATCGTCCCGCCGACATTGCTAGCCCCTATAGTAAGAGCATCGCCGGCAGCCGAATCCACCGCCACGCTAGACAATGTCAGCGCGGCATTGGCAGAGCCAGCTCCGACTCCCACCACGAGAGCTAAAGCGAGAAAACCAAAACCTAAACCTTTAAATAATTTTTCCATTTATTTACTAGATTAATGATAATTAATAATAATTTCTCTTGGCGTATTCGACACACCAATACAATCATAAATTATACCGCACAAACAACGGCGACAGTATCGAGAGTATGGGGATAAGTGTTTTACTTTACTTGAGTGGTCAAAGTCTGAGCAATTTTACTATCCGGGCTAAGTGGGCCATAAAAGACAACATTATTCTTCACAAGATGTAAACTCATCGGCGCCCATAGGGCATCTTTGATCGGATTTAACTGGAAATTGCTCTTGGTTGGATCTTTTTCGTCTTTAGAAATTTGTAAGAGATAAAAATTGGAAAGCTCGAGATCGGGGAAGGTGCTTAATTTACCAACATAGACCTCCCCGGTCGTCAGATAAACGACCGAGTAATTATCTTTATTGGTCTCTATTTTATCCTTAAATAAAACAACAGCCAACACAATAATCAAAACAATGACTAAACCCACCAGCATTTTATTTTTATTTTGTAGCATACTTTCAAACAAAAAATTAACTAATAATAAACACCCTAGATATTATACTAAATTGGAAACAAACGCAAAAAACCACCCCGAAGGGTGGTTTTTTGAATACTTTTAAGGCGTATTAACCAGAGAATCTACACTTTAAGCAAACTCTAGTTCATTTTTATGAAGACTGAGTTTGACTTGTAGGTATCATCAAGAGAACCTTCAAATAGTCGGTCGCCAGCTTCATCAGCTTCTGACCAACCCATTCCCTCCCAAGCTAATTGAACGAAAGAAGAGCCAACATCTGCAATTGCATTGATAGCAACCTTAAATGTTTCACTCGTTCCGTCAGCAACTAACCATCTGTCCGTTGAAAGGGTTGCGCCTGTTGTTGTATGTGAACAAGTTAGGGCAACATTTGCAAGTGTTCCAGCTGTCTGGAAGAAACTGAAACCATCAGTTGCATCGTCAGCAAGAACCAAAGTTCCATCAGCATCTTCTACACAAGCATTATCAATGTATACATTACCATCAACTGCGGTTATCGTGTATACAAGTTCGAAGTTTACTTGATCGTCAAGAGTAGCGGCACCTCCTGGAATAACAGCTCCATTGGTCCAGCCAGCAGTAGTCATTGTGAACATTACATCGTAGATCTGATTGGCCTCACCGGTAGCCGTACCGGTAATGTCAGTGACAGCTAGTTGCGTGCCGGTCTCGTCACGAACATCAATGTCAGTGAGGGCGGCGCGCTGGGTAGCGGTGATTTGAGCGAGAATAGTGTCGCCTTGATCAAGGTCGTCAATAGCGGTAGCACCAGTAGTGTCATTAAGGTCTACTTCAATGTAAGCGTCAACTGTAGTCCCGGCTGTGAGGGTATAGTTAACATCATCCCACATTATTTCTTCATCCGCGCCTACAGTAACTCCATCAGCGTCCACATAAGCAGCCGTACCGTACTCCTCTCCATCAATGAAGAGACGAGCGGATGGAGAAGAATTTCCCCGGATCACGCCATCAACATCGGTTGCTCCAGTGACTACGAAGTCAGCAAAGAACTCGCGAATCTCAAGATCGGAAGTTCCTTCAGCTTCCAAGGTGAAAGACAGAAGTTTGACATCCTCTGTGATTTCGGTCGCATGCGAATTGATCATGTGAGACTTATTGATAGCATCAGCCGCAGCACCAGTCTTTTCAGCGATTTTAAGTTCAGTATCTGCGGATGCAGCAAATGACTCAAATGAGAAAGTACGAGTTACGCCGTTGATATCTCCAGTGGCGTTTTCAGTGATAATTGCGCCATCGGCATCTTCAAAGCGAACACTCTCAACTTCCAATGTCCAAGTCTCACCGACATCATTGGTGTCAAGGTTGCTTACACCGGAAACTTTCACAACTAGTTGACCAGTATCTCCAGCTTTAATGATCGCACCACCAGCAAGAGCCAAGGTCTTATCATAGTTATTGCCATCGGTAAAAGCATCTCCATCAACACGGGCAACTTCCTCACCCTCGAACCAAACAGAAACTTCAGAAGCATAATCTTCGAAGTCCTGGTCAGCGGTTCCTACAGTAAAGTCAAGCCGCACAGCGGTAAGGTTAAGGTCAGAACCTTCATCGGCGTCAATATCAAGTCCAAGAACAGCGACATCATCTGCCCCCTCGCCAACTTCCTCACCCGTAATACCTGAAACGAAGTCCGCATCCTCAATCGAACCCGCGCCACCACCAGTAACTGGAGGAATCGTTCCACCTGGAGCGGTCATACAGTTGCTCGCGATGGTCATCAAGTTCGGACAAAGAGGTTCGGCAACAGCGTTAGGAAGTAGCGTACAATTGCTCGCAATTGTCTTCAAGTTAGGACAAAGCGGAACTGTGGCTGGAGTGGCTGGCTGACAATTGTTGGAAACCAAATTGCCATTCTGACAAAGCGGTTCGACTGGTGGTTCGAACGGCGGAGGCGTAACGGCCGCGGCCAACGCATTTAGAACGCCTCGGCTAATTGGTCCGACATAACCAGAAGCTGGAGTAATATCATTGGCAATCTGCCACTTGATCACCGCGGCCTTGGTCAAAGGACCAAAAGTGCCAGTGGGAGTGGCAATCGCCAAGTAACCCCCGTCAATAAGAATCTGCTGAAGAGCGGTCACATCGGCCGTTCTGGTGCTACCCACGGTCAAGTTGGCCGTGAAGGTATAACC
>JAZDGA010000020.1:0-11444 GCA_043807405.1 Candidatus Vogelbacteria bacterium | reverse complement strand
CGAGACAGACTTTGGCACCCGTTGGTTGATGAGTGACAGTCACTCGTTCGCCGGGGACAATCTTGCGCGAGAAGACAGCAATTGGTTGGACCGCGGAACCACTGATGTTGGCGATGTTGATGGGTTCGGCATTGGTAGTGGGAATAGTGTAATTGGTCGCGAGATTCCAGTCGGCGCCGAGATGAGCCGAGAACGAAAGTGAGACAAACTTCCACCCGAGCCGACCACTAAGATCTCGCGCGTCAATGGCGTTGTTG
Source organism: Candidatus Vogelbacteria bacterium (assembly GCA_043807405.1). Lineage (GTDB taxonomy): Bacteria > Patescibacteriota > Minisyncoccia > Phycocordibacterales > JACOZG01 > JAGVGK01. The sequence continues at coordinate 11,187 of JAZDGA010000020.1, read as the reverse complement.
GGCGGGTCGGCAGAGATGAGGGTGGGGATGATTGGAATCGGAGCTGGAGTCGGTGTTGGGATAATCGGAGGTGTGGTCGTGGGGGTAGGAACTGGAGTCGGATCAATCGGCGATGGGATAACTGGAACAATTGGAATTGGTTCGATTGTTGCTGTTTCAATAATTGAAAAATAATCATCACTCTGATCCGAGTAAGCGCAAGGAGTTGAAGTGGCTGTCACACAGATAGACATTTTGTATCTTCCCGTCGGCAAATCTTTCGGCACGGTCCAATTCTGATAACCAATACCTGATGCTAAATTGGAAAACAAAACTCGATCGACGCCGGAGGTAGATTTAAGACTAAGATTAATTTTGTATGAGTTAGGATTAGGAAAATTCAACTCTTGCCAAGTAATCCGATATCCCGCTCTCGCCCCGCGCGGAATCAATTCTCCGCCGTTGGGGGAGGTGAGAGTAAGGGAGGGGGTGTTTGGCGGATTAACAATTTGTAATTCAACGGTCTCTGATGCTTTGTAATTAGTGGTTAAATTAACAATATCAACAGTTATCGAGTATGAACCTGGTGGTGTACCGATTGGCACAATGAAACTAATGCTGGTGTTCTGACCAGAGGTAGAATCCGGAGAGATGAAAACATTGCCGGCTGGTAAAATTATTGGCTGCCAAATTGATGATAAACTAGTTTCAACCCTGAAATTTGAACCGCCACAACTACTTGAGTCGCCATTACTGTAATTAACATTGATCCAACCATTTTCACCAATAGCAATCCTTGAGGTGTAAGAATGGTTGTTGATCGTCGGATTACTTCTCACACATTGCGGTTCTGTTATCCCAACATCAAAGGTAATTGACGAGGAATTGGCTTCATAGATAGGACCTAGACTTATGCCCGTGCCAAAGTCAGTAAATTTACTGGTTGTAGAATTTAATGTCGCTAAGGAAATATCACTAAACCAATCTTCCGCTGTTGGTCTCATATCCAACAAGAATGGCTGGGTATATGTAGGAAAGTAAATAATTCTATTAACAAATAGTCCTTGTTGATTGGAAGATAGAGTTGAGTTGTTTAACTTTGCGTCAAAGCCAATTCCTCTGCGGTACTCTAAATAAAAAGTGGTGGATGTGGCCAATGGCGATTGAATCTTAGCTAATTTTTTAGAATGCTTATCACCAGATAATTCTAGCGGATTAAGGGTATATCGTCCGGAACTGTTAATTTCGATGGTTTCGCTCGGCGAAATCCAACCCAATAACTCTTTCTGGAAAGAATTAAAATGCAGGGCGTAGAATTCTCTCCCCATGACATCAAAGTAATTGCCAGAATCTATAAACTGGCAATCGCCTCGCAAGGTATTTTCGCCACAATCCCAACCATTAGCATGGAGTACGCCGAGACTATGCCCCATCTCGTGACTCAAAATATGGTCAAAGGATGTCCACGAAAAAGAATGGACAGATGAACCTCCTGGAAATGGTAAAAGAAACCATGGTCCATAAGATGAAACCCAAGCAATGGAAAGATTGAAGGTCTTATCACCAATAACAGTAGAGATTTTTCCTAGTGTACTAAAGCCACCCGGACAACCATCTAGTATAACCAAGCGATCGTATTGAGAAAGATCAATATTATTATCAAGAATCAATCTAGCAGTCTCGTTAAAACCAGATGGCATAGCCGGAGATAAACAACCGATATTATTCCTTTGGTTCCTCGGCAAAGTGTACCAACCCTTCACATCACCAGTGAATCGGACTTTGTTATAAGATTGTTCTTGGTAAAACTTTTGGAATTGACCGTTGAAGGTAAGATCGTAGATTTCTTGAGGAGTTTTGAGTGGCGGGCCGGAGTCGAGGAAATTAATTAGCAAGATAAGAGTTTTTTGATCACCAACAGAATCTGGCGGTGGCGCGGGAGTAAGAATGTGGAGGTTGCCGGCTATTTCGGCTTCGACCACTAAAATTGTATCGAGTCTCGAACCACTGACGGCCAAGACCGCGCCCGAAGCAGAGATAATTGGTTGAGTCGGGTAGAGTTCATACTTATCATGACCAACCACCAATGAATAATCATAACGGGAATTTTCGGGATGATCGAAATCATCCACATGCATGACTTCCAAATTACCGGATAGAGAAACGGGCTGTTCGATGTTAGTTCGAAGCTCGGGAGGAATTTGTTGAATTATCGTTGGTGATAATTTTTGGTTTAAAAAGAGACGCGGATTGGTTTTGGCCAAATTCAGCATTTCGTTCTTGCGATCTTTTAATAAAGTGCGAAGAGTGATCGCAGTTGATCGATTGGAATAATTAGGCGCTAGTTTCTTGATTTGAGTATTAAGATTAGTGATGTAGGAAATGGTGGCGGTCGGGTTTGTCGGGTTAAGAGGGGCGATATTGGTTTGCGCGTGAGTGAGGAAAGGCAATAAAATTAGTGATAAAGCAAAAACGACGACAAGATGTTTTTTCATATCATTAGTTTAGCACGCGCCGAAAGAAAAATCGTGGTTTTATCCACACCGACAAAAGTTCCCCAAACCCTCCTACGCACCTTCCTATACCACATCCACACGATCGTATAACTGTGGTTAGGAGAGATCAGGAAAGATTAAAATGAAGTTTCAATTCCGCTTCATTGGTGGGATTAGTTAAATCTCCATAACAGACAAACGGGCGCAGTTCAAAGAATTCCACAATGAAATCAATTTGATCGCGACAAGAATATGGATGGACAAAAACCGACTTCTGCCATTCGTAAAAACCGAGTTCACGAAGTTTCAATCGAAGAGCATCACGACCGTGGCGTTTTTTCTCTGGCACATCGAAAAATACCAAATGCCAACGCCGATCCCAGATAACCGGTTTAGGAATTACTAATGAATCAATATTAAATTTCAAAGCCCGATTCTTCCCCTCCTCGGTCAAAACAATGCTAATCGAACCATCAGCATGTTCATGATATTGAACTAAACGATCATGATTAAATTCTTTAATCACTCGCCAGAGATAATCCTTATCAATCTTTTTCCATTCACGGTGAAGTTCTTTGAGAATATAGCCTTGGCGGGAGAGAGAGCGTGTCGCCCCAAGCACTACCCCCGCTTCAAGTAAAAGTAGGATCTTCTTTTTCCACGGACTGCGAAATTTTTTCATCCTAATTTAAAAATATTACACCAAACCTTCCTATACGACAACCATACGATCGGAGATTTGTGGACAGGAGAGATGAAATTTCAAAAACAAAAAATTGAAGACATGGACTATTTGAAGTATAATTTTAGTTATGAACGATTCCTCAATTTCAATTGAGCCGCTTAAGTGGCGCCAGATTATGAAGTTTTTGGTTCTCCGCCAAAAGATTGAATCGGAAACTGACCATTTGGCCCTAGACGGAGCAGATCGTAAAAGTGAATCGGCCTTATTTGCCATTGGCAGAATGTTTGCCAATCGTAAATGGCTGGCAATTTTGGTAGCGAAGGATGGCAACGAGCTGATTGGTTATATTTCTATTTTTTTCGCCCGTTTCCGGAAAATGAAAGCTAATGCTTATCTCGTTCTCTCGGTTCGCTTGAATCATCGCGGTCAAGGAATTGGCACTAAACTGATGCTCGAAGCGGAACGGGTCGCCAAGGGACGAGGAATTCGCCGTTTGGAACTCGAAGTTTTTGCCAAAAATATCAGAGCGCATAAACTTTTCAAACGACTCGGTTACGAAGAAGAAGGTCGGAAGCGCCAGGTGGCGCAGATTCAAGATAGTTTCGATGATCTGATCTTAATGGCAAAATTTTTATGAACGATTTAATTTTTCGAGCGTTAGAGGAAACCGAGCTTTTTGATCCGCTAACTCTTTGTTCCGATGCCCCATTCACTCAAGCGCGATTTTATGGTCAGTGGCAAACCAGTTTAGACCGAGCGGTGAAGAGGTTCGTTGTTTCGAGAGATAACCAAACAGTTGCTTTCTTTCAGTTAATTAAATACCAATTTTTTAATGGCAAGAGTTATTTTTACCTCCCCTACGGACCGGTGACCAAAGATTTTTCGGAAGATTTTTTTGCCAAGCTCAAACAAGAATTAAATCGATTAGCCAAAACAGAAAACGCGGTTTTCGTTCGACTTGATTTTACCCCGCCAGTTTCAAACGCTATTCTTTCTAAATTTTTTACCCAAGCGCCATTTTACACCTACCATTCTGCCCATTTCCAACCCCGTCGGGAGTGGTGTTTAGATTTAGGAAAATCAGAGGATGAGTTATTAGCAGTAATGCATGAGAAAACTCGCTATTCCATAAGATTGGCAGAACGTAAGGGCATAATTATAGAAATAATTACAGAAAATTTTGAAAAATATTTTGAAAATTTTTATGAGCTAATGTCGGGAACGGCCCAAAGGAACGGATTTAATCTTCATCAAAAAAATTACTATAAAAATATTTTCCAAAATCTCCAAACCAATAATGCCTACTTGGTAATTGCTAAATATGGAGAAAAGGTCTTGGTTATCAAACTAATTATTTGTTATGGTCCAACCGCCTACAGTGTCTTTAGCGGCTCTAGCAATGACTATCGCGACCTCCGACCGACTTATCTTGTCCAGTGGACGGCGATTTGCCAAGCGAAAAAACTCGGCCATCATTTTTACAATTTTGGCGGAATTTCGGCGGGGAAAATTTATCGGGGCTGGGACGGATTAACTGTTTTCAAAAAGAATTTCGGCGGCGCGGAAATTATTCATTCAGACTTTTTCGACATCGTCGTCCAGCCATTTTGGTATCGCCTCTATAATTTTAGGAAACTGACTAAAAGTTGGGGAAGGGGTTAGCGGAGATATTCTGGGGCGTTGATGGTCAGCCAATCAATAAATTCGCGCATAACGGAAGCGCCGCCTACTCCCGAAATGGCGCCAACGCGACCACGTTCCATAATCACAGCGAAAGCATAGCGCGGAGTCTCATAAGGAAAAAAGCCGATCGCCCAAGAATTGACGAAATCTTTAGTTGCGCCCAACTCGGCGGTGCCAGTTTTCGCGGCGATCGCGACGCTAGAAACATTAAGAGCTTGAGCGGTTCCCTCGGTCACGGCCAAGCGCATTCCCTCGCGAACGATTTGGAAGGTTTCTGAAGAAATAACGGGGCTGATATCTCGCGCCGGTTGTTGAATTGGCGTCGTACTCGCAACAAGAATGGTAGGTGCAACCAAAGCGCCACCCGTGGCAATGGCACCCGCGACTCGCGCCATCTGCAGGGGCGTGACTTGGAAGCCATACTGACCAATTGCGGTGTGATAAGTATTACCGATTCGCCAAATTTGATCTTTCGGGAAATTAGCCTTTTTCCATTCGGGCGTTGGGATATTCCCGACTTCTTCGCTCGGCCAATTTATTCCAGTTGTTTCGCCGAGTCCGAAAAGGCGGGCATATTTATCAATCTTAGCAATTCCCAATCCTGGCTGATTTTCAAAACCGCCGCCGATTTCATAGAAATAAACATCGGAAGAGACCGCCAGCGCTTGGCGCAGATTAACTAGCCCATGCGCTTTCCAATCACGGAAGAGCGACGGCTGATCCGGCAAGAAAGGATTGGGCAAAGTTAAAACGCCGGTGCTTAAGATTTTTGTGGCTGGGTCAATAATTTTTTCAGTGAGCGCGCCAATCGCAATAATTGGTTTGATAATTGACCCCGGCGCATACAAACCAGCCACCGCCCGATTAAGAAAAGGTTTGTTCGGATCAGTTAGAAATTGGGCGACATTTTTTTGATCATATTCGGGGTAACTGACCAAGGACAACAGTTCGCCAGTTTTTATATCAAGCAACACTCCAGCGCCGCCGGAGAAACCGCGCTCTTGGGCCAGAGTTTTGACGGCGTCATAAAGTTTTTCTTGCAATTTAACATCAATCGAGAGCATCAAGTTCTCGCCGGCGCGAGGCAACTGAAGTAAATATTCCGATTGGATTTCATTGCGAACGTTAATTTCTTCGATCCGCACTCCGGTCTGACCGCGAAGCGTCTCATTCCACATTCTTTCCACCCCGTCGCGGCCAATCAATTCCCGAGGATTGTAATTGGAAGAGCTGGCATTTAGCTCACTAGAATAACCAAGGTAGCCGACGACATGGCTTATTCCAGCTTCTTCACGATAAACTCGTTCCTTCGGATTGTTCCAAGCCAATTCCACCCCATAACGATCGTAAATTACGCCTCGTTGAGGGAAAATTGGCGTATGACGGAGAGTGTTCTGCTCGCTTCGCTCGGCAAATGCTTCGCCCTGGCTAATTTGAAGCTGGTAAATTTTCCCCAAAAAGATTATCAGCCCGAGCAAGAAAACGCCAGCCAGAAAGTAGAGATTTTGTTTGGTAATTGGCTTTTCCAATTGACCTTCCAGTTGTTGAGTGTTAAACAAGGGTAAGTTTCGGGAATCCAGAAAAATTTCGTCCGGGTCAATTAAGGGAAATCCCTTTTTATTTTTTAAACGCATATTATGATCGAAGGAAAAAGCGACTAACTAAAATTTTGCTTAGAGCAATCGCCACGGCAGTTAGAACCGTCGCGGGAAAAGCGAAATTAAGCCAGCCAATTAACGGCAAGCCATAAACTAGGTCTGCCAATATCGCTGGCAAAAGCAATTCATAACCGCTGTCAAAACGCCAAACAGCGATTAGGGCAAGAAGTCCGCTAAACCACCAGGGCCAATAGGCCACCGTGACGATTAGCACAACAAGAATGATAATCCTACGGCGCATACATTTCCACCCAAACTAATTGGGAAATATTGACTGGCGTCCGGAGAAAAACTTCTTGGAATGAATTCCCGGCGGTTCGTTGGATATCGTTCACTATGGCGAGAACAAATTCACGCCCAGCAATCGCAAGGGTCACTTGATCATTTATCGCGACGGCTAAATCTCGCGGTAGCAACGCGATGAAATTTCCCGCGCCCCGACCGGTTAATTCAATCGGGGTATGAGTCTCGCCTAACTGGGCTAAAAGCCGTTCGCCCGAACTGGAGTAAAAACGCATTTTCACTTTTGTTCCATAAATTTCTGTTAATTCTCCAAGCACCACTGATCCGGCGCTGATCACAACCGTGCCCGGAACTAGTTGGTTCTCAATCATTTGAGCCCCGACATCAATTGTCGCTTGACCGAGGGGAAATTGCTGTCCACCATTGAGAAACCGTCCAATCGTGAGGGGTAATGGATCGGGCGCGCGGTTCATAATTTGTTTTAAGGTTGTATTCTCCAGTTCCAGAATATTTTTATTTAGCAGGGCAGTCGCTTGCTGATTAATGATGTTTCGAAGTTGGGCATTTTCTGTCGCTAATTTTATTTTGTTGGTAAATAAACCAAAGAAACCCGTAGAGAAATTTTCCATTCCCCGACCGATGGTCCAAAATGGGCTCAAAATTCCCCCGCTAATATTGACCGCCACTCGGCGGAATCCCCCTTGGCTTAAACCGAGAAGCACCACGAAAAATAAAACGATAATAAAGATCGTTCGGAAACGACGCGATTGGCGCGGAACTTTAACTGGGTGGTAATCGGTCATCGTCAGGAATAAGGACACTGCGATGTTCCTCGAGACGCTCTAGGATAATACCGGTGCCCCGAACGACGGCCGTCAGCGGGTCGTCGGCAATTGTAATGGGAATTTTGAGCTCGTATTCTAGAAGGGTTTTGATCCCGGGAAAGAGCGCCCCTCCGCCGACCAAAATAAGTCCTTTGTTCATAATATCAGAAATTACTTCTGGCGGGGTAGTTTCCAGCACTTCCTTGATTGATTCCACGAGGTTAGACACCGAAATCGCAATCGCTTCTTGAATATCCGAATCGGTGATAATGACTTCTTTAGGCAAACCAGTAACCAGATCTCGACCACGAATCGTCGCCTCCAACGGTTCAGTTTGTTTCCAAACGGTACCAATCGCCATTTTCACCTCTTCGGCTGTTTTTTCGCCCAAAAGAATTTTGAATTCATCACGAACATAAGAAATAATATCTTGATTAAAACGATCGCCAGCGATGCGAAGATTTTTGGATTTGACAATTCCACCCAGCGAGATGACCGCGATATCACTGGTCCCGCCGCCGATATCCACAATCATCGTGCCGACGGGATCATGGACAGGCAAACGAATGCCAATCGCCGCCGCCATCGGTTCCTCGACAATATGGACCACGCGCGCGCCGGCATTCTTGGCGGCATCGCGAACGGCGCGAATTTCCACATTAGTAATACCCGAAGGCACACCGACCACCACTCGCGGTCGAAAGAATTTTTTGGTCCCTAACTGTTCCACTCGCTTAATAAAATAAGCCAGCATCTCTTCGGTCACTTCAAAGTTAGAAATCACGCCGTCCACCAATGGTCGAACGGTTTCGAGATGCGCCGGCGTTCGTCCGACCATTTGTTTGGCGTCATTGCCAATCGCCACGATTCGACCAGTTTTCTGATTGATAGCAACAATTGACGGCTCGACAATCACAATTCCATGCCCTTTGACATAAATGAGCGTGTTGGCCGTTCCCAGGTCAATTCCAATGTCATGGGAAAAAGCCTCATAAAGCCGATTCAACCAATTAAAGCGCATAGATTCTGTAGGGGAATTAATTTAATTTCATCGGCCGTCCGCCTTTTTACTTCCACCAAATTTTTTTCCACCGTGCGAGAGCTAACGACCAGACGATAAGGCAAACCCAAGAGATCGGCTTCCGTGAACTTGATCCCCGTCGTTACTGCCCGATCGTCCCAAAGAACTTCGATCCCCGCTTCCGTCAACCGATTATAAACATTGGTGGCTTGAGTAATTACCGCCGTATCTTTGTTACTACCCAAACTTAGGAGGTGCGCGCGGAAGGGCGCAACGGCGATCGGCCAAATGAGTCCTTGATTATCAGCCGTCACTTCAACAATTGCACCCATCAAACGGCTAATCCCCAAACCATAACAACCCATAATAACCGGCTTCATCTTTCCAGTTTCGTCACGATAATTTAATTCAAAGGGGACGCTGAACTTGTCGCCAAGTTGGAAAGTGTTGCCGACTTCGATTCCGGTTTGGACACTTCGTTTGGCGCTACCGCATTCCGGACAAGTCGGATATTTGGCAATAATTTCGTCATTAATGGCGAGGCGACACTTCTCGCAAATGTGGACATGGTCTTCTCCCGCCGGCGTGAGAGTTTGAAATTCGTGCGAATAAGGCGAGAAGGTGCCACCGCCGGCGAGAGTATAAATTGTTTGTTCCCCAATTCCAACCGTTTTAAAAATCTCGCGGTAACTCTCGCCAACCAGTTTGTAAAAATTATCTAGATCGGCCTGATCTTGATGGAAAGAATAAAGATCTTTCATAATAAATTCCCGCCCGCGGAGCAAGCCCGACTTGGCTCGCAATTCGTGACGAAACTTAGTTTGAAATTGATAAACTGAAAAAGGTAAATCCTGGTAAGAATTTATATGTGAGACAACTAGCGGGGTAATAATTTCTTCGTGCGTTGCGCCTAACGCCAATTCTCGATCACTTTCATCTTCGATTTTATAGAGATCGGTCATTGTCTGCCACCGACTGGTTTTCTCCCAGTTCTCTTTTGGATGAAGCGCCGAGAGAAGCACTTCTTGCCCGCCAAGCCGATTCATCTGTTCGCGGACAATTTGTTCAATTTTTTTAATCACGCGTAAACCGAGTGGCAAATAAGAATAAACCCCTGCCATTTCTTTGTGGACATAACCGGCGCGCGTCAGCCAAATCGCGTTTCGCGACATCTCATCGCGTGGCGCTTCGCGCGTGGTTTTAGCAAATAGTTCCGATTGCTTCATATCTGCCTATCTTACGGCAAAACAATATTATAGTCAAAAAAGCTTGACAAGAAAAGCGCAATATGCTAGGATAGAGGCAGTCGGGTAAGGAAGAAAAGCTCCTTGAAAATAAGCCATAATATAGCCCGTAAGCGTGTGTCTTTCGGGCCGTTCACACTTTGTAGCCCTTCACTGGGCAGATCGGAGTTCACAATGTTGCTAGGTTCGAAAAAGCCAATGTTGAGTGTGTTGGTATTCCATCAACACGAAGTGCACGGTCTTCAAGCCGTCAGAATCAAGAAGGATGGTGGGCGAACGATTACGACCGCCTACAAACCTCTTCAAGGACAAGACGAGAGAAGCGCGGTCCGGGATGGTGAAGTGTGGGTCTGTGATATTTCCGCCGATCCGTATTGGACAATGGCGGGGGGTCTACTCCTCATTGCCAACGCAATTCCAGTTCTTCAACTGGAGCCATTGGGAACGAGTATCGTTCTTGATCTCGCTGAATTCCCTGTACGCGTTGGAGGTGTCGAACGGAGACAATGGCAAGCGCGTCAGAGTGTTTTGCGAGACACCATCTCAATCCAGTATGTGCTGGATCGAGAAAGCCCCAACCAACCAGCTGGACCACAGGAAGCGGGACGATATAGCTGTTTCACCACTAAGGTGATCTGGTCTCGTTGTGATCGGGGCGTTAATGATCAGGTCTGTGCCGAAATGATCGTGGCCGTTAGGATCGAGAGTCGAGTGGTGACATCACGAGGCGCGCGCCGACAAAAGTCGAGTGGCATGCCAGTGTTGGTTGCCTGATCTTTGGGGAGGAAAAAGGAGAGAAGCAAGGAGGTTGCGTATTCAATACGTAGCCTCCTTTTTTATTGCATTTGATTATGTTTTATGTTAAAAATAATTTGGCGTTCCAACTCGATACCATGAGTATCAGTTGGGGTTGATCGTTAATTGGGATTCGCGTAGAAGACTACGCGATCATTTGGAGAAGAAACGGGAGGTGATTGTTCGGGGACCGTAGTGATGGGTCTGATGATCCTGAACGGGCTTGAACAGCCCAATTGAATATTAGACGGCCAGATCCGTGTGGTCTCGTAACGAAATATTCAATAGCGGTCTGAAAAAGTCAGTTAGCCGTGTAGTTTCCTCGGTTACTCGGGAACTACACGGCTTTTTTATGTTCGATCAAAACGCATGGCTTCCTCTTTTGTATTTCTTGCTATAAATCACTAACAGGTGTAGGGTACTTTGAATTACGAAACTCTGCTATCACCGCTTTCCCCGCTCACGCCAAACAATCGCCACCCTCGGCGATTTTTGATTCAACAACCTAACACCACGACAAACACGAAAGAAAAACCAAAACTAATTAGGCAATCAAGTAA
>JAZDGA010000019.1:0-57242 GCA_043807405.1 Candidatus Vogelbacteria bacterium | reverse complement strand
GAGGATTCCTCCCCAGACCCCTCCTCCTCCGCTTGCGACATCCGAATTCAGAAAAAAGGAATCAGCCGAAGTTTTGCGGAATCCTTTCCCCAGAAAATTGTTTCCGCAAAACTTCGTCCGCATTGTTTCAGATTTCTTCGTCAGGATTGCTTTCAAAAAAGGTTCGAATTTTGTACAATGAATACCGAACGAGTCTTGCGAGTGAGGAGGAGAGCGAGCGAACTGCTTCGCTCGCGGGTGGGATTCGAAAGCCGGAACGAGCGGAGGCGAGTGAGGCGGGGTCGAGCAATTCGCCAGCAGGCGGATATGCGTGACCGAATCTCTCCACCTCCTCCGTTTTTGAAATTTTTACAATAATCTGCTAAGCTACAGTAAAGTAATGAAAAAAATTATTGTCCTTATTATCATCCTCGTCGCCGGCGGGATTAGTTTCGCTATTTGGTCAGCATCGCAACCGGGCGAGCTTGACGGTTTCGCCCAATGCCTTAAAGATAAAGGTGTCGTATTCTATGGCGCTTTCTGGTGTTCGCATTGTCAAAATCAAAAGAAAATGTTCGGGCGATCGGCTTCGCTTTTGCCCTATGTCGAATGCTCAACCGCCAACGGCCAAGGCGTCCTGTCAATTTGTGTCGACAATAAAGTGACCGGCTATCCGACTTGGGTTTTCCCCGACGAGACGCGCGAGAGCGGTGAAGTGGCGCTCGCGACGCTCGCGGAAAAAAGTGGTTGCGTTTTACCACCTCAATTTAGCGACAACTTAAACTCCACACCAACATCGACGACCACTGTGCCCAACATTATGACAATCCCGACCACCACTTCTCCTCAACCCTAACATGTCCCCCGCCGTTACCACGATCAGTCAGATTCTTGCCGTCCTCACGATTGCCGGTCAGGTCGGCGCGTTGATTCTCGTGGTCGCCTTAATCAAACAAAAAAAATCGGCGTGGACGGAAAAAATTCTTGTCACCGTCCGCACTTGGTGGATGCCCTTGTCATTCATCATTGTCGTCGGCGCTTTCTTCGGCAGTTTATTTTATTCCGAAATCGCTGGCTTCCCACCGTGCTCGCTGTGTTGGTATCAACGAATTTTTATTTACCCGCAAATAATTCTCCTCGCCGGCGCGATGCTCTGGCGCGATCGTTCGATCGCGCGTTATGTTTTACCTCTCTCAATCATTGGCGGGATAATCGCCCTCTACAATTCCTATCTTCAATACGGCGGATCGCCTCTCATCCCCTGTGGCACCGACCCAAGTGCGATCGACTGTGCCCAACGCCTAATCTTCGAATTCGGTTACATCTCCTTGCCCCTCATGTCCCTCACGGCTTTCATTCTCCTCATTCTTCTCGCCGTCAGCGCTCTAACCAAAACCAGCAATTTTTGATAGAATAGAGGTATGCCACTAGCCACCATCTCCAAAACGCCAAGGGGAGTATCAGATATTTTTTATCCTATTCAATATGGGAAAGTAGCAGACATTTCAAAATTTATAAATAAACTCATATGCGGTAGTGCTGTAGATATAATGAAACAAATACCCGATGGCTCGGTTCATTTGGTAATTACTTCCCCTCCATATAATCTCAAAAATTCTACCGGCAATGGGATGAAAGATGGCCGTGGTGGAAAATGGGCAAACGCCGCCTTGCAAAACGGCTATTCTAATCACGATGACTGCATGCCCCACAATGAGTATGTGAAATGGCAACGAGATTGTCTAACAGAGATGATGAGAATTATCCCGGAAAATGGAGCCATTTTTTACAATCACAAGTGGAGAGTACAAGGTGGCTTGTTGCAAGACCGCCAAGATATCGTAAACGGTTTTCCTGTTCGACAAATCATAATTTGGAGACGAAAAGGTGGTCTCAATTTTAACACCGGATATTTTTTACCAACTTACGAAGTAATCTATCTTATCGCTAAGCCAAAATTTAAACTTGTTACAAAAGCAAATGCGCATGGTGATGTTTGGGAATTTACGCAAGAGATGAACAACGAGCATCCGGCGGCCTTCCCGGTTGATTTGATTGATCGAATTATTTCTGCCACGGACGCTAAAATTATTTTGGATCCGTTTATGGGTTCAGGTACGACAGCGATTTCCGCAATAAATTTCAAGCGGGATTATATTGGAATTGATATTTCACCCGAGTATTGTGAAATGGCGCGAAAAAGAATAAAACAACATCAGTCTCAAGTTAAACTTTGGTAAAGTATGACTAAAAAACCTTTTATCTACACGAAACCAACCCTCATCTCAAAATTGAAAGAAATTTCGGCGATGGGTTTTGTTCCAAATGCGCGAAAAGGAAACGCCGGAGGCATTGGTAATACTCTTGAAGATTTACTCGAAATTAAAGAAAATAATTTGCCAATACCAAACGCCGCCGAGTGGGAATTGAAAACCAAACGTTTAAATACCACCTCACTTATCACTCTTTTCCATACCGAGCCGTCACCTCGCGCCATCAGGTTTGTACCACAAATGCTCTTACCACTCTACGGTTGGCCACATGAAGAAGCCGGGAAGAAATACTCTAAAAATGAAGTGAGTTTCCGCCAAACTATTCCCGGCAAATTGGGAACCGACCGTGGCTTTAAGGTGGTAGTTGATCGTAAAAAGCAAAAAGTTTTAATTTCCTTTGATGTAAACAATGTCAGTGCTAGACATAAAAAATGGCTTGGGACAGTTAAAAAACGAGTGGGAATTGGGGAACTTAATCCACAACCTTATTGGGGCTTTGACGATTTGGAACATAAAGCTGGAACGAAGTTACTCAATACTTTTTATGTTCAAGCTGCAGTTAAAAAAGTGCGAGGCAAGGAATATTATCACTACACAAAAGTGATGATGTTACAAAAATTTAGCTTTGATAAATTTTTGGGAGCATTGGAGGAAGGGAAAATCCTGCCGGATTTTGACGCTCGCACCGGCCACAATCACGGAACGAAATTCCGCATGAGGCCAGATTGTTTGCCAATGTTGTACGAAAAAGTAACGACCGTTATATAAATGATGATCGCTGATCACTTCCGTTTGACCGCTCTGCAAAAAGCCGCCCTGGGGCGGCTGGGGTTGGTGACGGCAGAAGATCTGCTCCGTTATTTTCCCAGTCGTTATGAAGCGCCGGCGAAGGAGTGCTTGATTCGTGATCTCGTTGTCGGCGAGACAGTGCGCGTGACCGGTGAAGTAACGGCGGTGAAAGTTGGTCGCGGTTTCAAGACAAAACTGCCGATTGGCGAAGTGACTCTTACCGACACCACCGGCCAAATTAAAGCGATTTGGTTCCATCAAGTTTATCTGGCGAAGAAAGTGTTCGTCGGTAACTTCGCTTCCCTGCGCGGGAAAGTCGTTGAACGAAAAAGTGAATTTTATCTCGCCAATCCGGAAATCGAACGACTCGAGCGCTTACCCGATCACAGCGGTTCTCTTTTTACCGACGAATCCACCCCAGACGGAGATGGCACACCGCTCTTACTCCAACCGATTTATCCGGAGACGAAGGGCCTGTCGAGCGCCTGGTTTTATCATGCCATCAAAAAACTTCTTCGCTTGGGTCTAGCGCAAAAATTGATTGATCCCCTACCGGAAGAAATGCTCCAGCGCTACCATCTGCCATCACTCGCCACCGCGCTGGTCTGGATTCACTCACCCAAACAAGAAACGGATGCCACGGTTGCTCGCAAACGATTTGCTTTCGAAGAAATTTTTTTCATCCAACTCGACCGCGCCCGTCGGCGCGTCGCTTATCAGAATCAATCAGCACACCGCGTCAATCTCCCACCGACCGCCCTCGATCAATTCATCGGGCAATTACCATTCCCCCTTACGGGCGCTCAAGATCGCGCGATTAAAGCCATTCTCAAAGATTTAGATCGAACCGAACCGATGGCGCGACTACTCGAGGGCGATGTCGGTTCGGGCAAGACGGTCGTTGCCGCGGCGACGGCTTATGCTACTGTTCAATCGGGAAGCGAGGTCGCTTATATGGTACCGACTGAAATTCTCGCCCACCAACATTTCGAATCTTTCATCGCTAATTTTGCTCAGCTCAATATTAATATCGGACTCTTGACCGGCGGTGACTGCCGGAAATTTCCGTCTAAAATTACACCTAATACGCACACCGCGATTAGTCGGACGCAACTGCTTAAGTGGGTGGCGAACGGCGAGATTCCCATTCTGATTGGCACCCAAACTTTAATTCAAAAAACAGTGCGTTGGAAACGGCTCGGCCTCGTGATCATTGATGAACAACATCGTTTCGGCGTGATGCAGAGACAGCGCTTGGTGGGGCAAGGGAAAAAAGCCACTCAACCGGCCGTCCCCCATCTCCTCTCGATGACCGCGACACCGATTCCGCGCACGCTCGCGCTCACGCTCTACGGCGATCTCGATCTCACTTTGCTCGATGAACTCCCGCCCGGGCGACGACCAGTCATCACCGAAATTGTCACCGAAAAAACGAGGGACGTTACTTATGAAAAAATTAAAAGGGAATTGAAAGCCGGTCGGCAAGCTTATATTATTTGTCCGCGAATTGATTCGCCAGATCCATTAAAAGCTCTGGCTTTGAATGTTAAATCCGCCAAGATGGAATACAAACGACTAGCGCGAGAAATTTTTCCTGATTTCCAACTTGGTCTTTTGCATGGGAAGCTAAAGCCCGACGAGAAAGAAGAAGTGATGCGTGATTTCGTGGTGGGCAAAATAAATATTCTGGTCGCTACCTCGGTCGTCGAAGTCGGCGTCAATGTGCCCAACGCGACCGTAATTGTGATCGAGGGCGCGGAACGGTTTGGCTTGGCGCAACTTCATCAACTTCGCGGCCGCGTCGCCCGCAGTGCTGATCAGACCTATTGTTATCTTTTCACCACACCAAGGGCGGGGCTTGTACCAGTACAAGCCCCGCCCTTGAATCGGCTTAAATATTTGGAATCAACCAAGAACGGTTTCGAATTGGCGGAATATGATCTCTCTCTTCGAGGCGCTGGCGCCCTCGCCGGCGCCAAACAGTGGGGCATCTCCGATATCGGCATGGAGGCGATTAAAAATTTGAAAATGGTGGAAGCCGCGCGCGCCGAAGCGCGCGCTTTAATCAAAGCTGACCCAGAACTATTGCGCCATCCCCAACTCGCGACCCGCCTCGCCACTCTCGCCACCCACGACATTCACTTCGAATAATATCTTTCCATAACCCTTTTCTTTTCCCGATTTCCAACCCTTCCTATACCACAACTGCACGATCGGATAGTTATGGTTAGGAGAGATGGAAATGTAATTTTAATTCTGCTTCATTGGTCGGACTTGACAAAACACCGTAACGCACACATGGTCGCAATTCGAAAAATTCAACAATAAAATCAATTTGATCGCGACAGGGATAAGGATGAACAAAAACCGATTTTTGCCATTCGTAAAAACCTAATTCACGAAGTTTGAGCCGAAGGGCATCACGGCCACGGCGCTTCTTTTCTGGCACATCGAAAAATACTAGACGCCATCGACCATCCCAATTAGATGTCTCGGGGATAGTTAACGAATCAATATTAAATTTCAAAGCTCGGTTTTTCCCTTCTTTCGTGAGAATAATGTTAATCGAGCCATCAGGATTTTCGCGGTATTCGACTAAGCGATCATGATTAAATTCTTTTATTACTCGCCAGAGATAATCTTGATTAATATTTTTCCATTCTCGGCGTAGTTTCCGGAGGACATAACCTTGCCGAGAAACTGAACGAGTTGCTCCTAATGTGATTCCGGCTTCAAGCAAAAGTAAAATTTTCTTTTTCCACGAACTACGAAATTGCTTCATCATAAAATATTATACTAACTCTTCCTATACCACAAGTCTACGATCGTATAGATGTGGACAGGAAAAATATAATTAAATAGTCTTTGCTGGGTAACTTGTCACCCGCGACATCCATTTCGAATAATTTTGGGCAAAAAGAGACCGGAGGGAGATGAGCTTAGCTCTATCTCGCTCCGGTCTTTGGCCTCTACCCACACGCAATGCCGCGTATTAGCAGCAGCCGGACACCATCTTCTGGCGGGTGACGTTGCTCGCTGTGTTCTTCGACACCAACTGCGGGGGTCCATGTATGGTCGCCATGGCTTGATCCTTTCAAGAAAAAGCCGGTACAGCAGTGAGTTGCCCAAAACAAACTAATGTTTCCGAAACAACTCACCTTCAAGCCCCATTTTAGCAGATAGGATTATTTTAGCAAGAGTTTCTGTGGATAACTTGGATAAATTGATGCGCGTGCCTGGGCTCGAACCAGGAAACCTTCCAGGTATAAGCTGGATGCTCTGACCAATTGAGCTACACGCGCGAAACATCAATCGGAGAAATCGATGAAGTTATTTTCTCCTCCTTCACTTTCGGCTTGATGCCGTGAAGGATGAGCAGTTTCTCGAAATCTTCGCGCTCGAGCGTTTCCACCTTGATTAATTCTTCCGACAAACCGTCGAGCGCTGTCCGATATTTAGCCAGAACATCTTTGGCGCGCTCGAGCGCGATTCGCATTATCTCCGACACCTCCCGATCAATCGCCGCCGATACTTCTTCCGACGAATACTTCTCGGACACTGTGCCGTAACCACTCCAAAGCCGTTGCGTCGCGCCGTCGAAAGCGATCGGTCCGAGTTTGTCGCTCATCCCATATTTCGTCACCATATTACGCGCCACCGCCGTCGCCACGGCGATATCACTCGAAGCGCCGGTGGTGATGTCGTCGAAAATCAGCATCTCGGCAGCGTAACCGCCGAGCGACACGACAATGTCGTCGAGAAATTCTTTCCGTGATTCCAGTTTACGATCTTCCAACGGCAATTTCAAAGTGTAACCGGCGGCGTGTCCGCGGGAAATAATCGAAACTTTATGCACGGGATCCGAGTGGGCTAAAACCGACGCAATCAGCGCGTGGCCAATTTCGTGATAGGCCGTAATTCTTTTTTCTTTGTCCGAGAGGATGTGACTCCGCCGTTCCGGTCCCATCATCACTTTTTCTACCGAACGAATAAGATCGTATTGACTGACTAATTTTCGATTTTCGCGCGCGGCAAGAATCGCCCCTTCATTCATAATGTTGGCGAGGTCGGCACCAGTGAAGCCCGGCGTGCGTTCGGCAATCGTTCGCAGATTAACATCTTCCGCGAACGGTTTCCCGCGCGCGTAAATTTGGAGAATTTCTTCGCGGTCGCGCAAGTCCGGTTTATCAAGTACCACCCGCCGATCGAAACGGCCGGGTCGAAGCAGCGCCGGATCAAGCACATCGGGACGATTAGTCGCCGCCATCACAATTAATTTCTCGGTCGGTTCGAAACCGTCCATCTCGACCAGAATCTGGTTGAGGGTTTGCTCTCGTTCGTCGTTGCCACCACCTAACCCTGACCCACGATGCCGACCAATGGCATCAATCTCGTCAATGAAGACAATCGCCGGCGCTGCCTTCTTGGCCATTTTGAACAGATCGCGCACCCGCGACGCCCCAACGCCGACAAACATTTCCACGAACTCCGAACCCGAAAGATGGAAGAAGGGCACTTCGGCTTCGCCCGCCACCGCTCGCGCCAGCAAAGTTTTTCCCGTTCCGGGCGGACCCATCAGTAATACACCCTTCGGAATCTTGGCGCCGATGTCGAGAAACTTTTTTGGACTTTTTAGAAAATCGACGATCTCAAATAATTCTTCTTTCGCCTCACGGACGCCAGCCACATCCTTGAAAGTGATTCGTTGTTTCGTATCCGCCGGATCAATAATCCGCGCCCGCGACTGACCGAAGGAGAAAGCCTGCATCGAAGCGCCACGCACTTGACGCGAAATCATCCAGAAAAGAAAGATGACAAAAAAGATTGGCAGAAGAAACGGCAGAAGATTCGTTAACCAGAAACCGACGCCATTCGGCGATTCCACTGTGACCGCCACCTGACTCAAGACCGCCGGCGACACACCATAGACCGCGAGCGTCTGGGTGAGCGACGCTTCGACTTCCTTCTGCGAGTGTTTGATTTCGTCCTTCGCTAAATAAGTAATTTCGAGTTGGTCGCCTTGAATCTTGATCGCTTTCACTTTTCCGGCGATCAGATCTTGCGCCAATTGCGAAAGTGAGACATCGGGAATCGCCACCTTGTTTTCCGCCGTGATCGTGTAAAAACCGACAAACACCAACAAAATCAGCAACGCGCCGACAATTTGCCGGCTAAATTGCTTCCAAATATCCCCGCGCTTTTCTGGCTTAGTTTTAGATTTCTTCGGCATAGGTTAATTAAGTTGAACCGAATGATTATACAAGATAGAATGAATTATGCCAACCTTTGTTGAGAATCGGCAGGCGCACTTTCGCTACGAGATTATGGAGACGCTCGAAGCCGGTCTCGAACTTATCGGTCATGAAGTGAAAGCAATTAAACACGGGCGAGTTAATCTCGCCGGTAGTTATGTCATCGTGCGCGGACGGGAAGCCTTCCTCTCTGGTGCGACCATTTCACCTTATCAACCGGCCAACTTGCCCGAAGGTTACGAGCCAACGCGTCTGCGACGACTCCTCCTCACTAAGCCCGAAATTATTAAACTAGCGGAGGTGGAATTGAAAAAGGGATTGACAATTATCCCGTTGAGAATGTATACTAAAGGTCGGTCAATCAAACTCGCGATTGGCATCGCGCGCGGACGGAAGGGGCAAGATAAACGCGAGCATATCAAGCGTCGAGAAGTTGATCGAGAAATTCGGAGGACTTTGAAATCTGAACGGGGATGATCGGTATAGACATGGAATGATCGGGTGAAAGCCGCGCGCCGAGTTTGCTAGAACCTCGCTAAACTTCTAGCACCTGAATAAGCGCCAACTTATTCTCTAAAGTGAAGAACGCCTTCGCGGGTGTCTTCGCTCCAGTTTTCGCTTACGCTTAAGCTGGCGTCCGAGCTCTTGAATTCTGTTAGGGAGTCACGGGTGTAATAATCTTTCGGAATAGGTCGTCGTCTGTCTCAACAACTGACCGAAATTATGAGGCTGGATAAATAATGGTTTCGTCTGCTCTCAACATTATTTATCGAGAGGCGCTAGGCAAAATAGCGCTTGAAGCAGTCTACGCGCGTAGACGCCCAACCTAATCCTCCATGCACGCGGGTTCGATTCCCGCCATCTCCAACGCCACCAAAAAACTACCCTAACGGGTAGTTTTTTGTGCGCGTTTGGTGACTGATGTCGGGAATCGAAGGTCGGACCCCGACGAACGTCGGGGGAGACGGGGTCGCGCAAATTTTCAGCAGAAAATTATGCGTGACCGATTCCCCACACTTCCTCCTCTCATATTTTGATAAGAATCAATCACTCACAGTAAAGGCGTATCTCGTAATCGGTGGTGGCAAGTTGCGCGCTCAATAAATAATATAGAGCCTCGTAACGCTCACCTTCTCTACTCAATTCATTCTGTAAAGCTCCGCCAAACATTCCTTGAGAATTTTTTGAAATCTCGGCTCTAATTGTGTTATGTTCTATCAGCGCGGCCTCTTGTTGTTTTGTTATAGCTACAGCTTTTGCTTTTGCCTCTAAACACAAATCGTCCTCTTGAGGGTTTATTGGGTTTTCCTCCTCTTCATTTACATAAACCGAGCAATTAACGATCTTGCTGTAACCGTCAGTTTTTCTTTTTACAGTGACAGGAATAGTTTTTTCTCCAGCACTACTAATGGTATAAATTGCCTCATTCTCATCAACCCTACGGGTTAGATATTTTTTGTCCCATGTAATTTCAAAATCAGAATTACGCTCAAAAAAGACATAAATTTCGGTCTCCACCATATCTCCGGCATCAATCGTTTCCCTTGATACACGACATTCTGCCCTAAAATCTTTTGGCGGCTGAACCACCGGTGCTGGAATTATTGCTGAAGATACTGGTGGTGTAACTACTGGATTGGGTTGCTGATAGATAATAGGCGGGGCGGTTGAAATTGGCGGTGTTTTGGGTTGAGCTGGTTTTGTTGAAACTGGTTTGGGCGAGACAGCAGGAATTACTGGTTCTACTTTATTCTCGACAGTTGTTGTTGCCGTTGAAGTAGCAACAACATTTTTATCGTTTAATTTTTGTTCAAGCTCTTTTATGCGATTTTCGAGTTCTTGAGCTCTAGTGTCCACAACCGGCGCTGATTCAGAAAATGACCAGTTATTAAACCAACTCAAAGGATTCCACCATGCCGCAAGGGTGATTTGCGGAACGATAAGAATGGCGACTATAGCTCCTAAAAATATAGTTTTTCTGTTCATAATTAGCTTAATTTAAGCCTACCACTAATCACTAAACACACAAAGCCCGCCACGGGTCTCCGCCTTTCGGCGAACGCATCAGTTTCCCGATGCGGCTTATCCAGCAACCCCATGACGGGTTTTCTATGCTGGATAAGCCTTTTATGCCATGCCTAAGCCATTTCTAGCCCAAGTTTAGGCCCTATTAAATTGTAACTAGATCGTATCAAATTCTGAGGAAAAGTGCTATACATAGGTGAAAAATGAGTAAGAAAGAAAAAATTATTGGAACATTAACCGTACTAGCTACGCTACTCGCTTTTGTCTATGGTTTTTACCAAACCAAGCAATCTAATCTTCAAAGTGATTTCTTAACCAAAATGGGTTATGTAACTGGATATAACAGTGGCCTTAGTGCCAATACATCTGAGATTCTTTTGGAAAAAGATATTGTGGGGTGGTGCAAATCCGCGGGTCGCAATGATTGCGGTTCCAGTGAGGCATTACACAGAGCGACTATTCTCCAGCGTGATTCGGCCAGGGCCTTGGCCTCATTATCAGCAGAGGATTTTAATAATTTTTTGCCCGAATATAAAAACCGAAGTCGCCTAAACAATTTAATCATCCTGATAACAGGCACCTTAACTTTTACGATCTTGGTCATAACGTTAATTCTAGCCACGAGAAAGCAAAGAGCTGGGACAACACAGTAATTCAATCCCCAATATCTTCCCAACTATCAGTGACAACAAAAACTGCTACACTAATTTGTGTCGGGAAGCAACGCTTCCCGCAATTAGGACGTGCGACAATCGAAACAACGCCCTGGTAAGGACCGTCCTTGACATGAACACAACTTATCAAACCAACATGGACTCCTCCAAGCTGGCTCTTTGGGCCAGTATGGACTTCTTTGTATATTTTGATTGCAGTGTCGTTCGGTAAAGTATTTTTGATGGTGGGGCAAAAACAAATCACATTCCTTGTCGCCCTGCCATTTGTTCTAAACTTGATTTTCAACTTTGCCTTTACGCCTTTACAATTCGGATTAAAGAATAATCTTTTGTCGGCGATTGATATTCTACTCGTTCTCGGCACCATCATTTGGGCCATGATTGCCATTTATCCACATATGAAATGGAGTACATATATTCAAATCCCGTATTTGCTGTGGGTATCATTTGCAACTGTTTTGCAATTAACTATTACATTCCTGAATACATGAGCGTCCAATAACCCCCGGCAAGGTTAAACCTTGACGGTCGAAAACCTTGACGGTCGAATTAGACAGTTATTCTGGGAACAGCATTGGTTGAATAGTAAGTTTCTAAGAAAAATAAGAAGGTGTCTAAATGTTTACGAACATCTTGTAACGAAAACTTCGGACCTTGCACAGAACTTTTGAAAAGTTTAGGAAAATCTTTGATAAATTCGGGGGAAAGCCGACTAAATTCAAAAAAACCCATTTGCCCGCAAATTTCTAAAAAGACGCCAGCTACCCCAACCGCGTCATTTGGTTTCTCTAGTTTTAAATTTTTTACATAACTGTCATATTTCACCAGCACTTCCTTGAACGCCCAATCGAGATAGGCGTCAAGCCCCAGCTTGGCTCGATCGAAATGATCTTTCCACAATTGCTCCTCTGCGTTCAGTGGCTGACGCCCGGCCATTTTCTCATCCGCTTCCCTTTCCTCTTCCAACCATTTATCTTGCGGGGATTTGTCACCGATAATTTTCTGGGGGAAGGCGTTCCAAGCATCATTGAAGGCGCCGAGCGCCTCCTCGAAATCTTCGTCACTGATATTTTTCGGCAGCAAGTTTAGAAGCCGACCAAAATATTTTTCATTGATTTGATTGGCCGGCAAATCGAAATGGTAAGTGAAATCTTTCAACCATGCCACGGACATTTTTTCTTCCAAACCGAGCTTCTTAATGATCCGCTCCAATCTCTCGGTTACTTTTTCTACCTCCAGCTTCTTAAATTTCGCGGTGTTTAACATAACTCAAAATTATAGCTATACTAAACGCAATAATCAAATGAAAATTTTTGTCCAAGCTAAGCCGTGGGCGCGAGTGGAGAAAGTGGAAAAAATTGATCCACCGGTCAATCGACCAGCTGAACAGCATTTCATGGTAGCGGTTAAGGAACCGCCATTGGAAGGTAAAGCCAATCAAGCCATCGCCCGCGCGTTGGCTAATTATTTCAATCTTCCCCGCTCGCGCGTCACTCTCGTCTCCGGCTTCGCGTCAAAAAAGAAAGTGTTTGAAGTTCTAAAATAAAAACAGCCAGGCACATTTCGGTGCGTGGCTGTGAATTAAACTTTTTCTCAAAATCAAAAGGAGGTTAGGGACGCCTACGAGCCATAAACTCGCGCCCTTTGCCGACTTCTTCGTTGATCGGCACGCCGTGGAAACAGGGGCCAGTACAGGCGCACTCATCTTCAGTCCACGAATCGAGCGAAATATTGACGAGGGCATCGAGACGTCCGGAATCGAGACCAATGTCCGCGGCCGTAATTCCACCGCGATTGCAGAGCGCCCCAACCCCAATGGCATTGCCACCAAGTGCTCGCGTGGCTTCAACCACTTTCTTAACCGTACCGCCAGTGGTGAGGACATCTTCCACCACCAGAACTCGCTTACCGGGAATGACATTTTTTGCGCCACCCCGTTTGATGATAAATTCACCTGTCTCTCGGTGGTGTGATTCTCCCAGATGGGGAAAGTTTCGTCCTTTTGAAGAGTCAAAAAGTCGGATCGTCTCCTTCTCGGCGTAAAAAGCCAACACCTCGCGACCGGTAATAAGAGTGAGGTGGTGAGCTACCCATTGAGAGAGAACTACACCGCCGATCGCCGGAGCAATTACCACTTCCACATTATCATCGGCAAACCGTCCGGCGATTTCACGACAAAGACGAGAGGTCTCTCCGGTATGCGGATAAAGTGCGTCCTTGTCTACATAATCTGTGCCGTGTAAGTCAGAAGTGTAGACGACATGACTACCAGTGATACCGGCTCCAACTTTGCCAAGAATTGCTAAGACTTCTTCGGTATTCATACCTTCACTTTTCCTTTCTACTCTACAGAACAGAATTGATTTCTTCTAAGATCCTCTGAACCGCTTGAACCGGCGTACCGATGTTTGGCAACGGGTTGGTAATCGGGCGACCAATAACTAGCGCCGTGGCGCCGGCCTTAATGGCTTCGGTCGGAGTCATAATTCGTTTCTGATCTCCAGCCGTTGCCCAGTCAGGACGAACGCCGGGAACAATTTTCAGAAGCCCGGCAAGTTCTTTTTGCTTCCCAAGAAGTTCGAGTTCCAGTGGCGAACAGACAACACCATCGCAACCAGCGATCATTGCGTCGCGCGCCAGTTGTAAAACTTTCGCTTTAGTTGGTCCACCAAAAATCAGATGGGCGTTGTTTTCCTCAAGTGAGGTAAGAACGGTAACGGCCAGAACGAGTGACTTCCCCTTGTAGGCAACCGCCTCCATCATCGCCTCAATCCCTGCCGAGGCGTGAATGTTAAACATCTTGACGTTCAATCTGGCAATTGCTCGGGTTGTTCTGGTAATCGTGTTGGGAATGTCGTCAAACTTGCCGTCATAGAAAACACTGCCCCCAAGTGAATGGATAAACCTGACGACCTCGGGTGCTCCAACCGCCGTCAGTAATTCCAGTCCAACCTTGAAGCACCCGACATACGGAGCAAGACTTTCCACAAGGGATTTCGCCTTGTCCAAACTGTCCACATCCAGAGCCACAATAATCCGGTCTCGCGGGTCCATACGCATCTCCTTCAATTTTCAAGTTCCAATCCCCCAGAACGATTCTGGCGGTTCCGTAATTAAGACTACACCAATCCGTGATATAATCAAGTAAATTTATGGCGAGCAAAATTGAACAACTGAAGACCCTCGAAACCGAAATAATCGCCGATGAGATGCTCCCGTTGCGCGAGTCGAATCTCGTTTTCGGCGAAGGCAACCCGGATACCGAGGTACTCTTTATCGGCGAAGCGCCGGGAGCGCGTGAAAATGAATTGCGTCGGCCGTTCGTCGGCCGGTCGGGACAACTTTTGGATAAATTAATTGGCGAGCTAGGCTGGCAACGAACCGATGTCTACATCACCAACATCGTCAAACGCCGACCGCCAGACAATCGCGATCCGCTCCCCCAAGAGATTGACGCTTACCGACCTTACCTCGCGCGTCAGATTGAAATTATCAAACCGTTAGTGATTGCCACCCTCGGCCGTTTCGCGCTGAATTATTTTTTACCCTTGGGAAAAATTACCCGCGACCAAGGCAAATTATTTCCCGTGGACAAGCTATTTGTTTATCCACTCTTCCATCCCGCCGCCGCGCTTCGTTCCACTGGCGCGCTCGACGACCTCCGCCAGAGTTTCCAGAAACTTCCCGCCGTGATTGCCAAATGTCGGACGCTACACTAAAACCGTGGTTTCGATCTCGAGCAGGCGATTATATTTTGCCACGCGTTCACCGCGCGCCGGCGCGCCAAGCTTGATCCCGTCGGCGCCGATGCCCCAAGCCAGATCAGCGATAAAATCATCATTCGTCTCCTGTCCGCGGTGGGAGACAATAATTTTCCAGCCATATTCGCGCGCCAATTTGACCGCGTCGAGAGTCTCGGTGACTGTCCCAATCTGATTGGGTTTTATAATCATCGCGTTAATACTTTTCTTGGCTTGCGCGAGCTTCATCCGCTCGACATTCGTCACTGTGAGATCATCACCGACAATCATCAAATCTTTATCGGACTTGGCTAGAAGCGAAGCGAAATTATCAAGCTCATTTTCCTTAAACGGATCTTCGAGATAGCGAAGCGGATAATTCGCCCGCGCTTGATCGTACAAAATGTTTAATTCTTCGGGGCTTAAAGAAACATTATCGGCCGCCACATCCAAGCCAACATCAAACTTATCCGCGAGACTGCTGGTTTGACCGGCTTCAATTATCAAAGCTAAGGGCGCTAACGGATCGGCGAGAGGAGGCGCGAACGCGCCTTCATCACCTAAGCGCGTCGCGCCGGGACCGAAACGATTACTGACAAGTTGCCGGAGCGCATCGTAAAGTTTGGCGACAATCTTAACCGATTCAATAATCGTTGCTGACCGAGGCAAAACTAAATATTCTTGAAATGGCGACGCCCCGGGCGCGTGCAAACCACCCTCGATCATTAATGACAAAAGTCGCGGAGATGCAGTTGGCAACACCGAGTGTTGGGTGTCTTTAACACTCGGTGTTGCCAGTGTCGCCAACTGACGCAGATACCGCCACAACGGTAAATTCCCCGCGCGCGCCGAGAGGCGCGCGTAAGCCATCGAGACACCGATCAAAGCATTCCCGCCAAGTTTTTCTTTATTCGGCGTGCCATCCAATTCTTTTAATTTATCATCAAAATTATTTTGACTGCCAAGTTTGAACCCATTGATCGCCGGCGCGATAATTTCTAAAATATTTTTAATGGCTTGTTCCGCTGGCAAACTGACAGCTTCATGCGCTCCCCGACTCTCGCCTTGCGGGACCGACGCGGTTGCCTTCAATTCTCCCGATCGCAGAGTGACTTCGACGGTCCACTCCCCGCGCGAATTCAGAATTGGCCGAGCTGTAAGCTGATCAATCATTGAGCAACAATATTTAATTTTTTCTCGCACTCGGCGATGGCAAGCGTAGTAGTAATCACCGTATCCGGATTAAGCGAGATGCTATCAATTCCCCGCTCCACCAAGAAAGTGGCGAAGTCTGGAAAGTCGGACGGCGCTTGCCCGCAAATTCCGATATATTTCCCCTTAGCGTGCGCCTTCTCGATCACCATTTCAATCAAACGCTTCACCGCTGGATGATTCTCATCGGCAATTTTATTGACAATGCCAGAATCTCGATCGAGACCGAGCGTTAGTTGGCTAAGATCATTCGAACCAATAGAGAAACCGTCAAAAAGTTCGAGAAAGTCATCGGCGAGAATCACATTCGATGGAATCTCGCACATCATATAAATTTTCAAACTAGAATCGGCTGGGCGATCCAAACCGAACGAAGTCATCAGCTCGAGCACTTTCTTCCCCTCTTCCGGCGTCCGACAAAATGGAATCATCGGAATAATGTTCGTCAGCCCCATCTCGCTCCGCGCCTTCTTGAGCGCCGCACATTCGAGCGCGAACGCCTCACGAAAATTGTTGTCATAATAACGCGACGCCCCCCGCCAACCGATCATCGGGTTTTCTTCCGTCGGCTCATATTGATCGCCGCCGATTAGCGTCCGATATTCATTGGTCTTAAAATCGGAAAAACGGATAATCGCTGGTTTAGGATAGACGACCGCGGCAATTTTCGCCACGCCTTCGGCAAGTTCATCAATGTAAAAAGCGCGCTTGTCTTTATACCCAACAGTTAGCGCTTCGATTTGAGCGTTGAGTTGACGCTGAATTTTGTCCTTCTTCTTTATCGGCGAATGCGCGTCGAAGGCAATCAGCGCCCGCGGATGAATGCGGATATGTTCGGTGATAATAAACTCTATCCGGCCCAAGCCAATGCCCGCGACCGGCAAACGGTAGTGGCTAAAGGCCTCGTCCGGCGAACCGATATTAACCATCACTTTCGTCTTGGTCACCGGCACCTGATCCAACTTGTGCTCAACTGATTCAAAAGCGAGAATACCGGGATAGACTCGTCCGGTCCGGCCGGCGGAACAATCCACGGTCACCGGCACCCCCGTTCGAAGCACTTTCGTCGCCGTCGCCGTGCCGACAATGCAGGGAATACCGAGTTCGCGGGAAACAATCGCGGCGTGGCTGGTTCGTCCACCTTGATCGGTTACAATCGCCGAAGCAATTTTCATAATTGGTTCCCAATCCGGATCAGTAATCTCGGTCACCAAAACTTCACCCGCCTTAAATTCAGCAATCTTGGCCGCACTCTTGATCACGCGCACTTGACCAGCGCCAATCTTCGAGCCAACCGCCGCGCCAGTGATTAGCGCTTGTGGCGCCAGTGCCGTCAGCCGATATTCTTGATAACTTTGTTTACTCGCGGTCGCGTGAATCGTCTCGGGACGAGCTTGGACAATAAATAATTCGCCGGTGATTCCATCTTTCGCCCATTCCGTATCCATTGGTTGATAACGTTGCTTTCGATCAGAAAAATATTTTTCAATCTTGACTACCCAAGTAGCCAAGCGAATAACTTCGTCATCGGTGAGACTTGACGCTACGCGGTCGCGAGGCGACACCGGCACAATCGCGGTCGCCTGCCGACCACTGCCGTAAATCATTTTGGTTTCTTTCGTCCCCAGATTACGCGCGATAATTGCCTTGAAGCCCAGCGCCAAAGTTGGTTTAAAAACGGTGAACTCGTCCGGCGTGACCTTGCCTTGCACCACCATCTCGCCGAGACCATAAGAACTGTTAATGACTACTACTTCGCCGAAACCGGTTTCGGTATCAAGCGAAAAAGCCACCCCACTTGCGCCCTTGTCGCTTCGCACCATCTTCTGAACGCCAACCGACAGCGAGATCGACAACGGCGGGAAACCCTTGTCCACGCGATAGGAAATTGCCCGATTGGTAAAAAGGGAAGCAAAACAATTTTTGACCGCCGTCTCCAGCGCTGTCACTCCACGAATGTTAAGATAAGTTTCTTGTTGACCGGCAAAGGAGGCGTCGGGCAAATCTTCCGCCGTCGCCGAAGAGCGCACCGCCACATCAATCCCATCCGGCGCGCCGCCACTCAATTCCGCGTAAGCCGAATTAATTGCTAACCGTAAATCTTCCGGTAGAGTCGCGCCAAAAATCAAACGCCGAACCGCTTCACCCCGTCGGGCTAAATCGCGAATCGCGTGTGTGTCTAACCCGTCAAGAAGTTTCTCAATCTTCGGCCGGAGTTGGGCGGTCTCGAGAAAATGATTATACGCGGTCGCCGTAATCGCAAAGCCGTCCGGCACGGCGATCCCGAGCGGGGTAAAATTGACCACCATCTCGCCGAGAGCGGCATTCTTACCGCCGACCAACGGCACATCGTCAATGGTTAATTCGCGGAACTGGAGGATCAAAGCTGATGAACGGTCAGACATAATTTAATTTTTAATTTTTAACGCAATAATAATATCAGCCACATTGGCGCCGGTATAACCAGTATCTAAATAATCCCCCACTGAAGTAAAAAAGGGGTACGAATTATTCTGATCAAGAAAAGTAACGGGATCCAAGCCGACAACTTGAGCCCGTTCACCCGTCATTATATCACAGAGCGCGCCGGCACGATCGCTGTTGTCCACTCCATCCGAAGCGAAAGCCAGCAGACATTCGCCCGCCGAGAGATACGGTAAGGCGCCGAGAACTAACTCTTGGTTGCGTCCACCTTTTCCTATACTCGCCTTACGAATCGTCACCGTCGTCTCACCACCATAGAAATAAACACTGCCGGGTGGTGCTGAAGAAATTTCCAAGGCGATTTGCTCACCCACGAGGCGGGCTTCGCCCGCGAGCGTCGCGGTCTTAATCGTTGGCGTCAGTCCCAACGAAATAGCTCGGTCGGACATGGCCCGTAAGGCCGTCTCATTAGTGAGTAACAGAATATTCGTCACCCGTTCAAAATATTTTTCTTCTTTCGGCGTCTCAATCAGACATTCCACCATCGGCTCGCCGGCGTCAACGGCGTTGTATTTAGTAATCACGCGTTTAGCATCTTCAATCGTGCTATCATCTTTAACCGTCGGACCGGAAGAAATAAATTCTAAATTGTTGCCCGGTACATCGGAAAAAATTAGTGAAACCGCGCGGGCCGGATAAGCGTGTTTTGCCAGATACCCGCCGCGGGCGAGAGATAAATGTTTCCGCGCCGTATTTAATTCCCCGATCGTCGCGCCACTCCGAAAAAGATGTTTCGTCAAGGTAATTTCTTCCGCCAAAGTTTGACCCACAGGTTGGCAAAGCAAGACCGAACCCCCGCCGGAGATGATAAAGATGACTAAATCATCTGGCTTGACTTGCGACAAAAGTTTAATGATTTCGGCAGTGGTCTGAATATTATTCTCGGTCGGGAAAGGGTGATCGCCAAGATAAAAACGGACACGCTTAGGAAGCTCGCGTCGCTCCACATCAATGACCACCCCATCCGTGATTCGCTCGCCGAGAATCACCTCGAGTTCGAGCGCAGCTTCGAGCGAACATTTGCCAACCCCAATGACAAAGATTCGCCCGCTAGTTTCAAGCGGAATAATCAGATCGTTAATTTTTATTTTACCATGGTCAAGAGAGACCGCTCGTCGAATAACACCCCTCGTCTCGATCGACTCGAGCGCCACTTCCGCCAACTGCAACGCCATGGTTCTCGCGGGATTTTTGGCCAGCGCCTCAAAATTCTTAATTCGATGCATATTTATATTTTACCACAATTGAGATATACTGAAACCCATGGGCATAAACTCTTTTAGGAAAGCTAGGGGGGGGTTCACTCTAATCGAACTCCTCGTCGTCATTGCCATCATTGGTCTCTTGTCGAGTATTGTGCTGGCGTCACTCGGCCAAGCGCGGGTCAAGGCGCGGGATTCTAAACGAGTGCAGGATTTGATTCAATTACGAACAGCTTTAGAACAATACGCTTTAGATAATAATGGGTTATACCCGGCGGACCCTAATCCCCTTGGTGACACATGGGGGTCCAGTAGTTGGGAGTGTAGCCCAATAAATATTGATGATTGTAGTGGTGGAGCTGGTCCTGATCGATTGGACGAAGATAGACTTGTTGCACTTAGCCCCTACCTAAATCCAAGACCGACTGACCCGTCGGCAGGATCAACAGGGCGCTTTCCGCAGGGTAGTTACAAAGGTTATTATTATAAAGTAAGTAATAGCCGAAAGTATTATAAACTGGCAATATTTGACACGGTGGAGAATATGAATAGCATACCAGACTCATTTAAAGATCCTTATTTTTATGAAGTTACGCCTCCGATTACTATATCTATTTATTCTCCAGAAGCTTACAAGTGGCGTGCCTATGATGAATGTTCTCCACCTATTGGACCCCCCGAACCAACAATGTGCTGAGTTGGTCACCGGCAAGGCGGTGCCTTGACGGGCAGAGTTTGCTTGGGATTTTTGGCCAGCGCCTCAAAATTCTTAATCCAATGCATCTTCATAGTTTAGCACATTGACACAAAATCAAAACGGGCGTAGCTTAAAATAAGCGTTTTTGGACAAAGAAAATAAACTTTTTAGAAGGGAGAACATTGAAATGTTCGAGCGATTTACCGACCGTGCCCGTAAGGTGATAGCGCTGGCCAATCAAGAAGCCCAGCGCTTCAACCATGAGTACATCGGGACGGAACACATCCTCCTCGGCCTGGTCAAGGAAGGTTCGAGTGTGGGAGCCCGTGTGTTGAGGAGCTTCGATATCGATCTGAAAAAAGTTCGCTGCGAGGTCGAAAGGCTGGTCAAGAGTGGCCCCGAGACCGTCACCATGGGCAAGCTCCCGCAAACGCCCCAGGCGAAGAAGATCATCGAGTGCGCCATGGAAGAGGCCCTCAACCTCAACCACAACTACATCGGCACGGAGCACCTACTGCTCGGGTTGCTTCGGGAACAGAATGAAAAGACTGTTGCTTTCCAAGCGTTGACTAATCTTGGTGTGAACCTCAAAAGAGCCCGAGCGGAACTGCTAACTTTGCTCGGGGCAGACGAGGAAGGAGACCCGATTGGGGAATTGGAGGAACTTGCGGGCGAATCTCCGGCAACGGAAGAGATCAAAATCTTCTCACACAGTGTGAAAGAAACGCTTGAAAAAGAATACCGCGATTGGATGATCGCAAATCCCAACATCATCATCACTTGGCGTCATGTAGAAAAGAAAGGGGAAGTTATTACAATTATCATCTTCTTCCGCCGAAAGACCTAGTGACCGTTCACGACTGAATCGAAGTTCAAGACCGTCGCGCTAATCGCGTCGGTCTTTTTTGTTGACTTTCAAACCCGGGTCGGTTAAGATGGTCCCGTAGCTTAACGAGCCAATTGAAAGCGCGAATTCGCATCAATCATCAGATTACCGCTCCCACCTTGCGCGTCATTGACGAGACGGGCGCTAATTTGGGCGTTCTCTCGCTAACGGACGCACTGAATAAGGCGATTGAGCTAGGATCGGATTTAATCGAGGTTTCGGGCACGAGTAATCCGCCGGTCGCCAAGATTATGGATTTCGGCAAGTTCCAGTACCTCGAGAATAAAAAACAGAAGCAAGCCCGATCCAACGCCCACCAGACCGAGACGAAATCACTACAGGTTAAAATCGGCACCGGCGATCACGATCTAGAAATCAAGGCGATCAAGGCCTCGTCCTTCCTTAATGAGGGGCACCGCGTAAAGTTGGAGTTGTATCTCCGCGGTCGGGCGAAATACTTCGATCAAGAATTCCTGCGCGGTCGGCTCGACCGCTTGATGAAATTTATCACCGTCAGTTATCGCGTCGCGAGCGGACCCGAACGCAGTCCGAAGGGAATCTCACTAGTTATCGAACGAGCCACAAAATAATTTACAATTTTCAATTATCAATTATCATGAGTATCAAAACCAATAAATCATTTTCCAAACGTTTGAAAGTTACCCGCACGGGGAAAATTTTATCGCGCCGAGGCGGGCAAAATCATTTCAATGCCAAAGAGAGTCGCCATAATCAATTGGGTAGCAAGCGCTTGATGCCTTTCCAAATCAAGCGCAAAATGCTTGGCCACTTAATCCCCAACCATGCCTAGAGTTAAACGAGGAACCATTGCCGCCAAACATCGCCGTCGCGTCCTCAAGGATGTGAAGGGATACCGTTTTGGCCGAAGCAAGAAAGAGCGCGAAGCGAAAACCGCGATTCTTCACGCCGGCGCGCACGCCTTCCGCCATCGACGAGAGAAGAAGCGCGACGCCCGCGCGCTGTGGCAAATTCAAATCAACGCCGCGGTTCGCCCATTAGGTTTATCTTACAGTCGCTTCATGGGTTTGCTAAAAAAATCAAAAATCGAATTGGATCGCAAAATTCTTTCCCAACTCGCCGAATACGAGCCAGCCACTTTTAAACGAATCGTCGAGAGTGTTAGTAAATAACTCTTAAACTTTTCACGACCGGAAATAGTTTAAGAGTTTTGGTGTGGTTCTAGATTTCTCGTCGTATACTAAATAAGCCACGATCGGAAATTATTTAGCATATCGGTTTTAGTAAAAGAAAACGCCGCACCTCGTGGGTACGGCGTCTAGTTTTCGTTCACCACTTCTGCTTATGGAATTGGGTTTATCCACCTTTTGACTCATAGATTGAGCCAATAATTACTCTGGTACGAATCATCAACGCACATAAGATTGTCGCTAGCAATGTCAAGGCTTAGCCTTGCCATTGGAAGGTGGCTTAAAATAAGGGTGGTTTGAAGTTTTGATTAGTTGGCTTTAGTTGGCTTTCTCTTTTTTCACCATCTCAATCACGCGGGCGACGAGAGTTTTGGGGTCGGTGTCAAAGATGATGTTATCGTTGTGGCGATGCCCTTTCTCCATAATTTCGCGAATGATTTGCGCCGTTGGACCACAACCGTCTAAAATACCGATTGGCTTCCGATCTTCAAACGCGATAGTAAATTCGTTGATTGTTCCGACTCGACCGCAACCAATCAAGACAGCATCCGACGCGCGCGTGAGCAGAAGATTGCGGCCGGAATAACCGAAACCGGTGTAAATAACTAGATCGAGATAATCGAGCGGAAGTTTATAGAAGTTAATATGTTCATGCTCGGTTGACGCCGGCGAGAGGCCGAGTGAAGTGCCGCCGGCGTCTTTCGCGCCCTTGGCCGCCCAAAGCGGGAAACCGGTGGTCGCCCCCGTCACGAGAACCGCGCCTTGTTCGACAATCTCCCGGCCGAGCGCCATCGCCAGCTCCAGTGTGCCCTCACCACAGTGATCGGTCTCCGCCGCACCCGAAACGCAAAGTTTGATGCGCGAGTGACCGTGTTTATCAACTGATTTATCGGATTTATCGGTGAGTAACATAGTTCAGATAGTATATCTTAAAATTAGCTAGAATTACAACTCGAGCTTGACCGATTCGCCGAGGCGCGGAGCCGTAGCCTTGATCCCGAGATAATCACGAATTCGCTGGACGAGAAAAAGTGATGACTTCGGCTCGCCCATCGCGACATAAACTAGCTCCAGCGATTCGCTAAGCTCGTGAACAAAATCAAGCAAATGGGGACCATCACGATGGGCCGAGTAACCGGAAATAGAAAAGACTTTCGCCCGCACCGCCACCGGCGTACCAAGAATTGTCACCCCTTTCGCCCCCTCTTCAAGCAGTCGGCCGAGACTGCCTGCCGCTTGATAGCCAATGAGCAGAAGCGTGGTTGAGGGGTTAGAAAGAAAATGTTTCTCATGATGAATAATCCGTCCGCCATTGGACATGCCAGAACCGGCAATAATAATTTTCCGCCCGGGTGTGCCGGCAATCGCCTTCGACTCTTCGGTCGTTAAAGTCTTGTGCAAATTAGGAAAATTGAACACGCCATCGCGGAGACGATCCGGATCCGCCACCGTCGAATTAAAGTAGGATTGGAAATGTTTGTAAATTTCGGTGACCTTAATCGCGAGCGGCGAATCCAAATAAACCGGCACCGGCGGGATGCGGCCCTCGGCCGTCATATGCTCAATTTCATAAAGAAGTTCTTGCGTTCGTTCGATCGAAAAAGCCGGAATAAGCAGAACGCCGTCTTGCTTCATGGTGGTCTCAATAATATCTTCCAGTCGATCACGGCGCGTCTCGGTGGGATCATGCTCGCGATCGCCGTAGACACTCTCCATCACCAAATAATTAATGCCCCTTACTATTTCCGTATCATGAAGCAATGGCGAGGGCGAACTACCGAGATCGCCAGTGAAGAGTAACCGCCGGTTCTCCCGAACAATCTCATACATGGCCGAACCAAGAATGTGACCGGCGTCATGAGGAATTAGGGTCGCGCCAGAATCAGCCAAGGGAAATGGCGCGCGATACTCAATTGTCTGCCAGTGCGCGAGCGCGGCGGTAATATCGGCTGGTTCATAAAGCAACGGCTTACCACTGCTCCTCGCTTCCTTGCTCATCACTCCAAGACTGTCCTCCAACATCAATCCGGCAATTTCCTTGGTCGGCGGGGTCGAATAAATTACTCCGCGAAAGCCCGCCCGCACTAAACTTGGAATTCGGCCGACATGATCGAGATGCGCGTGCGTGACGAAAAGATAATCAACGCCCGCCGGATCATAAGGAAAAGGTTCGTGGTTCCGATCTTCAAAGATTTTCCCGCCTTGATAGAGACCGCAGTCAACAAGAAGGCGCATAGTGCGCCCGTCAGACGTGAGTGGTTTAATTTCCAACAAAAAATTAGCGCCGGTTACCGATCCGGCCCCGCCGTGGAAAGTTAAAATCGATTGCGGTTTAGTCATTGTTCACTATTCTATCATATAAAAACAAAAACCTTCCCCAAACAGGGAAGACTTTGGTGAGGTCATCTGGATGAATTAACCTAGAGTAAATCTAGGTGGGTTCCCGCAACCCGGCGCCACGACGCTAGATGTATGGGGATCCCGAAATTTATATTATTTGATCTAGATAATACCCCAGACAACCTCATCCCGATTATACCACCTTTTATATTTTATACACTATCCGAATAAAGCCAAGGAAAATCAGGTTTTTGATAGTCGAAAAGCTCGTCGGGTTTGAAAAATCGCTTAATTTCTTGTTCGGCCGTCTCGGCGGAATCGGAAGCGTGAACAATATTGGATTGACCGCTCATCGCGAAATCGCCTCGAACCGAACCGGCGTCAGCTTCATAACCACGCGTCGGGCCGACAATCAAACGAATCGCCTGAATCGCCTTAATCCCCGACAAAACTAAGAGCGCGACCGGGGCTGATTTCATATAACGTTTGAGTGAAGTAAAAAACGGTTTGTCTTTATGATGAGCATAATGCTCGTCCAATGTCAGGTCTTCTAGTTGCACCATTTTCAAACCGATAATTTTCAAACCCTTTCGCTCGAACCGATGGAAGATTTCACCAACCAACCCGCGCTGAAGCGCATCGGGTTTCAAAATAATCAAACTGCGTTCTTCGTTGGTGTTAGACATAAAATTTTGAAATGAAAATTATTTTTTATTAAAACGCTTAAAGTAAGCATCAATTTCATCTCTCAATTCAATACCGACTCTCTCAAAACAATCGAGTAAATCCTTGTAAGTATTTTTACCACCCAGAAAATCCCAAAATTCATCTGCTACCTTAAGTTCATTTTCTAAATCTAGCATCCCACGCATTGTCCAGCGATTATATGCTTCCGGCTCATATGGATTGTAGGGAATTGCGATAAGCGTATTTACTTTTGCCCTTGGATTATTAGCAAGGAAAACAGCGACCCATTCAAGTAATGTTCTTTTGAACTCTTTGAAACCGCCCGCATTCGGTTTAACTGTTTTTATATCAAAAAGAAAATATTCACCATCTTTTGATTCCATCATTAAATCAATTCGCGTTGGTTTTACTTTGATCATTGTTCCTTGCTGACAAACTTTTCTGATTATCTCGATTTCTTTTGATTTATCGGGCGAAATTTCAGCAGTAGTAAGCCCATCAATAATTTTCTGAATAACAATCTGGGCTTTACTACTAATATGTTCTCCGGCAATAGTTTGAGCAGTAGCCGTTTTAAAATACTTCTGTGCTAAAGCAAGCCCCACTGGCTCAAAAACGGTTATGCCAAAATTTGTATTAAGAGAATGGATGAAAGAATACAAAGCGAGACGATCTTTACCGAGCAAGCGAGTATGGAAAGGCATATATGCTGGTTCCGGATTATAATTTTGGAACTTATTACGCAAACTTGCCTTCAAAACATTCTCGACATTTTTGATTTGTTCTTTAGATAAAGCCATAAATTATTTTTTCATTAGCTCATTCAATGCGTATGCAATTGCTTCTTGCCATCTTTCTCTAAAATAATCCCCAATTTTATCTTCAATGAAAGGAAGATCTTTCTTAGTAACTGGGATATGTTCCTCTTGCGCTACTTTTCGCACATCCTCGGTTGTAATAGCATAAAGAACTCTTTCTATCATATTTTTGATTTAAAATGAAATATAATTTCTGAATACGGATTTCGATCTCGTTCTGTGCGATTTAATACCGGCCGCTTAAACTGATTCACAATTTTCATTCCTGCTTTTTCTGCAATTTCTGGATAGAGATTATATTTATCATTGGCCACAAGAAAAATATTATAATCTGTTTTGAGATATTGTTTGCAGTTATTTAACACATCGACAATTCCTTGCGCATATGACCGTCGTGCTTCTAATCCTTGTCCCTTGTAAAGCGGACCTATTTCTAGATCATCTTTTCGTTTAAATCCGAGAAGATCATAAGCATACGCGTGTTGTTCGTGATAGTCAATTTGCCCAACATAAGGTGGTGAGCAAAAAATACCGGCTATTTTTTGTTTTTTAAAAATTTTAGAAAATTCAGGGTTCTGCTTTTCTACTTTCTCAAAAATATTTACTGTTCTTGAGTCACTAGCTAAAACGGAATAGTGAACCGGTTTTCGTAATCTACTAAATTCTCTGATCCTACTTAATGTATCGAGAGCATAACGATTAAGCATGGCGGTGATAGAAAAAAGTGGTTTACAGATTTTTTTGTGTTTGTAGCAATAATAAGTTATGAGTTGAGGTTCTTTGAGCGTTGCCAAGTCGCTATGCGTTGTTGCCCGGCAAGATCTAATTGTTCGACTTAAAATAAGTGCCAGTATTTTTCGTGTCTTAACATCTCGTTCTTTTTTTATTGTTTGAAAAACATGATCTATTTCTCGTCGAACATTATTTATAAACCAAATATCAAGAAAAGATTCAGGTTTATCTTGTTTTACTTTAATTGAATATTTTTTGAGCAATTTTTGATAAGTGGGTAAAAACTCTCTCTCTTTTTCTGTGGCAAATTTATTTTCATTAAAGTTTCCTTGATTGATTTTGTATTTGAAATCAGAACCCGGGAAATACATGAAATTAAATTTGGCAAGTTCTACAAGAAGTTCATTTTCAAAATCCTGAATTTTATTGTCATATTCAAAAGAATCAAGTACGACAACCAATTTTTGGATCGCTTTCTGTAGATATTCGTCGTCATAGTGAGTTGCTTTACAGCTTGCAATCATACAATTAAATTCTGAAACATCTATACCAACAGAATGGACACCCATTTCTAATGATTGAATAATTGTTGTTCCAGAACCCAAGAATGGATCTAGAATAATATCGCCGGCTTTAAAATAAACTTCTTTCTTAAAATCGTCAATGTGATTATCTATAAAATATTCAACAAGTTGTGGAATATATTTACCTTTATACGGATGGAGACGATGAACATGTTTTGTAGTATCTACTTCTCTCAGGTTGTCAAAAGAAAGTGTCCAATTCAAATCATCGCCTAGATTCTTTTTCCAAATTACTTCGCGTTTTCCCCCCCATGATTCGTAATAATTTTTAAGATCCCCTAAATCAACCATCGTTGAGCCGTTTTCCCCATGCTTTTTCACTTTTCCATATTGAACAAGATAAGAAATGTTTGTCGGCAAAACTTCTTTATCAAGAAAATCTGATGCCCATTCGGATGCTTCGGGGATGGTGGCTAATGGCATAATTATTTATCCTATCACACTTTAGTTAAAATTTCGCCGCCGTTATTGGTCACCAACACCGTGTGTTCAAAATGCGCCGAGAGACCGCCCTGCTTCGTCTTGACCGTCCAGCCATCGTCAGCCGTTATCACTTTACCCGAGCCGATGATGATCATCGGCTCAATGGCAATTACTAATCCGGGAACCAACCGCTCACCTGATCCCGGCAAACTAACATTGGGAATCTCCGGTGATTCATGAACGCGATGACCAACGCCGTGACCGCCAAACTCGGTGACAATACCATACTTATGCCGATCGGAAATCGCTGTCGCCACAGCAAAACCAATGTCGCCCGTCGTCGCCCCCGCTTTCGCCACCACAATTCCCGCCGACAAAGCCTGACGAGTAACGTCAAGAAGCGCTTGCGCTTCGGCCGAAACTTCGCCGACCGCCACCGTCACTGCCATATCCGTGTAAAGACCGTGATACTTGAGACCGAGATCGAGACCGACCAAGTCACCGACTTCAAGCACGCGCTCGCCCGGAATTCCGTGTACCACTTCATCATTGACCGACACGCAGAGCGCGGCCGGATATGGTGTCGGCGCGCCAACGGGACGATAGTTGAGAAAAGATGGTTCACCACCCGCTTGATGGATAAGTTCGCGAGCGAGAGTATCGAGCGAGCGGGTCGTGATTCCGGGTCGAACAGCGGAAGTCAGAGCGGCGAGAACCTTCGCCAACTCGCGCCCACCGGCGCGAAGAATTTCGATCTCGGCCGAAGATTTGATATTCAATTTATTTTTGGCCACATTGGGTAAGAATATCAGCGTGCACCGCTTCGATCGGCCGATCACCGTCAATCTCGACCAAGCGATAGCGGGAATTAGTCTGATAATAATCGAGCGCCGGCGCAACATCTTTATCGTACCAAGCTAAACGTTTCTGGATTCCTGACTCATCATCATCGTGTCGAGCCCGTTTAGTGAGACGATCGGTGGCGCAAATATGAGGAACATGAAGCGCAATGACATAAACTAATTCTCGTTGGTAAAAAGCCATGGCGGTATCAAGTGCTTGGGCTTCAACTAACGATCGGGGTGACCCGTCAAAAAATAAATGACCCTCACCTTGAAATTTATTGACCAGAAAATCGGCCCACATATAGATCGCCAAAAAATCTGGCTGACGATTGCCGGCTGAAGAAACAACCTTGGCTAGTTGGGTAGAATAACTGTCACGGGAAAGAAACTGCCGGAATTGTTCTCCTGTTTGAACATAGAGTACCGGCTCACCGCGCTCCGTGAAGCGATGAATCAAGAGCTCGGCTTGAGTGCCCTTACCGGAACCGGAGCGACCGATAAAGATAAAGGTCTGGGGTAGCGCCATATTCGAGATCAAAAAGTCTTCACCAAAATTATTATAGAAATGATGAAAACAACAATCGCGAATCCCAGCAAGACAGCGTTGGCGCCTTGCTCACTCATCTTTCCGCCCGATAACTTAATAATAAATGCCGGCATCCCCCCCCGCTTCGCCCGAGTCGTCGGCCGGTAGAAATCCGAACTCTCGGGCTGAATTGTCATATTGTCTGTCATGCTTCTATTGTAGCAAATAAGTGAATTCCAATGCAAAGGTATATGTTAATGTTTTCTGCGAGAGTGGCGTCAGTTTAGGCATACGCCTTAGTTCCAGTA
Source organism: Candidatus Vogelbacteria bacterium (assembly GCA_043807405.1). GTDB lineage: Bacteria > Patescibacteriota > Minisyncoccia > Phycocordibacterales > JACOZG01 > JAGVGK01. The sequence continues at coordinate 27,597 of JAZDGA010000019.1, read as the reverse complement.
AACAATTTTACTTTCGGAGGATGGAAATGTGGCACTGGTAAATTTTTCCGCAAACGAAAAACAAACCAGCCTTCAAGTGAAGAGATAAGATTTTGACGACATTCTTCTAGCGTCCGACCAATCGCCCAAACACCCCGAAGTTCTTTAATTTCGGCATAGAAACGGCTCCCCTCATCAATCATTTCATACCGCGCCTTTTCCAAATAAGACTCAAAATAATCTTGGATCATATTTTCATCATAGCAAACAAACCGACTCGGGTGCAACCAAACCCAAAGGTGAGTCCTTGCCAGTGGCAAGGACTCACCTTGGCATGCTAACTTATTAGGAAGTTATCTTAAACACCTCGCTATCATTCCACAAGTACCACTGATTATTTCCGCATTCTCCACCAGTACAAGTTAGGCGGATAAAATGCTGTCCAGTTTCAAAGTTTGATGGAATCGTAAAAGTGTAACTACCAGTATTCGGCACTGGACTAACAACTATCGGTCCAACCACTGATGATCCGGCATTACCCATGAAGAGCCAAATGTTCGTCCCAGGGCTATTCCATCTGATGGTTTGAGTACTACCGGCAGGCCAAACATCACTAGCAACTGGAGACAAAACGTTGACAGGCATCACTACGTTGATGGTAAAGTTCCGTTTTTCAATACCGCCGCGACAATCCGAAACTGACACTTCTGCTGTGTATTGACCAGGTTTAGACCAAATATGGAAAGTGTTGAAAGCCCAATGCGCACCATTTTGTGGATTTACTATTTGGCAACTACCCTGTTGTCCTTCTCCATCACCCCAAGATACACTCCAAACCAAATCATCATTATCCTTATCTTGAGCACTCCAACCGAGACTTACAATTTGACCAACTTTCACTGACGCTGGTACTGATGGTATTCCAGTAAAAGTTGGTGAAGTATTGCTCCCACTCCCTACGATCTTGAACGGTTGATCGCTCTTGTCATCCACCGCGGTCGCACCACCCCCAATCACCCAAATTCGATAATCTGAACCGACGGCGATATCAGTCGTCGCAGTGTCGCCACCGGGAACGGTCCAAGTTATGGAATTGGCGCGACCACTCACAAAATTGTGTCTGATCGCCAACCGATAGGTAGGATCGCTGTCCTTAACCAGATAAACACTAACCTCTGGCGCGCCAGTCGCCCCCCAAGAGATTGTGTGGGTACCACCCCTAATCCAACTCTCTCCCCCATTCGGACTTAATACTTGGACGGAAGAATTACTGTCATTGGTACCAACGACATCCAACTTATATTCCCGTCGAGCGGTTTGGGTGCCATTAGTGGCTTGAACGGTAAAGGTGTAAGTGCCAAGCGCGACATTCTCAGTATTGCCGTAAATGAAAGCGGAATAAGTTTCGGTGTTAGGACATGGACCAGTCGCTGGGCAAAGTAATGATTGTTTGTTTAAGCTAAAACCATTTGGCAAAGCGCCGGAGATTATAGACCAAGTTAGATTACCGGATGAGAAACCACTAGCTTTTAGAACCTGACTATAATATGGAATTTGATTGTAGTATTGCCCCTTAACGACTGCCGGCAAACTCTCTGGCGTAATTTTGGTTTCTGAAACCACCCCACCACCCACCACCACACTCAAACTCGTCTGCGCGGATTGACCGGAATTATCGGTGACGGTGAATGTCGGAGAGAAAGTACCGGCGCGGGAGTAAGTGTGAGTAAAGGTGGCACTCTGCGAGATTTCTTGCTTCTGATTCGTCGACGCGCCACCGGCCGTCGGACTATAATAAACTTCATCACCCCACCAAACACTGTAACTCAACGACCCTCCGCCAGCTGGCGGATCAGGATCATACGCTCGCACTGTCCAAGTCCCCATCTGTCCAACATTGCGCGTCGTCGGACCCGAGACGCCGGAGATTGTGGGGGGCATATTGGCGGGAACACCATCATCACCATAAATCTTGAATAAGCCGCTCCAGTTGTTCCAATAACAATCGTTGGTCGTCCGACAAAGAGAAACACTGACTTGATACTCACCTGTTGGAACAGTCGATGGAATAGTCCAATACTCCACGCCATCATTAATGGTCTTTGGTGTAATCTCAGAATAATAACCCTTACCAACTAAACTGATTCTAACAAAAGAATCGGCAGTAGACGGAGACGCTGACCAGATTATTTTATAAGTCTGCCCCTTCATCCAAGCATCGCCAGCCATTGGATAAATTACAATTAAAGGCTGGGCAGGAGCCGGGATCGGCATCGGATACGGCACTGGCTGTTTCTCATTAAAATTTATGAGATAGCCGGCGGAATTAGCCTCAATCGAAAGTTTGATTTCTTCATTATTATTATTGCTCCCATTGATTGATATTCCGGCAACATAATGACCAACCGGAAGCCGATAGGCTGGCAAAATAGAAGACGCGGTATTTACCACTCTTCCCTGTTTATCAGTAAGCGTAAATTTAACATTGACATACTCACTACCAGAACTTGCCGCAATATCTACATAATTACTCCTGACGAAAGCATCCGCAACCAACTTGAGCAAATCTGTGTTGGATTCACCGTCGATATTTATGGTACTACCTTCAATACTATAAACACTGCCACCCGCGGCGCTTCCGCCTACTTTAAGTCGAGCGGTTATCCGATGATTTTCATTTGATGTTAATTGATTGTTTCTATACTCTTTTGTATCCAGAGTGGCATTATAATAACCGGGAGATAATGAAAAATAGGGAGCAAAACTGGGAATAGTTATCGGTTTAACCACTTGGCCGTTATCATCAGTCAGAGAAATTGTAGCCACAAAATTATCCCCACCGGTGTTAAATCTAAGAGTGATTGAGGATTTGGAATAAATTGGTGGTTTAATTCCAATGCACCCGTATAAACTATTCATCTTTTTACGCGAGGCCGGACCGAAGTAGCCGGTTGGGGCAGAGAGACCACTCGCCGTTAAAATATCCTCTCGATATTTTTCTTGAAACTGGGAAACGGCCGAAGCGGTATTTTCATCATAAATGTTTTCATTCCTTCTGTTGTCTGACCCCGCAGTAATCAGACCTGATCTCATAAGGGCTCCGTAAAGATAGCTGACTTCATCATTATTCATCCCCACCCCTAAATTCTGATTGAAGGTGTGGCACCACTGTTGGCTCGTGCCCGTGTCCACATTTCCTCTTAATCTCTCAAGCTGTTGGGTAAGTTCTCTAATCTGACGCTCGAGATCCGCGGCACTCCGGCTCTGCCCATCAGCCGTCTGGGCGCGGGTCGTCAAGGGAATAATGAGACTAAAAAGGACTAAAACAATGAGTATTTTCTTAAACATAATGATTATTTGATTAAAGTTACTAAAAGCTAAAAGCTGGCAGCTAGAAGCTACCCCTTATCCTACCACATCTACCGCCGATGCGCCAACTCTTCCTCGACCTTCAGCACCCGCAATTCTAGCGCTTCAAAGCGAACAAGGTCGGCTTTGCTTTTTAATTCTTCTCTGATTTTTTTCATTTCACTTCTGATGTCTTTTAATTCATCATCAATTTTCGAGAGATAATCAAAAATAGTCTTGAAGCTACTTCTCATTTCTCCTCTCAAATTAGCTACATCCGTTTTGACTTCAGTTAAATCTCGATCAATCTTTTCACCCATTGCCTTTTGCCCCTCGGCCACTACTTTAACAGTATCTTTGATATACTCCATCGTAGTCTCGTAATAATCTTTTTTCTTTTTCAGCTCTTTTTTCATAATCAGATTTTACTCCATCTAAGTTGCCGACGCAACTCAATATTCTCGCATGGTCGCTTGAGCGTCCACCTGCTTCATAAAGTCGAGGGCAACGGAGACAACGATGAGCAGCGCGGTGCCACCAATCGCCAGCGCCGTGATGCCGGTCAACGCTCGCATAATCAACGGTAACATCGCGATAGTTCCGAGGAAAAGTGCCCCGACGAGGGTTAAGCGCGTCACAATTTTACCCAGATGGTCGGCGGTTGGCCGACCGGGACGAATGCCGGGAATGAACGCGCCACTCTTCTGGAGATTAGTCGAGATGGCATCGGGATCGAAAGTGATGGCGGAATAAAAATAAGTGAATAGGAAAACGAGCAGGAAATAAGAAATCGCATAAAACCAACTATTGTTAAGCAAACCCAAGAGGAAACTGGCGACCGCCTGAATCGTGGGATGGGCCGCTTGCGACAAGAAAGTAAAAAGCATTTGCGGAAAAAGCAGAATGGAAAGCGCGAAAATAATCGGCATCACGCCGGCTTGATTGAGACGAATCGGCAAATAAGTGGAAGCCCCGCCGTAAAGTTTCATCCCGCGCATCCGTTTGGCATAAGTAACCGGCACCGGCCGTTCGGCTTCGGTCATCACGACCACCCCGGCGATAATCAGCACGGCGGCGACGAGATAAGGCAAAAGAATCATAATTTGGCTAGCTTCAAAATTGACCGCCAGTTGACTGATTGCTTGCGGGATACTGGCGACAATACCGGCGAAAATGATGAGCGATGTCCCGTTGCCAATACCATATTCATTAATTAGTTCGCCTAGCCACATCAAGAGGATCGCGCCCGCCATCACAATCACCACGCTCATTAAACGCTCGGTAAAAGTGATTGGTAAAAGCACCCCTTGACGGCCAAGGAGAGACAATAAACCAAAACCTTGAATCAGCGCCAGCGGCACCGTCAGTAAACGAGAATATTGGGCGAAAGTTCGCCGGCCGGCTTCGCCGGATTCATGGTAAAGTTCCTTCAGCGCCGGAAACATCATCGTCAAGAGTTGCATAATAATCGAGGCGGTGATGAACGGGCTCACACCCAACATTAAAATGGAGAGGTTAGATAAACCACCGCCAGAAAAAATGTTCAAGAGATTGAGAAATTGGTTGCCGGAGAAAAGTTTGCTCAACGCTTCGGCATTCACTCCGGGAATCGGAATGCTCGCGCCGAGACGAAAAACGATCAGGGCGAAAAGAACGAACAGAATCCGCCGGCGCAATTGCGGATCGCCGATGACTAAAGAAAATTTTGTCGCGAGTTTATTTAACATATTTTTCCACCGGCTTTTTCAATAATTTGGCGCGCCGTCGGCGTGATTAAACAACCCTGCACCGTCAGCGCGACACCAAGTTGAGCGTTGCCGATAATTTTCACTTTACCCCGCCGAAGTGTCGCCGCGGACACGAGTCGTTTCTTGGCGAGCGTCGCGGGCGAAACAATTTCTTCCGTCGTAAAATGGCGCGCCAGATCCATCAAGGTGACCGCCACGACGAGGTTGGGAGCGAAGAGCGACCGATGACCGCGCAATTTCGGTAAGCGCTTGATGACATCCCTAATCTCCGGCCGAATCCGATGACCGGAACGAGCGCGCTGACCTTTCGTCCCGCGACCGGAAGTAGTTCCGCGTTTGCCACCGCGACCAACCAGCTTCTGACGCTGGCGGGGAGATTGTCGTTTGATGTGATGAATTTGCATAAAATTATTTAGGCTGGCGTCGAAGCGGGAAGCATCGCCAACGCTCGCATCGTCGCTCGAGCATTATTGAGCTGACTCTTGGAGGGCGAGAGAATTTTGGCACTCACGGCCCGAATGCCGGCCAATTCCAGAATTACGCGCATCGCGCTCCCGGCGACCACGCCTCGCCCGGGCGCCGGCCGGATGATTACGCGCGAACTATTAAATTTGGCCGCTACTTCGTGGGGAATCGACGATTGTTTATTAAGCGTGACAATGAGTAACCGCTTTTTCGCTTCGCGAAAAGCTTTCTCGAGCGCCAGCGAGATATCGGCCGCTTTGCCGACGCCGAGACCCACCTTCCCTCGGCGGTTGCCAATCGCCAGCAGAACCGAGAAGCTGAAACGGCGACCGCCTTTTACCACCCGTGTCACCCGCCGGATGTTAATCATCTTCTGTTCAAACTCGGGCGGCGCCGAATCTCGACCGCCGCGCGGACCACCGCGCGAACCCCCACGAGAAGGACGCCCATCATTCCTCTGACGGGGTGGCCGACATGGTTTAGTCATTTTCGATTGTTCAGTGACCATAATGTAATTAAAAAACTAAACCGCCGGCGCGAGCCCCGTCGGCGAGCGCCTTGACTCGACCAATATAACGATACCCGCCCCGATCGAAAACAACTAATTTAATTTTCTTCGCCACCGCCTTCACTGCCAACGCTTCCCCTAAGGCGCTAGCGGATTTGATAATTTTCGCGGGCGATTTTTGTTTTACTTTCGCCTCTTTTGCCACCGGCAAATTACTAATGCTCACCAAAGTTCGACCGGTCTCATCGTCGATTATCTGGGCGTAGAGGTAGCGGTTGGAACAGAAAATTGACAGTCGCGGGCGAGCGCCCGCGCCGACCACTTTAGCCCGCACTCGGCGGTGGCGGATCTGGCGTTCTTGGTTGCGATGATATTGAGGAATCATAAATTAATTTAAGTCACGACTTTCTTACCTTGCTTACGCGTCACCTTCTCATCGGTATATCGAATTCCTTTTTCCTTATAGGGATCCGGCGGTTTAATCGCTCGGACCGAAGCGGCAAATTGACCAACTGCTTCTTTACTGGGGCCACTCACGGTCAAGGTATTTTTCTCGAGTACCAGCTTCACTCCATCTGGCGCCACAATAATAACTGGATGAGAAAATCCCACCGTGAGCGTCAAGGTTTGACCCGCCTTGCCGTCGGGCAGGCCCGCCAAACTTGCTTTGTAACCAATCCCCTCCAGCACCAGTTGCTTGGTGAAACCCCCCACCACGCCCAGCACCATATTCTTGATGTGTGCCGCGTAAGTTCCCCACAGAGCGGTCTCGGTCTCGGCTTCGCCTCGCGGCGCCAATGTCACTTCATTTGCACCAATTGTGATAACAATACTTGGTCGAAATAAGCGCTTTAGTTCGCCTCGCGGACCTTTGATCGTTACTTCGACGCCTTCGTCCAAAGTAACGGTCTTAACCGTCACGCCCGCCGGAATCTTAATCAATTGTTTGCCAATGCGCGACATAAAATTACCAGATCTTAAACAACACTTCCCCGCCGACCTTGGCTCGTCGCGCCGCCGAACCGGTCATTATTCCCTGCGGGGTAGAAATAATCAGCTCGCCGTAACCTTGGCGAACGGGTCGAAGCTCCCGCGCGCCTTGATACACTCGGCGCGACGGCTTCGACACTCGCGTCACGCCCAGCAACTTCGGCTGACGACCATTCATCGCTAAAGTCATCTCGATCAACTTTTTAATCTTCTTGCCTTTCTTCGTCGCGGTGGTAATAAAACCATTTTCGAGAAGTGTTTGGGCGACCGCCATTTTGAAATTCGAGTACTCGACGGTCGCCGTCGGCAAATGCGCCCGCGCGGCATTTCTCAAACGGGTAATCATATCGGCAATAGGATCAGTTACCATAGTGGTGAGATTTTCGAACTACCATGAAGATTTTTTTATCCCGGGAATTTTGCCCTCATTAGCATATTCGCGGAAGCAAATCCGACACAAATCGAAATCGCGCATATAAGCGCGCTTCCGCCCACAACGGAAACAGCGCCGGACAAGGCGCGTGCTAAACTTGGGCGGTTTTTTCGACCGCGCAATGACTGATGTCTTAGCCATATTTGAAACCCCATGCTAGCAAAATTAACCCTTCAGTGTCAAACGGCTCTGTCCCGCCCAGTGCGCGCACGATCCGCTCCCTAAAAATCTAGCGTCTTTGTTTGTCAGTTTCGTAGTGACTATTTCTTATGGCAACGATGTGAAAAATTCTATCCACGAGAAAAAAGAACAGGCGACCTTTGTCACGATTGATCTTTGCTTCTTTTATTTCAACATCTGGTAAATCAATCAATCCTCTGTATAGCTTTCTATAACCCCCGCTATTGCCGATGGAGACAATCTCTAACCTCGGTAAATGCTTTTTAAAATCTGCTTCTGTTTTTACATTTACGCCAACATCACGCACAACCTGAAATGCCTTTCTCGCTGTTTTACCTTCCATTCCATTAAGCTGACATTCACCACTATTGTATCGTTCAAAAGAAATCAATAAGGGTTTTGCTTCCGGTGCTTCTTCTAGTTGTGTGATCTCGGTGACCGTAGACGGAATTGGACCCCTTGAAAGCCCACCGCTTGGTTGCGGAATTGTCATGACTCAAGAGCGCTTTGATTCCTTAAGTTTAGAGGCGTAAAACTCTTTCATGTCTTTAGTAGAAATTACATTCTCCGATCCAATGTGTGGCTCAAGTCCCTCGCGCGCTTTTTGCCACGGCATTTCAGAATGGGAGAGATGCTCCAAATATGCTGCATCTCGATTTCCATATACTGACCATACTTGATCAAGAAACCTCTTTGTTTCACTAGAAATCTTTACAATATCGTCTGCAACCACATTTTTAGTAATTGGGCCGAAACCAAATTTTTTGTATTCAAAATAAACACTGCGGATAGCAGGACCATGTACCCAAGCTTCTATTTTGTCGGGGAAAAGTTTTTTGTCACGCACAACTAGAGACCACGCCTGTGCGTAGTAAAGCATTTTCTGCAGTTTCTTATTTGTGATGGGTTTATTGTCGCCTTGCGCCTTCGAAATAAAATATTCCGCGACCTGTTTTGCGCTCAATCTTCGTGTACGAATCATATATTAAAACTATAGCAAAAATCGGCACTTCGGCAAAGCCGCGGTGGATATCTTTATTGTTATTTAGATCAAACCAAGGTGTCACCTTGCCGAAAGCTACAAATGATAATCAACCCGCATACTTTTTCAGATAGGCAATCGCGTCTTTAGCGTTGTCGAAACGCGGAGATAAATTACGTCCCAATTTAACATCTCGCAACGCCACTCTAAGTGAGCGGGCGGTTCTCGCATTGGGAATTTCTGCAACTGGAGTAAATGTCACATTGTTAGTATATACGATACCGTTATCGCGTCAACAAAAAAGATAGACACGAAATCGTCAAGGCTAAACCTTGCCAGAGGTCCTTGCCAGAGGTCGGTTCGCGCGCAAAATTCCACTCGCAAAAACGAGAGGGTGTGAGTGGGACCCCCTTGAATTACTTTGCAATTCCAGACAAAACTAACAGCTCATGAATAATTTTTCTTATCTGAGTTTTGTTGTCATCAATATCTTGTTTTGGAGTGATGTAAGTCCTGTCGTGTGCCGCCGTATCGCCCAAATCTTTAATTAGATTAGCTCCTTTATTAAAATTCCTACTTTTGTTTATTTTGGAGTCGTTAGATATTATTGAAATTAAATCACTCAACTGTAAAGTGACATTATTATTTTTGATTTCTGAAAATCTATTGTTTTTAACATAAACCTCAATTATTAATGTTTCCATTAAGCGTCTCAAAATTACAGACGAAGCATCAAAAAAACCTGAGTCGTAAGAGCCATTTATTTGATTTGCCATTCTTTCTAAATAAGTTCTTGTACCTGCAACAAACTCAAGTGGAATGACCGAAGAAGTGACTTTTATTTCAACAACATTAACCATTTGTCCGTATTTTTCTGTCAGTTTCTGGAAATGAGCAGAATTTATACGAAAAGTCTCTCTTCGCGTTCCATGAACAATCAGCTTACTTTTAGATAATTGGACCTTTAATCTCGAAATATTTTGGAGCCCAAAACCATCATCCTGTATGTCTTTTGCTAAATCGCTTGCCGACCTTTCGGTATATTGCTGAAATTGCTCATAATACCAAAGTAAAAAAACAGCTTGATCAAGTCTAGACGGTTCTAACTCTGCGAGCTTTAGTAAAAACTTTTTTCGATCATTCATTTTTATTTACCTAGAGTATTTTTTATATACTGTTCACCTTTCCTTGAAATTTTGTAGGGGGTTGATTCTCCCTTTTTCGTAACCTTGTCAGCAATTACATACTTAAGAGCAGTACCCCTTAATGTTTTTGAGATATTTGGTAGTGCCATACTGATTCCAAGCTCCTTTAGGACTTTGTAGATGTCGTTTGATGTAAGAGAAATTTGATTATCAAGATCGCGCCCCATAATAAAGAGAGGGAGAACGACTCTATCTACTTGGCTAGCTTTGTCTAAAATCTTCTTTTCTATCTCATCCATGTCGTCTGCATTTTTGATTGCATTTACAAGTTCAACGATTCGATCTTTCTTATTTGGTTTGTCTTCAGTTACTTTAGCCTGTTTACTAGACTTGTTTATTTTTTTCTCAAAGATAGATTTTCCCTCTTTGTTTATATTCGAAGTATTTTGACTTTGGTAAACACTCAAAACCTTCTTTAGTTCTTCGGGAGAGCCTTCGATTGTTATAGTGGTACCGTCTAGAAGCTTTATTGTTGATTTGACCATATTGTTTTAGTTAATAATAAATTTATAATGTGGATAACTAGTTTAGGACTTTCTAGTTTTGTTCTAGTATACTGTAAGTATATAAACTAGAAAATAAATTGTCAATCTATTTTATGCTTACAAAGAAACAAAAAAGGTTTTTGGACTATATTCAAGATTACACACAAAAGAAAGGTATCAGTCCTTCTCATGATGAGATAAGGAAGCACCTCAAGCTAGCTTCTGTTTCCACAGTTAGTCACTATATGAAAATCCTCCAAGAAAAAGGTTATATTAAGCATGAGAAAAATACCGCTCGATCTACTGAGGTAGAAAAAAAGGAAAGTTTAATTAGTATTCCATTTAAGGGTTATATCGCCGCGGGACAACCCATAGAAGTTGTGGAAGAATTTGAAACAATAACTGTTCCGAGTAGTTATGCCTCTACTGGTAATCTTTTTGCACTTGGTGTTAAGGGTGACAGTATGATAGATGAGGGTATATTTGATGGAGATACGGTTATAATTCGGAAACAAAGTTCTGTTGAGGATGGAGAAACGGCTGTTGCTTTAATAAATAATAATGAGGTAACGCTTAAAAAAATTTATAAAGAAAAAAACAGAATACGATTAGAGCCAGCAAACCCAAGACTTAAACCTTTGTACGTAAAAGAAATAATAATTCAGGGAAAAGTCATCAGTACATTTAGAAATATTGAGGAGCAAGAAAACAAGGATGTAAGAAATAAATTAGATAGGATATTTCGCTCGGACTGTATTGAGTTTATGAAATCAATGGATGAAAATTCTATAGATTTGACCGTGACCTCACCACCTTATGATGAATTAAGAGACTACAAAGGTTACAGCTTTGATTTTGAAAATATTGCCAAGCAATTATTTAGAGTCACAAAAAAAGGGGGTATCGTTGTTTGGGTTGTTGGAGACAAAATAAAAAAAGGAAACAAAACTTTAACAAGTTTTAAACAAGCTCTATCTTTTCAACAAGTCGGTTTTAATGTCCACGATGTAATGATATACAAAAAAAAGAACACCCCATTTATGAGATCAAATGCCTATACTAACTGTTTCGAATTTATGTTTGTTCTCAGTAAAGATTCACCAAAAACGTTCTCTCCGTTAAAAACCAAGACGGTTCGGCAAGGAAAAGAAATGTTACCCTTTAATAAAGGTGCGGATGGAGTCAATAAAAAAATTCTAGGAGAGTTAAAGCCTGAAAAAACAATGACCAATATTTGGGATTATGCTGTTGGCTTTGGAGGTTCAACGAGTGATAGGCTGGCGTTTGAACATCCAGCAATTTTCCCCGAGAAACTAGCGGAAGACCATATCCTTTCTTGGAGTAAAGAAGGTGAAATTGTTTTTGATCCAATGTGTGGATCTGGAACGACTTGTAAGATGGCAAAAAAGAATAATCGACATTATATAGGTTGCGATATTTCAGAGGATTACGTAAAACTTGCCAAGAAAAGACTAGGAAATTAGAGATATTACTGTATAAACTTTATGGTTCTATTTATCAGTTCAATATCATCCTTAAATCTTCCTATACCAGTATTACAACTATCGCAAACCCAGCCCCTAGCTTCCCCGTTGCGATGATTGTGGTCTAAGACAACTTTGCTCGTAATTCCTGCGATTGTTCTTTTTCCACAGATAGGACATTCAAAGGGTATATTCTGTGGTTTCTTTTTTGCCCATTCTGCTTTTGTTTTAGCAGACACGTTTACGCCCTCAAGATTTTTTCTACAATCAACACAAGATGGCCTTCTGACAGATCTGTTGTTTATTCCGTTTTGGTTTTTGGCAAATTTACTACTAGCAACCATTTTGTGACAAATATTACAAATCTTTTTTGAGAAAGAATCTCCAGTTTTTTTGACATCAAATATTTTGAAATCCTCATTGTTTAATTCCGCAATTTTCCAAACCCTGATAAAAAATACTAGAGCACCTTTTTTTGTTTTTGTTTCAACAATTCCAACATCGTTCTTATCAATAAAAAGATCGTCAGAAATCCTTAAATTTTTCTTTGCAAAAACAAATATTCTTTTATGGTCTAAAGTCTTCATGTTGTTATTTAACGAAATAGTCCAAGGGCTTTTTAAAACATTTGGACGGTTTTAATATTCCAGATTGGAATCTCAAGCTTTGCCTAAAGACTAAGCTTTCTTGAAGGGGAAGCCGATGGCGCGGAAGAAGACGAGAGCTTGGTCGCGGTTCTGGGCGGTGGTGACAATCGTGATGGCGAAACCAAAAACATCCTTAAGATCTTCATCGGAAGTTTCGGGAAAAATCGTGTGCTCGCGGATACTGATGGTCAAGTTGCCCGAAGCGTCCACCGACTTCTCGTCGAAACCGCGAAAATCGCGCATTCGAGGCACGGCGACATTAATCAATTTGTCGAGAAACCCGTACATCCGTTTTCCCCGTAGCGTCACCATTTGACCAATCGTCTCGCCTTCGCGAACTTTGAAGGACGCGATGGATTTCTTCGCCCCGCGCGGTGACGGTTTCTGGCCGGTAATTTTGCTCAACCGATCAACCACCAGCGCCAATTGTTTTTTCTCCCGAAGCTTCCCCAGCCCAGCATTAATCACGACTTTCGCCAGTCGGGGCAAAGCATAACGATTCTTCTCGCCGAGCGCCGTGGCAAGTTGAGGTAAAATCTTTTCGTATTTTTCTTTGAGCGGAATCATGATTTGAATTAGTTGAATTCATGACCACATTGGCGACAGACGCGCAATTTCTTCTTCCCTTCCATCTTATGCCCGATCCGCCGACCCCGCGCGCAAGCCGGACACCAGAGCATCACCTTCGCGACCGGAAACGGTGCCGGCGATTCAATCACTTGCCCCGGTTTGCCAGCTTTTCGCGGGCGCTCGCGCCGTTTGCGAAGATTAACGCCTTCCACCACCAGCCGACCCGCCACCGGAAAAACCTTGAGAACCTTGCCGGTTTTCGTTCGATCTTTGCCGGTGATAACCACAATTTTGTCGCCAGTTTTTATTTTCATACAATTTCGGGCGCCAGCGAAGCAATTTTTTGGAATCCTCGCTCGGCAATTTCCCGCGGAATCGGTCCGAAGATCCGACCACCGATTGGTTCTAATTTTTCCTTCTCAATAATCACCACGGCATTCTCATCAAAGCGAAGGTAAGAACCGTCAGACCGCCGGAAAGGTTGCCGTTGGCGAACGACAATCGCCCGCACCACATCCTTCTTCTTCACCGCTTTTTTGGGTTCGGCGGTTTGAATCGACATCACGATAATATCGCCGATTCGGGCATAGCGTCGGCGCGACCCGCCCAGCACTTTGAAAACTCGGCCGAGTTTGGCGCCGGTGTTGTCAGCAATTTTAACAATGGTGCGGGGTTGAATCATATAACAATAAAAGATTTCCGGCGGGATAAAGGCCGAACGGCTCTGATCTGAACTTTATCACCCAGTTGGTGTTTGCCGGTCTCGTCGTGAGCGAGATAACGCTTGTGCCGACGAAGATATTTGCCGTAAACAGGATGCTTAACTTGTCGCTCCACTTCGACCACGACGGTCTTATTCATCTTAGTGGAAACGACTACGCCGGCGAGAGTTCGAGGATGAGTAATGTTAGGAATCATGATTTTAAATTATTCTCGGCTAACAATCATCGTTTTAAGCGGCAACTTCGACCCAGCTTTGCGCAACACATTGTGAGCACTCTCTTCCGAAAGACCGTCAACTTCGAAGAGCACACGCCCGGGCCAAACTTGAAATTCGTAGCCTTGCGGGTCGCCCTTGCCTTTGCCCATGCCAACTTCCGCCGGCTTCGCGGTGAAAGGTTGATCAGGAAAAATTCTAATCCAAAATTTGCCGGTCTTCTTCATCTCGCGGGCAATCACTTTGCGCGCCGATTCAATTTGATTGGAGCGCACTCGCCCGGGCGTTTCGGCTTTCAACCCATGTGAACCAAAAACGACCGCTAACCCGCGCGTCTCGAAATGTTGGCGCTTGGGATTGCGTCTCATGGTGTGCCATTTGCGAAATTTAACTTTTTTGGGAAATAGCATATTGGAGATTATTTTTCTTTCTCAAAGATATCGCCCCGGTAAATCCAGACTTTAATCCCAATTACGCCGTAGGCAAGATACGCTTTCTCTTTAGCAAAGTCAATATCAGCCCGAAGCGTTTGTAAAGGTAAGCGACCTTTTTTAACCGTTTCAGTCCGCGCAATATCCGACCCACCCAGCCGACCAGCCACCGTTACTTTTATTCCCAACACCAACTTGCTCGCCATCGCTTTCTCAATCACTTGTTTGACGACGCGTTTGAAAGGCAGGCGTTTCTCGAGCCCCTCCGCCACCACCGCCGCCGCGAGCGCGGCATGGGTTTCGGGATGTTTAACTTCTTCAATGTCAAGTTTAAAATCCTTGGGCACATCGGCTTTAATTCCCCGAAGAACCTTCAAGAGATCATCCTTGAGTTTGACCGCCCCTTCGCCATTTCGACCAATAATCAGACCCGGTCGCGCCGTCTTCACAATAATTCGATAAACCGTTCCGCCCCGTTCAATCTCCACCCGATCGACAAAAAAACCGCGCAACCGTTTCTCGAGATATTCGCGAATTGAAATATCCGCTTTAAGATATTGCTGATATTGCCCCGGTCCGCCCGATCGACGGCGAGGCAAAGCAAACCAGCGAGACTGCCAACCTCGAATGGTCGCTAAACGATGAGAATATGGATGGACGGAGTGAGACATAAATAATTAGCTTGTAGCTTGTAGCTTCTTAGCCTGCCCGACGGCAAGGCGGGCTTGTAAAACAATATTAATGTGACTGGTTTTGCGCTTAATCGGGAAAGCTCGGCCGTGCGCGCCGGGTCGAGAGCGTTTGAAAACCATCCCCTTCCCCACCACAATTTCTTTGATATAAAGGTCCTCGCGCTTCAACCCGGGCTCTTTATTAATAGCGTTGGCAATCGCCGATTGAATCAAATTGACGATCGGCAACGACGCCCGTTTGGGTAAGAAGCGCAGATGAATGATCGCCTCCGCCACCGACTTGCCACGCACCAAGTCAATTACCAGACGAACTTTGCGGGGGGCTTGATGATAATTTTGCAGCGACGCGCGCATAATATTTTATTTTTTCTCAACTGGCGCCTTGACCGCCGAAGTAACTGCGCCAGTGGCGGGTGTGGCAACTTGCCCCGCTTTAGCCGCCGCGATCTCGGCTTCCTTCTTTTTCTGCTCCAACTCCTTCTGCATCTTCCCGCCGTGACGAACAAACTTCCGCGTCGGCGAAAATTCGCCGAGGCGGTGACCGACCATCTCTTCACTTACTAAAACTTCAATATGATCTTTGCCATTGTGAACGCCGAAGGTGAAGCCAACCATCTCGGGGCTAATCTGGCTCCGGCGCGCCCACGTCTTAACCACCCCCGCTTGCGCCGGTTTCTTCCCATTTATTTTCTTCAATAATTTCGGATCCACATAGGGACCCTTTTTTAGCGAGCGGGTCATTGTAAACAAACAAGGCGACACCCTAAACTCAAAGGTGCCACCTTTGATCTGTATGTTGGAGATGTTAGCAGATAAGCCGTCCGCCTGTCAAACAATTACTGCCTGCGAGATTATGGCTGGAGAGCTTGGAGTTGTTGGATCAATAATTGCAGGGAAGCGAGAGCGTTGGCCAATTTAATTTGGTCAGACATAATCATACTATTAATAGTATCGGTTGGAGATGAGACTGGTTCAAGTGGTGAAGGCGGAGGTGGCGTCGGCGGTGGAGGTGGGAGGAGTGATGGGGAGGGCGCGGGCACCATTGATGCATTCTCGTAAATCGTGAAAGTGGCATTGCTGGTGTCACTGGCCAAAACGCTGTTGTTGGCACCAAGGATTCGTAATTGAACCTTGTAAGCGCCGCTAGGCACAGCGACAAAACCATTAGGGGCATTGATTGTGCCGGCCCAAGTGTAGGAAGCGGCAACAGTAGTGGTTCTACCGATCAAGTAGGGGGTGGCGACGGTAGCGACATTCACGGGATTCAGCCAGATTTCAACCATGGCGGCGGGACCAGTCGCCGTCCAAGTAATTTGTTGGTAAGCATTCCTCAACCATCTTTCTCCGCCGTTGGGGGAAGCGAGAGTAATGGAGGGGGTGGGGGTGGGGAGTGGTGAGACGATATTATTAATAGGAGGTATTGGTGATGGCGTTGGCGGCGGCGCGGGTATATTGTCAGGCATACCGTCTTGAGAGAGCATCATATTGTCGTAAATTGGAACAAGTGAAGGGAGCGGAGTGGGAACCCTGCGATTACATAACTGCCCGGTTTGATGATTATAAACCGCGCCTGGTTGCTGACAAGGTTTCAATAATACATTTATCTGTGCTTGAAGCTTCATTATTTGTCCAAACAAAGGACAAGTAATGCCACTGCAACTAGAGACGACTTGTCCGATAAGATTATCTGTCGTCGCCTGCGCGTTAGTTGCGACCGGTGATAAAACAAATACTAAAGTTAAAAGACCGACAAGAACAAAGTTTCTTATTTTCATAATAATGATACGAATTAGAGCTAATAATAAAAACCAAGACCTATAAACTAGACCCCTTTAATCTTACACCCATTTGATTCCAAAAAATGGGGAAGTTATCCACACCCTTTTATTTGAGCAACTTCGCAATATAAATAGCGAATTGTTTGAAGTCGGAGAGATTTTTTCTAAGCTCGGCTACAAATTGATTGCGTTGAAGTGACTCATAACGATGGACTACCCGATTTCTCAATCCAACTACCGGTGCAATATGAATCGCGAAGTCATTGGGTAAAACTCCTTGCTTGCCCAGCGCGATAAAGGCACTCTCTAAATCGTCCGGCGGGGAAACATTCCGAGCTCGGATGATATGGATGTTGAGATCAATCATCACATCCACCACCAACTGGAATAGCCTTTCCGCGGTATGATACTTTAGTGAATCAGCCAGTATCTCTTTGTCAGTACTGGACGAAAAAATTTCCTCGAGTTCGGTGGTATACTCGGAAATAAGCTTCAACTTTCGAGAAATTAATTCAGTATCAATCATTGGCTTAATTCTAGCGCATAACCTCTCGTCTTTCCAAGAACATATTCTTTTTCCAGCCGACGCAAATTAATCGTCTCGCGATAGATTCTATATACATACAAGACAAACTCATTAAAACTTCCTTGATGCTTCTCATACAACAGCGAGCTTTTATTTACTATCTGTTTCAATAATAACGGGGAAGATTGCTTAAAATTAACCAAATCGAGTTCCTTTTTTCTTAAAACTTCAATTAGATCTAGGTAAAGTCGTGACTCCTGATCAAAGGATAAATCGGGCGGTGGAAAATAAGCAACGTCCACATCGCTTTTCGGATGAGTTTGGCCAGTGGCTTGGGAACCAAAAAGCACCACGAATTCCAAGTCGTATTTCTCGGCCACCTTTTTAATTTTCTCCCGATCAACTTCCATTATTCCAATCTAACACAAAAACAGATTAAACCCAATCTTAGTGTTTAATTACTGCGCGCGAGGGATTGCATTGGTAAAAATCTGATTTCCAAACGACGATTAAGAGCAACGGCAATCCGCCGGAGCATGGTAAGAGAGTGCCCTTGATAATCAGCGTCTTCTAGCCGCGAAATTACTGACGCGCTCGTGCCGACGAGTTTGGCTAATTCCTCTTGAGTTAAAGTCGACCGATGGCGTAGTTCGTAAATCCGTCTGGCCACTTCGGCATTAAGTCGTTCTTCCTCAAGCAAAGCTGTTACCTCTGGCCGACTATTGAAGTAGCGGTGGCGAATAATTTCAATTGCGTTGGTGGTTGATTGTTTTTTATTTTTGATCATAATTGTTTTTCGCTGGTATGCCGTTTCGGGTCGGCGCAACTGATAACCCAATTGGCTCAAACGTTCAAGCCGGACAAAACATTTAGCTCTGACTTTATCGGTTAAAGTATCCAACCAATCTAGCAACGGCATTCGGCCATCATCTGTCTGATAAATAATAACTTGTAACGCTGGCATACCTGCTCGTTCGTTATAGCTTCGCAAAATTGCGAACAGAAGTCAAGCAACATAACAAAATCCAAAGGCGACACCTTGGCGTTGCAAGGTGTCGCCTTAATATTAACTTTTTTAATGTCTAATTACTGCCCGGAAAATTACTGAAGGGTCTGAAGCTGTTGAATTAGCGAATTTAAGGATGACTGGATATTGGCCATTTGTTGAAAATTGAAAATTGGTAATTGAAAATTAATTACTTTTTCTTACTCCGTCGAGTAACGACAAAACGGTTAGAATATTTTTTGGCGCGACGGGTCTTGCGACCGCCGGTCACTTTGCCCCACATCGTCTTCGGGCGCTTGGTGCCGCGACCCTGCCGACCTTCACCACCACCATAAGGATGATCCACGGGATTCATCGCCGATCCGCGAACGGTCGGCCGAATCCCGAGCCAGCGCGAGCGACCGGCTTTGCCGAGATTAACTAATTTTTGCTCTTCATTAGAGACCAAACCGATTGACGCCCACGCGAGTTCACTGATTTGTCGAATTTCGCTCGACGGCAAACGAACGCTGGTGTAACCCGCATCGTTGGACAAGACTTGGGCGAAATTGCCCGCCGAACGGACGAGCTTGGCGCCACCGCGCGGTTGAAGTTCAAGATTATAGATAAAAGTGCCGACGGGAATTTTCTTCAGCGGCAAACGATTGCCGGGCGTGAGCGGGGCGTCCTCCGACACGATAAACGGATCGCCAACTTTAACCGTGCCGGGTAAAAGAACATATCGGCGGGTACCGTCACGATAAAGAACGAGCCCGATGAAACCCGAGCGATTGGGGTCGTATTCGATCGTCTCGATTCGCGCTTCAATTCCAATTTTGTCGTAAATAAAATCAATCTCGCGGAACCGCCGTTTGTGCCCGCCGC
The DNA here is from genome assembly GCA_043807405.1 of Candidatus Vogelbacteria bacterium. Taxonomy (GTDB): domain Bacteria; phylum Patescibacteriota; class Minisyncoccia; order Phycocordibacterales; family JACOZG01; genus JAGVGK01. The sequence continues at coordinate 8,339 of JAZDGA010000019.1, read as the reverse complement.
CCTTGTGGCGGACGGTGATTCGACCAAAATTATTCCGACCCACAGCGCGCTTACGGCCGTAAGTCAGCGATTTCTTCGGCTGATCGGTCGTCAAAAGTTCCCGATAAGGAAGCGCGGTCATCTGGCGTCGCGAAGGACTGGTAGGATTGTATGATTTCATAATTCGATTTTATCACCGGACTTCAAATAAACCAGCGCTTTCTTGAAACCGCTCTGGGCGCCGGTCTTACCGCGAGCGAAAAACTTTCGACCTTTCATGACATTGATATTAATTTTCGTTGGGGTCACTTTGTACTGCTCGATAATTGCCCGTCGCACCATCAGTTTGTTGGCATTGGGTTTGACAACAAAAGTGTAGCAAGGTCGTCCGCCATTGTCCGAAGCCGAAACCCCCGCCGTCGACTTCTCCGTCACCAACGGTCGGAGAAGGATGACGGAATTTTTATCTAATTTTTTTTCGGTTGGGGTTGGCATATTATTATTTTGATTTTGACGACATAGCTCGACCAGCTAGCGAAGCGACGCTGGCTTCTGGATCGGTCAGCACCAGATATTGGTAAGTGAGGACATCGAGTGGGTTAAGATTACGCACTTCATCAATACTCACCGATTTAATATTACGAAAACTTTTCATCACCGCTTCACTCGAATGCAAACCGGCAATCAGCGCTCGCCGACCGCGAGCGTAGAGCAAAGCGGGCGCCTTGGTCGCCGTGGCTAAATTCGTCAACATTGCCATCGCCAATTTAGTTTTTGGTTGATCAATGTCTAGCCGATCGAGAAAAATAAGTTCCCCATCGCGATACTTCGCCGAGAGTGCGGTGTATAAAGCTTGGATCTTCATCTTCTTATTAATCTTCTGACCATACACGCGTTCGGCGACTGGACCATGAGTCACTCCCCCTTTCCGCCAAATCGGCGAGCGCGTCGAACCGTGCCGAGCGCGACCGGTTCCCTTCTGTCGCCACGGTTTTTTACCACCACCGCTCACTTCGCCGCGATCTTTAACATGAGCTAAACTTAATCGCTTCCCTTCTTGCATACCGACCATCACTTGATGAACCAAGTCAGGATTCCACGACACACCAAACACAGCCTTAGGTAATTTTACCGAACCGACCACTTCCCCTGCTTGATTGTAAACTTTGGATTCCATTATAGCTTTCTTAACTCGATCTTTGTCCCGCGTCGGCCGGGAATTGCGCCACTGACAATCACCTCCTTCTTTGTCTCATCAACGGCGAGCACCATTAGATTGCCGACCGTCACTCGATCACCACCCATGCGACCAGCCATCCGAATTCCCTTCGCCACTCGTCCGCCGGCTCGACCCCCGCCACCGCCAATCGCGCCCGGTTCACGCTCGGAATGTTTCTGGCCGTGGCTCCGCGGTCCGCCGTGGAAACCGTGCCGTTTGACCACGCCTTGGAAACCTTTGCCCTTGGAAATCCCGCTCACCGCGACCCGATCACCAACGACCAACTCATTATTGGAAGCGGGGCTTCCAATTGGAAGCCCCGCTTCCAACTTCACCACCGTCGCTCCGCGAACGATGCCTTTGTCGTCAAAAATTTGCGTCATCTCTTTTTTCACACCAATTAATTTCATGTTCGTATGGTCTTTTCGTTAAGACATTCATTCACATCATCTTCACATCAATATTCACCCCCGACGGCAAGTTGAGCGTCGTTAGATGTTCGATGATCTTGGGCGATGGATTTTGGATATCAATCAATCGTTTGTGAATCCTCATTTCGAATTGCTCCCGCGCGTTCTTGTGAACAAAGGCGCCTCGATTGACCGTATACTTCTTAATCTCCGTCGGCAAAGGAATCGGACCTTCAATAATACCGTCATAACGAAGGGCGGTATCTACAATTTGTTTAACTGACGCGTCGAGAATTTTGTGTTCGTAGGCGGCCACTCGAATCCGAATCTTTTGGATTTGATCCGGCAATTCGGGTTTCTTTTTTTTCTTATTGATCTTCACCGCCGTGGCCATAATTACTGATTAAGAAATTGCGACTAGGCGATCACCTTGGTCACTACCCCCGCGCCGACGGTTTTACCTCCCTCACGAATCGCGAACCGCATTTTTTCCTCTAGCGCCACCGGGGCCATCAATTTAACTTTGAAAGTAACCGTATCGCCGGGCATTACCATTTTAACCGCTTCAGCTAAAGTCACTTCACCGGTCACATCCGTCGTTCGAATATAGAATTGCGGTTTGTAACCAGTGAGAAAAGGTGTGTGCCGTCCACCTTCTTCCTTTTTAAGAATATAAACTTCAGACTCAAATTCGGTGTGGGGCGTGACTGAACCAACCTTAGCCAGCACCTGACCGCGCGTCACATCTTCCTTCTTCGTGCCACGGAGTAGAACCCCGGCATTGTCGCCGGCAATACCCTCGTCAAGTTGCTTATTGAACATTTCAATTCCGGTCACCGTCGTCTTCGCCGTCGGCTTGATACCCACGATTTCGATTTCTTCGCCCACCTTCACCTTGCCTCGTTCAATGCGTCCAGTTACCACTGTACCTCGACCTTCAATCGAGAAAATGTCTTCAATCGGCATCAGGAAGGGTTTATCAATTTCGCGGACTGGCGTCGGAATATAAGTGTCGAGCGCGTCAACGAGGGCGAGAATCTTCTTCGCCTCCTCATCATCGGCGGTCTTAGCTTCAAGCGCCTTAAGTGCAGAACCGCGAATGACCGGCGCTTTGTCGCCATCATATTGATACTTGGTGAGAAGTTCGCGCACTTCGGCTTCGACGAGATCAATGAGCTCGGGATCATCCACCATATCCACCTTGTTAAGAAAAACGACAATCTTTGGCACGCCGACTTGGCGGGCTAAGAGAATATGTTCGCGCGTCTGGGGCATCACACCATCCGTCGCCGCAACCACGATCACCGCGCCGTCCATCTGGGCGGCGCCCGTAATCATGTTTTTAATATAGTCGGCGTGACCGGGCGCATCAATGTGCGCATAGTGCCGAGTGTCGCTTTCGTATTCATTATGAGAAAGCGAAATAGTAATTCCGCGCGCCTTCTCTTCCGGCGCGGAGTCAATCTGGTCAACGGTTTTAACCTTCGCCTTTTTGCCGGCCAAAGTTAAAACATGTAAAATCGCGGCCGTGAGAGTAGTCTTGCCGTGGTCAACATGACCGATAGTGCCAACGTTGACATGAGGCTTAGAACGATCAAATTTTTCTGCCATAATATTATGATTAGCTAATTAATAATTAAAAACAAAAACCAGACGCAAAATGCGTATGGTCTATCCTAACAGAAGCAGATTATTAGTCAAGCAATCCTATATGGTGGATTTTGAATAGCGGCTGGCTATTTTTTAGGAGACCAGAATTTCCCTCCATGGGGGCAATCGAGCCAGAAAAAAGTTTGAGGAAGATCACATATTGTAAGAATACACTCTCTCCTTGTTGAAGTTCCACATTCTTGCTGGTTTGAAAAGGTTCTAATCCAAGGCTCCCTTTTCCAAACAACAAATCCAACAATTAACAAAACGACTAGCACCCAGATAATTGAAAAACCGCACTTGGTGTTCATATTTTTACATCGCCAACACTCCGACTTTACGTTCGAGGCGGCGAAGTCTTAATTCATAATTACCGAGTATCGAGACAAAAGGTCCGAGTTTTGTATTAATATCTTTAATCTCTGATTCGATAATCACAAAACGCTCGATAGTAGATTTATATCGTTCGTCATTACTTTTTTCCATCGCGTCAAAACCCCCCTTAACCGCCATAGCTAGCTCATCAATTTTTTGATCGATCGTCTTTTTTACTTTTGCCATAATACTCACAAGTATATCACCAGCCAAATTGCTGTCTACTTTCTATGATTGGTTCTATGTTATCATCCTAACCAATGATCCTCGCCACTCATGCCATCACTAGCGCGGCGCTCGCCGCGCTGATGCCTGATCAACCAATCCTCGCCTTCACTGCCGGGGTCGCTAGTCATTTCCTTCTCGACGCCATCCCCCACTGGGATTATGACTTGCGCTCCAGTCGCAAAGACGAAAATAACCCACTTAACAACGATATGATTATCGGGCGCGATTTTTGGTTTGATTTAATCAAACTCGGCGCGGACACTTTTCTTGGTCTCGCCTTAGGTTGGCTTTTCTTCCACCAATTTTTCCTCGACCACGGTTCGTTGGGTCTTCTCACTTTCGCCGCCGGCGCGATTGGCGGTTTGCTCCCCGATGCGCTCCAATTCGCTTACTTCAAACTCCGTCCGCCAGCCGGCGGATGGCTCACCGCGCTTCAACGCTTCCACTATTGGATCCACGCCGATCAAGCGTGGAAACTAAAACCCCTTGTCGGCATTGTGTCTCAAACCCTTCTCGTCGCCACAATTATTCTGACGGTAAAAATTATTTTGTAAATTGGGAGCGAAAAATTTTATTTCTTCAAAATTAAATACATTGAATGTAGCTCCTAGCTCTTTTGAAATTTTTATGGCCTGCTCTTCACTACCAATATAACGAATTGTCTTTTCAGTATTAGAAATAAATCTTTCTTTGGTTATTTCTCTAAGTTTTTCTAGGCACATGATAATGTCGGATTTTGTTGGTTGCTGGAATCCGCGAGACACCAGTCTAATTATTTTGTAGAAATTGATTGGATAGGGGTTAACTAATCTCAATTTCTTTTCTTTAATATCATCAAGGGCTTTAGGAATAGCAATTATCTTACTTATCCAATTTATAGAATCAAAAAATTGAATATCCAAAGCAACCCCACTAATAGTAAGATCGCTAATCTTTTCCAGGATTGAGTTTATTCTTTCTTCACTGGAAAATATTTTGCAATCTAAATACAGCCAATCATTATATTTATGTACAGGATTTGAAATACGAGCTTTTTTAAAAATTTTGGCCTTTTCAAAGTTTTTAGAACCAAACACAAAACCGCCCTTGACCAGATTATTTGCAAACATTTCGCCGTTCCCAATCACAACACAATCATAGTCACGCTGGATTATTTCTTCATCAAAATACTTAAAGTAAATCGCATTACGAACCGCACCACCAAATAAATAAATCTTAGTATCTTTGGGGACAAAACCCCTTACTTCTCCAAGAATCTTTTTAGTTGATAAGTCTTTGAGAAAAATAGGCAGGTCATTTTGCATGCATGCGTTTGAGAAAACTACAAATCATTGCCTCGCCTCGATAATTTTTTGAGCGACCATAGCGGGTACGGGGAGATAACTGTCGAATTCCATCGTGAAAGTGCCACGGCCTTCGGTCATCGAGCGGAGTTGGGTGACATAGCCAAACATCTCGGCCAGCGGGACTTTGGCGCGGACGACCTTGAGATGTCCGCGATCTTCCATCTGTTCGATCTGCCCCCGCCGACCGGAGAGATTACCGGTGATATCGCCCATCCACTTCTCGGGCACCACCACTTCCACCTTCATCACCGGTTCGAGAATCACCGGACCGGCGCGCTTGGCGGCGTCCTGCAACGCCATCGAGCCGGCGAGTTTGAACGCGAGTTCAGACGAGTCCACTTCGTGGTAAGAACCATAAAAAAGTTCACAGGAGATATTGACGAGTTGATAACCCGCTAGGACGCCACGATCGAGTCCTTCGCGCACCCCCTTCTCAACCGCCGGAATATATTCTTGCGGAATCACCCCGCCTTTAATACTATTAATAAATTCGAAATCAGCTTCGCGGGTCACATTTTTCGGCAACTTCTTCTTCTCCGTCCCTTGCGGCAACGGCGCCATCGGCTTGACCCGCAACTTAACGTGCCCATATTGCCCCTTCCCGCCGGACTGCTTGATATATTTGTGCTCGGCTTCGGCTTCTTTGGTAATCGTCTCGCGATAAGCGACTTGCGGTTGACCAACATCCGCGCCAACACTAAACTCGCGCTTCATCCGATCAACAATAATCTCGAGATGAAGTTCACCCATGCCGGAAATAATTGTCTCGGCGGTTTCGGGGTCGGATTTAATTCGGAAAGTCGGATCTTCGTCGGAAAGTTTTTTAAGCGCCATGCCCATTTTTTCTTGATCGGCTTTGGTCTTCGGTTCAATTCGCAAAGACACTACCGGTTCGGGAAAAACAATTCGTTCGAGAATAATCGGATTTTTTTCATCGCAGAGCGTATCCGAAGTCGTCGTATCTTTCAGCCCGACGAGCGCGGCAATCTCGCCAGCGTAAACCTTCTTCACTTCTTCGCGCTGATTGGCATGCATGCGCAAAATCCGACCAACCCGCTCGCGTTCATTCTTGGTGGCGTTGTAAACATAAGAGCCGGCTTCAAGCGTTCCCGAATAGACGCGGAAGTAGGTAAGCTGGCCGACATATGGATCGGTTTGCAATTTGAAAGCGAGCGCGGCAAAAGGCGCGTCGTCCGCCGGCGGACGGGTGATCTCGTCGCCTGTTTGCGGATCAATTCCTTTGACCGGCGGGATATCAAGCGGTGATGGCAAATAATCCACGACGGCATCAAGCACTAACTGCACCCCTTTATTTCGCAAAGCCGAACCGCAGAAAACCGGCACAATCGCGCCGGCAATCACGGCCCGGCGGAGAATCACTTTCAGCCATTCCACTGGCACGGTTTTCCCCTCGAGATATTCGTTCATCGCCCCGTCATCTTCACCGACGATTTTCTCCACCAACTCGTGATGATATTTCTCGGCCGTTGCCTTGAGCGCCTCGGGAATTGGCACCACCTTCACCTCTTTGCCCAACTCACCTTCGAAGTGATAACCAGTCATGGTCAGCAAATCAATCACCCCGACATGATTCGCTTCTTCCCCGATCGGAATTTGGAGTCGCACCGCTTTTTTTGTCAGTCGTTCCAAAATTGTTTTATAGCAAAATTCAAAACTCGCGCCGAGCCGATCCATTTTATTAACGAAACAAATTCGTGGGACATGATACTTGTCGGCTTGACGCCAGACGGTCTCGGATTGCGGTTCCACCCCAGCCACCCCGTCGAAAACCACCACGCCGCCATCGAGCACCTTGAGCGAGCGTTCCACTTCGACCGTAAAATCCACGTGTCCGGGCGTATCAATGATGTTGATGCGAACACCTTTCTCCTTCTCTTCCGCCGCGTAAGTGGGAATCCAAAAGGCCGTGGTCGCGGCGGCGGTAATTGTAATCCCGCGCTCGCGTTCTTGCTCCATCCAGTCCATTGTCGCCTCGCCTTCATGCACCTCGCCGATTTTATGCGAGACACCAGTGTAGTAGAGCACGCGCTCGCTCACCGTTGTTTTACCCGCATCAATGTGAGCAATAATACCGATGTTTCGAACCCGATTAAGCGGATAGTCGCGTTCCATAAGACAAAATCAGCGAGGAATCGAGATGGTTGGTCGAGTGTTGGTCCGCGCGAAGTGAGCAAAGGCGCGGTTGGCCTCGGCCATCTTGTGAACATTTTCCTTTTTCTTTACCGCCTCGCCATCATTCTTGCTTGCCAAAATTAATTGATCAGCTAATCGGCGAGCCATCGGCGAACCCTTTTTAGACCGCGCCGCTTCGAGCAACCAGCGCAGAGATAAAGCCAGACGACGCTTGGGTGTAACTTCGTGTGGAATTTGGTAATTAGCCCCGCCGACACGACGCGAGCGAAGCTCGGTGTGTGGTCCGGCATTCTTAAGTGCTTCTTCGAAAACTTCCAACGGCTCTTGTTTGGTCTCTTCTTTAATATGGTCAAAAGCGTCATAGGCAATTTGAGTGGCGGTCGCCTTCTGACCACGGTGCATCAGATAATTAATCATCTTCCCAATCTTGAGCGATTGATATCGTTCGTCGGGACCCGAGACTTGAGCATTAGTGACTTTACGGCGCATAAAAAATTATTTCGCCACTTTCGGTCGCTTCATCCCGTAGAGCGAACGACTCTGGCGCCGACTCTCCACGCCGGAAGCATCCAACTTACCGCGGATAATGTGATAACGAACCCCGGGCAAATCTTTCACCCGACCACCACGCACGAGCACCACCGAGTGCTCCTGCAAATTGTGACCGATGCCGGGAATGTAGGCGGTCACTTCCATCCCGTTGGTCAGGCGAACGCGGGCAATTTTCCGAATCGCCGAGTTCGGTTTCTTCGGCGTCGTCGTCTTAACTTGCACGCAAACTCCGCGCTTGAAAGGCGACGGGTAGAAAATCGGCTGATTCTTAAGCACATTGAAACCGCGCGCCATTGCCACCGAACGCGTCTTGCGCCGTTGCTGTTGCCGTGACCGTTTAATTAATTGATTGATTGTCGGCATTGTTTAATAACTTGAAGAACCTCTACTCTAATATATTGGAGAGAAATCTGCAAGCGGAGTGCG
>JAZDGA010000018.1:0-94115 GCA_043807405.1 Candidatus Vogelbacteria bacterium | reverse complement strand
CCGGTGGCCGTGACTGGGAAACCGGCGCGGGTCAAAGCAATTTGTAAGGCGGTCACTTCGCTCCCGCTCATCCCGATACTCAAGTTGGTGGTAAAAGTGTGACAGGCGGGAGCAACGGGGGGAACAATGACTTTGGAATTGCCTGTGCTTTGTTTTTCCAATTGAATAGAACCAGTATTAGTATAAGTGGTTATGAAGTACCGATCTAACCAAGAGTTTTGAGCTAGTGATTTATCCACGGCAAAAATTTCCATAATCAGGCCAGACCGCCATAGATCCGCCCCCACATCCAAATAACAATACATCGTCCCTGGTGAAAACTCGGTGGTGCAGATTCTCTGTAGACTTCCCGCGGATATTGTAGTACTGCGCACACCGCTTGAGTCAATAACCTTGGTTGATATTCTTGTTTGTTTATTTACTGTAGTTACACCTAGGGGTGGAGACTGCAAGGTAATGGTCGGCGAAATGATATCGGCTGATGGTGGTGGAGTGACAGCATTAACCTTAATCGAGCCTTCAGCGCTGGCGGTTCGGTTATTGTTATCAGTGACAACAAACCTGATGGTGTATGTAGTCGTTGTGGTTACTGGATTAACATCAATGTAGAAAGTTATGGGTGAGGTCGGATTGGGGCTAGAAGGACTTGCCACTATATTGGTGCCATGAGTACGATTATTAATAATATGCATTTCTACTTTCTTAACCGAGCCACTAAAATTAGCAGTCGCATAGAAACGACCGGGCGCGACTAATTGATTGTCGCGCGCGGGATTGGTGATGGTGACGGCGGGCCCGGTTGCCGTTACCGTCAAAGGCGTCTTTTTCAAAGCATTGTCATTCTCGTTGGATTCCTTAACTGCGTCAGCGGGATCAACGATGGCGCCAACATAATAACTGCCAGCGGGAGTGTTGGCAGGGATAGTGAAGGTACGGGCGGCGACGGGGCGAAAAGACTTCGCCGGGATGTTGGAAAGGTTCATTGTTTGTAATAAAGTATCGCTGGTGGTAGAAATAGTGGTGTCGTTAGATAAATAGAGACCGAGATTGAAGACGCCACTGGGCGCATTGCCATCGTTCATCACCTTAAAGTTGGACAAAGTAACCGTTCCACCAGCCGGAATCGAAGTCGGAGCAACCGAAAAAGGAAGGGCGTCGCTAATCCAGAGGTTGGGTTTATTATCTTCGAGGATTTTGGCAATGACGGTGGGGTGGAATAATAAAACGGAATGGCCGACATCGCGTCCTATAAATCCAAAATCTGTAACAGTAACTAGCCCATTTTTACAATAATTTGGATCGGGAGTTCCCCAACCAGTTTTCAACCCATCAAGCATCACCATCGCTTCAACATTTGAAAAACCTGGGTGCCCCTCTGACATCAAACTTTCACCAAAATTTTTACCAACACCAAATTTAATATGATCGTCAGATTTGCCTCGCTTGTAATCCTTGCACCACCGGGACAATCCCAATACTGTTTGTGCAAGAGTGGGGTGATCGCAATTATCCAAATCGCCCATAAAAGTATCCCCGACCACATCAAAGCTATGATAACCGCCTATTTCTGATTTAAACTTATTCACACTGTTCTCGCTATATAACCAAGTTTGATATGGGGCCGTAGGGGTAAGCTCACCAATTTTAGTCGCTGGCCAACGTGGAATGAACCACATATATTGACTTCCGCCGATTGGTCCGGAAACTGAATAAAATTCTGAACGAGCGTAAGCTGACGCGACTTGATCATCTTTTATTCTGCTGTCTGGTGTAGTTGGACTAGATTTTGTATAACCGTTAGCTCGTAAAATAGCAACCCTTACAATTGTATGCCCATAACTATGGGTGACAAATTTAATTTTTTTGTTATATCCGCCGTTCAAATTTGTAAGTTGTTTAACCATCACATTAAAATCTTTGGCGAGATCATCGGTCCACTTAGAACGTTCAAAAGGAAAATAAACGAGATTAAACCGGTCACGAGCTTGATTAGAAATTCCGTCAAACTGATCTGGCGATTTATGTTCTATTGACTCTCTAGCGCTAGGAACAAAAACAATTGTCTCCAAATTGGGGTTGAAGTCATTAATAAAATTTAATTTCGCGGGATTTTCCGGCTGGCACTTTCCACCCAAGCAAAGATTTCCAGCACCGCATCGCACCGCCACGCCATTTTGACAGATTGAGGCTGGTCCACTTCCCGGGATACAAGATTTAGGAACATCGAAGAGACATTGTTCGCCAGGAACGGCAGTTTGAAATAACGTGCATTGTCTACCTGAAATACTTCCTCGGCCAATCATTTTGGCGCAAATATTTAAATTATCCGCATCACCAAGAGTGCATTTCCATCCTCTTTCGATTTTGCAATCAGCACTGCACCCATCGCCATTCGTTTTATCGCCATCATCACATTCTTCCCATGGATCAACATTCTGATTCGTGCCACAAAAACTTTTCTGATTAAAATCACTTGGGACTACACAAGCAGAGCCGTCAGCACAACTATAACTAAATGAAACTCCACACCCCTTATTTGTGTTTGGACAAACTCCATATTTCTCAAATTTCTCAACAAGTTGAGAACAAGACCCCCCCTCCTGACTCTCACTAAAAAAACAATTAGCAATATCTGATTCCGGATTTGCCCTGGCGACAACCGGCATAATAATCACCACCGCGAGCAAAAAACCCAAGAAACCAATGATGTATTTTTTCATATTCCTCTATTCTATACCCGTTGAGGATAAAAAGGTCAAAGTTTATCCACACGGCCTAGTCCCGATGGGGCAAGATATTCACAATAATATAAATATCATTTTCTATCTGAAAGTAAAACCGATGCGTTTGTACACTTTGTTTCGATACCCAAAACGATATTTCTTGGTATCGTTGTCAATCCATTTTTGCTCTTTTTTGGTCTTATATTCTGACCTATCTACATAACAATGACCTTGCACTATCATTCGCTTTTTCTTAACATCAAAACAGAATTCTGCTAATCTCCCGTTTATTGTAGCAAAAGCCCAAGGCATTATTACATTTTACCATAGTGTCAGCTAATTTTGTCCATCAACTCCCCCACTGCTACGCGCTCTTGTTTGCCAGAATCGCGATCACGGAGAGTGACTGTGTCATCTTCTAAAGTTTGGAAGTCAATCGTCACGCAATGAGGCGTGCCGATTTCATCTTGCCGGCGGTAGCGTTTGCCGATGTTGCCGTTGTCGTCAAAAGAAACAGCTTGTAGCTTGTAGCTTGTAGCTTGTAGCTTCTTAAGATCTTGATAAATCATTCTGGCTTTAGCGACCAACGCCGGTTTATTTTTGAGCAATGGGAAAACGGCGACGGTCACCGGCGCGAGACGCGCCGGCAGTTTCAAAAATATTCTTTTCTCGCCACCCATTTCATCTTCGGTATAAGCGTCGGCAAGAATGGCGAGAATTGTGCGGTCCAAACCAAAAGACGGTTCGATCACATGCGGAACAATTTTTGATTTTGTGGTTTCGTCCTGATAATCAAGCTGATGCGCCGAGAGATCATAGTCCGTCCGATACGCCAAACCCCAAAGTTCTTTACGGCCGAAGGGAAAATCAAACTCAAAATCAATGGTGCGCTTGGAGTAATGAGCGCGATCAGCGTCTGGCACTTCTAACTCGTGAAGATGTTCCGGATTAAGCCCGATTTCTTTTGCCCAATTATTCATCGCTTTTCGAAATTCCTCAAAATACTTTCCCCAATCGGTCGGTGGCACAAAGTACTCAATCTCCATCTGCTCGAACTCGCGAGTGCGAAAGAGGAAATCGCGAGGGGCAATTTCATTTCGAAACGCTTTACCAATTTGCGCGAGACCAAATGGGAGCGAGGGGTGGAAAGAATCAACAACATTTTTGAAATTAACGAACATCCCCTGCGCCGTCTCGGGCCGGAGATAGGTAACCGCCGCGTCGTCGCCAGTGCCAATTTGGGTTTGGAATATTTCCGAAAATTTTGCCACATGTCCGCTCGCTTGCCACACTTTTTGGTTCATCAGAATCGTGGCATCAATGCCATACATCTCTTCGCGATCGATGACGAATCTCTGCCACCACAAATTCTTAAGATTATTTTTTAACGCTACGCCCAGCGGACCATAATCCCAAGTGCCCGCCAAGCCACCATAAATCTCCGAACCGGGATAGATGAACCCCCGTCGTTTCGTCAGCGCCACTAATGTTTCGAGATTGGTCATAAAAAAACTAATTTTATTTTCTTTTATAAACCTTAGACCGATGTTCAATAGTTGCCACTTTAAGTTTGTAATTCAATAAATCAATTTCATAAACAATCCGATAATCACCAACTCGTAATTTCGAAAAACCGACCAGATCGTTGCTTAACCATAGCGGATGAATTTGTTCAAAATTTTCTGAAAACCAATCAAGTTTTTCTGTGATTCTAATTTGGATACTTTTATCAAGTTTGTCAAAATCCCGGCTGGCTGATTCTTCAAAATAAACTGACCAATTGGACATATTTAATCCAATGCATATCTTTTTTTAATTTCAGCCAGACTGGTGAATTTTTTTGATTTTTTATTTTTATATTTCAAAAGTCTTTTCCGGAAACTATCCTTGATTTCCAAACCAAAATCAGGATCAGCTAAAACCTGCTGGACCGATTCGGCCACAGACATTCTAACTAAACTAATAAATTTCCTGTCTTTAAGCGCGGATGTAATCATAAATAGATCTTAGCATATGGACCTCATCTTGTTAAGGTAACGACACTTAGACCAGCGCCACTAATGTTTCCAGATTGGTCATAAAATTGTTATTTGTTTGTCCACAGGATTAATTGACAACCGATGGACATAGTGTATCATACTAGATACAAGTGCCTTCGGGCTCGCCCCGCAAGGGGCAAACAGTGGAAGCCGTCAAAGCATCGCCTTGACGGCTTTTCGTATAATCTCAAACATACTCTTTAGAGCCGTCCTGTTCGGAACCAATATTGACGCCGAGCGCGCACCACCATATTTCGCGCTCGTGATAAAATGGTACGCGGTCTCGATTGTGAAGACCTTTTTTTCTTTCATTCCATTGATCAAAATCTTTTTTCATACAATTACCAATGTTTCGAGATTGGGCATGATTATTGGTAACTATTCTTAAAATTTTCAAATACTCTCGGGCAAATACCAGTAAATTCTTCAAAAGCATAGGGGGTTATAGTCGGCATCACACATTTAGTACTGCCATAATGGTCATATATCCAATCGCCACCAAATTGATGCATCAATTCATGAATAACGGTTGAGGCCACAAAAACACCGGGCACGGCATAAGGAGAATTTAGACTCTCATCAACATTACATCTGTAATAACCATCTTTAAAAATACAAGCTGTCCCGGGAGTATTTTGGCATTCACCACCGATTGACACATTGCTAATGTGCCTAGGATTTTGTGGATCGGAAGAATCATAACCACACTTGGAAAACATGTGATTCCAATCAACTACGGCTATATAAATTCTACCTGTTCTATTTGAATAATTATCGGCAGACATAAAACGATTGCGATAATTATTATTTAAACTTTCATACGATTCCGCATAACCACCGGAGAGAGCTGCAATATTGTCCGGCCGAAAGAAAATAATAAACTCTGGTTCTGGATCCGTTTTATATACCTGATAAAATATCTCCCTGTCCGGAGAAAAACAATTCGTTGTGCAAGCACTTAATGCGCGGTAAGAAATTTTTCGAATTTTCAATAACCTTATTTCCGTATCAGCTTTCTTGACAAGAATATCATTCGCGATCTTCAAAAAGTCAGTGAGTTCTGTATTAGATATGGAAGGAAATGAATCTGTATCAATTACTATTTCGGTATTAATACTCCGACCTATTGAACTTTTCAAAAAACCAGTAAAGTCTAGCGGAGGTGGCGTTATTAGTGGAAGCCTCGGAGGTGACACTGACAGCGTTTGTCTTTGCTGTATCAAAATGAAGAGTTGCTGTTGGAGATCAGCGAGCCTCACCCGTAATTGGGCAATCAGAGTAGCCCGAGCTTGTGGAGTAAGTATCATTTGCGGTGTTTGGGCGCGAACCATTAATGGAACTGATACTCCAATCAAAAGTAGGGCGATAAGAATTTGTTTTTTCATATTATTAGATTAGCACACCCGGTCATAAAAATCTTGATTAACCACACCGGGGGGTTGACACAAATAGCATACTTGCTAACATAACAATGTCATTCGCAAACCGCCACGCTTCGTGGCGGTTTGTATTTATTTATGCATCCTTTTTAATCTTGAACTTCCAGCTATCAATATTAATAATGAAGGCGTATATTTTCATTGTCCCACCGTTCCATCACTCGTCTGGTAACGGGAATCGTCGGTAATTTGGATGTCCACCGATCGTTTGGTATTGGTCAAAATCTGGTGCGTGAAAGAATCTGTTCCGGAAAGTGTCGGCGTGGTAATCAGCACCGGCGTTTCCCCGATTTGACTGACGCTCGGCAAAAAGGCAATTTGAAATGCCACCTCGCGCGCGGCGGAAGTTAATCCTCGACCGGCATCCACCACACCGAGATCCCAAGTCACTTCGCCTCGAGTGTCATCGAACGAAATCTTTTCACTGTCCGGACTGACCGCGCCCAGCCACTTAACATAAGCCGGCAAAATCGCTCGGACCATGGCGTCGCCAACTTCATTAGATGAATTAACCACCGACCAAGAAATTGTGTAGGTCGTCTCCTGACCAGCGCGGGGCGGTAACGGTCCACGATTGGTAAAAGGGCCGTCGTGATAAACCCCCTTCGACGCTAATTGAAAAACCGAATTCACTTTCACCCGTTTCTTCACCGTCGTCTCAATTACCTCGCTCGCCGAATCAGCCGTGACGCGACGCCCGCGAAAACTGACAGTGAGATCAATCGTCGGACGAGCGATAACCGATCGATCGCTACGAATAAGAGGCAAGGCGGCGAAATTGAAACTGACTTGACCACGATCGGCTGGCGCCAAACGACTAAGCGCGGGTAAGGTACTCTGACGCCAGAGAATTTGATTAGTGGCGGATTGATAGAAACCGTCGCTCGCCGCCACCGACCGCTGATCGAGCGCCAGGCCGGCGAGCGTCACCGTCAGTTCGCCGTCCGTTACTTCGGTTGGCAAATTATTAGCCCAGGCAATATCCACTCGGACCGGCTGACTGCTGCTCGTCACATATTCTTGAACCAGATTGTCGCCGTTCATGGAGACATTTAGCGCCACGAAGGGACGCTTGATGGTTACCACTTTGAAAATTTCTCCATAATTAACGGCAATCTCACCTTCGATCTTAGCGCTCTCCATCCCTGACGCAAATCGGAATGATTTAGGATCATCGTCTTGCCCTTCGAGTTTGCCCAAGATTTTGATCCGTGGACGGGCCCCGACCGGAATATCACCCAAGCGCCAGATATTGGTGCTAATCGCGGGTGGCGGAACGGCCGAAGTGAAAGTAAAACCGGGCGGGTAAAAAGCGGCCATTACTAAATCGCGGAGTGGAATATCGCTGGTCGACATAAGTTCCAAATCGAGAGTAATTGCTTGTCCCGAATTAATCTCCGCCGGCAAAGTCAAATTGAGAGTTACCGGCGATGAACTAATTTGATAATGGAAAAGACTGACTTTGTCGAAAATCGCGTTCGAATCGGCAATCCGATATTCAATTGAAACCTTGATCGTCTGTTCGACATCCTTCTCACCAAAAACAAAGGCTTTGATAGTTTGATTAACCGTCGCCCCCGGCTTGATCGTCTCAAGCGGGATTCTCGTTCGAGGTAATTCTTTAGTTATGTCCAGTGGTGAACGCGTCCCGGACGCAAATTCCACAATCAAATCCGCCGAATTAAGCGGCGTGGTATTCTTGTTTACCACGAGCGCTTGAAGATTTAGAAGCTCGCCGGCTTTAATTGTTTTCGGTCCGTCGAGCAGAAGCTCGACATTGGCCGGCGAAATGACATTGTTCCCGCGATACAAGGTGTAGCCGGCAAAACTAACGGCGCTTAAGAAAAAAATGATGGCGATAATCAGAAAAACCGTGAGCCAAGAACGATGAGGTGGACGTTCGCGATCACTGATTGCCCAACCCGAAGGCGGATTATCTTCCTTCGGCGTCAAAGCCGATCGGCGCAGAGGCGAACGCTCGCCATCGCGAGTATAAAGCCGGCGCTTCAGCGCTTCAATCCTTTCCGACCCTTTATCTTTACGAAGATTTAACATCGTTTGGGTATTATACCACGCGATTTACACTATTTTGTGAACCGGAAGGTGGAGAGGATTTGGTCAACAGTTCCTTTTAATTCCTCAGTAGGTTGACTTAGCGTTATAAGAAAAAATTGATAGAGATTACATTTATCTTTCTCGATTTGGTATCGATAGGTGTATTTACTACCGGTCGAGGGCGTGTACAAGAAAATATCCGTCTTATGTCCATCAATTATTTTGGTGGAACGAGAAATTTCTTTAGTGAGACCCTCTGCCATTCCTTCGTTATAACCACTGTAATAACCTTCCGCGCACACATTATCCCTTCTAAAATTAAGATAATTGGAGCCTACTAGTGATTGCTCGATAATTATTTTCCATGAGACCGGCAATTTTACTTCAAACCCATATTCCTCATTCCGATAAGTTTTCCAATCGGTGGTATCTACTGCTGTCGTTCCAACCGGAACATTAGTCGGGGCTGGGGCTTCAACTTTTTTCTGACTCCAGAGATAAGCGCCACCGGCGATGATGATTAAAATAACAATGATTAATCCCGCGCTCCCGAAACCATGTTTAGTGTTTGGCATATTAGTTACTTATCGACGATGCCGTCGCCGCTTGGAAACTAAGCATCACTGGCAATCGTTTCTTTTTTAATTCCGAGCTAAAACGTCGCGGAAAATGTTTAGACGCATCTAAGACTTCCAGACCGATAATTTTACCTTTCTGATTGTAGTCAAGAATAATTCCGGGCGACACCTCATCGCTCTCATAATAACGCTCCTCATTAAAACGAAGATAGAGAGCGTCTACTTTTTTATCGTAATGAAATTTCATAAATATTTTTTAATTTTCGAAGTGTAAAAAGTGGTTATAACTTCCTGAACTAATAGGGTCTCTTCGTAGATGACAATTAGTAAGTATCCTTTACCTTTTCGTTCTTTTATTTTTACTGCCTGAAACCGATCATTAGATTGTCGAGTAACATTGTCTGGTTTCTCTATTGTTTCCAAAACTTCTCGTTCAGAAATTTTACGCTCCATCAATTGCCATCTCGCGTGTGGACTGAAAACAATTTTAACCATAGCAAATTACATTCTAGCATACACATAATCTTGAGTATAGCACATCAAAGATGGCTGTGGTAGAGCGCTTCGTTGATGGAGGCGACGACTTCGGCTTGGCAAGTGGCAACAGACAGGATGAGGGCCGGGCTCCAATCTTGATGAGCTAAAATGGCTTCCAACGCCGGCGTTCGGCGACCATAACCAAGTAGGGCGAGTAAGCGCCAGACAGACGCGATCTCGTAACGCTCCAGTTCAAGTCGAGAGAGATTATTCCGCGCCAAAAAAGAAACCGCTGAACGAAGTTCTAAATATAATTGCGGGTCGTTCGGCTTCCCATCAGCCACAAGGAAACGGCGCAAGAGAAGCGCTAGCCGCGCCGTGAGCGCACGACGGTGAACATCGGAAACCAGTGAAGCAATATTCAAATCCGCGATCGGCTCGGCGCCCACTAAACGCCAAAACTCTCGCCCCTTCACCAAGGTCGCCTGGAAAAAAGTCAGCTCCGATAAGTGATAACGCAACTTCGATCGCAACTCTCTTGTCCCCTGCGCGAGAATCGACACGCGGCCTAAACGATGAGTGAGCAGGTCGAGCAAACGACTGCCCTCGCCGGTTGAACGACTGCCGATGATAAAACCTTCAGTTTGATAAAGATAGTGAGGCATTAAATGCGCTCCAAACGAATCTCGATGGTTTCACCCGAACTAAAGCGAATCTCGGTGGCGCTCACTACTCGACAAATTTCGTCGCGCGCGGATTCAAGAATCACTTGCTCGGCTGGTAAGGCAGTGACAAAAAGAATAATCTGATCGCTTGGCGTAAGGCCGGACTCCTTCCGTTGATCTTGAACTTGGCGAATAAAATCGCGAACTTGCCCCTCGGCGCGAAGCGCGGGGGTGATGGTCAAATCAAGCTTCACCGTTTCGGTCAGATCAGTTTGCCATAACACTTCTTTGATATTCACTTCATCTTTAATAAGTAAAATAAAATCTTCAGTTAAATCGGCTGGTCTCAACCCTTGGACGAAAAGCGTTTGCAGTGGTTGGCGCACTTTCACGCCCGCGCGGGCGCGGGCTTCCAAACCGAGAGACGCAATCTCTCGAACAATTTTCATATTTTGAATTAATTTTTCGTTTTGCGTTTTTCGTTTCCTCTGGCCAAAGAGTAAGATGAACACTAACCGGCTCGTCAGTTTGCCGAAGCTCGCAATAAATGTCTTCCGCCAGAAACGGCATAAACGGCGCGAGGAGTTGAGCGAACTGCCGAAGACTCCATTTGAGCGTGCCGAGGGCGGCGGCGCGGTCGGCCGAGTCAGTGCCACGAATTCGATCCCGTGATCGCCGTAAATACCATTGGGAAAGATCCGCGATAAAATCCCGGAGCAAGCGCGTCGCTTCTGTAATTTGGTAATCTTCAAGATGTTTGGTTACTCGTTGGGTCAAATCAGCTTGAAGCGCCACGAGCCACCGATCGAGAATTTGTTCCGAATTAGAAACTTCGGGAAGTGCGCCAGCTTCGTTGCGATAAAGTTTATAAAAAGCCAACACATTCATCAGCGGATTGATAACTTTCCGCACCACTTCAACCACGCTGGTCTCATCGAAATTCTTCGACTCGCCGGGGGCGTTGACGGTGTACATCCAGAAGCGCAAAGCATCCACGCCGTATTTATCCATCATCAACCACGGATCAACCACATTGCCGATTGACTTCGACATCTTCTTCCCTTCGTGATCGAGAATGTGCCCGAGACAAATTACATTCTTATACGGCGAACCCTTTTTCAGAAGAACGCCGACCGCCAATAAAGTGTAAAACCAACCGCGCGTCTGATCGATTGCTTCAGCAATAAAATCAGCCGGATATAATAATTCCTGTCCGGAGAAAGGCTGGTGATCTTGCGCCCACGGCATCGCGCCGGAATCGAACCAAACGTCCAACACTTCGGGCGTGCGTTTCAGAACTGTTCCCGTCTCGCTAATTAATTCTAGACTATCAATAAACGGTCGGTGGAGATCAAGCTCGTAGTCGGCGTTATGAGGCAGAGGAACAAAATTCAACTCCCGCACTTCAGCATTTTTCAAAAAATCGGCGGTATCTCCACGCAAGATGAGCGTCTGGGTTAAATCAGCTCCATCCGCAGTAGCGAAAAGTAACCAACTCGGACTTTCATGTGTGATAATTAAAATTTTTTTATTCTGATATTTAATTTCCAAGTTATACAAGAATTCACCCATCCGTCGTTTAACTTCCATCAGACTTTCCCCGTTGGGTAAACGGTTAGTAAAATATTCTTCCCGGGTCTTAAAATAATCATAGTAAACTTGTGTGGACTGTCCGTTAAGATCGCCGTGATTGACTTCGCGCAAACGAGCATCATACTTAATTTCGGTCTTGACCAAACCTAAAACTTCCGCCACCAGTTCAGCCGTTTCTCTGGTGCGGATAAAATCCGATGAAATAATTACATCGATTTTCTCCGCCGTTAATAATTTGGAAGCTTCCATCACGCCCGCGCGCCCGACCGCCGTTAAGTGATCGGGATTATCGAACTTCGAACTGACTCGATTGGCAACATTATTATCAGCTTCGCCGTGACGCATCACAAAATATTTATTCCCAGACTTTTGCGTGTGTTTTTTTAATTCTTCAATTGAACCAATCACTAATTTTTGATTTCCCCCCGCCCACACCGGCAACGGCGTCCCCCAATACCGCTCGCGCGAGATTGCCCAATCCTTCACTTCTTGGAGCCATTCGCCGAAACGGCCATCTTTAATGTGCGATGGCATCCAATTTATTTTATTATTTGCTTCCAGCAATTTTTCCCGCAGCGCCGACATTCGGATATACCACGAATCACGCGCGTAATAAATAAGTGGGGTCTGACAGCGCCAGCAAAAAGGGTAAGTGTGAGTCACACTCTCTTTCTTTAATAAAAGTCCGCGCTGTTTAAGATCGATGATTATATCAATATTCGTTTCCATTACCGACCGGCCCGAGAGCTTGCCCGCGCCGGCGATAAATTCGCCCGCCGGATTCACCAGATGAAATTTAGGTAAACCGACTTTCGTTCCCAATTCAAAATCATCCGCGCCATACATTACCGCGGTGTGAACAATCCCCGTCCCTTCGTTGGTGGAGACAAAATCAGCCGAATAAACTTTGAATGCTTTGTCTAATCTCTCTCGCTCACTCGCCGGTAAATTATCTTTCAGGTACGGGAAAAGCGGTTCATACTCAAGACCAATCAGTTGCGAAGCCAGAACTGGTTTTGCTGATGGTTCAGCCGAGATTAAATATTCATCATTAACTTGTTGCAAAAAATAATTAATCTTCTCCCCCACCGCGAGCGCCACATTGCCCGGCAAAGTCCACGGCGTCGTCGTCCAAGCCACCAAGAAAGTGTTTACCGGCAAATTATGTTTCTCTGGATTTTTGATTTTGAACTTTACATAAACCGCGGTATCCTTCACCTCCTTATATCCCTGCGCCAGCTCGTGACTCGAGAGCGCCGTGCCACACCGCGGACACCACGGCAAAACTTTATAATCTTGATACAACAATCCTTGATCCGAGACTTGTTTAATTATCGACCACACTGACTCCATATAATCGGCAGACATCGTGAGATAAGCATGTTCAAAGTCCAGCCAGTAACCGATTCGCCGAGTGAACTTTTCCCACTCGGCTTTATAAAAAAAGACATTCTCTTTCGCCGCGACAACGAACTTATCAATCCCTACTTTCTCTTCGATTTCCTTTTTGCTCGTCAGACCCAACTTCTTTTCCACCGCCATTTCAATCGGCAAGCCGTGCGTATCCCAGCCGGCGCGCCGAGACACATGGAAGCCCCGCATCGTTCGATAGCGAAGAATCACATCCTTAAACGACCGCGCTTCCAGATGATGAATGCCGGGCAAGCCGTTGGCATAAGGCGGACCTTCATAGAAAACAAAGTCACCCCGCGGAGCGGGCTTCGCGAGCGTCTGCTCAAAAATTTTATTCGCTTGCCAAAACTCGAGGATCTCTTCCTCTTTCTTGGCTAAGGGACTTTTTTCTTCCGCCATAATTACTAACTTTAGCATAAAAAAATCGGCTCGACATCATTGTGTGATGTCGAGCCGAAGATCAAAGTCCTAATCACTTACCGCCCCTCCGGTAAGCGGGCGAACGAAAGCAAACCAAGGGTCGACATTACCAAAAGAGCCCTCATAGCTATCGCGATATGACCCCTTGTTGTTCTCGCCACCGAACCACGACGCACAGAAAATCGACTCACGACCGCGAAAGACACAAACCTCGGTGGCTACGACATAAGATATTTCGGGTTTGTGTTCGTAGAGGTTGGGATACCTTTCCCTAATGACCGAAACTTGGTGGGGAGTAGTTAGATTAAGTCCAACAATCTCAGCCCACTCCAGAGCTCTGACGAACAAATTGACGTCGCTACAGTGATAATACAGGCTGAACCTCATTAGGATAATTTCGGCATTTCCAACACGGACGGTGTGCAAGAGACCATCAGGAGGTGGGGTGATGACTAACTTGGTCATAATTGTTTCCCTTCTAAAAGTGACTCACTTACAAGTTCTAACCACGAGTCAGAACCAGAAGTGGGTCGATTTGATTTACAATTCAAAGAACTGCTATATTATATGCATATCCTAGCTTGGCTGTCAATAGCGCCATGTATAGCACGCGCTATGACTTAAAATGTTTACGACCGTTACAATTTCGCACCCACCTAAAGCAAGCCGAAGTCCGCGCGCAACCAACGGTCATTCTCTATTTCGTCGGCAGTGATATAGAGTACATCCTGACCAATTTTAAATTGCGATTTTAGTAAAACTATCACTTCCCGACATTCATAGGGATAAACCCAAACACTGTTTTGCAATTTTTTGAAACCTAGATGTTCCAACCACTTTCTTAATTCGTCTCTAACTTTCCGCCGAACTTCTTTAATATCAAAAATAATTAGCCGATACTTCTCATCCCAACGCCGGGGCTTTTCAATTTTTAATTCTTGGGTCAAGTAACGTTTTAATTCTTCTCTTCCCTCTCTGGTGATTCGTAGCAAGGTTTGTCCACGACCATTTTTGATTTTAACTACCATTCCCTTGTCAACTAAAGAATTGGCTACTCGACGGGTGTAAGCTAAGCGATTGCGTTTCTGACATCCGTCTTTTATCACATACTTAAGCAATTGAACCGCATTGGGCGCAACCACCGCCAGAGCGACTACTCCGCCGAGAACGAGTGTGGCTAAAATTGCTTTTTTAACCTTGCTTCGATATTCAACTTTATTATTTTCCATCATGTTTTTAACTGAACAGATCTCTACTATACCAAAAACTTATCTGGGGGTGAAATGTTTACGACCGTTACAATTTCACACCCACACACCCACAACATCACTTAATGAACTAATCCGCTCAAATGTTCAAGGCTACATTCTCTCTAGCACAGGAATGGCGAGAAAAGTGAGTCCAGATTTCATAATGTGGGAAAAGGCGGTGGTGAGAGCAAGACGATAGGGCGACTGCGGGTCAGTGGAGTCAACAATTTTTTGGGTGGCATAATAGGCGTTGAAGGATGATGCGAGTTCAGTGAGGTAAGTGACAAGCAAATTAGGAGCATAAAGCGTGGCTGATCGAACAACTATTTCTGGAAAACGAGTGAGCTGTTTTTCTAGTTCGCTAATCTCGGGTGGCCTGCCCGCCGATGAGGCGGACGCTTGAACTAGATTCGGCAAAATATTTTCGGCAATCGCTTTTTCGATTACTGCCCGTGCACGAACATAACTATACTGAAGATATGGCCCCGAATCCCCCTCGAACGAGAGCGACTTCGCCAGATCAAAAATAATATCCCGCCCGGGTGACTGTTTTAGAATCGAGTACTTGATCGCTCCCACCGCTACCGCTTCGGCAATTTTTTCTGTTTCTTCTGGCGAGAAAACGCGTTCGGCAATTTTTTCGCTAACCACTGTTTTAATTTCGGTCAATAAACTCTCGGCGGTAATCACCGCGCCAGTGCGCGAACCCATTTTGCCGGTGGGTAATCGCAACAAACCGTGAGAAAGATGCTTGATTTTAAAAGCTAATGCTGAATCTATTTGGCGCAGAGCTTCAAGTCCCACTTCAAACACCTTATCCTGCTCATTGGCGGTAATGATAACCGAAAGATCAGCGGGATAAACTTTAGCTTTAGCAAAATGCAAACTAAGTTCTTTCGTTTCATAAGTCGGCAGACCTTGCGATGTGAGATACACTCGCGTATGCAAATGGGAATTATATTTCTCCGCCTTAAATATTATTGCCCCATCACTTTTTTCAAACACTCCTTTTTCCAAAAACCGCGCAACAATTTCCACCCCCGCTTTCGCCATCTCACTCTCAAAAAAATAATAATCAAACTTGGTGTCGAGACGCTGATAAATCGTCTCAAAATAATCAAGACTCACTTGCCGACCAGTGTCATAAATTTTATTTATTTCCGTATCTGATCGGTTGTAAACTTTTTTATTAATTTCATTAATTTCTTGCTTCGCCGTTTCATCACTGTCATATGCCTGCGACCCAAGCACATACACTTCGCCCCACTTTTTAATCTCTTTTAAGTTTTTCTCTTTAAGTTTTAAGCTCCCCCAGATCGCTTTCGCCACATGCAATCCGACATCGCCTTGATAGCACGCGCGCTTCACTTCTGCGCCTTGTGATTCAATTAATCTAGAAATCGCTTCGCCAATCGTGTTCGACATCAGATGTCCGATATGAAATTCTTTGAACGGATTCGGGTCAGTGTATTCAATCATTACCTTCTTCCCGATTTCAGTAATTTCTTTCCCATATTTATCACCCTGCTCTAAAATTTTCTTGAACTCGTCTGTAAAAAAATCTCGGGTAAGAAAAAAGTTTATGAAACCGGGCGAAGCGACTTCAACCCGATCCAACCAAGGTCGCACCTTAAGGGATCCCAAAGGTGCGACCTTAATATTAAGAACGTCAACAATCTGTTCTGCTAACTCCATTGGCTTCTGCTTCAGCTCTTTCCCCAACACCAAAGCAATATTCGTGGCGTAGTCGCCACGGGCGAGTTCATCTGGATGTTTTACTCCCCACCGACCCGCCACTAGATCAATAGGGTAATCCAATTTTTTCACCGTCTCCTCAAGCCATTTAGTGATTTCTTGTAACATATTGAGCTGTTAATAAGTGTTTGACTTTCGACGCTCAACATCAAAAACATAAACCACCCTATCCTTTTTGATTAACTCGAGAAAAATACGATATGAGCCGACACGACGACGCCATGTATCTTCTTCTCCTCCCATCTTCTCAACATCACCAGCAAAAGGATCGGTTGACAAACTTTCAACTACTTGGGTCAAACGGGTACGGTCAAAAACGGGAAACTTTTCCAATTTACGATAAACATCTTTACGAACGAGCAAAACCCAACTTTTGCCTAAGTTCATCGATGGTTAAATAATTGCCTTTTTTGTAATCAAGACGCGCTTTCTTCAGTACCCGTTTTTCAGCTAGCGTCGGTGTAAACTCACGAATTCGTTTAAATTCTTGCAATTCATTATACTCGCGACGAGGAATAACCACGAGTTCTTCGCCTTTGGTAACTTGTTTAGAAATAGTAGCAACCATATTCATAATGGTTAGTTTATCACAACCTGACAACTAAAAGCAACGCGTGCATAACAAAAAAAGGCCCCGGACTCGAGTGTGTGAAAGAAGGCAAAGCACACTCGGCCGGGACCCCGTCGCTCCTCTTTTCCGTGGTTCAGTTGTCGGGAGCCACGATGACCAGCCACTGACACTGACTCGACCAGACAACCAAACAAGAAAAGGAGGAAGCAATGACTAAGCTAGCACATTGGCCCAAAGATGGCAATCAATTTGTAATCGTGAAGTAATTATCGCTCGAGTCGCAGTTAGTCAATGAGCCGGCTGAACAAACATCCAGATAATAATTCCCGGTTGGGATAGCGTTGTTGACAATATCAGTCGCTACAATCCAATTGTAAGCAGTTCCCGCGGGAATGTTTTTGTCTAAAACAATTGATGGATTGGGAATCTGAATGCAAGTCGAAGTATGACACGGCTGGTATCTGTAAAGATACAAATCAACTTTCGTGGTGTTAGTCGCGCCGTTATAACGCCAAGTGATGGCGTGAGTCGAATTCGCCACCCACTGCTCGCCGCCATTCGGTGAAGTGACGGTGATGGTTTGTGGTGAATTATCAACGGTGACATAACCATCACTTATACCAACAGCCAATAATCCAGAACTGATGCCAACACATCCAATACAAGGTAAGGCGGCGATTGTTTCAAACAATTCTAACTTAACTTTGTATTGCCCTGGTCTTAAAATTGGTTGACTGTTTTGATTAATGGGCGCTAAACGAACAAGGGTTTTTATCCTAAAACTCCCATCAGACATTTGTTGTAAGTCAGTGGCATTAATAACAAACCCGTTAGTTGGACCATTTTCGAACGACACACCCACATTCATCGGTGCAATTTTAGGATCAACAAAATTGTCCGGTAGTTTAAATACAATATCCTGCCAAGAACCTATCGGCCATACTTCTCCACCTTTCGGAGTGAGGACGGTAATTCTATTATTTGCATTTGTCCCCACCACCACGCTCAAACTTGTCTGCGCGGATTGACCAGCGGTGTCGCGAACCAAAAATTTCGCGGTGTAATTACCGGCGGTTGAGTAGGTGTGAGTGAAAGTGGTAGTTTGGCGAAAATCAGACGGAATACCATTAGCCCCAATACCACCGTAATCAATGATGACTCGGTCGCCCCAATCAACATAATACCAAAGCTGTCCATTCTCCGGATCGCTCGCGTTCACAGTCCAAGTTCCAGTCTGACCGACATTAAGGGAAGTCGGACCAGAGACACCGGAAATTACCGGCGGGAGATTACCACTAATTGCTCCCAAAACAGTAAGAGAGTAAGTTTGTCGAGCGGTTTGTGTCCCATTGGTGGCTTGGACAGTGAAAGTGTAGACACCGGGAGTTAAATTCCATACCCGACTAACACCTCCGATAGTGGCTAAATAGGTTTCTGGCATTGCAGGCCATGGTTGGCCAGGAGGAACCATGGGGATAGGACCATAATCTTTCTCCAAACCAAAACCCGTTGGCAAAGATCCATTAATTATTGACCACTGAAGACTTCCTGAAGAAAAACCATGGGCTTGTAACTTTTGATTATAACTATAAGCAAAAATGTCAGTTCGGTTTTGTCCCTCAATTACGGGTGGCAAACTCTTTGGTGTAATAAACACCTGCGGTTGTGGCACAACATTTCCGCACCCATATAGACGATTGAGAACACGGCGGGTCGAGGGGCCGACATAGCCGGTGGGCGTGGTGAGACCGAGTGGGGCGAGAATCTCGCTTTGATACTTTAATTGGAAACGAGAAACCGCCGAGGCGGTATTTTCATTATATCGGTTTACGCCATTTATATCTTTATCTATCAGCACTGGAAATCCTTCTTTGCCCAGCGCGGTATGAAGCTCTCTGACATCTTGACTATTCGTCCCCACCCCAAAACTGACATTGAAAGTGTGACACCAAGTGTTGGGTTGCTGATTTTGCAACTGACGCAATTGTTCCTGAAGCATCAAGATTTGCTGTTGCAATTGAGCAATTTGTTCGGCCGTCGTTAAAGCCCGAGTGGATAAGGGTGCAATGAGAAACGAGATGATTAACAAACCGAGAAACAAATATTTTTTAGACATATTATTAGGCTTGTCCGCCTTTGGCGGAGCTTAAATTAGTAGTAAATTTGACCTCTTTCGATCACGTTAATACTATCACAAAAGTTGGTTTTGGCAACATTCAATTTTTAAAATTTTATCAATTTGCTTCGCGATAGCGACAAAATCTTTTTCTTTTTTCCCCCGCGTCGTTTCGGCCGGCGTGCCCAATCTGATCCCTGACGGATCCACCGGACTCCGCGTGTCGAATGGGATCGTGTTTTTATTCACAATGATTCCAGTTTTTTCGAGAGCATCGCTTGCCGTCTTGCCGGAAATCCCTTTGCCCTTCATCCAAGTATCTACCAAGATCAAATGCGAATCGGTCCCGCCACTAACCAGCCGCCAGCCTAGACGAGCAAGCTCGTCGGCCAAGGCCCTAGCATTTTTCATCACTTGCTTGGCATATTTTTTAAACTCTGGCCGGCTCGCTTCCTTCAATGCAACCGCCACAGCCGCGATTTGATTGAGGTGCGGCCCACCTTGCAAGCCCGGGAATACAGCCTTATCAATCTTCTTACCTAATTCCCGCTCATCAATTTTGGAAAAGATTAAAGCTGATCTTGGTCCGCGCAAAGTTTTGTGCGTCGTGGTCGTCACGACATCGGCATATTTGAATGGGCTAGGATAAACTCCGCCGGCCACGAGACCCGCCAAATGCGACATATCCACCATCAAGTAGGCTCCACCACCCGCCCCCTGCGGGTTCGGGCAAGCATCGGCAATCTGCCGAAACTTTTGCCAATTAATAATTCGCGGATAAGCGGTAAACCCCGTAACAATAATATTCGGCTGTTCGCGTTTGGCGATCATGGCGATTTCATTGTAATCAAGTTGCTCGGTCTCGCGATTCACGCCGTAATGAATTGGCGTCCAAAATTTGCCGGTGATCGAGACTTTATGACCGTGCGTCAGGTGACCGCCGTGGTCGAGCGACATCCCCATAATTTTCCCCTCGACTCCGCTCGGGACAAGGGCAAGATAGACGGCAAGATTGGCTGGCGAGCCAGAAAGCGGCTGGACATTCACCGCCCATTCACTTTCTTTCAGACCAAAAAGTTTTAGGGCGCGAGCTTTACACAAATTCTCAACCTGATCCGAGATCTCATTGCCACCATAATAGCGATGACCGGAATACCCTTCGGCATATTTATTCGTCAGCTCGGAGCCGAGCGCCGTAAGGACATCTTTCGACACATAATTTTCCGAGGCAATTAAATTAATCACCCGCTTCTGCCGTTTCTTTTCCATCCCAATCAACCGCTCAATTTGCTTGTCTTTCATCAACCTAAGATTAACAAACTTGGGACAAAAGGCAAAAGAGATATTATTTCCCCGTACTGCCAAATCTGCCCGACCCGCGACTGGAATCGGAAAGAGTTTCCACTTCTCTCAATTCAGCGATCGCGACTGGAAAAATAACTAGCTGGGCAATTTTATCCCCCTGTTTTATCTGATAGGAGTCTTGCCCCAGATTGATTAGATTGACGTTGTACTCCCCGCGATAACCGGCGTCGAAAACACCGCCCATCGTGTGGATCCCGCCATTCTTCGGCAAACTACTTTTATCCTTCACAATCGCCGCGTAACCGGTTGGAAACTCCAAAGCAAAACCGACCGGGAAGATCCGCCGCTCGCCCGGCTTAAGTTCATAATCATCCAACGAAAACAAATCCATTCCAACATCCCCCGGGTGAGCGTAGCTCGGGAGTTTGGTTTCGGGGTGGAGCCTCTTAATTCTGATTTCCATCTTAGACTTAAGGGTAACAAGAAAAACTGCTAAGATAAAGCGATGGAAAAGATGAGCCAATATCAGCGTTTACTCAAGGATATTGTGGATCGGGGGGTGCGGACGCCGAGTCAGCAAGGGATTGACGCCATCACCTTAATTGGTCCGAATCCGATGCGCTTCAGGCTCGCCGAGGGCTTCCCGATGATCACCGAGCGCAATATGGCCCCGAAGATCTCCGACAATTTGCCGGTGACAGTCTGGGAACAAGCGATCGGTGAGATCTGCTGCTTCATTAACGGTGGTCGGACGCTCGCCGAATTAGAAAAGTTCGGCTGCTCTTGGTGGCGTAATTGGGCGACACCGGAAAAGTGTGCGAAACGGGGACTCCCCGCCGGCGATCTCGGCCCTGGTTCTTACGGCCCCGCCTTCCACGACTTCCCGACTAAGGACGGTCAAGTCTTCAACCAATTCAAGCACATCATCGAGCAGATTCAGGAAGAGCCGCAACTCCGCACCCACTTCGTGAGTCCGTGGATCCCACAATCCATCGGTCGCGGTAAGGGCAAGCAGCAGCAGGTCGTGGTCGCGCCCTGTCACGGCTGGGTTCATCTGCGGGTGATTGATGGTAAATTGACCCTGCACATGTTCCAGCGTTCCGCCGACACGCCGGTCGGCGTGCCCTCCAACATGGTTCAATACGGCGCCCTCCTCATGATGATCGCCCAAGTGACGGGGCTTGAGGCCTATGAATATGTCCACAGCTTCTCCGATGCTCATATCTATGTGGACCAGATGCCGGCCGTCGAGACCATGCTCGCGCGCGAAGCGCGCTCGCTCCCCCAGCTCCTCCTTGATCCGTCGGTTAAAGATTTATTCGCCTTCCGCCGTGAGCACTTCACTCTTAAAAATTACAATCCTCATCCGGGGATCAAGGCTATCCCTGTTGCCATATGAGCTTCTCAATTATCGTTGCTCAAGCGCGGAATGGGGTGATCGGGGAAAAGAATGAACTCCCGTGGCGCTTGTCGGGCGACCTCAAGCGCTTCAAGGCGCTCACTTTGGGCCACCCAGTCGTGATGGGGCGGAAAACTTATGAATCCATCTTGGCGCGAATCGGGAAGCCGTTACTAGATCGGGAGAATATAATCTTAACGCGGCAAAAAGATTTCTCGGCGCCAGGCTGCTTGGTGATCAATAATTTATCAGAAATTGAGATGAAGGCGAGAGATCAGGAAATATTTATTATCGGCGGGGAGGAAGTCTACAGACTAGCTTTGCCGAAAACGGATAAAATTTATTTGACACTGATTGAAGCGGAAGTTGACGGCGATGCCTATTTCCCTAAACTAGAAGAGATGGAATGGAAATTAATCAGAGAAGAAAAATATCCAGCCGATGAGAAAAATGATTATGATTCAACATTCAGAATCTATGAGCGGAAAAAATAAACACATCAATCTAGGCACCGTGCGTCGCAACGATCAGCGCGGGGTGATGGAAGAGATTGAGCAGCAAGGTCATTGCCCCTTCTGCCCTGAAAATTTAAAGGAGTATCATAAGAAGCCAATCTTGAAAGAGGGTAAATATTGGTGGCTGACGGATAACCAATGGCCGTATGAGAAGGTGAAGCATCAACTGCTCGCGATTTATAAAACTCACATTGAGCGTCTAGAGGAGATGGCTCCCCCAGCCGGGCAGGAGTTGATTGAAATGTTTGCCGAAGAGACGAAGAAGCGCCGAATTCCGGGCGGCGGCATTGCTATCCGCTTCGGCCGTTCGGAGGAGGGTTCCTATGGTAGTAGCGTCCTTCATCTCCATGCTCATCTCATCGAGCCTGATCTCACCGCCCTCGCCCCCGACGAAGCTTGGCGTTTCAAGTTCGGCCAATCAAAAAATTACGAGAAGAAAAAGGATTTCTAATTCTACTTTACCCAAATAATTTTTACACCTTGATCTTTTAGAATCGAGACCCCGTCGAGGACGCCGTAACCTTTATGGTAGTAAAGTTTTTTAATTCCTGAATAAGCCACCAGCTTGGCACAAGGCGGGCAAGGGAAATCCGTAATGTACAGATGAGCCCCTTCGAGCGAGAGTCCCTGCTTCGCGGCGAGAGCGATCAGCCCCGCTTCGGAATGCAGAGAGGTCGAGAGTTCGATCTTGATCCCTTGTTTAAAGTTGGCTCGCGGATCACCTTGTTGATTAGATAGATCTTCGTCCGGCACATGGTGATTATGACCGACTAAAATAATTTTATTCTCTCTCACGACCACTCCCCCCACCTGCCGATACCAATCCGCACTCTTCGCTCCCTCTCTGGCCGCCAAGTCAATCATCTTTTTATCGAACTCCGCTTGAGAGATTTCTTGATCAGCGAGGACTGATTGCTCGGCCACCGCATTATTTCGATGCCAGCGCAAGAAGATGGTGTCGAAGATTATTTTTTTGTCTTTAAAAAATTCGGGGACCACGTCTCGGCTCACATCCTCATCCGGCATTACTAAAGTAGTCTCCTCTATATCTCCCAGACCATCATTTTCAACAATTTCTATTTTTTTAAAAACCCCTAACGCCTCAATCACTTTTTTCATTAAAACTGGATCGAGTCGGCGAATATCTTTAACCAGTGGCCGGAAGCGCTCAATGACCGTATTGCCCAAAAGATAAAGAGTTTTAACTTCGGGATGTTTGGCGAAGAAAGACCGATACCCCTCGTGGAGCACCGGCACATAAGCGACGATGGCCTTAGTCATAACTTAATTATGCAATTCTTTCAAGGCGTCTTCAATCGCGCTCATAATCTTCGGCGTGAGAGTGCGACCCACCTTCTTCGCCGTGTTGATCTGCATCAGACGAATCTTGGCGCTAGTGCTCGTTGTGGCTTGAGGCTTCAAAATAATCACTCGCGCACAGAACTTCTTCACCTCCCTAAGCTTCTTCTTGTCATAGGTTCCCCGAGTGGCAATCAGCACGTCAGGTTGGACCGTCTTAATCAAATGATACTTAGGATAGTGGATTTCTTTAAGCACCACGAGATCAACGGGTCGTAAGTGCGTGAGCATCTCCAAGCGCTCAACATGAGGGACAACCGGTCGCTCCGGCCCCTTCCGAGCGCGGACCTTTTCATCGCTGTCTACGCCAACAATCAGGATATCACCATGATTCTTGGCTTCTTGAAGATAACGACCGTGGCCAATGTGCGCCATATCGAAGGTGCCTTGAGTCAGCACAATTCTTAATCCCAAACCACGGCAATGATTAACGATCTTCTTCAATTCCTTATAGTCGTGGATAATTCGATCAGACGTCTTCGCTCCGGCGAAGATACCCTTATTGAGAATGAGATCAGCCTTCATCTTTTGAATTATAGACAAATAATTTGGGTTTATCAATGCCCATCGAGCGGGCGGTGGTCAAAACTTGTTTTGAAAGTTTAACAGCATTGCCATGTTTCAAAAGACCAAGATAAGACTCCACTGTTTCTCTCTTCTCCTCTTTTATTCTGATATTTCTAAACATTCGGTTCTTGGTTGCTATCCGCAAAACTCGATGATCAGGGAAATTAACCCAACCGAGAAAATCCACCCCCGAAGCAGCAGTCTGTATGGAAATCTTATCGGGATGCAAAGTGAGTTTCAATCTTCCGGCGAGAAACTGATCAATCAACAACAACTGCTTCTCCAACCACTGACGATTATCTGACAACAAGACAAAGTCATCAGCGTAACGCAGATAATGTTTAACCTTGAGTTTCCGTTTCATAAACTGATCAAATTCATTCATATAAATATTGACGAACAGTTGGGAGGTTAAGTTTCCAAGCGGTAAACCGACCCCAATCTGAGCGGAATGAAAACTGTGGACCATTTGTTCAAGAAGCCAGATAATATCTAGATCAGGAATTCTTTGTTTCAACAAACCAAGCAGTATTTCTTGATCAATAGTCGCAAAAAATTTCCGGATATCGCACTTCAACACCCAGAGAGTTTTAGAATGATTTTGACTGGCTTGATAAGAAAAAGTTCTAAGGCGATTAATGGCCCTGTGCGTTCCTTTGCCGAGACGGCAAGAAAAGGAATCGGGAATAAAAACTTGATGGTAAAACCAGTAAAGCGAACGGTAAATCGCATGATGAACTAGCCGATCCCCCGCCGTTGCTTTATGGATATCGCGCGGTTTCGGATCGTTGATCTGAAAGAATTCGTAAGGTTGATGACGATAATTTTTAGAAGCCAAGTCCCGATGCAAAATTAAAATTTTATCCATTAAATGAAACTCAAATTCCAGCACATCATG
Organism: Candidatus Vogelbacteria bacterium; assembly: GCA_043807405.1. Taxonomy (GTDB): domain Bacteria; phylum Patescibacteriota; class Minisyncoccia; order Phycocordibacterales; family JACOZG01; genus JAGVGK01. The sequence goes on along the minus strand of JAZDGA010000018.1, from coordinate 68,978 downwards.
CCTTCGGCTCTTGTTTCGGACAAACTCCCGCCACGCGTCGAGCAAATTTTCGACAGAGATGATATGATCGTAAGATAAATGGAAAATCTTAGACATACTTTGAAGTCATCCCCCCCCCGACGGAAATTTGAGAAAACTTTTGCCATTATTGCAAGAATTAAAGAGTGTTTACTTAATTTGGTTTCAATATTATCAGATTTTGCCGAAAACTCATCGTCATACTCTGGGACAAAGAGTTGATAGTATTCTAATTGAAACCATCGAAGCAACCGCGACGGCCTCCTTCCTCGCACCGCTGGAGAAGTTACCCTTTGTGCGCTTGGCAATCAGAAAAATTGATACGATCAAAATTCTGTTGATGATTCTCTGGGAAACGGATTCGCTAGAGGACAAAAAATATATTCACTTATCAGAAAAGCTGGAACCGATTGGTCGAATGCTCGGCGGCTGGCATGGGCAACTGATGAAAGCCCTTGAACGGACTCTAACTAAACAAAACTCCCCCACTGCAAAAGTGGAGGAGAAATGAAGTGAGTTGCGAACGAAAGCAAACCAATCGTTGGCGCTACCATAGTTGCTCACCCAATTCAGGCTCGCCTCGCGCTCGGCATCGTTCCACCACACATTGCAAGCCTGCTGGTTGCCCTCGAAGGTTTTGCAAAGAGAGTCGTCCAAACCACCGTCTCTTGGATTCGTTAGAAAGAAAACTTGAGACTGTATCTAATTCGGCATCGTAATGCCCTAGCTCTCTCTACCAAGTAACTCCATTTTTGAAGTGTCTGCATAAGTCCTCCGTCTTAATCCGCTCAAAAGCAAACGAAGACGCTCTCAACTTATGGATACTGGATTCGGTGGCAAGAAATCTTAATTAATCTCTTACTAATATTCACCTACTACCAAACATATTTTAACACAAAACGCCGCGTGAAGTACCGAAGTACATTCACGCGGCGGAAGGGATAAGTCCCAAGGTTCCGAGGGCTTAAGCCTAGTTTCCCAGACCCGAGGACTTGCCCGCCTTGCCGTCGGGCAGGCGAACGAAAGCAAACCAACCGCTGGCGCTACCATAGTCGCTCACCCAATACAGGCCCGCCTCGCGCCCGGCATCGCCCCACCACACATCGCAAGCCTGCTGGCTGCCCCCGAAGGTGCATTCGGTGGTGGCCACGACATACATCGGATCCATCCCAAGTTCTTTATGAAGCTGGGGATGATGCTCGCCGATAGCAAAGACTTGACGGGGAACAGTGAGCTTAAGGTTGTTGGCTTTACCCCACGCCAGAGTTTCATTCCAACTACCGCGATTCGGGCCGAAGTTCATCAGGATCATGTCAGTGTCCTTGATGGCACCAGCGGTGGGTAAGTAGAGATTGCCAACCTTTCGAACGTTGTAACTAGCGGGGGTGTTGGGACCGGCGACATTTATCGCTTCCTGCCAGTCACGCTGGGGATCAACGGGTACACGTACGATCTGCAGACGACCGCCGGGGGGTGGGATGAGTTTTGCTTCCACCCCTTTTTCCTTTTTAACGATAAGATTGGCGAGCTTGCAACGAAGGGTCGCATCCGTTTGAATTCGACGCAGGTCGGCATCCGTTCCTCCTTGTGCCAATACCTCATCAACTAGCGCCTTGCAGATTTGGAACATCACACCGAGAGACGACAGGAATTCACTTCTCAAACGAGCCATACTATCTACTCCTCAATTTAGGCCGACTCCCTATCTGCCTACACAGCAGATTTGAAGCTTGCCACCTAACAAAGAACTGCCATAAGTATACACGAATGAGTTTTCTTGTCAATGGGTAAAAAGAGAGCTAGAAATAAGGACACCCTACCCCACCACTTCAATGCCCATCGAGCGGGCGGTGCCTTCGACAATGGAAATAGCGGCGGTGAGATCAGTGGTGTTGAGATCGGGTAGTTTGCGTTCGGCAATCGCCTTAACTTGCGCCTTGGTAATTTTGCCCGCCTTGGAAACTAAATTTTTCCCCGAACCCTTCTCTATCCCGACTGCCTTCAGAATCAAGCGCGACGCCGGCGGAGTCTTCAAAATAAAAGTGAAGGTTCGATCGGAATAGACGGAAAGCTCGACGGGGATAATGTCGTCCCCGAGAGCTTTAGTCGCGGCGTTAAACTTACTGACAAAGTCGCCGATGTTGACGCCCGCGGGTCCGAGCGCCGTGCCCACCGGCGGCGCGGGGGTCGCCTTACCAGCTTGGATTTGGAGTTTGATTTTCTTTTCTATCTTCTTTGCCATAATACAAATATTTTACGAATTTAGACGAATGATACGAATAGGTCTCAAATACCGATTTCTAAAGTTCACAATCAAGCCTAACTTATAACCACTGGCTTGTAAATATCTTTGCATTTGATAATAATCCTCTTTAATTACCACGGGCTTAGCCTTTAAATCAAGCAGAACTTTATTGCCAACACTAAAATCTACCAAATTACTCCTTGGATTGTCAATGGCTGAGATTGGTAACCCTTTTTCTCGTTCAAACTCTACCCCATTTTCCAAAAATAATTTCTCTAATGCATCTCCATACTGTTTTTCACGACAATATCTTCCTAACGCATTATGAACCTTAAAGAGTAAACCGTTTATCTGATAACACAACTCCCGATAAATTATTTTTTCTTCACTCTTTCGATTATTCGTTTCATTCGCATCCATTCGTATATTGGTATCGAGGACTAAATGCGTTTGACTTGCAGGAAGTCGAGCTCGACGGGCGTCTCGCGACCAAACATCGAGACGAGGACTTTGACCTTTCCGCGATTCTCGTCCACCTCCGCCACCTTGCCTTCAAAATCTTTGAACGGACCGTCGGTAATGGCAATCGCCTCGCCTGTCACCAACTCGATCTTGTGTTTAACGGTCTCCTCGCCCATCAACTTAAACAATGTCTCCACTTCAGACTTCTCGAGTGGCACCGGCACCACGCCGGCGCCGACGAAACCCGTCACCCGCGGGGTATTGCGAACGATGTACCAAGAATCATCCGTCACGACCATATTAACCAGCACATAACCCGGATAAATTTTTTCCTCCACCGTCTGCCGTTTGCCCCCTTTGATCTTGACCTTCTTCTCCACCGGCACAATGACATTGAAAATTTTGTCCTCCATCCCCAGCGATTCAATGCGCTGTTTGAGATTGCGCGCCACGGTATTCTCGTAGCCCGCGTAAGTGTGAATGGCGTACCAATTCCGTTCTGGTTCAAGTTCTTGTTTGGACATATTTTAGATCGCGAACCGAAGCAACCAGACGAAGCCGAAGTCGAGGGCGGCGAGAATAAACGCCACCACCAAGGAAAAAACAATCACCAGAGCGGTAAAATTAATCGCCTGACTACGCGTTGACCAGTTCACATGTTTCAGTTCTGATCGTGTCTCCTTAAAATAGGTTATTAGACTCACAGAGAGTATCTTACCTGTCGCCCGTTATTTGTCAATTTATTTTAGCTTCTTATTTTGGGCGATGTGATCGGCGAACAATAATAAAGTAAATCGCGCCGGCAATAATTAGTATTACCAATATCTCCACAATCACATTATCTGTACCGAGACTAATCAGATTGCCGATAGAGGCTGATAATGATCGGGCGGTGATTGGCGACGGAGTAGACGAAGCGGCACTCGGTTGTTCTGGCACCGGGACAATTGGGATTTCTTCGCTCGAGGTGGAGGTCGGAACTTTAACTGTCGCCGGTTTCGGGGTCGTGACCGGCGCGACGACCGGTGGCGAGACGGCCACGATTGTTTGCACCACAATATTGGCCAAAACATTCTGATTGTTGGCATCAAGCGCGAACGAATTGTTATTTAGAGTAATTAGGCCAGCGCCATTCTTCTTGGCGCGGAAAAACACCGTGCCAAAAATCGTCGGCGCCGTGATCCCGCCGGGATAACCCGCCGTCCGGATCAGCGTCCCCTTTAAGTTATCAGTGAGATCATACCCGGGTTGCGCCAGAGGCATCCAACTATTAGCGAACGCAAATGATTTCACTTCCAGCAGATCGGCCGGGAAGCGGAGTTCGGCCTTGGCCGTATAATTCTTTAACCCTTGAGGATTAACGCCGACGATCAGCGTGAAAATTTGCCCTTGACGGACATTCACCCGGACGGGGGTGAACGACATATTCGTCGCCGCCAGCGTCGTCGTCGCTAACACCATTATTCCGCATGCCCCCAGCAAAATTGTCAGTAAATATTTTTTCATAATTATAAGTGATTAAAGAGTCCAATTAATCATCAGCAGGTTGAAGTCCAAGATATCCACTCGGCTATCGCGATTAAAGTCAGCGAGATTATTCGGAACCAAACTGCCCCAATTGACCATCAAGATATTGAAGTCCAAAATATCCACCCGGCCGTCGCGATTGGCGTCACCCACTTTCCAAGTTACATTTCCGCCGCCACCACCACCACCACCGCCACCACCACCGCCACCACCACCACCGCCACCACCACCATTGTCAAAGTTGAAGGTTAAATCCAACTTTTCCATTTTCTCGCTGGCAAAGAGGGCGACGGGCGTGCCGTTATGACCAGCGGTCGAGAAAGTGATCGTCGCGCCAGAAGCAATATCACCTTGAACCAACAATTTTTGATCATAAGCGTTCGGTCCGCCGTATTTGCCCACAATCGTTGTCGTGATTCGGCCTTTCTCCGCCTCGCCAACCTTGGCGATCACCACCGTGCCGGCTGGCGCCGGCGCGCCGTTAATCGTTATGCCGCCGTAGAAAAGGTGAGGGAACTGCGGCGTTGCCGCGAAAACGGCCATTGGCAAAACTAGAATTGCTAAAAGAACGAGCGGGACTCTGATTAATTTTTTGCTGGACATAAAACCTTAGAGATTCTTCGTAAACACCTTGGCGGCATTCATATAAATCCAGTAGCCATCATAAGCAGAGAGGTTGTTGTTGGGCAAGGCGATGATTGGATTAGCGTTAAGGTCATGATTGGCATCTATCCCCCAGGTCAGATAACCGGTGTCTTTCCTTGAGTTGTAAATATCGGGAGCGAAGAGTGCAACCATTTCTGGCTGGAGGGTGGCAAATTCATTTTCTGCTAAACCATTATTGATTGTCCCGACCAAATTCCAACCCGCGTTCAATTGCTTACTTATTTGAGTCGGAGAAGGGTTAACCGGCGCGAACTTAAAACCGACTTGACCGGCATTGGTGGTTTTAACATAGAAAGCGCTAAGCGGATTAGTGAGCTCATCATCACCAATCATTGGAACAACGAAAGCGCCGTTTCGATACACGAGCAAAGACATAACTCCACCGTCATCAGTCACACTTGGCGCTTCACTAAGTAATTTCGGCGCCGAGATCAAGACCCATTTGTCAGCTTCAATGTTGATAACATCGACAGTTTCATCAATCGGTTTCACCACGACAATTTCTTGTGTCGCCGGTGTCCAAGTTTTACCTTCCGCCGTAACGGTCAAGGTGTGAGTACCGGGAGCAGAATCTCTATAATAGAAAACTCGGCCACGCATTCCGACCTCCATCGTTAGTTCAATCACTGGCACCCAGAAAGAACCGCTGACCAAGAACTCGCCAGTCGGAGAAGAAGAGCGGAGATGTAAGATCGTTGCCTCGGTAACTGGTTGCGAGACACCATCCGCATTGCGAGTTTGAACCAGCAGTAGCAACGAAGCGGTATTAGTATTAGTTGTTCGAGCGGGAGTGGTGAAATTGATTTGGGTAATGGGGGTAACAACAGCCGGTGAAACCACATTAACCGTTCGGATCACTTCCACGGCGGGATTGCCGGCCGCGTCGGAGACATTGTAAGTAACAATGTAAGCGCCAACGATTGCGGTATTGACGGGATTAACCACGACGAGATTGGCAGTGATGTCGCCGTCCACATTGTCCAGCGCCGTCGCGCCGGCATCGGTGTAGGCATCGTCGACTGTCAGGTTGACTGGCGTAACCCCAAGCAAGGTGATGACGGGAGCGGTGGTGTCGGGGATTGGAGAACCATCGGTCTCAATAGTTATTGTATAAGGCGTAAGATTAAGATTGTTATTCACATTCTCCGCCTCGTCCTTGATATTTACTTGGAGTGTGTACACGCCGTCCGGAACTACGACACCGCCGGCTTTGCCATCCCAGACTTTGGTCGCTGTCGAGCTAAAACTACCGGTTTGAGTGAAAAATTTCACTTCGTCATTGTCGCTATTAAGAATTTTAATCCGATTAAATTTAACCGGTTCATCGGTATTGATAACAATGGAAACTGAAGCTGGATCATTCGGATTAAATACGACATTTTGCGCTAGACCATTAAGCGTGTAGGAAGAAACTGTGGGAGGGGCGATGTCATCATCTGTCGCCGCGATATCAACCGTGTAAGTCGTAGTTTTGCCTTCGAAAGTGACGGCCAAAATCTGACCAACCACTGGCGTTGAACTGTCAAAACCCGTGACGACAACTGGCGAAACAATCGCGGTAGAGCCATCGCTGTAAGTTCCAGTCACGACTAAACCCGTAGTATCCAACGGCTCGCCGACAATATAGGAGAGTTTCGTGGCGGGGGTGGTAATGGCAATGCTACTCAAAGTAACGGGCGCGGGAGCGGCCACCGTCGTGCTAGTAAAAGTATCGCTCACTCCACCAATCGTCAGGACGGTATCAACCGCCGTGCTGTTTAGAGCCGAGGAAGTGTGACGAACTTTGACTGTAGAGATGCGAGCAGAAGTGTGATCAAGATAAGGGACCGTTCCGACAACAGCAGTGTAATCACCACCATTAAGGGAATACTCCCCGCCGGTAACCGAGATAGGTGTAGCGGCGTTGATTCCCGAAACAATGATTGAGTTCGATTCAATAACAGTATCCAACGGAACATTGGTTTGATCAGTGAAGCTGAAAGGATTGGGCGCGGTGTCGGGATCCGCCGCTAACGCGGGCGAAACAGACATAAAAAATCCACCGAAGACAAGCGCGGTGGCGACAAGAAAAGCCGTTGTTTTCTTAAGAAAATTAAAGTTGAACATTTGAATCTTCATATGATTAATAATTTTATTAACTAATTAATAACACTGATAAATACCGACTCTTTCTAATACTCCTATACCTAGCGCAACGCCAATCTGATGTCAATGGTTTGTCCGGGCGGTAACTCGTAACCGAAGTTTCCAAATTATATAAAAGATTAGGAGGATCGCCAGAAAAACTAGAACGGGTATAAACAATCGGCCGCCTAAATCAGATGTAAACACACTGGCTAGATTCCGATTAGGGTTCAGTCCTTTCTCTGGCGCCACTGGCACTGATTGTACCCAAGGAATTTCGATCTCTCCGACTAACGGAACATTTTCTTCAGAAATATTTCCAGCCGTGTTTGTGTTTATGTCTGTGGTATCTCTTGGTGGATTACTCCCAATAAAATTAAAACCGCTGGCGCGAGCTGGCGCCAGCCACGGCGCGGTAAACTGGCGTTCGAAACTAATGGTCGGCGGGGAAGCGCGTGAAACCACTCGATAAACATAAGTTTCGCCCGGAATAAGTCCGGTGAGTAAAACTGCGTGGTTGGCAACTTTGGTCGGATCCTCAATCGTTGCCAAAGGATAACCGAAATTGGGCGGCGTCAGAGTTAAAGTATAAGGACTGCCGGAAGCTAAACCATAAATCACCTGGCTGGTTGATAACACGCTAGTCGTCCAAATTATCGAGGCGCCAACGACCTGTTCATTAAATATGACCATCGTTCTCCCGCCACTGCTTCCGTTACTTCCACTATTTTCACCTTCATTTCCGGTTCCGGCGATTCCCCCACTTTCATTTCCAGCCTCATTTCCAACAACGGTATTGCCACAACGAGAATTACCGCCTTGAAAGCCGACGCAAATATCGAAGCCGAGAGTTTTCCCTTGATAAGAATTATCGTTAGAATTAATAAAAGAAATCGTAAAAGTGAAAGTTTTGGCTTCGCCGTTAGGAATTACTCCAAGCGGAAACTCGCCGGCCGCGGAAAAGAAATCGGCTAGAGAATTATTAAAAATTATTCCGTTATCACTTGATATTTCTAATCGCAACAAGCTTCCGAAATTATCATTATCCGAAACATTAATCGCTTCCGCCAAAATATTCTGGGTGGCGCCGGAATTATTGGTCACCGTCACCGCGCCTGATGCTTCATCCAAAGGCAGGAAGTTCGTTTGATTAAATAATGGGTCAGGAACAAACTGCACGCTCAAAGGCGTTACGCCGGCGAAAGCTCTAGGCGCGCCGCCTGCCAGTATAATAATAACAGCGATCGGCAAAATTAAGATTTTAAGAAAATTTTTCATATTGTTGGTTCTGGCGCTGGTGGTTCTTCCGCCGGAGGCGGATCAGCCTCGGGCTGGGGCTCGACCGTTACTTCCGGTACTTCCGGTTCAACAATGACCGGAGTTTCTTCGACAATAACTTCGACAATAACCGGGATAGGATTCACCTCTTCAATTATTTCCGGCGTCGTGGTCGCTTCTTCGGTCACTTCTTCAATCACGGGCAAGGTTGATGTGGCTTCCTCAATTACTATCGGGGCGGTTACCGCTTCAATTACTTCAATCGTCGTCGTCGCTCCTTCCTCTTCGACGAAAATTGCCACTACCTCTTGCACCACCGTTACGCTATGAACTGGGTCATCCACTCTCTCGATATCCGAAAACCCCCCAAATTCAGACAAGGTGGTTTGCCAACCGGAAAAAACAAAATCGAAACGGCAACTACCGGTCACCGTCGCATCACTTGGCAAAGAAATTATAAACTCCCAGTCGTTGGTCGTCTCCGAATAAACTACGAGCGAGGAAACAAAGTCCATAAACTTTCCGGTATAATTCGTCACGCCTTCAAGCTTGGCCTCAAGATTCAACGCCTGGCAAAAATCATCATCGCCACCGGTTTTCTCTACCCCGACTGTATATTGAAAATCAAGTGATCCCTCATTCGAGATAGTAGCCAATTGAGTAATCGAACCACCTGGCGCCAAACCGTCCCCGCCGCCCCCATTAAACTTCTCGTTAATCCAAGTGGCGCACTCATTAATTTGAGCGGGGGTAAGGGGGCTACTTAATCCGCCTAAAATAGTATTGGCTTCATCAAGCACTTCTTGCGCCGTCATCCCGTCGCAAGATAAAGCGTCATCGTGGATTATATAATCTTTTAAATTATCGGCGCTGGGCGCAAAATTAGAATCGAATAAATCAAAGCCGACATTCAGGGTTAGAGCTAAAACTTGTCCGGCAAGAACTCCGGCTTCGGTCGTAATCGGATTAATGTGATCCTGGGTAAAAGGCATCGGCGTAGCGCCAGAGGGCAAAAAGTTTTGTACCGCTAGCGCATCCGTAAAAGTAGCCGAGAAATTAGAATCAGAGAGACCAATCACCGCCCCATCGGGGAAAGCGGAAGCAAAGTTCGCATCGCGATACACGCCGGGATTATTGCCGCGCGCCACGGCTCCCCAACCACCCTGGGTAAAAGTTTGGAAACGGTTGTCCAACTTCTCGACCACCACTGTAAAATCCAGAGAAGCGGCAACAAAAAGATTTTCGCGAGAAGCCTCGTTGTCAAAATAGTAAGCCACCGTCGTTTCCACTGCGTCTAAAGAAGCCACGCCAAGTACCATCAAAAAAATCCCGGCCAGACTCCACATTCCAAACCAAATACGAGGAACTTTCGCTCTCGATCTGGTCAGCGGTGGATAAATATCAATAATGAGTTTTTTCATTGTGACCTTTCTTCTTTCTTCCCTCTCATTTTTTTAATTTCTAAAAAAATTTTTTTGCCTTCGCCAAAAAGGATGATTAACGACGGAATAATAATCAGGGCGGCAAAACCGGCTGGTTTTTTTGCGACGACTAAGGCATAACCGGCAAAAGGAATACTGAAAAAAACTTTTCCTAAAACCTCTTGTGATAACACCTCTCGATCGTCTTTTTCTTCGTTAGCGTCACCCTTGGTTACGTAGATCGGATTCCCCGCCTGGATACGCATTTCAATTATTCGATGCGTCGTCGGCACATCAACTTTTGTATCTTTCCCGAAGGTGATTATGTCGCCGATGGAATAATTCTTAACGGGCTTGATGATGACAATACTTCCGGTATGAATACTCGGTTCCATTGAGCCCGACTGGACAATTTTTACCTGGAAATTTCCTGGGATGGGAAACAGGGCAACAACGAATAAGACCGCTACCGCAATAATTGCTAAGACAAAGACCCCATAGACAATTCGGTATATCTTTTTCATCTTTAGGTCCCCTTGAAATCCTCGTTCCCCAAGCAAGTTTTCGCTTGTGTGGGGTTAAGGATTTCAAGGAAAAATCCTAAGATTTAACTTCTTTCATCCCGGTTGGTGATTCGGCAAGTCAAGTTATCGCCGGCGGCCAACGTCACTTCGCCATGATCCCCTTCATCCGAACAAGCCAGTCCAAATTCCGGGTTAAAGCCCGGTGGTCCGGTTTCTGTGACCAAATACAATCCAGGCGTGAGACCCGTCGTAGGAACTTCATCCGAGACAGTTTGGCTACCCCCTGGTCCGGTAATAGTAAGCGTGAAAGCGCTTATATCTACCGGCGGGAGTGTCGGGTCAGAGAAAACAATCTCTTTATCTATCGTCAAAGTCGCCGTCTCTGGTCCGGCTGGCGGAATACATCGGAAATCTTCGTTATTCCTCGACTGAACCGCGCGGAAACCAATATCGGCGGTTAAATCGTCAGTTTGGGTGGAATTATCCTCTTGCGATCCATCGCAGGTAAAACCTGGATTAACAGTCGGGTCATTGTTATCTCCGGGTTCTACCGGAGTAAGAGTCATCTTCCCGAAGCACCAAGCTTTGCCAATATAACGGGTTGAATCACCGGGCAAGGCCCCACCTTCATTGTTAGGATTCCAAAGATTAGTATTGGCGTCAGCCAAAGAAACCGTAGCTGTTTGATCCACATTAAGCTCACCGAGGGTGCCACTGGGCAAAGGATGTTCATTGGTTTCAAGAACATTGTCGCCGTCATCAGCCCACCAGATGAAATGAACGTTATCAGCCAATTCTCCCTCACCCGCCGTGTAAGGGTCTTCATCATTTAACTCCGGCTCGGTTGAACCATTGTCGGTGTTACTAGTCAGAGTAACATCGGCGCAAAGATATGAATCATTATTCTTAACATGAAGCGAGATCGTATCTTCGCCATAATCACCCGGCTTCAAATCTCGGAAATCAAAGAAGAGATCGTCCTTTTCCAAGTCCTTCTGGAGCCAGCTGGTCCCCTCATTGAAGACTCCGTTGTAATAGCTGTCGTTATCAACCGTCAGATCAATCGCGCCAGCCGTAAAGGTATTCCCCGTCGACACTTCAGTGTCCGAGAAGATAGCCGTCGTGCCACCAATCACCAAGGCGCTGACGAAAGCGATTGTTGCGATACTTAATAATATTTTTTTCATGATAATTTATCGATTTCTAGTAATGTTTTAGTCGACAACAAATGGATTCGGATTATTTCTGTGTTGTTCGACCTGGAAAGTCATATCCGCGGTGTATTGATCGGTTTGGGCATCATTCAATGTCTCATCAAGAGGCAGATCCCAAGCGAGACCAAAATAGTAGGTGGTGCTTTTGACCATTCGGCCATCTTTGGCTAAACCGTGGCAACTTTCATAGTTGGTGTTGCCGTCAGGGTCGGTACAACTCTTAATGTCATACGCCGCGCTCAAAATTTCCGAAAGATCAAACGGCCTGACATTGTTTATGGTCTCGTTGTTCCAGAACTTTGGACCTTCGGATTCTTGATATTCATTATCTCCTTCTGCCTGGTCGGCCCCACACATCGCGTTATTAGGTGCGGTCCCGCATTGGAATCCGGGGATTAATCCTTGATCAAGCCAACCGGTGAAAGCTAGGTACTTGTCAATTTCACCATCGCCAGCAGGATCGACGCAGGTCCCATTCTCCATGTCTTGTTCCGGCTCGGTGCAAGTATTGTCTCTGTCAATGACATTGTTAAGGGTTAGCCGCCCCCAAGCATCATTGTTGAAAACATGAAGCGAAATGGTATCTTCCCCCTTATCTCCCGGCTTTAAGTCCAAGAAATTAAAGAAGGTGTGCACTCCGTCTTGTAAATTTGTCTCCTGCCAAGTGCCATTGCAGGGGGTTCCGGTTTGAGGAAAATGTTCAGGCGTTGGATTAAAGTCCCCTTCTGGCTGCCAAGTGTATACGGTGGTTCCATTTGTGCCAGCAGCAGTACAAATCATTCCGTTGTAATGCGAAACGCTGTCCACTCGAAGATCAATTGCCCCGGCCGTGAATGTGTTGCCGGTCGAGGTTTCAGTATCGCCATAAAAGGCGCCCGTGGCACCAACCACGATCACGGCGACAATCGCGATCATACTCAAACTTAATAATATTTTCTTCATAATCTTTATTATTTACTAATTAATAAACCTCTAATAATAATCCCCCGCACTAATTAAGACTCAAGACTTTTCGAGATTCTTCGCTTTAAACCACCTAGAGCTCGACCTCGTTCTTTAAGCATTTTCTCTCGATGGGTAGCGTCTTCTCTTGACTTGTAGGCTTCGTAATAAATCAATGTAAATGGTGTCCTCGATTTAGTTGATCTATTTGTACCTGAATTATGTTCTTCTAGTCTTCGCTTAAGATCGTTTGTATACCCAGTGTAAAGATTGTTATCTTTCTCACTTCTTAAGATGTATACATAGAACATAATTCTCAAAGTCCTAATTAGTACGGGGGTAAACCTGCAAAGAACTAAATAAAGAACTAAGAAGCCCGTCCCGCTAAGCGGGACGGGCTCAAATCTAATTTTATCCAAGAGGAAAAAATGGCTACTGCATCGACCAGACCAATTAATATCTTCCTCATTGTCCGTAAGTATAAGGATGGGCAAAACGCCGTCAACCATTTTTTAGGTTGGGGGATAAAGTTGACGGAAGTGTCAAAAAATGGCTAGAATAACACGCCGTTGACCGAGATAATTACCGAACGCACCGTGGGGAATTGTTTGAGCGTCTCCGTGATTTGCGCTCGCGCGCCGTCCTTAAGACAGGTGCTCGTGCCGGTCGCCGTGATTAATGGTTGGCCGAAGTTTACGCGCGCCACACCATTATTGATTGTTAATTCTTTAATTGTTACGCCGGGATTAAGCGCGGTAAAGGAACCCGACGATGAATCAGCGGGGCGCGGACCCTTGAGCAGTTCGGTGAGGGCGGCGCGGGCGACCGCCGAGGTGTTAGCGACTGTTCGAATGACAGGCGTCACCATATTACACTGCCAAGTTTGAGGCTTGCCCTTTTGATTGCCGAAAAATACTTTCAACGCTAAAGAAGTGGGCGCTACCGGAACCGGAGTGGGTAATACCAAGGGTTTCCCTTCCTCTGAAGGGGAACCCTTTTCACCCTCGGTCGCCGTTTCTCCGAGATTCAAGATCGTTTCTTCGCTCGTTGTCGCGGTCTCCCCTTCACCCAGAGTGGGTTCAGCAGGCGTCTTGCCTCGACGAAGAACCGGCCAGAGAAGCGCCAGTAAAACAACAATGATGATGATAATTAGCCACAGATTAGACTTTTTTTCTGGCACTTTCGGTTGCGATTGCGTTTGCGTTTGTTGCATAATAACAAGTTAATTTAACTAATAATAAAACGGTCCCAATTTCTGTTGGAGAGTGTAGCAGAGTGAGTAAAAAAAAGAAAGCACCGCTCGCCCGAAGGGACGAAACGGTGCTTTCCGGAGGGGAAAGAAGCCTGGTGCTTCCAATATCTCCCCGGACAAAAACAAAGACCAGTTAAATTATAACTCCGCCTTGGAGACACGCAAATTGGAAAAGTGGATAAGTTATTTATAACGCGCCTCGATTAGCGTCTTCACTTGCTCGGCTTGCTGTTTGGCTTCGGTCGCGCCGGTCAACGCTTGTCTTGACTCATTTCCATATTGCTTAAAATATTTTACGCCACCCCAAAGCAAACCGACAATCGCCAGCGCGACCAGAAGTTCGATCAGCCCGAAACCGTTTTTTAATTTAAGTTGAGAAATCATTGTAGAATTGTAGCAGATTTTCCAATACTAATTCTCGCGCTTCGGGGCAAGTCATCTTCAATACCGCGCCGGCGGCGGCGGGATGCCCGCCGCCGAGTCATGAGCGCTATTATAACTACCCGTTGGAAATTGGCAATCTGCTATTCGGCTGGCGTCGTGACATTCGCATAAACAAAGGCGGAGCCACCAGCGGTGTTAAACGTCTGAATAGCGTATTGGTAGACAGTGCTGGGACTGACGTTGGTATCAGGGTAACTGATCGTGTCGGCGACAGGAGAAGCAATTTGAACATAAGTCGCGCCGGCAGTAGAACGCCAGAGTCGGAAACCAGTTTCGTTGTCAGCGTTATCAGTCCAAGTGAGATTGACTTGCGTGGGAGAAACAGCCACGGCGGTGAAATTGGAAGGTGGGGTGGGCTTGTTCACTATGGGAATTTGGCTGAAACTCGCGCTGATCGTATGGTTGGCTTGAACGTTACTAAAGGTGTAAGTGGTGATGGCCCCTTGATTGATGCCGTCAACGAAAACGCTGGCAATTTGGTAGCCGGAGTTAGGGACGATTCTGAAAGTCTGATTACCGCCTTGAGTGACTGAAATCGCTCCGTTCGGGGTAATCGTACCGCCAGTAGTGGCGGTGGTGGTGATGGTGTAAGTGGTGGCAACAACCACCGGATTAGCAGTGACAATCACATCATCCGTGGTGGTCAAAGCGCCGTCATTGGCCGTGAGTCGAAGGGTGTAAGTGCCAGCAAGAGAGAAAGTGGCTGTGGTGGAGAGAGCGGTAGGATTATTGAAAGTAACCGTGCCGGGGGCACTGACTTTGCTCCAAGTGATGGTGAGGGTGCCGGGTGGATTCGGCAAACCATCATCAGTCGCCGTGCCGGTAAGGGTGGCCGTATTCGGCAAGGTGATGGTTTGATCAGCCCCGGCGTTGGTGGTGGGGGGGAGGTTGGTGAGATTGTTAACCATTACTGTTATTTGAGCATTAGTAATATGCCCCGCCCAATCCAATGCTCGAGCAACGACAGTATGCGGACCATTCGAATAACGCAACGTGTCCCAGGAGTAAGTAACCGGATTGTTCGACAGAGGGCTAACCGTCAGATTGCCAATCGGTGCAGTATCAACATAAGTTAAAAGTTTGACTATTCCGTCAGTGGCGCCATAGGAGACAGTTATCGGCGTCGCGCCGGAAACAGTTGTTCCTACTATCGGATTCTCGATTCGAACGGTCGGAGGAGTATTATCAATTTTGATCGAGACCGCCGCGGAAGTGGTCAAACTATTAGCGGAATTGCGACCGATAGCGATAAGATTATGTGTCCCATCAGAAAATTCTCCAGTGTTCCAAGAAATACTAAAGGGAGGGGCCATGTCTTCCCCCCCCAGATTGGTCCCATCAATCTTAATTTGTACGCCGATAATTGTTTCGGCCGTTTGAACATTAATCGGCACTATCCCGGAAACCGGTTTTGTTTCATCTGCCACCGGGCTAGAAATCACTACTATATTATTCACTGAAACAGTAACCGGCACACTCACCCCGACATTTCCGGCCTGATCATAACTTTTGACCGTTAGAGTATGGGGACCATTGTTAAATTTGATCGTTTCCCAATAGCCGGGCGCCGTTCCGTAATACTCGCCGTCTATATACAACTCTTTTTTTACCACCCAAACATTATCTGAAGCATTGATATTCACATAATACTTTCCGGACACGACCGCTCTGGACAAAGGCGCGGTAATGTTTACAATCGGCGGTTCATTGTCATTGGTAATCGGAGAAGGCAAAACCGTGATATACTGCTCGCGCAAATCAGAATAACCATGGTTGTCTTTCACAGAAAGATACACCCGATACGGCCCCGGTTCTGTGAAAGTGCAAGCGAACTTGTTGGAATTGGGAATTGTGGGATGATACGGATAACAATTTAAAACTCTGTTAGTAATCGAACCGTCCGGATCATAACTGCCGTTAGTGTCAAAGGTGACCGTGAGCGGCGCCGGACCAGATATTTTATCAGGCGTCATCTCGGCCACCGGCGGTTCGCCAATCGCTCCGCCAATTCGAACTACCGCGCTATTGCTATCAATAATGTTCAATTCCCGGTCAATCGCATAAGCGCGTAAGCGATAAACGCCGCTAGAAGATAATTTGTTGTTTAAAACTTCACCAGACTGGAAACAGCATTTGCTCAAATCACTAGTGCCATACGGCCATCCGTATGAAAGCGACCATAATACCGGTCCGCCTTCCGGATCAGAACCAGAGAAAGAAGAAATGATCTCGCTGCCGGCGGGACCGACTGTCGGAGTAACGGACAAAGTACCAGCGGGAGGTAACCCTGGCGCCGCTCCAGGGGTAACCGTTATAAATGGTTTGACACTAACCCCGCCGCCGCGATTATCGGTCGCGCTCATCACATAATTCACCACTGCCGGCATCGCCAAGGTTGGAGCGGTAAACATCCCATTATTTTCCAGAGTGCTTGGGAACAATTTACTTAACTCCTCACCCAGAAGCCACGAACGCGCCATGCAAGAAAATGGACCGTTATCGGTTTGAAACAAAGTCAAACGCACCTGATCATTATCTGGGTCAGAAACCGTTGCTGACAATCGCGTAGCGGAGTTGGCCGTGGCCATTACATTGTTGGCGGTCAACGCGACCATATTATTTAATCTAGGTAAATCCACCAACGGATTCTGCAAAACTTTATGGAAATTAAGCCGCCCGCCGGTCGTTGATTGTTGGGCCAGCGGGTCGCTGGCCGGATCATAACTGGCGTAATCAAGGATAATATCCCGAGCTTGGGCCGGGGTCAGAGCCGGGTTCTTGGTAAACAAGGCGACCGCCACACCGGCCACATGGGGAGTCGCGGCGGACGTCCCGCCGGCCGAAGGATAATAACCA
Organism: Candidatus Vogelbacteria bacterium; assembly: GCA_043807405.1. GTDB lineage: Bacteria > Patescibacteriota > Minisyncoccia > Phycocordibacterales > JACOZG01 > JAGVGK01. The sequence continues at coordinate 52,005 of JAZDGA010000018.1, read as the reverse complement.
GACGGATTGCAAAATTCGCAATCGGTAACTTGGCCAAACACCGTCGTACTAACCGCCCCCGACGAAGCGCCAAGGTCAACGGTAGCCAACCCCCAGTCGGAGTAACTCCATTTTTTATCGTTCTGATCGGTGGCCATAACTGAAATCAGTCCCGGAATATTATAAGCACCCGAAAAACTAGCTGGGTAAAAAGGAATGATATCCGTATTTCTGGATTCATTGCCCGCCGCCGCCACATGCATAATACCGGCTTCGGCCGACCGTCTGAACGCATCATAGACAGACAAGCTCAAGGTCGAACCACCAAAGGATTCATTGATCACGCGAAGATTGACACCGGATCTTTTTAAGTTAGTAGCATAATCCAAGCACCTGATCACACCGGAAGATGACACGAACGAACCACTGCCAATCTTGAGAGATAATAATTTAACTTTCCAATTAAGCCCAGCCATCCCCGCGCCGTTATTCCCTGTGGCGCCAATGATGCCGGCCATCCAGGTTCCGTGCCCATTCTGATCTTCTCCCCCGGGGTGTTGCGCCACGCAATCGTAACCATGAGAACCGTCAGTTGGATTAGTCCAAAGGTTCGCCTGGAGATCGGGATGCGAGAAATTGATGCCGGAATCCATAATACCGACAACGACATTGCTCGCGTCGGTTTGCGTATCCCAAGCTTGGGGAGCTTGTAATTTCACCATATCCCACTGTTGCGACCAGAGCGGGTCGTTGGGAATAGCGGTTAGTTCATAAATATAATCCGGTTCTACGTACTCTACATTAGGATTTTTGCTGTAAAAGTTCAGCATTGTCTCCACTGAACGGCCGGAGGGATTTTCAACCAGGTATAAATCCCGATCGCCCTTAAACTGTTGGGCCGGGCTAGATTGAGCGTGAAAGTTACGCGCCGCGCCCGGTTTAAACTTTACTAACACATGTGAGGGATGGACTTTGATTGGTTTCCCTTCTCTGACAAGGGTATCTGGTCCGAGGGGTTGGATAATGTCGAGGTCATCGGGAGCACCAGGAATACCGCCCGGGGCGGCGAGTTGATCGTTAGGGTTTGGGGCGTTAATAATAAAGGAGCTACTAACAACTACAATCGCTAGAACCAAGAACCCCGCGATCAAGAGCTTAGGGGGTAAGTTTTTCATGATCCGATTATAACAACAAGTGGGGGGGAGGTATCGAGAGAAGTGGATAAAGCTCGACCATCTTCCTAACCACCAAGTCTCGCGCCGCGGCAACAGCCATCTTCAATACCGCACCGGCGGCGGCGGGATGCCCGCCGCCGCCGAGCGCGGCAGCGATTTTCGAGAGATCAAACCGCTTCGGATCGCGGGTACGAAAACTGGCGCGCGTAACCCCCGGCGCGGATTCAATCAGTGTGGCGCCGATTTCCCAGCCCGTCACCGATTTGAGATGATTAGCGATGCTGATCCCTTGCACATCTTCATAACGAATTCCCGCCGCGGCTAATTGGGCTTGAGACAAAACCACCAACGCGGCTTTTCCATTGCCGACTAATTCTATCGAACTTAAAGCCAAACCTTCATACCGTAATTGCGCGGGCGTTTTATTATTTTCCATTTGAAACACTAGATCGGTGAAATTGGGCGCGAGCTCGACGAGAGTCGCGACGGCGAGGAAAGTATCTTTCGTCGTGCCCTGATACTTAAACCCGCCAGTGTCGCTGTAAAGGCCAATAAATAAACAGGCCGCGATCGCTGGCGTTAATTTAATCCCCCACTCGTGAAAAAGGTCGCCGAGAATCTGCGCCGTCGCGGGATATTCCGGCACAATCAGGTTAAGTTCGGCGAAGGGTTCGGCGGTGATGTGGTGATCAATTAAAATAGTTTTTAGGGTTGGCAGATTAATTTCGCCCAGCGCCGTCACCCGATTAGGTTGTGAAATATCGAGCATTAGAAATAAATCAAACTCGGTTGGATCAATTTCCAAATAACTTTTCGGTGTAATCAGCTCGTAGCCGGGCAAGAAAGACAAATATTCGGGCATCGGCGAATCACCTTTAATCACCGTCACCTCTTTCCCCAAACCACGCAGAGCATGAGTCATTGCCAGCGCCGAACCGACCGAATCCGGATCGGGATTGGGGTGGAAGTGGAGCAGAATTCGCTTCGCACTTTTAATTGTATCTAAAATCTGGGGCGCTAATTTTTTAACTTGATCGGTCATTAAGAAACTATACCATAAAAAAGGCCGTCCCGAAGATATCGAGACGGCGCAAGTCATCATGGAAAGTTATTGTGGGGTGGAGACAGCGATGACCGAGGTTTACGCGGAGGCAAAAATGGCGAACAAAAATGCCCCCGCAAATGTTCCTCCATCATCCCCGCGATTACTCTTTGATCGCACTTCGGACACAGATCGCAACAGTGAGGACAAATTACGGATAGTCTCGGGTCGTCATGACAATCGCAGTGGCAAATTGTCAGATCAGTTCCCTCCGTTATTGGTATCGGGGCGATAAACAACATGGCACACCACCTTTCTCAAAAAAAGAACCTCTAGATTAAGGATAGATTAATTCGGCAAAGTGTCAACTGGGGAGGCAGAGGCGGAAACAGACCGGCGCCATTTCCGATGAGCGAAACGAGTGATTAGCAAACCAACAATAACCATCACTAAGATAAAAATAAAATGCTGACTCGCTTCGACGCTGGTCACTAACTTCGCGAACGAAGCGTGAAAATGAAAACCCAAAAAAGTGAGTACTGGCACATAGATCAAAACGGCCGCCAGGTCGGGCAAAAGGAAAGTGAGCCACGGCGTGTTGAGCGAACCAGCGAGAACCGGCCCGACAAAGCGAAAACTGATAACAAAACGGAGGAAGAAAATTGTCCGCCTGATATGCTGACGAGAAACTAGCCGGCTCTTGCTAATCCAACTTCGCTCGAGGCGCGCTTTCAGCCGTTCGGTGTAACGATTGTGATGGCGCGCGAGATAAAAAAGAACGCAATCGCTCAAGAAGACGGCCAGAATAGAAATAAGAACAACTCGGCCGAAATGGATAACCCCGACACTGCTTAAATAACCAGCTGTGAGCAAAACAATTTCTTCCGGCACGGGAATAATATAACCGGAGAAAAAGGTGATGAAAAAAATTCCCCCGTAAGAGAATTGTTCGAGCGTCGCAATTGTCGCCTGCGGATCAACCATAATTGTTTTATTTTAGAAATTTACTCCAACACTTCCGAGCTAAATTCCATCGCTTCAGTAATAAAAAAACTCTGCCAATCTTGATCATTTATTTTTATAATCAGCTTCGGATAATCTTTGAGCTCGGAAACTTTCATCAGTTGGGCGCCAAGTTGAAGATAGTCGAGATGGTGATCAAATTTTACCTTCGCCTTATTAACCAGATCAGCGATGTTCCATTCCTTCTCTTTTTTTAGAATAAAATAAAGGTCAATAAAATCTCTTGATCTTGGGTTCTGATAAATAGTGAAGATTTTATTAACGGCGATATCAATTAGACTGTCCACATAAAGATCTCCAATCTTTTTCTTCTTCTCGATTCGTGGAAAAGGAAAATAGGTGAACTCCGTTTTGATGGTATCATTTTCCAGTTCAAGGAAAAATAAATTTCGATTGAAACTTTGCTCGTAACGAAAACTCTTCACGCGAGCGGTTTTCTGGATCTGGCGCAATAAAACAGAAATTGCCGCCGCATCGAATTCAGCTTCAGAAAAAAAATCTAAATCTTCAGACTGTCGATGCTCGAGATAAAATTCAGCCAGCGCCGTGCCCCCGGTTAGATAAAAATTATCACAGATACTTTTTTCTCCACTTAAAACAGTGAGTAGCCACTTTTGGTTTTCCGATAGAATAGACATTAAGAATTCAAGATTAGCGCTAAAAACTTCTTTTTATGAGGATCAAGATTAATTTTATTCCAGTAACGGGAAAGTTCCCGCCGCTTAATTTTACCCGGTCGCAAACCAAAATTGATCATCTGCTCAAGCTCCCAAATGGCGTAGGCTTCTGGAGTTTTTTTGAATTTTTCCGTGTCAACAGACCAATGTTTCATCTCATGAGTATAGCACAATAATTTATTTACAGACAAATCCCGACGGAATTTTATCTACGCCACCGGAAAAGCCGGTTGAGTCAACGCACCAGAATGTGCTACTAGCGATCTCGCCCGCCGCTAAGAACGCCTTGCTGTTGGCTCGGCAAGTTGGCTTCTGACCAGATTTTTCTTCAATACTCTTAAGCACGCTAGCAACGGAATCTTTGGTACACAGATTAGCATAACTCCCATTGCGATCGGTGTTAATCTCAAATATAGCCCGTAGACTTGAGAATTCGACTTTAATATGCTCCACCTTCGCTTTATCTTTCGCTGTCTGTAATGATTGATTGATATATTGCATTATCGGGATAGCGTTGTTGGGTTTTACTACTGTAATTGCCCCGTCAATATCACGGTAGGTCACAACGAAAGACACCGCGCCCCCAGAAATTTTAAACCCACCAGTAATCTTCTTGAGCGAATGGTCGAAGAGACCAATGGTGACGACAATCGGATCGAAGGTGATGGACTTTAACGACTCGGTCAAAGCTTGCGGGTCAACGGGCACGGTCATTGGTAATGAAAGAGTGGATTCCTGTTCCGCTACCCAAGACGCTAATTTAGCTTTATCAATCGTTACGGTATATTGTCGCGCCCAATCACCGCCGGCTTGCGCCAAGGTTGCGCGCGAACCAAAAACTAGAACTCCCTTCTCGATCAGCGTGTCAAATTGGGGAGTGCCTTCCGTCTGACCAATTTTATTGATTTGGTCTTTAACTTTAGCAATGTCAGTTAACTCGACCCCGTATTTGGTTCCATATTCAGTCATAAAACTTTCCACCTCGCCCAATGACACCGAGTACCACTTCCCGAGCGGATTAGTTGAAGTCGAGAAATCGAGAAGCGAGAGAAGCGGGAATTCAATCACTTTCCCATAGAGAGTTTGATCGAGGAAGCGGGCTTCCGCCGAGAGGAAGAAGCCGGCCGATTTACCAGAGATAATCGTGGCGGTCCGGCGACCGCCACTAACTGGTTGCTCGATGTCGGTCGCGATAGTTCCCTCGGCGGTAAAGGCCGGTGACGAGGAGGCCACAACTTTGATGGCGACATCTTGGTGCAGAGAACGAGCGTTAGTAATGGTAGCAAAACTCTCGGTCAGCGCCGTCCGCGGCGCCTCGAACACGACCGTGTAGGCGAAGACGCCGGCGCCAATGAGCGCGAGCAGTATAACAATAATCAAAATGAAAAAGATTTTCTTGCCGACCGAATGAGTAGAGATTGATGGCGGAGGTGAAGGCGGCGGCGAAAATGGTGGCGGCGCAAAATCAGCAGGAGCAGGTGTTGTTGGTTCCATAATTAAAGATCAAATAAATTATTAATAAATAACTAACTAAACAAACCGTGATTATTATAACAAAGGATAACTAGCTTTGGAAGTCAGATAATTTTCTCCAGTTAAAACTGACTTTCCAGTTTTTTCTTCCAGCGCCAGTCGCGCGTCTTTGGCAATTCTCCCGCCTTTCCTGGCTGGAATTTTATTGGCTTCCAATCCTTCTGTTTTGTCTGTTTCCGCAATTCTTCTAGTGGAAAGCTCCGCTAAGGCAGTGAAAATCAATTCTTCTTCGCTCATATGATCACGAAGATTTTGTGTTTTCAAACCTTTCAAGTTCTTGTGATTTTTTACCGATAACTCGCTCCACTCCTGATGGATAATATTCGTCAATATCGCAAACTCTTCTCCTTTTTCCACGCGGTGTTCGCTCCAATAATCCGTCAGCTTGTTTCTGGTTTCTTGCCCCATCATCCGTTGCTGGATCCATTTTTCACTTCTTCCTTGTTTCTGCCAATACTCCCTACCTCGGTTGAGAGCTTTTTCAGGATCGCTCATTTCCTGCATTCTTTCATACCCAACTTTAGCCAGCCACCGCTTGAACATCTCTGCTTTCGGAGAAGGGATTGATTGAATTACGCGAAGCAGGTCTTCAGTGGAAAAAGAGTCTGTCTCTCTTTGTTTTCCATCGGGAGCGGTCATTTTCAACTGTACGATTTTTTCGTACACTTCACTCCCTTCTTTTTTTAGTTTATTTTTTAAGTCGCTCCAATATCGTCTTGGAATGCTCGTGCCAGTTAGAATTTCAATAACATCAATAATAGAAAAATACCAAACTTCTTTTTTGTCATCGTAAAAACGACGAACTTGTTTTTGATTAAACAAGACGATCGAAGTTGATTTTTTCATAATTTTTCCATATCAAGGAGATGCCTTGCCAGTGATCGATAGAACTAATTCATTCTTTCCAGATTAATGAGGCCTACCAAAACTATTACAAGTGGACCAATATAACTTTGGATTCCAGATATACCAACAATTAATCCGTGGGTAATAGAAACTACAACCATTGCTGTATAAAAATAAACTCCCCACTTACGCATTTTCCAATAACCGACTAACCCTATAAGACCAAGCAAGGTAGTAAAAATAGTTATCGGTAAGAATGTTGATCCATACTGCTGTGTTATTTCAAGGCGAGCACTTGACATAAAAAGACTAGATAAAATAAAAAGAACAGCAACAAAACCAAAAACACAAATAATCGTAATTATTGTGGGACGGTTAATCAACGGAGCTGATTGTACCAAGTTGCCATTTTTTGTTGGTTCCATAATTAAAGATCAAATAAATTATTAATAAACGGCTGATAAACAAACTGTGATTATTATAACAAATACCGCCTAACCAGGGAAGCCAACTTCCAACTATTACCATGACTTATCAGACCTAAATACGATTCGACGGTTTCTCTTTTCCCCTCTTCCATTTTGATATTCCGAAACATTCGGTTCTTCGTCGCCGTCCGCAAAACTCGATGATCAGGGAAATGAACCCAGCCGAGAAAATCAATTCCCGAGGTAGCTGTCTTCAGGGATATTTTATCAGGATGAAGAGTGAGTTTGAGTCTCTCTTCTAAAAAATCATGGATTTTAGACAAGACTTCTACCAGAACGCCTTCGTCGTGATGCATTATTACAAAATCATCGGCATAACGAACATAATATTTCTGCTTAAGTCTATGTTTTATAAACTGATCGAACTCATTCATATACACATTTACTAAAAGTTGCGAGGTTAAGTTACCAAGGGGCAAACCTTTACCGGGATCAGTGCTTTGGAAACTTTCCACCACTCGCTTGATAAGCCAAACTGTATCAGGATCAGAAATATGTTTTTTCACAATTTCAATGAGAATAACTTGATCAATCGAAGCGAAGAATTTTCGAACATCGCATTTCAAGACCCAACAAACTCGGCTGTTGCTCTCGGAAACTTTGCATACAAAGTGGTCAAAACGATTAAGAGCCTCATGCGTTCCTTTTCCCAGCCGGCAAGAGTAGGAATCGTAAATAAATTTGCGGTCAAAATGCCAATACAAAATTCGATAGATCGCGTGATGGAGCAGGCGATCACGAACCGTGGCTTTATGAATACTTCTCGGCTTCGGATCGCTGATTGAAAATTCTCCGTAAGCACCGTGCTGGTATGTTTTAGCCCTTAAATCACAATGAAGACTAAAAATGTTTTGCGAAAGATTGAGCGAAAACTCAGCCACGTCTTTTTTCTCTTTTTTGCCACGGACAAATTCGCACCAAGCATCGCAGAGATTTTCGATAGATATGATATAGTTAAAGGTATGGTTAATCACTCTGCTCATCATATTACCCCCCCCCCGAGAATTACCACAGGTAATTCTCAAAATGAAAGAAACTTATCGTCTCTGGCTTACTCTTCACCGAGATTTTCCGAGAGTTGAACGTTTGGGTGTCGGGCAGAAAATTGAACATAGTTTTCTTGATTTGTTAGAACTCACTTTCTCTTCCGTCTACCTACCGATTGAGCCTAAAATTATTCTGCTCGGTCGAGCAATCAGCAAACTCGATGTCCTTAGATTTTTTATCCAACTAGCGTGGGAAGGCAAGTTAATACCGACCGAAAAATATTCTGTTTTATTGACACGACTCGGAGAAATTGGCCGGCAACTTGGCGGGTGGAAGAAAGGTCTGCAAACAAAAACTCCCCGACCAAATGATTGACGGGAGAAATTAACAGTGGCGGGAGCACCACCCGATGACGATAGCCGGCGCACCAGACACCGCCGACCGCGAGGCGGTCCACGCACACCCTCAGCCGGCGAGCACCAACCCAGCTGACAACCGCCACAAAGAACTGCTCTGCCACCTTAAATAGGAAGAAAGTGGCGTAGCCTTTAGAGTGGAGGTGTTCGCGATAGTTGGTCACAAACCAAATGATCTGATCTTGGGTTAGACACAATTTGTCCAGATCAACATCCTGCCCTTCAAACATCTGACAAAAGGTGCAGTCCTTGATCAATTCGTGGACATCAACCAGGGTTTCTGGTTTGGGTCCGCCACCGACATTGCAACCGTAATTGGTAAGATCGGGATCGATCCAACCGGGGAAAACATCGTTGGCTTCGGATAGAAGCCTCGCGCCGTTGGTGGCTGGAATCGCCAGGCCAGACTTCAGGCATCGCAGGATGGATCGACTGGCAGGTTTTGTGACTGGTGTTTGGTCCCTCTCAAATCGACCGTCATGAATGCGTTGAAGTGCACCCATTACTTGGTCAAAAGGTAGAGACTTACCAAGACGATCCGCAATTGCAATTGTCCTACGGAAATACTGACCGAGTTCATCGTCGGTAACACCCACATTGAGCGTCATAACAATACTCCTCTGTAAAAGAACGGCCTTTTGAGCTTGGGATTAACACCCCAAAATAACCCAAAAGAACTACTTAGAGCTTACACTAATGCGACTAAAAAGTCAATAGATGCAATGTCAAGGGTTACCCTTGCCATTATAAAATGGCTTAAAATAAGGATTATTTTAGATACCTAACTTTGGAAGTCAACCTCGAACGGATACATTCCCATGCCACAAGTGCCGTAGAGAGTGGCCACCGGCGGACTGCCAATATCAATATCGGTCGTGCCTGATTGGGGAAGTATTTTTGAGATATTTAAACTGGGAATTCGGACTGAAGATGAACAATCGAAAGTGCCGTTGGTATCGAATCGTAAGGTGGTCGGCAGACCCGCCTGCGCCACGCTCCGGCGCGGTAAATACCCGCCCTTGGCGCGAATTTCAATAATTTGTTTGCCATCAACGATCCTGACATTGTTTGCCGGTAAAGTTGGATCTGACAAAGAACCGCCCTTCGAGAGCGCCACTGCCCCGCCAATAAGCAAGGCGGTGAAAATAATTGAGATGACGGTGGCTTTCATAAAGATGATAATACTAGAAATTAAATATTGGTGGAAGAACGCCAATCACCACCAAACTATTAATCAGATTAAACAGCGCAAACATTATCACCACCAAACCGGCGGTTTTGAAAAAAATTCCGGCTTTCGAATTGTTCTTGATGCTAAAAGAGCTGAAACTGACTAGCGCCAGCACCGGCAAAGTGCCGAGCGCGAAAGCTAGCATCGTCAATCCGCCCTTGATAAAATTGCCCGTGGACAGAGTGAAAATTTGCATTGCCTGCGTGAAGCCACACGGTAAGAAAAAGGTGGCGACCCCAACCAAAAGAGGGGTAAGCGAGTGATTTAATTTGGTCAGACCGAGGGTGTGGCGCGCCAAAAATTTCGGCATCGCCGGTTGAAACTTCTTCGTAAAATGAAAAACATCAAGAAGATTGAACCCGAGAATAAGCATCACGAGACCAATGATTAGATTGAGAATAAAAGTCGCACCAGTATTGAGAGTGAAGGCCGAACCAATCGCGCCAATGACTCCACCCAAGAGAAAGAATGAAATAATCCGACCGAGGTGAAAAAGAATTTGCGGTCGAATTTTATCGCCTTCTTTAGCAAAAGTCGCCGACATTGAGAGCACCAGCCCGCCGACCACCGCCATGCAAGTCGAGAGGGAAGCAATAATTCCCACCACGAAAGCCGTCCCGTAAGAAACTTTACTGGTATCCACTAAATTTACTAAGCCAACTTTCTGCAAGATGATGAACAACACCGCGAAAGCCAGAGCAATTGGTACGGCAATCTTGAAATCCGACCAGTTTTTATTCTTTACTTGTTTTTCGACCGACAACCGATAACCATGTTTAGCGAGAACCAGTGTTAATTCCTCGGCGATTATTTCCGGAGTTCGGTCTTCGAAATCACCGAGCACTTCTACCGAATTATTGTGGAGATTCGATTTAGCGTGTTTGATGTGCGGAAGCTCGCATAATTCGCTCTCGGTCAACAAAACACAGGCGGCGCAGTGCATCCCATGAACATAAAAGGTGTAGGTTTTTTGTGATGGTTGATTCATATTATATTTTTTTGCCCTTCAGGCGAAGTGAGTTGCCGACCACCGAAACGCTGGAGAGAGCCATGGCGAAACCAGCGAAAACTGGGCTCAAGAGCCAGCCGAAGAGCGGGTAGAAAATGCCCGCCGCCAGCGGAATGCCGATAATATTATAAATAAACGCCCAGAAAAGATTTTGTTTAATCCCCCGCATCGTAATCTTCGAAAGATTAATTGCCTTCACCAACTTAGAAATGTCCCCGTGCAGGAGTGTGATGCCGGCCGATTCAATCGCCACATCGGTGCTGGTCGCCATCGCAATCCCGACATCGGCTTGCGCCAAGGCGGGCGCGTCATTCACTCCATCGCCCGCCATCGCCACAACTTTTCCTTGCGCTTGAAGTTCTTTAATTTTATTTAATTTATCGGCCGGCATCACCTCCGCCACCACTTCATCAATCCCGACTTGCTTGGCGATATATTGAGCCGTGTTCTGGTGATCGCCAGTAAGCATAATTGTTTTAATTCCCAACTGATGGAGACGCGCGACCGCGGCAATCGCCTCCGGTTTAATCGCATCAGCGACCATCACCACGGCCAGCACTTTTTCTTTAGTCGCGAGAAAGACGGGCGTTTTACCAGTCATCGTTTCTCTCTCGATCAACGGCGCGTCGAAAGACAAATTAAGTTCCTGCACTAATTTCGCATTGCCCGCAAAATAGAGAGCCTCGCCAATCATCCCCTTCAACCCCTGACCTTTGATCGCTTCGAAATTATTGACTGGCGACAGTTGGATATTTTTTTCTTGGGTGTAAGAAATAATCGCGTGAGCAATTGGGTGTTCGGACTGATTTTCGAGCGAAGCGATAATGGAAATGATCTTTTGATCGCTCTGGTCAGACAAATTTTTAATCGAAATGAGTTCCGGTTTGCCTTTTGTCAGCGTCCCCGTTTTATCCACAACCACAACATTTACTTTATGAAGTTTCTCCAGTGTGCCAGCATCTTTAACCAAGATCCCCTCACGCGCGCCCTTGCCCACCCCGACGATAATTGCTGTCGGGGTCGCGAGTCCCAAAGCGCACGGACACGCAATCACCAACACACCGACAAAGGACACGAGCCCGAAAGACAGCGCCTGCGAGAAACCAAGATACTGCGTCCCAATCAGGAGCCACAACCCTAAAGTTATGCCCGAGATAACCAAAACTATTGGTACAAAAACGCTGGAAATTTTATCTGCCAAAGCTTGAATCGGCGCTTTACTTCCTTGCGCTTGTTCAACCATCTTGATGATATTCGCCAATAAAGTTTCTGACCCAATTTTCGTCGCCTTAAAAGTAAAAGAACCGGTAGTGTTGATTGTCCCCGCCACCACTTGATCACCAATTTTCTTTTGCACCGGCATTGGTTCGCCGGTCACCATCGATTCATCCACATATGACGCGCCGGCGGTCAGCACGCCGTCCACCGGAATCTTCCCCGCCGGTTTAACCACAATCAAATCACCGTGAACCACTTGCGCAATCGGAATTTCAATTTCTTTGCCGTCACGTCCGCCGCGGCGGACCAAAGCCGTTTTGGCCTGAAGGTTGAGAAGTTTCTCAATCGCATCGCCCGTTTTTAACTTCGACCGCGCTTCGAGATATTTACCGAGCGCAATAAAAGTGATGACTACAATCGTCACATCATAGTAAGTTTGGTCGACATTGATGAAGGGCTTGAGAAAATCTTCAAAAGCGGTGAGAACAAAACTGTAAGTAAACGCTACCGAGGTGCCAATCCCAATCAAAGTATCCATATTCGCCTTGCCATATCTAAGGAAACGATAAAAACCAAACAGATATGGTTTGCCCACCACGAACAGGGTATAGGTCGCCATCACCGGCAAGAGATGATGTATCAATTCTTCCATCATGAAACTCATTTCCGGGACAATCTTAAATTGCGCGAAAATATCCCAACCCATCACCAAAATACTAAAAATCGCCAGCGGGATCGCGGTGATAATTTTTGTCTTCATGTCGGCCAGCGGAGGCATATCCATTTTTTCAGCTGTTTCCATCACAAGCGAGTAGCCGAGCGGTTCAATTTTTTGCGACAGATCATGAGAATTAGTTTTCGAATCATCGAACGCGAGCTTCGCCGTCTCGGTGCCATAATTCACTGCGACTGATTCTACACCAGCCACTTTTTTAAAAGTTTTTTCAATAATACTGGCGCAGGACGCGCAGTGCATGCCTTTAATTTTGTAAGTTTGAATTTTCATTTATAGTGAGTTGGTCGAACTATTTTCGTTTGAGGCGATAGACTTTCAAAATTTCATCTTTCTTCATCGCGCAAGTGGTGAGGTGACTTTCCATCAGCGTATCTTCCACTCCCGAGAGCGCTCGCTTCACCGCCGAGGTTTGGGTGATAACATCAACACAGTAGACACCCCTCTCGAGCATTTCTTGCAAACCGCGGATTTGCCCGCCAATAATTTTAAGCCGGCGAATCAATTTCTGCTTGGTCAAATTTATATCCTTCTCTTTCATCCCGCCACTATATACCCCCCGAGGGTATCGTGTCAAATCAGAGTTATCCACAAAAAAGAGCCCATGGTTTTCACCATGAGCCCCGTTACTATCCGTGAGATGTCCACGATCACACCGTCGGCAATGTGGCCAACTCCTCCTCCAATTCCCGAGCGTCTTGACCCCAACGAGCTTGGATCGCTTCCTTAGCGAGACGTTCTCGTTCAGCTATTTCGGCGCGACGATTTTCCCGATCCCTCACCTCGCGTGCCTCATGCTCGACCCGAGCGCCTTCCAACATGTCGACAATCTCCCAGTATTTCGCGACCGCCTGGTCGAGATCAATTTTGTTGAGATCACTAACGACTACGGTTTCACCGTCATCACCGAGACCATAACAATGATTGTGAAATCCCTTAAGGGCAGATCGAATGGGGGTAAGAAGATCATTGTATGCACAATTAATTGAGAGCCCGGCAAGAGAACTAGTCAAATCATCCAACCATTTCGTTCTCCTATTCTCGAAAAAAACTCTCTGCTTCCCCCTCAACATACCTTGGATTTCCTGCGAAAACTTCTCCACCTCGCCAACCGGTCGACCTTGTCCAATCAAATCAACAATGCCCTCCTTCAACCGTAACTCCACATCGCTGGTTAAAGCAAAGCCCGGGAAAAAACCGCGATCGGTTACTTTTTGCCTGATCCTGTTGAACAGCTCTCGCATTACTTCCTTGCCAGTTTTAGTTTGAGAAACTTGGGCAACACACATTGCGACACCTCCAAATTTAAAAGACCTTCGTTTTCTTTCCCAGCGCCCCATTGGCACCGTTAACTAACTAGAGTCAAGCATAATGCTAGTATCTTTGTCAATACCGGGCAAAAAAGAGGCCGACAATGGCCTCTTGACAAATGGTGGCTATGACTCTTTTTTTTGATTTTGTTCCCGTGTGCATTGCTCGGAACAAAAAACCTTACCCTCCGCCACGCTCGTTTGATAGCGAGCCTCGATCTGAAAAGGTTTTCCGCAATGAGTGCAAGTCACCAACACTTTGTCTGCCCCCAAATGAGACAGCTGCCTAGTTGTTTTTGGGAAGCATCCCCGTGGCATAACACACCTCCTTGTTTCTGAAGAACACCTAACAGCCAGACCATCTCGCCGTTCACTGTTTTTGATTCTAACTCAAAATAGAAACTAAAACTAGACCGGCGCAACGATATACACATATTCAACAACAGCGGTCGAATTATTTATAACATTATGGACGCTCTCCGGTGGGATATAAGCAAGCTGTTTTTCTTTGACTTCAAAAATTTCGCCGGCGCAAATAATCGTGGCGGTACCAGTTAGAATGATGATGATTTCCTCTCGACCTTCGGTCGTGTGTTCGCCCACCGCTTCGCCCGGTCTTAAGATGACACTGCCGGAACGCAGACCAACCGATAAGGGTGGTTTAATTAAGGTCTGCCGACCGCTAATCGCCGTCACCAGAGGAGAACGCTCATTCATAATAACAACTGGAGTGGTTTCCGGCGGTAATAAAAGTGAATAAAGATAACCGCCCCAATCGCCCCGAACATGTTGAAAACTAGATCGAGCGCGGTATTCCAATAACCGCCAACCCCCGTCTGGCCGAAAATGACGACGGCGATAAATTCGATAATTTCATTCAGCGCGCCCAACCCCATTCCACCCAAAACAATTAACGGGTAGAGTACCGTCCAATTAACAGACCGACCTTGAGCTAAATATGATCGAAGCAAATGATAAAAGACAATTGTCGCCACACCAAAACCAAAGAAGTGAACAAATTGATCAAACTTGAGAATCTGCGACTCACCCGAACCGACTAAATCAAAAATAATAAATTTATAAAGCACCCCATCGCCCACCCGCACGCCACCACCCGCCATGTGCAGTAGCCCCCAAAGCGATAAGCCCCAGAGAATCACCCGATCGAAGTTAGTCCGTCTTAGGGTCGAGAGAATTAGAATGAGAAAGAAAAGAAGGATGGCGACATACCAGAGAAATTCGTAATTTTTAATTGATAGATAATAACCGGCAAAAACCGCCACATAGATAAGGTTAAATAAAATTAAAAACCAATATTTTCTCAAGATCATCCGAAAATTCTAACATGGATAGCTAAACGACAAAACTCGTGGGTCGTTGGTTGCCTACCCGACCTTTGGCGGGGACAGTTTTATAATTTTCTATAGCTCGTTGAACGGCCTTGCCCGATACGCTCAATTTTCTTAAGTCGTAACAGTTTATCGATCGCTTGCCGGACAGTCGGATAAGCGACTTTCGTCTGTTCGGAAATCTCGCGCGGCGTGGAACTATCAACTTTTTGGAGGTAATTCCAAACAGCAAACTGTTTTTGTGTTAACAATCGTTCAATGTTTTCTTTAGACAAAAGATCGATAGCCATTCCTGACTGTTTTAAGAAACTAGTCAAGAAAAAATCCAACCACGGGACAATGGTTTCAGTTTCGGTGGTCTTTCCGCCAGAGGCGGATCCGCCTTTGGCGGAGAATGTTTTTTGACTCTGACGGAGGGCAAGATAATACTCCGGCTTATTATCTTCAACGATCTTCTCATGGGAAGCATAGGGCATATACAAGTACCCTTCTTTCAATAAAAGAAGATTGGTGAGCACACGACTAAGCCGGCCATTGCCATCTTGAAATGGATGAATCTGCAAAAATTCAACAAGAAAGCTGGCAACTACGAGAAGTGGATGATATTTTTTCTCCGCCAGAGCTTCTCCGGTCCATTCAACTAACTCCTGCATTTGTTTGGGAGATAGATATGCGGGCGTGGTATCAAAAAGTATCCCAACAGATTCACCTGCGGCATTTATCATTTGCACCTGATTTTCTCTTTTTTTGTAATCGCCTCGATGATCTTCATCCTTCTTTACATATTTCAGAAGTTCTTTATGGAAGTGTTTGATAGTGCTTTCATTGAATTTCAAACTTTTCCAAGAATTAAACACATTCTCAAGCAATTCGTAATACCCTTTGACTTCCTGTTTATCGCGATCAGTAAATTTTTGGATATCAATACCTCGCATGAGTTTCTCCACATCTTCATCGGAAAGCTTCGCCCCCTCAATACGGGTTGATGCTCCAGTTGAAGTAATCAAAACAGACCGTTTGAGACGACCTAATACTTGAGGTGAGAGTTGCGCGCCGGCAATCCATTGCCCCTTTAACTCCTCAATTCTTGTTATTTTTGACCATACTTTAGTTGGTAAATGGTCTAGCCGTCGGTCTAATTTGCTGTTATTTGTCATATGTTTAATTCGATATATCAAGTATAGCGGATTATAACGAGTAAATCAAGGGCAGGTTAGAGGTAAGCCAAGCGGGGGCTTGGGTTCAATCCGGTTCTTGGATCATGTCAGAAGGAAATTCCTCCCAGCAATTCATACAAAGGACTACCTGTGTAAAATCAAAACAGGGAAGTTCCGGGATCCGTTTTCTTAGATTGATAATAAAATATTATTGTTAATAAACAAAAAAATCCTCCAAGAACCCCAAATAAATATGTTGAGGAGTTCCCAATAACAGGACGACTAATAAATTGCAAAACGAAACTTCCTAATGCAAGAACAGACGTAACCTTCCCCTTCGTTCCTAGTTGATTAAAAAAAGACTTTGCCATATTTTTGTTAAATTATAACTGATATATAAATCTTTTTGAGGTCTCCTAAATTGAGGATAACATATTGGTATCATAACATTTTACCCCGTCAAGGACTCACCTTGCTGGGGGCCAAATTTAAACGGGGTGATAGGTGGGAATCGAACCCACAACCTTCTGCTCCACAGGCAGACGCTCTAACCAATTGAGCTACTACCACCATCGTGATGGTTCAATAATTCAGCCAACCTTTGCTTTTTCAGACTATCATAATGAGCAAGATAATGACAATTATGGCACAACCAGACCAAATTGGTTAGGGCGTTATTTAAATGGTTTTCATCAATATGGTGAACAGCCAAAACTCTTAAATCTTTGGTCCGGCACAATTTGCATATTTGATTTATTCGGCTGTTTATTAAAATTCGGCGATGCATATTTGCTCCGTCTTTCCACAAACGGTGTTTTGGTCCCGTAAATTCTTTATTACGCCAAATTGTTTGACAAGATTTACCGCAAAAAAATTTACCACTTTTAGAATGATCCAGCTGCGATGGAGTTTTTTCTGTTTTGCGACCGCAGGTGGCGCACAAAACGATGATTCTTTTGCGGGTAGATAATTTCTTGCATTTAATCGAGCAATATTTACCAAATCCACGTTTAATGTGAACTGGTTTTGCATAAAATAACTTACGGCAACGGAAGCAATTAGTGATTGGCATTGAACTTTTTTAGGAACACTTCTTTCTCATTTTTATAATGATGAACTAAAAAATGGCAATTGTAGCAGAGCCACGAAAGATTGCTTGGATTGTTATTCCTTCTGTTTTGATCAACATGATGAACTAATAGTATTTTATGATTACTTGTCTCGCATAAAGCACATTTTTGGATGGTGGTTGATCGTTTTAATATTAATTTATATGAATACTCTCCAGTTTTCCAGTTCGGATGTTTGTCGCGAGAATATTCTTCACCATGCCATCTGTTATTGCAACCAATGCCACAAAAGAAAATTTTATTTTTTGATCTTTCGAGTGATTTTCTTGTTTTATATACTTCTTTTTTGCAAAGATAACATGCAGCCATGACTCCCCTTCTTCTTGCGCGACTTTGGCACAATAAGGAACAGTAATGTTTTAAACTCCGCTTTATTTGCGAAGGTTTCTTGTAAAATTTATTTCCACAATTATCGCAAACGATGATTGGCACCTAAAGATTATAACACCTAAGGCGCATCAATGTTAATACAAACTTCTGTGGATTACTGATAGTGGGGGGATTCCTCGGCCACACCAGACTGATGGTTAGCGAGTCTAGCGAGAGCGTAGAGAAGTGACGAGAGACGGTTGAGATAAACGAGAGAAAATTTTCCAAATTTAATCTTTTTTTCCTCCACTACTAACACAACTCGTCGCTCGGCGCGCCGGGCGACCGTCCGCGCGTAGTCAAGAAGCGCGCCATTGGCCGTCGCGCTGGGGATGAAAAAAGATTTAATCGGCGGCAATTCTTTCTCGATCTCATCAATAATCTTTTCCATCTTCTTAATCTTATCCGCTGTAATGGTTTTGCCCGAAGCTCCGGCGAGTTCGGCTTGGATGATAAAAAGATTTTGCTGTGTTTCCAAGGCGACACCTTGCCACTCTGGCAAAGTCTCGCCTTTAATTATTGCCCGGCAAAACCCTAGTAGGGAATTCAGCTCATCCACCGCGCCCAAAGCCTCGGCAATCGCCGAACTCTTAGAGAGCCGTTGATCACAATGAAGAGTTTTGGTTGTTCCGCTATCCCCTTTACGGGTATAGAGCATTACCGATTAACCGTAATCACCTCTCCTGCCGGTTCCGCATCACACGCGCCAACCGTAATCGAACCGTTCTTGTTGCGACTCATATAATAACCAGAGCGAACACCGTCCCAACTGCCAGCGCCATTGGGACTAACTGGCAACTTGGCTAAAACACCGGCGTCAACTAAACCACTAAGATTGACACAATCATCTGCCGCTGTTATTACGGTTGAACAACTTGTATTACAAGCAGTGGTGGTTGTAGCATTACTGATTTGCAAATTAGTATCTTCAGCCGCATTATCAACCGCCCAGAGATAATATCCCCCATTATCCACTTGATTAACCTTGATGGCGCTTAAGACCGCCGTCACATCTGTCCACCGGCTGGCGTTCCGCGCGTCTTGGAAACGCTTTAGCGGATCAAGTGACACAAACACGACTCCCGCCAAAATCGCGATAATCGCAATCACAATCAGAAGTTCAATCAATGTAAAACCTTTCTTATTCATAAATTAATTTTTAATTTTTAATAATCGTATATTGTTTGGCGACCCAACCTTCTTTATCCCGACCTTCACTAACAAACTTGATTCTATACCACTCCCCTTCTTCCGCCAAGAGTGGATAAACTTCGCCGGGATTAACACGGCCGACCGAAACGAAAGCGGTTCCCGGTCCCGAGCGGACATTCAGCCAGCCCGTCGGTGTCTGGCTGATCTCCAAAGTGCGAGAAGCGGGATTGGCATTGGGCGAGCTACTCGTCGAGATTTCACCGGTGGTTGAAGCAATCAAGGCGGAATTATCAACTGGGACCACGGGCGCGATCGGAATCGCGTCGAGCACCGTCTGGCGCGCCGCGATTTGATCCGCTTCCACGGCGTGCCGATATTGGAACGCCCAAATTAGAAGCCCCGCGCCGAGAACGATGATGGTAATAAATATCACCAAACCGAGATTGTTGCCGAGCGCCTGACGAAGCGATGAACGCCGGCCGAGGCCGCTGCCAGTATGCACACCGACCCGCATCGTGAGTTCATCGGCCCCGCGCCGACCCAAACCGCCGAGCGCCAAGCCGATCGCCTCGAGATAAACAATTGGCTGTTTGACAAACGGCGATCTCGCAATCCCCGCCGGCAGTTCCAGATTGGAACGAAGATATTCGGGCAACCCTCGCAACTGACTTCCCCCGCCGGTCAGAAGCAAACCGTGAATTTTATGCCCCGACCACTTTTCATAATAATCAATCGTGGTTTTTATTTCATCTTTAACCAACGCTAATTCTCTCAATAAAATGGTGAAAATTTTGCTTTCCGGATCAAGAATGCCGATTTCTTGCTTCTTCTCTTCGGCCACCTCATAATCGACTTTCAGCGCGGTCACCACCGCCTTAGTCAAGGCTTCCCCGCCGGTTGACAAAGTTCGACTATAACGAAGCCCGCGGTGATCGAAAACCGCTAAAGTTGTCGCCACCGACCCGCAATCAACGATCATCACCGGTCGTTCTATTGATTCCGGGAAAATACCGCGAAAAGTCGCGATGGTCTCAAGATCGAATTCCGCGGCAAGCCCAAGCTCGGTGAAAAAATTAGACCAATCGTCCAACAACCGACGACTAGCGCCCGCCACCAAGAAATCAAACCCCACCTCGGTCCGTTGCAAAATTTTATAAGAAATCAAAAGGTCAGATTCTTCCAGCGGAATATGCTCCCGCGCTTCGGCCAAAACTAGCGCGCCCAAAAGTTCGTCGCCCTTCGGCACTTTGCTCCACAGACAAGAAAAAGAATGGATATAAATTTGCGAATCGGATAGACCAAAAACAATTCGATGGGGCGCTACGCCTGATGATTGTTTCTTCTGTCCATCAGTGGTCTTAGCGGCGCGAAACGCCTCGCGGAGAGCGAGGGCAAGAGCGGGACGATCCTTAATCACCCCTCGTTCCACCACACCGGCCGGTAAAACCACTCGACCGAGCGCTGTAACCCGCGGGTTCCGACCGCGCTGACGAAGTTCAACTATTTCGATGCTTCGATCGGCGATATCCACCCCCACCGCTCGAGGGAAAAAAGAGAATTTCATAAAGTGTAATTATTAATCGTGATGGAGTGATTAGCTGGAACAGTCGTCAAGCGCACGGTGAGCGACTGCTCATTCTCACCGACGATCCCGCGAACCACCGTTAAGCGATTGCCGTCGCCCTCATCACTAACTGTTATTATACATCGTCCAGTACTATCAGTAAAATCAGCATTCGCCGGCGCGGGATTAAGGCGCAAAGCGAGTAGGGCAGTGTCGAGACAACCATCGGTAAACGCCTTAGCCGCCACGCCATGATCAATCGTCGTCACCAGCTCCAGCTCGCGCACGCCGAGTAGCGCGGTCGAGAGGGCAAGGACGAGAACGGCGGCGCCGACAATTACGACGACCACTAGCGCCACGAATCCGGAATTGTTTTTTTGCTGTTTAGACATAATATTTAACGACGAAGATTAACCACCGTGGCAAAAGTGCGCGGCGGCGCGGGCAAGGCGCGAAGGGTAAGACTGACCGAGAGCGACGGGCGCGCCGACCACGGACCAGTGGTTCGCGTCACCGTGAAATCAGTCACGATCGCCGGTAAGGTCGTGAGCGCCAACGGATTGCCGCCAGCCACGGTGCGGATTAGTTGACCGTTCGAAAGACCAATCTCAACCGATTGACCGAGCGCGTTAGTCACCGTGAGCGTCGGGCCGGGCGCGGCTGACGGCGGTGAAATAACGGTCGTAGCTAATTCGATATCGCGCGTAATAATCTGCAACGCGAAACGCCCGCTGGTATTTAGCGCCGCGCCCGCCCGAGCGCGGGCGCCGAGATCCCCCACCGTGAGCGACCAGAGAATCAAGCTCGTCGCCAAAGCGCTGACGATGGCGAGGTAAATAATTAGTTCAATCAAGGTAAAACCCTTTTTCATTTGTAGTTGATTCGGACTTCGCTCAAGATTGGCGTACTCAAGCCGTCACCGGTAAGTTGAACTTGGTATTGCAGATACTGATTGCCATTATAACTTTGATTGATTAATGTGCCGGCGGCGGTGACAAAATTAAAATCAGATGGCGGCGCAGGCCAACTAGCATCGCTCATGGTTGAATTCCCCGTGCGAATTTGGAATTTAATATTGCAAGCTGAAGCTGGAACACAAACCGGTATACTTTCATCCCAATTGATAATTTGTACCGGCGATGGATCACCCAGATCAAAGATTGAGGAAGTGAGCACGCCACTTTGTTGATACCCGCCGCCAGAAAGACGCAAAATCATTCCTGAATCACCGACCGCCCAACCATTGTTGGGTGAGAAAGCAAATACTTCATTTAAGTTTTGCGTTGTCGGGGAAATCACGGTTGTCCACGCGCCACCCACCAAACGACGAATGGCTCCACCGGCGCCGACAATAAAACCATCTGCAGTTGAAAGCATATTGATACTGTTCCAAACATTCGAGCCAACCACCGCGCTCGACCAGGTTGTTCCATCCCAGTGAAGAACCGCGCCGGCCGCCCCCGCCGCCCAAGCATCGTTGGCCGAAAGCATTTTTACCGCGTAAAGAGTGCCGTTATTACTAGATGTCATATTTGACCAAGCGGTTCCGTTCCAACGACGGATGTTTCGGTTGTTGATGTTGGAGTAAGAGCCGACAATTATCCCGTCAGTTTCTGTTAACATATTTATATCTTGCCAGGTATTGTTTCCCCAGGTCTGACTGGACCAAGTACTACCTTGGAGCCGAGCGACACGCCCGTTTGCGCCTGCAATCCAACAACTACTCGCGCTTAAACAATGAATACTATTAAGATTTTGATTATTGATACCAGTGATGGCAATTTTTGACGGCGACCAACTGCCCCCATTCCAACGGCGCAATTCCCCGCCATTGCCGACAATATAAACATCGTTGGGCGCCACGGCATAAACATCATTCCAAGTCACCGTGCTCACCGTTGTGCTCGCCCAAGCGCCACTTTGGTAACGCAACACTCGCCCGCCCGCGCCCACTGCCCAACAATTATTACTATCAGCGCAATGAACGGCATTTAAGTTCTGCGGCACGCCGGTCGGAATTATTGACCAAGTAATCGGCATGCCGGCGAGTTTAAGTTCGCCGGCGGTACTTGTATCTATTGTCGGATCAACTGAAGTGTAACTGCCCGGGGCCGACCAATCCGTCTGAATCCAATCGCGAGAATCCCAGTTGGTGAGTTTGGTTTGACGAATTACTTTCTGCATCGTCCCCACCGGCGAGGGCCAAGCGACTTCGACTTTGACCGATTTTGTCTCTAAATTAATCGGACTAACCGTAATCGTCCGATTGAAACGACCATCTAGGATCGCGTTTTCAACTCCATCCGTTAAGGTATTCCAAGCATTGTCGCGAATCGCCCGCACCGCCCCCACCCCTTGATCGGCAATCGTCTCGGCCGTTAGAAAATCTGTCCCATAACTAACATTCGAAACACTGCCAAGCGTGAGTGAGACAAAAGAAGCGGCGATCAGGGAAAAAATCGCAAGCGCGATAACGACCTCGAGCAAACTTCCACCGGAAATAAATTTTGATTTGGATTTAGGCAACATAAATTATTCGATCGTCGCGAAACCGAGATCATTGAGCTGCAAGACGCGCTTATCGCCCACCGAATGAGTCAGCGTGATTGTCCCCGTCGCGTTCGGCATTCCCCAGCGCGGGGTAAACGAAATTTCGGTGGCATTGCCGGCCAGTGTCGCCGTAAGATCAATCGCCTCGCGGATCATTGTCGGCTGATCATAAAGCAGATCGCGCGCGGCATAGTTCGCTCCGCGAAAAAGAATATAGCGGTCGGGCGTACCGGTGTTTAATTCCAAAAAAACGCCATGAGTGGAACTGGCGACGCCCGCCACCGCCCGAGCGTGGGCTAGTTGAATCGTCTGCTTCAAATCGCTCGCGACATCATCAAGCTGACTCCCCGACGGGAAGTGACTAATCGCCGGACCAACCGCGCCGGCAATAATTCCGCCGATCGCCAACACAATTAATAATTCAACTAGAGTAAAACCACAAGGGGTAGCTTCATTAGCTTGTAGCTTCATTAGCTTCATTGGATTAAAGGTGAGTCCTTGAGGACAAGGACTCACCTTGACATTAATAATTGACTCCAGATTTCTAACATCTGGCGCAGAGTGGTAAAGACATTAGCGAGCTGATTTGACTGGGGGCTTGCCCCGAGTCCGCCAGAGGCGGAGGGACACGCTGGCAGACGGAAGACGCGATCGGGCGCAGACATTAATTCGCCAGCGCGAGTGACATCGGCTTGATCGAAGATGCCGTCGCGGTTGATGTCGGTTTTCCAGAGGGGTTGGGCCTGGCCCTCGGGGGTGCCAACCCAGGAATTAAGTCGGCTGATGTCAATGTTAGTGATAAAGCCATTCTGATCGACATCCCCAGGCAGGAAGCCGAGACAGACAGAAGAGTTGGTCGGTTGGTGAGCGATGGTGACTCGTTCGCCGGGGACAATTTTGCGGGAGAAGACGACATCGGGCTGGGTGGCCGAACCGCTGATGTTGGAAATGCTGATGGGTTCGGCGTTGGTGGTGGAGATACTGTAGTCAGCCGCAAGATTCCAGTCTGAACCAAGATGCGCCGAGAACGAGAGCGAGACAAGCTTCCAGCCGAGCCGACCACTAAGATCCCGCGCGTCAATGGCGTTGTTGGGGGGATCGGTGGAAAGGAGGGTGAGAGGAGTAACTGGAATTGGGGATGGGGAAATGGGTGTGGGAGTAATAGGTGCCGGCATGATAGGTGTTGGGACCGGTAACGGAGAAACAATAATCGGCAAAATAACCTCTGTTGTCGTCGTGGGTTGTGGAGTTGGGAAAAGAGGTGATGGCGTAAGAATTAGCGTTTTAACAACCACATTATTGGACAACGCCGAAATATTTCCCACCGCATCCTGACTCTTCATCGCTACATAGTAGGTCTGCCGGGGAGTTAAGTTTGAGAGAAGATAAATTTCCACCGTCCCGGGCGCGCGAGGCGCCGGTTCGTCCGCCACTTGAATCGCCCGCGACCAACTGTTGTCGGTAATTGGAGATTTAATCTGGTAACGAATGTCGTAAGCGACAACCGCGCCGGAAGCTGGATTATTGTTGTCTTCGTAGGGCGCGCGCCAGTTCAAACCCGCTTGACCGTTCGGGTAGGTGCCGGTAAGTTTCAGATCGGTAATAGTTTGAGGTGAAGTGAGATCAGAAGGGGTTGAAGTGGAATTAATTATCGAGAATGGGGCGTCGCTCATGTCTGTAATCATACCCGTATAAACTTTTTTCTGACCAACCAAGTTAATCTGGAAGTTGTCGCCCAGCTCGCTGGCGGAAATCGTCTTGGATGGCGTCCAACGATAATTCTTAATCTGACTTGGCAAATCGCGGGCGATCCACTTGAAAAATTTTGAGTTTTTATACAGCGCGATAGAAACTTTTTCCACGTCCGTTGTAGCGCTCCAAGTGATGTTAGTGGATTGCGACCAGTTAACGGTCTTGCCGTCATTAGGCGAGATAACCTTAACTGCACTAGCACCAGTGACGCCCGCAGCTGCAGTGGTAGGAATGGAATCGTAATAAAACTCTATTGCATCAAATCCACCCCCCTCAACACCACTCCCGTTTATTGATGTTGGACAACCAATAACAACATAGCCATGAGCACCAGATTGAACATTTGTAAACGGGAATACATTAATGTTTCTACTGCTATTTGATGGCAAATCAACTACAGATTCCGATGACCATTCACCTGGTTGGGGAGGAAACTCTACTGAAAAATGACGAGATTCAAAATAATAATTCAAAGAACATTTTTCCTGCGAATTAGATGTCCAAGAAGCTAAATAATCGGTATTGTTTGAACCCTGGGGTATGATAATTACCTTCCTGGGAAGCATATCAATTATGTGTTCATCTCCATCAACTCCATTAATTTTCAAATCAGCCCAGATAGTATTTTCGGGTGCCAGCGTAAACGGTTGGTCACTTCGGTCCCAAGCGCCAGTCACTTTATTAACTACGCGGACATAATAATTGCCATGTTTTACCAACCACGGCGGTGGATCATAGTAGTATATATTGGGATATAGAGGATGTGGCATCAGCTCTTGAAATTCACCCACCAAATAGCCACGAGTATAAATTGAAGCTAGCCCATCCGGGATAATTTTACCCTCTATTACAAAATTGCCACTAACCTTTTTCTCTAAATAAGCCACGGTGGTGGAAGCCGGATTAATATCGGGATTGTAACCATAAGGTGTCCATTGGATGATGTGTGTTCGCTGATTCTGCCATACTTCCCCGCCGTTGGGGGCGGTGACGGTGATGGGAGAAGAGGTCGCGATGGTAAACCAATTATCCGAGGTATCGGATACCAAACGCTGTTCATTCCGATAATAAGCCACTGTCATCCGGTAACGGCCGGGCGGTAAACCATCGCCAGCGGGAAAATTACCACGACCAGGACCATCAGTATCAGAGTTAGTTAAAGTAGAAGTGAAACTGTTCCAGCCCATCGGCGCGCTAAATGTCCAGTTTCCCAACTCTAGCTGAAAGTGATCGAGCGGATGGGGATTGGCAATCGGCACGCCGTTGCTGAACCACCGAATAGTATTCGGCTGACCTTTAATCAAGGTCTCCCCACCGTTCGGATAAACCATGGCGACGCACGGCGACCCGGTGCAAGACGGCGGGGCGATGGTGAAAGGTAAATCGCTTTGATCGCAAACGCGTTCGCCAGAATTTTTGGTTCCGCAAACTTGAACATAATGGGGACCAATGATTTCATGTCCGATTGTCCAATCATAGTAACTAGTGCCAGAAAGTCCGCTGGAAATCATCCCCTCGTCTCCGTCTCCACACTCCCCGGAACACACAAAAATCGCAAAATTTTGAACACTGGCATCAAAATCAACCGTCCTCCAGCTCCAACCAATCCGCCGGGTTGTTCCTTGAAACCAATTTTCTCCACCATTTGGGGAGTCGACGGTAATTGACGGTGGCTGGGTGGTATTAGTTACGGTCAGGGGCACGCTTTTGTAATTATTGGTCTCGTCGGACTCGGGAATTGTGTTGTCTCGGTCAAGCAAAATTCCGACATAATAATTACCGGCGGTTGTATTGGTGGAAATAGTTACAGGGGTTGGTCCGAGCCAAAAGAAAGTTTGGCCGGGCATCAAAGCGTTCTCCTCATTAAATCCCAAATAAGTATCCGCGGTGGTGATAACAGAGTCGGAGGAAAGATAAAAACCGTTAAAAAAATTATCTGGAGTAGCTACATCACCCTGATTTCTAACCGTCCAACTGCCTAAAGTAATTGTGTCGCCGGCTACGACCGTCGTCGGATTGACATTGAGAACAGCCGGGTCGGAGATAACAAGATCGGGACCATTTAAAATTGTGAAATTGGATGTCGGAGCAGAAGTGGCAAAAAGAAAGGAACGATTGTAACTCCATAATTTCGCCTTAAAATAATAAGCGCCGGCGGGTACACCATGCGAGGCGGGATTGAAATTGTAAGGAGAACTCGCCATACCAAGAGAATTAACCGAGACAACCAGCGAATTATCGCTCGCCTTTCTTAGCTCCAGATCCACAAGACTAGTGACCGGACCAACAGCGGTCCAAACCACACTTATATTTTGAGAACGGAGATAATCCCCCGCCGTGGGCGCGGTCAAGGTGATGGTGTAAGCACTGGCGACAAGCGGCCCGCCGATTGGCGAGGCAAGTAATAAAATTATTGATAAAGCAAAAACGACGACAAGATGTTTTTTCATAATGTGATGATTATCCACAGGGTTAATTGACAATCAATTAGTATAGTGTATCATACTAAGTACAAGTGCCTTCGGGCTCGCCTCGCAAGAGGCAAACAGCGGAAGCCGTCAAAGCATTGTTTTGACGGCTTTTCGTATGATCTCAAACATATTCTTTTCAAGATATCCTACTTTACTAATCAACCGTTTTGTATCAACGACCCGCAATTGTGAGAGTAAAGCATACGCCTTTTTACCTCCCACTGTACCAACTGACGGACGCAGAAAATGTTTCCGAGAAGAAGTGGTCAAAGGCACAATGAGACATGTTTCAGTGCTAAGACCCTTTAGGATGAGCACTGGCCGACGGGACTCTTCGCCAGAGCCGTCTTGTTCGGATCCAATATTGACACCGAGCGCGCACCACCATATTTCGCGTTCATGATAAAATGGCACGCGGTCTCGATCGTGAAGACCTTTTTTTCTCTCATTCCATTGATCAAAATCTTTTTCCATACCATCAGTTTAGCACGCCCCGCCAGAAAAATCGTGGTTTTATCCACACGGTGGGTTGACAGAAGTAAGGCGTTTGCTAGGATGAAAAGACATTCGGCGATTTGCCGCGGCCTCGCCCACAAGGCGGGGAATATTGGTCTTATTTGTACAATCTCCAGAAAGCTTCTTTTACTCTCTTAAAATCTGCTTCATCCATTACGCCGAGACGATTAGATAATCGTCGGTAATCAATCGTTCTTATTTGATGCAAACAAACATACATATCCTGTCCTTCCTGTTTGATGGGGACATACCAAGTTCCCTCTTTCTTCTGTGAAGTCGTCGGGGCAACAAGTAAAAATCCTCGAGATAATTTTTTGATCACTACACCCGGACGAGAAAATAATTTGCTTTTGCCATTCATTTCCGAGCCGATATTTTCACCAAAACTTATCCACCAGAGATCCCGCTCTTTAATCAAAGGCGGAATGTTATCAATATTGTGAAGTTTTTCTTTCAGTCCGATCCACTCCAGAAATTTTTTGAGCATAATATATTTCCCCTAAAAATCGTGGTTTTATCCACACCGGGGGTTGACAACAAATGTACAAAAGGTACAGTAGACATATGCAAATCATAAGTACCACTATAGCGCGTAAACAGTTAGGAAAACTTATTGTGTCCGTACGAGAAAACAACCTAGTTCTAGGCATTGGTCGGCGCGATCGACCGGAAGCATTATTGATAAAATATCCCGACTATTTAAACCAAGAATTAGATGAGTGGACCAATTTTGTGACAAATGCGGGCAGTTTTGATTTTCTCAAAGACGAGCCGGAGCTATACTCGATTAGCGATTTGAAAGAACGATATGTATAAAAAATGGGAAATCGTTCTAACCGTTTTCCCTTTTACTGATTTGTCGGGAGAAAAAGTGCGACCAGCCGTGATATTATCGGCCGAGCCAAAAGATGATGATGTTATTGTGGCGTTTATTTCTTCGCACTTAATCTACAGAGACAAGGTTGATATTCTTATTAAAAAATCTTCTCCGGAATTCGCAAAAACTAGTTTAAAAGTTGATTCGATTATCAGATTACGAAAAATGGCGGCGATAAACAAGAAAATAATTCTCGGCAAGTTAGGATATGTTGGGCCAAATATTCAAAAAGAAGTTTCCAAAAACCTAAAGATTGTCTTTGATTTAAATTAAACGTAAAGAAAGACCCGTGCGCCGAAGCGAAACGGGCCTCTGGTTGATCTAGGGAACCTAACCCCGCACACCTTGAGATTGTTTCCAAAATTTTGCAGCAAGCGCAAATGCTCGATTTTCGGCATCGCCCCCAATTGCACTCAACGCGCCACCATCGAAATCTTTACCGGGAAGAGCGAAGATCTTCCATACTAAATCAGGAGGGTCAGGGGGGATAATCATAACCTGCTTATCTCCTTCAGTAATCCAGTGTGGTGGCACTTTCCCTGCGCTTTTCGGGACTGCTCGAAATTGGACACCGTGTTCAAGACGATCCTCAATAATCACTGGCCTTCTCCTTTTTTGCTAAACAACAAGATCTTAGTTCAAACTTCCAAAACTTAGGCTATCACGACAAGGTTCGTTTGTAAAATTGAACCAAATTTTATTTACCGATTGATATTGCCAGTGATTTGATAGATCGGGGTGATAATGGAGAGCGCGAGACCGGCGACGATGAGACCGATGATAAGCAAGAGGATCGGTTCAAGCGCGGTGGAGAGTGATTTCGTCGCGCTGTCCACTTCACTCTCGTAGAAATCAGCGAGGTAGAAAAAAGTATCTTCAAATTTGCCCGAGACTTCACCCACCCGAACGAGACGGGTAAGCAAAGGTGGAAAAAGTGCTGGGAACCGTTCAAGGTTGTCCGCGAGCTTCGTCCCCTGCGCCACGCCAACCGTCACTTGATGAATCGCTCGCTGATAATAATAATTGCTCAACGATCGTTCGGTGATATCGAGCGCTTCATTGACCGTGACCCCGCTCTTGAGAAGAAGTCCCAACGCCCCCGCGAAACGCGCAAGATTAGTGTGACGAACAATCGGTTTCAAGCCCGGCAGGTGAAGCAAGAGCCAATGGGTAATCGGCCGAGTGAAGCGACGTTTGGCGAGAATTATTATCAACGCGAGACCGCCGAAAATCGCTAGGAAAAGAATTAGACCGTGACGATCAACCAGATCGGCAAAAGCAATTAGCGCGCGGGTGGTGAAGGGAAGCTTCACCCCGAGTCCGCGGAAGAGGGGCGTGATTTTCGGCAAGACGAAAAAGGCCAAACCCAAACCGAGGAGTAAGGCCGCGACGAGCACGGTCGCGGGATAAATGAGCGCGCCCTTCACTTTAGCAATCAGCGCGCGCTCCTTCTCGAGGGCTTTCGCGGCGGACGCGAGGTTGGTCGCGAGATTGCCCGACCGTTCACCGGCGTAGACAGCATTGATCAGCAGGGCGGGAAAAATATGCGGGTGATCACCGAGCGCCGACGAGAGGGTAGCACCCGATTCCACCGCCCGAGCGACAGCGACAAGTGCCGACTTCAAACGACCCGTTGCCGACTCGATCGAAACCGGCAAGGCCTCGGTCAAGACGAGACCGGAGCCAAGCATCACCGCCAAGTGTTTAGCAAACAGCACTTGTTGCGTGAGCCCCGCGCCCCCGATACTCACTTCCCGCTTCAATCCTTTATTTTTATTTTGATTTCGATTTTCCATAATTAAATTTTGTTCGCGCAACTGGGGCCAGTGATATTTCCAGTAACATTTCCAGAAAAACCTGTACTATCTACACAATAGAAACGGCCACTCCCTTTCTCGGTTGAAGGAAATAACGGTGATTGGCAGAAAGATGTTGTGCGCATAGGTCCAGATGGGGGTAACTCCGATGATACTGCCCAACTTTTTAAACTTAAGTCTGTCAAACAAATAGGATTTACTCCATTATTTTTTATAAAACCGAATTGCTGACTTAAAGTACCAGAGTCTTGGTCACAAATGTCATCTGGATAATAATAACTATCTGTTCCTTTATCATACATAGCCTTAAGTTCTGCTTCAGCCCTCATTCCCGAAATGACCGCTCTTACACCCGCTTCGCGAGCTTTCGTACGAGCCGAACCAAGACTGGTGATGACGACAAAAGTTAAAAACAGAAGCAATAAAATGGAGATAATAATTACCACTAATCTAGTTTTCCGATTGTCTAGTCCGCGAATAAAATAAAAATAGCCACTAATAAACAGGATCAAAAATAATAAAAGTGAAAACCATCCATTAAAGTTTCCAATGAGACATTCTCGAATCGCTTGAGTCAGTGGTAGTGATACAAAGCTAAGAACTATTAACCCCAGTCCCCATAATCGTAACTTTTTAGAATTGGTCATAATAATAATTAAATTTTAGTAACGCGTAGCACTTCGTCGAGGGTGGTGAGACCGCTTAGCACTTTATCGAGACCGTCTTCGAGCATCGTGGTCATTGGAGTTTTGCCCGCTCCCGCCTTCGCTTCGCTTCGGCGTGGCAAGTGAGCAATTTTCATAATCTCGCCTGACGCGGCGCGCGCGACCACCAGTGATTTAACTTCATCCGACATTTCCAACACTTCGAAAATGCCGATACGCCCCTGATAACCGGTGTGACTGCAAAGTTCACAGCCTTGCCCGCGATAGAACGCGAGTTTCGAGAGCGTGCCATAACCGCGCTGTTTGAACAGCGCTTTGAGCTCGGGCTCGCGCGCGATCACTTTTTTCATCTCATCCGTCGGGGGCGCCGACACCCGACACCGATCACAAACTTTGCGCACCAGCCGTTGAGCGATCACCGCGTTGACCGTGGACGCAACGAGGAAAGGTTCAATCCCCATCTCGAGCAAACGCGGGAGGGTCGTCGCCGCGTCGTTGGCGTGGAGCGTCGAGAGCACGAGGTGTCCGGTCATCGCCGAGTTGACGGCAATACTCGCCGTCTCTTCATCGCGAATCTCGCCGACCACAATGATGTCGGGATCTTGGCGAACGATCGAACGCAGACCGTTGGCGAACGAGAGATTGGCTTTAGGATTAACTTGAATCTGACTGATCCCCTCGATATCATACTCCACTGGATCTTCAATCGTGGCGATGTGAACATCGCGCGTATTCAAAATTTTCATCACCGCGTAAACGGTCGTCGTCTTACCTGAACCGGTCGGACCGGTGACGAGAATCATCCCGTGTGGATTATCAATCGCCCGTTTGACCGTTGCCAGATCAATCGGCGAAAGCCCCAGATCGGTCAAGCTAAATTTACGACTCTGCTCGGAGAGCAACCGGAGGACGGCATTCTCGCCTTCGGTTACCGGCAGAATCGAAACTCGGACATCCACTTGCTCGTTTTGCGCCATAAACTGCAATTTACCGTCTTGCGCGGCGCGGTGTTCGTCGGTACGCATCTTCGCCAGAATTTTTAGCCGCGTCAGAATAACTTCCGAGAGATCTTTCGGCAGTTCGAGGACATCGTGCATCACGCCGTCAATCCGGAAACGAACTAAAACTTTTTGCCGATACGGTTCAATATGAATATCCGACGCCTTATTCTGATGACCGTAAACTAGAAGCAGATCGACGAGCTTAATTGTGTCGTTATTACGATCGTCCTTCGAGCGATCTGACTCCCGCAGACGCGCGAGTGTCGCTTCGAATTCTTGTTTCAAACTGCCCCGATATTGAGTTAGCGCTTCCTCTAGATCGCGGGCAGTGATGAGGAAAGGGATAATTTTATCGCCGAGCCGTTTCTCAAGGAAGTGGATCGTCGCAAGATCGAAAGGGTCAGTCATTCCCACTTTAATCCCGCCGGTGGTTCGCGCCACGGCAATCACGCCCCGCTTCCGCGCCACTAGTTCCGGCACTAGACTCAAAATTTGAGGTTTAATTTCGACGCGCCGAAGATCGAGCCACTTAAGGTTGTACGCTTCGGCGACCAGTTGAGCCAATTCCCCGTCGCGGATTAAATCACGATCCACCAAAACCGCCCAGAGCGAGTGGCGCGTCTGTTCGCTTTCTCCAACGGCGGTTTCAAAATCCGCGGGCGTGATATGCCCGGGCGTGACGAGCAGGTCTTTAAGTTTAGCGGGCGAGAGATCCATTATTTTAATTTAGCGAGCGCTTCTTTAATTTTCGCGACCACCACTCTCATCTTGACATCGGACTTCACCAGATATTCAATCGCCCCGAGATCGCGGGCCTTCTTGATGTCCACTTCTTGACCCAAATTAGAGAGAACGATCACCGGAATATCGCGAGTGGCCGAATCAAGCCGGAGCTCGCTCAAAACTTCGAAGCCCGTTTTCTGGGGCATAATAATATCGAGCAAAACCAAATCGGGGTGTTCGGCTTTAGCCAAGGTCACGGCATCAATTCCATTGCTCGCGCGCAAAACCTCAAACCCCTCGCGTACGAGCTTCTCGCCCATCGCGGTCGAGAGAAACTTGTCGTCTTCCGCCAATAAAATTTTTTTAGGTAGAGTTGCGTCAGCCATAAATTAAGTTAGTCCCTTGGCGCCGGCCTTTTTGGTCATCCCCGAAAGAGGCATGGTCACGCGGAAGGTCGTCCCCTTCCCTTCGAGCGAATCAAACTCAATTTTACCGCCCGAGACTTCAATAATTGACTTGACGATATAGAGTCCTAAACCCGTGCCTTCAGCTTCTTTATCTCGAATATTATCAGCTCGGAAGAGTTTGGTAAATATTTTGGACTGCTGGTCGGCGGGAATTCCGTAGCCGGTATCGGCAATGGTGATAAGCAAATTCGGTGGCGTGAGCGCGATGGAGAGTTTTATCTCGCCTCCCGGCGGGGTGTATTTGACCGCGTTGGAAAGCAGATTCTGGAAAATAATGCGAACGAGTTTGGGATCAGCGCTGACCGCCGGCAAATTCGGATCATGGTTAACCGTCACCTTGAGCTTCTTGGCGAGTACTTGCGGTTCGAGTTCCGAGAGGACGCTCTTGCCAATCGAAGCAAAATCAATCGGCGTCGGTTCAATCGCAAAAGTGCCAAGATCAATCCGCGAAACATTGAGAAGAGAATTGACGAGCTCGATCATCCGGTGATTGGCGTCCGACAGTGCTTGGAGATATTCCTTCTGCTTGTCAGTGAGCGTCCCCACTTCCTGCCCAATCAGCATCTCGGCATACCAATTAATCGCCGAGAGTGGCGTGCGCAGTTGATGCGACGCGAGTGACACCAGTTCAGTCTTGGCCTGATCAATTTCCCGCTCCTTGGTGACATCGCGAAAAAGAATAATTGCGCCGGCGGCCTCGCCCTGTGTCAGCAACGGCGCAATCATCATCGCCACCGGGAAGAGGTGACCATTCTTGGCTCGCACCGAGAGATTATCCAAGAGACTAACCGAGATGATATTACGCTCGGTCATCGCCCGCTCAATCGGCACCTCTTCGTAGGACAACTCTTTGTCGTCGCGGAAGAAAATGAGCAGGTCGCGAACATCGCGCCCCGTTGCTTCTTGGGGCGCAGTGCGGAGAAGCACCCCGGCGGCTTGATTCATCATAATCACCTTTCGGTCATTATCAATCGCCACCAATCCCTCGGCCATCGAGGACAAAATCGCATTTAATCGGCTCTCTTCATCTTTCATTCCAATAGTATAGCAAGAAATTAGTTAAAGCAGGGAATGACCTATCCCCAGCGAAATGTTGACTACTCATCGCCCCTTCTGCTATTCTGATAGAGGTGCTTGTGAGGGCTTCGGCTCTCCCGCGGTTATATATAAACTGCAGCCAAGTACCATCAAAACACATCGCGCAAGCGGTGTTTTTTGATCTAATCATCTTCAGGATTTCCACTATGCATAATTCTTTGATCGGTATTTTTATCAACTCCCCAAAATGGAATGAGGCTCCAAAAAAATTTCTCACCACCTTCAATTTCTTTAACGATAACTTTCACTCTTATTTTTGATCCGTGCGATTCCATTATGGCGATAAATTCATAATAGACAATAAGTTTGAGGACCTTCTCCCAGCGACTGTTTATTTTCATCCGCTCAATCTTTTTGGTCGTCCACATGCCCTGAAGCGTTTTAGATTGCCGTATTATCTCCGGCGCAAGTTTGATATGACGTAATCTCGTAAATTGATCACTGATAATACGAGTGTTATTCCAACTTTTAAATATCAAATGGTCTAAACCTTTCGCATTAAAATAAATATCATCTCCAAAATAAGGGCAATGGACTTTACCAATTGTTTTGTAAAAGTCTTCAGCGACAGTCTTTATTTCTTTAAATTTTTCAACCGTAAATTCCATAATATTAATATATCGTAACAAAATTCCTTGCCGAAAACCATTTTGCGCTATTCTCCTATTCGCGCGAATTAGAGAAAAGAAATTGTTTTAATCTTTTGTCATTTCCACAATTTTAATCTCCCCTTCCGTCAATCCATAAAGTTTGTAAACCTCCGCATCAATTTTTTTGTCCGTTTTTTTGATCTCAAGTTCGATGTCAAGGCATCGCCTTGCCAGTGGCTAAAACGACAGCTATTAGGTTGTTAGATCAACAGATATAAAAACATCAGAAATAGACCCCGTGCCATTTTGTTTTAATATATTTCTATAATTCTCGACAGTATCTTTTATTATGTCGCTCAAACAAATTTGATAAGAAGCCACATAAAGAAAAACAAGATCAATTGGCACTTTTACTGTTTTACCTAAAGGATTCACACTGGGAATTTGACTGTTTGTATACGGCAAAGATCCTGCAAATATAGAACAAAGACGCGCACTTTTTTCTGAATAGGTTCTAACCCATGATAATATTCCCCAGAACGGTCTGCTATTATTTTTGAGTTCTTCAAAATGATTCCATGAATTTGAATGTTGCATATAATTCCTAGAGGCTTTCAACATCTTTGTTTTCTCTAAAAAATTTTTAATTTGTGGGTCATTTTGTTTAATCCCGGGTGTTGAGATTACTATGGTTCTGTATCTGAATATTGAATCAACAATTAACCAAGCATCCAAAAAAGCAGATATAAATTCATCTTGGTTTGGTTTACGAATATCGCTAACGGACACAAGCAATTTTTCAAGACGAGAATAAGAAAAGGATGCCATATTTATCGCATAACGTAGACCGTCTAGATAAAGTTGTCTTCTTAATAATAATTCTTGTGATAAATTTGTATTCATCTTTATCATTTACCTTCTATAATCCTTATTTCCTCCTCCGTCAGGTCATAAAGTTTGTAAACCTCCCCGTCAATTTTTTTGTCAGTTTTTTCGATCTCTGATTTTACGTTCTCCCACTTTTCGGAATGTTCCGCGATTTCGTGAAGTTCTTTGTTGAGTGAAAGCATTCTGTCCACCAAGGCAATAACTGCCTTTTGTTGTTCCATATCGCCAACACAAATAGGAATTCCCATAAGTGGCTCTTTGTCTATCTGTAATTGATCTCCTTGCAATTTACCTTTATTTTTTAGCCAAAAATATATGAGGTTGGAATTGAGCAACCCAGTCAGAAATTTAAGATTTGTTCTGTCTGTTGAAATAGCAAAGTATGTTTGCGAAACATAGCAAGGAAAATCAACATAGGAAAATTGTGGTCGGTCAGTTTTTCTGATTGAAAATAAGCTTGGCCCGATAAAAAACTTTTCATCTCTAGCTCGATGCAACCCAAAAGGTGCAAAATCTGATGTAATTACAGGAGTATACTTTTGCAAGTGACTTTTAATCTTCGGGTATTTATTTATGTTTTTATTTACTTCCCTGTCGCTATAAATAATCCACAGTTTATTTACCGTGTCAGCATAATACCTTGATATTTCCTCGGTTGTGTAAAAAGGTTTTATAAGTTTATTTTCTTTTTGATCTAAACTTAAACTTTTAACCTCGTCAGGTTTCAAAACAAAAATACCATCTCCTAATTTTGTATTTTTTAACACAGAAAGGTGTTTATCTATAACATATTCTTGAGGGCATACAATTCCTTGTCCGATTTCTTTTTCATTAAACTCAAAATTTCGTTTGCTTTCCAATTTATCAAAAATAGAACCCGATTCCGAATTTGAAAAAGTTATATTTTTGCCAATTAATTTTTCTGGCTCAATTTCAATTTTTTGTTTTTCACCAAAGATTTCAATGATTATTTTGTCTCCAGAAATGTTTTTATCAGCGACCCTCAAATACTCTAATTCATATTTTTCTCTCGGTTTTTGTTTTTCAAAGGCATAAATCATTGTTTGAATTCCGGCCTGCTCGAAAACTTTATAGTCGCCAAAATCAATAAAAGTTTTTAGCTCGCCTTCTTTCAAAATTTTGTCTCTAAAAATACTAGCCCCAGCGTTACTCACCCAATTATTCGGAGCGATAAAACTCATCGTTCCGCTGTCTTTTAAAAGATCAATGGAAATACAAGCAAACATCGTCCAAATATCCATTTTCCCTTGATAGTATCGATTATCATGTAGTCCGTCGAAAGCACTTTTATTCACAAACTCTTTAATGTACGGCGGGTTGCCAATAATCACATCAAAACCACCTTGGGCGAAAACTTCCGGAAATTCTTCTTGCCAGTTTATTAACAGGGAATTGCCATTTTTGATATTTTTATTGAGCATTGGTAGAGTGTCTTTTGTGTCTAAAGAATTAATCAACAAATTAAGACGGGCGATTTCGACCGCTTGCATATCTAAATCAACGCCATAAATATTTTCGAGGATTATTTGGCGTTTAACATCTTTGTTCCCAGAGTCGAGTTCTTTATATTTTTCCGCGATTGCTTCAAGCGCTTTAATCAAGAAAGATCCAGAACCACAAGCTGGGTCAAGAACTTTAATCTTTTTTAATTCGTGGATGCTGACACATTTATCAAGCACCGGTTTCAAGGCGCTCCTGACAATATAATCAACAATGAAGATGGGCGTGTAATATATGCCTTGTTCTTTTCGTTTTGCAGCGTCTTTATGAATTGTTATTTCTCGACCTTGATCAAATAATTTCTTGTTTTTACTTTTGGCTGTTGATAATTTGTATCCGAGATAACTTTCATAAACACTACCGAGAACATCCGCCGGCATTTCTTTAAAATTGAATTCGTAATATCCCTTTTTGCCATATAGTTTTTCAATAACTTGTTTTAAAGCCCCATCCCACTCTTTCCATTCTTCAAACGGATGGTGTGAAAAAAGATTTGAATCGTATATAACGTCCAACTCACGAAAAGTAGAAACCATTGATTGGAATGGCGTGTCCCCTTCTGATGTTTCAGCTTGACGCAAAAGATTCTTTAGTATATTCGGTTCGACATCTCGATCTTCTGCCACGCGGAGAAAAATCAAACGGTCTAAAAGTTTTTGAACACCCTCATCCAATAAATCTTTTGGAATATTTTCCTTTTCATTGCAAATTTCAAATGATTCGGTCAGTCGTTGTCTGCACCACTGAATATCTTCATTTAATTTTTTAATAACCGAAACAACAGAAACTGTTTTTTCTTTTTTCCCGTATTTTTCGGCGAACAAATCGAGTTTTTTATCTTGAAAAGATTGTTTGGAAAGAAGAGAGAGTGTCTCAAAATCTTCAATATATTTAGTATATGGAATTTCAAAAACAAGTTTATCCATCAAATCGGTTTTATCTATTCTTTGTGCATTAAAAACTTTAATCGCTTCAAAATCAGTTAGAATCGCATAAGTTATACCCTTGTTCCAAGAATAATTTATGGCTTGAGAGGCAAATTTTGGATCATCCAAATCGGCGCTAAATTTCTTAGCTTCTAAATAAAATTGGGTTATTCCGTTTATCTTGAAGGTGTAATCTGGTCGACCGGAACCTTTGATATGCTCTTGGGCTGATACTTCTTTTCTCTCAAAAGTATTCCACCCTAAAATATCAAAAAGGGGTAGAACGAAATCTTTGATGGTATCTTCTTCGCTGTAATGGCGAAGCTCTGTCGCGCTTTTAACTGCCTCGTATTTATCCACCAGCGATTTTATTTTCCCTTTTATCTCCGCTTCATCCATTCCCTCAATATCGCATAAATTAGGGGTTTCGGCTACTAACTTTTAGTTTTCCACAGCTTTTATCAATTTCATTGACTTTTTTAATCCATTTGCTAACATAAAGGTACTACGACGGGAAAGGTTCCAAACGGTTAACTACCTAAGGAGCCTTTTTCATTTCTCTCAATTTTTCTGCGCGCGAGATCAATTTTCCATGGATCGACTTCTCGCTTAGCTGTACCCATATACAAATTTTGTCCATCTACAAACGCGAGATTTTTAATTTCATTCGTTTCCATTCCTTAAATATCGCATAATTTAGGGGTTTCGGCTATGGTCATCTAGGAGAGAGCGGAAAAAGAAAAAGGGCGGCCAGCTTGTGGACGCCCTAATAGACTGGATTGCGACGGAGGAATTCCCCGAAAACAAACTGGGGATTAACTGGCCGACGAATTTCGGCGATGGGTGGTAACAACCGAGGGAAGGGCAACGGCTTGAAAGCGACTTTTCCGCCCAAGATTGGCTCGGCTTCCAACCGGATTCCCAGTTTGGCGAGATCATCAACCGAGGTTTCGCCCCAGTGGTTGTAGCGAACATTGCTAATCGCTTTCGCCCGCGAAACGGCTAGGGATTCATCCAACAATGTTCGCTCGCCCAACCGATCAACCTTAAAAACCTTAAATCGCAAGGCAATCTCCTTTCTTCTTTAAACAAAATTCCGAAGACCAATTACCAGCCCAGACTATACCACAGAGATTAAACTAGTTCAATCCTTGATAAATAACCTTTGCGCACCAGCCAGTAACGACCCAAAATAAGGATCAGGATAATTAAGATCCACGGATTAATTGGCGAATATTCTTTAATTAAACCCCACACGCTAATCCAATAAACACTCACCGAGCCATTGACGGTTTCGATGTTGTTCGCGAACTGACTATCCTGTTGGTTGATATTTGTTAGATTATTATTCTCATTACTGATTAGCCGGTCCAGATTTTGGTTTTGGACAGCGTAATTATTATTTTCTCCACTCAACTTTTGTCTTTGGATAACTTCTTGACCCACCAGAGAACTCTCTTGATTTCTTAACGAAGTGATCACTGATGGCTCAATCTCCTCGGTTATATTGGCTATATTTGATCGAACATTAGCCAACTCAACTCGAATCCGCGTTATATCTCGGTTGATGGTATTCACCGCTTGCGTGTGTTTGAGAGCCAGATCATCTTTTTGCTTCTTTAAACTTTCGAGCGTACTCAGGATATTTGTGGTCCGCTCTTCAATGTTTTGTTTTTGACTAAGTAAATTTTGCGACGAGATATTCTCGGTATATAGTTTGGTGTAAGTCAGACTTTCGATCTCACTTCTAAATTCTTCAAATCGACTTTTCGGTACCACGAAAGAAATCCGGCCGTATTTTTCAGAACTATTTATATTATCCATCCGACCCGCGACATCGCGGATGGCATTTTTAACATCTTTAATTACCCCGGGCACATCCCGGGTTTTCAGAGTGGCCGAGTATGAGGTTTTAAGAAATTCTCTAGTGTCAGTAATATCGCTTGATTGATTAAAGTAATCTTTATAATAATCTGGAGACAACATTCCTATTTCGGGACTTGAGGCACTTTTCATTCTCGCCGTGGAAAGAGAATTCAGAATAATGCCGAAGACAAGACCAAGAACGACCAAAATTATTAATGTTATGATTAATTTTTTCCGCGAAATTCTGATCACCTTTTGATTATTATTTTCCATATCTAGACATTATAATTTATGGAGGGTGCTTGTCAATGCCGGCGAAACCAGGCCTTTATTTTTTCCAAAAATAATATTCGAAAACCAAAAAATTCCAAGCCGACAAAAATGAGCCACGTACCCGGCGTAAAGGGTGTCACCAAAGCCAGCAGACCAATAATAATTAAAAAAACTCCGATTATTTTTCTAATCATTTCTTTTTTTTGAATACTCGACCCGTCCAGCTCTCGTCTTGTCGCCACAGGCGCGGAGGAAATTGGCGTGCATCATTCGTAATTCTGGCGCCGGAATTTTGGCGAACGCCCCGCGCGCTTGATCGGATTGTACACGAAAGTCGGCATCTTTCGCCAGAATCTCGGGGTGAACTTCGAGCGCGCGCTGATTCAAACCAGCCAGCGACAGTCCCGCTAAAGTTCGCACCCGCGAGAGCGCGACATAACCTTGTCCGTATTCGAAAGTTTGGGAGAGATCCATGTGCGCGGTTTCGAGCGACAGGCCCTGACTTTTATGCACCGTCATCGCCCAAGCCAGACGCAAGGGCACTTGGCTAATCTGCGCCAAAACCCGCCCATTATCTTCAACCTGCCAGTCGTCTGTCTCTGCAAAAATTATTTTGCCGGCATTAGTTTTTATCACCGGCCGGCCGTTTTCCTTGTCAAATCTCGCCACAATCCCAAGCGTGCCGTTCGAATACTGATGTCGAGTGATATCGTTCTTAGTAAACATCACTCGCGCGCCGACCTTAAGCGCCAGAATTTCCGGCGACAGACAACCGCGCTTCAGCGCCAGCACCAATTTCTCCGCGCCGTGACTGGTCATTTGGAAAGTCTTCGGCGCGCCGGCAAGTTTCTCTAGCTCCTTATTATTAATCTGATCGACATCCACATTGTGACTATATAGTTGAGTGATACCGTCTTTAGGTTTTGGTGAATAGCGGGTGCGCAGAAGTTGGCGATGCGACTCATCAATCTCGGCGCGCCGAATCGCCGAGAGCAAATCCAAAAATATCGCATCTTCCTGGCGGTGTTGTTCCGAGAGATAACAAACGAGCGGATTAAGCGCCGACCAGGCGCGCGAAAAAAAGGCGAACTGTTCACTAACTAAATCCTGCCCGAACGACGCAGTCGGGCGGGTCTCCCGTCGATCGACTGGCGGCAATTGGAAAAAATCGCCGACTAAAATAACTTGCAGCCCGCCAAAGGGTTCTTGGTTTCGGCGAATTTCACGGGCGACCGCCTCAATCATCGAGAGCGTGCACGCCGAGAGCATCGAGACTTCATCGATAATGAGCACGCGCGCCTTGCCCACTCGGCGAACGACATTTCGGTTTTGCCCGATGTGATCAAGATCGTACTTCGTTAAGTCGCGGCGAACACCGATCCCGCTCCACGAATGAATCGTGCGCCCGCCAATGTGCGTCGCGGCGATACCAGTGGAAGCGGTGATGGCGGGTTCAATCCCATTTGATCGCAAGTAGGCGACATATTGATTCACTAAGTGCGTCTTGCCACTGCCGGGCTCGCCGGTAAGAAAAACATTGCCCCCAGTTTTCAAAATAGCCAACGCTTCAGCTTGGGTCATAACTCACAACAAATCAGTTAACCGCGATTTTGCTAAATAATCCATCTTCTGTTCGTCATAATTATCAATATGAGTGGCCAAACACAAAAAAGCAATGATTGCGCCCTTAACAACAAACCACATTCGTGGATATTGATTTGGTCTAAGATTCGATTTAGGAATAACGAGTTCAATTTTCCACATCGCCCAAATGTTATTCTGGGTCAAGCGATGCAACTTGGCCGGAGCAATAATTTGTTTTGGTTCGGTAGGATGAAATTGGACTTCACATAAAAGTTCAAAAGATTTCAAACCCTTTCGCACATTGCCAAATCGCCGCTCGAAAGCGGCGATTTCTTTTTTAATTCCATCATGATACAGAAACTCAATCATCAGTCGCTAAAATCAGTCCCGCGATAAAAAGCTAATTCGTAGGGAATTTCTTGGCGAGGCAAAGTCCCAATATACGGCGCTTCAGCGTGAGATAGTTCTTCCAATTGTTTTCCATTCAAATGTCCATATTTTGTAATAATTCGGTCGAGCATTTTTATTTCTTCAGTATCGAAAACCGAAGTATCAGACTCGACGAGACAATGATAAATTTCTGTCGCATTGTAACCTTTCCGCTCCTCAATATTTTCCACCGTTAAAGTTTTCTTTTTTTTCATCTCTTGTGTTACTTCTTCAAGTGCAGATGGAAACGGCCCCATCGGTAAAGCTTTATAGATATCACCAGTTAAGGATTTTTGTCGTTTTTCATATAAATCAAAGTCGGCGAAATATAATAGTTTCGCCAATTTCTTTTTGCCATGC
Source organism: Candidatus Vogelbacteria bacterium (assembly GCA_043807405.1). Taxonomy (GTDB): domain Bacteria; phylum Patescibacteriota; class Minisyncoccia; order Phycocordibacterales; family JACOZG01; genus JAGVGK01. The sequence continues at coordinate 9,243 of JAZDGA010000018.1, read as the reverse complement.
ACTTTACCGCCAAGCTTCTGGCCTAAGTACAAAACAGCGTTCTGATACTTTTTACGATTGAGAGCCATAATTACTTATACTCTAACAAAAATCATCCAACGGGGCAAACCTAAATTCCACCGGCAAAATCTTCAAATTCTTTCAATAGTTCTTTGGGATCGCCAAACTCGACTTCATTCGCGTCAAAATGTTCTGGGTTTAAATCATTAGGAAAATCAAGCCCGAGCCACTCCATCGTCTCTTTATGTTCCGGATGTTTGGGCTGTTTGAGAATATCAATCAGCCTCTCATAACCGCCGATGCCACCACAATCATCCGGCGGACAAGCTCGTTTGCCCGCCAAACACTTCGGATATTTTTCACCGCTAACTATCGGCACAACTTTTTCTAACAGAATAGTGTGGACCCAACCATCGCCAAAATCATATTCATACTTGCATTGTTTTGAAATTTTTTCGAAATAATCAGCCACCTTCGCGGTTCGTTCATCTACAATTCTATCCATAAATTCATCATTGTCGGGCGAAGGAATCATAATGTTTATCGTCTGCCAATTATTTTTCTTGTTGGCAAACATAAAGCCGTGCAAATGTCCCCCGCTCCAACCCATCGCATCTTGAATCGCACAATGTAACTCCCAAAAAGTATAAGTCGCCGGCACTTGAATTCTCCGCCAAATTAACGGTTTAGAATAATTCAAACTGATTTTGAATTGATAAACGCTTTTAGTTTCCATAATTTTTATTTCGACTGCTAATGGCGGGTTAATCAATAATAAGCTTAACTTTAGCCACCACCTCTTCCAAACAAAAATTATTCACACGATCACAGATAATCGCTTGTCGAGCCTGAAAATCAATCGTTCTTATTTGGTTAGTTAAAATAACACCAGTCGTTTGTTTGCCAAAAATATCTATCTCGAATGGACTGCCCCTAACTTTAGAAGTAATTGGGCAAACAACTGCCAATCCGGTTTTGGTATTAAAGTCAGTGTGGGAAATAACCAAAAGTGGTCGCAACCCCTTCTGTTCATGACCATGCACGGGGTCTAAATTAGCCGTGATAATATCGCCTCGTTCTGGTGTTGTAATTTTCATTAATCAATTTTTTCTCGCCCAACATCGTTCCCAAAATCAATTAGTGTTTGATGATTTTTTTTATCAAATCGCTTGAGTATATCTTGTAATGTCTCTCGCCGATTACCGGGTTCAACAATAACGCGATATCCAACTGATCGCACGCGCACCAATGTCCCCCTAGACATACCAGCTCTTTCGGCGACACCCTTAGGAATGTAAACGCCCAAACTGTTGCCAATTTTGTGTATTTTGGTGTTTGTAATCATAGTTACAGTATATACGAATGTCTACACACCGTCAAAGCAATTTTTGTCGTTTCCATAATTTTTATTTCAACTTTAAATATTTATTTTTTATAGATTTCGGTAGATAATTTCCTTTTGACACGACGGGTCGGCCAATCTCTTTTTCGGTTTGTTTCCGGGCATTCCCCGCCACTCTTCCACCTCTTTTCGCCACCTGCTTATTTTTTACAAAGGTATCCGGCTTTTCTTGTTGCGAAATTTCGGTGGTCACGCGCTCGCCCAGCATATTGAAAATTAATTCAAGGTCGTCCATATGGTCGCGAAGATTTTGTCGTTTCAACCCTTTCAACTTTTTATATTCACTCGGTGTCACACCGAAAGTAGCTTTGGAAATTTCGGCGGTCAAAATTTCATATTCTTTTTGTTCTTTGACGCCCCGTTTCTGCCATTCATCGGTCAACTCTTCGCGAATCGCAATGCCACGCATGCGCTTCTCTATCCAACCTTCAGAATAGCCCTTTAATTTATAGAGCATCTTGTTTCTTTTGGTAGCCAGCTCTGGATCTTCAATTTCCTGCACTCGCTCATAACCCACTTTTGCCAACCACCGTTTAAACGGTTCGGCTTTGGGGGACGGAATTGACTGGATGAGGCGAAAAATGCCTTCAGTATGCCAGCAATAAGCTTTTTGCATTCCTCCTGGAGTTTTGATGTCTAGCATAAGGGGTGGTACAAAATGTACCCCCCCTCTGTTGTCCGTCAATTTTGCCAGCTCCTCATCTCTCTCCTTAAGTCGCTTGAAGTACTGAGCTGGATCACTAGATTCAGCCAGGGCCTCAATAATGTCATTGATCACAAACCACCACTCACCATTATGTAGTGTTTTTCTAATTTCCTTTTTCTTAAACAAAGCAATTTTTGTCGTTTCCATTTCCATAATTTTTATAATTTTTATTTCGGCTTATCTTATGTCAAGGTCGAACCTTGACAGTGGTTAAGGTCGAACCTTGACAGTGGTTAAGGATTTTTGTCGTTTTTCATATAAATCAAAGTCGGCGAAATATAATAGTTTCGCCAATTTCTTTTTGCCATGCACTTTACCGCCAAGCTTCTGGCCTAAGTACAAAACAGCGTTCTGATACTTTTTACGATTGAGCGCCATAATTACTTATACTCTAACAAAAATCATCCAACGGGGCAAACCTAAATTCCACTCCATAATTTTTATGATTTTTATTTCGGCTTATCTTATGTCAAGGTCGAACCTTGCCAGTGATGATCTTCAGGTCGAACCTTGCCAGTGATGATCTTCTTGGTATCGGGAAGCTCTGCGAATTTAGCTGTACGGGGTCAAGGTCGAACCTTGCCAGTGGCGATACTTGCCAGTGGCGATACGTCTTGCCACTGCCAGGCTCGCCGGTGAGAAAAACATTCGCCCCTGTCTTCAAAATAACCAGCGCTTCAACTTGAGTCATTAAATTAAACCCCTTCTTTTCTTTGCTTGAAAAACGCGCCTGGCTTTTCTATTTCCACCTTCCATTACATTATTTTCTTGAGCATCTGGTATAAAATCTATTTCTTGAACTGACGGAATCCTAAACGAAAAAGTAGTTTTACCATTAGCATTAGTAACAGCAAAATCACCGAGACCAATAATATCCATTCCGATTAAAAGCTGCGGCTGTTTGTCATCTAACGCATTATCATCAGGGATAAGCTGGACTTCAGTTACCCGAACATGGGGAACCATTACTTTGTTCGGCAATGAGATATTCACTAGGTAAGTATTGGTTGAAGCTTTTCCACTACCATATTTCACTTCAGCAATGCCTGTCGGTTTCAAACCCAGATCGTCTGCGACTTTTTTTGTTATAGCGGAATGCGTTGCTCCAGTATCCCATATTGCAACATACTCTCTAAATTCAACTTTTTGTGTTTGCGCTTCTTCTGGAGTAACAGGTAGGTACACACTCACTCTATTGAGAAGTACCCGCACTCGCCCATTATATTTGGTAGTGAAGGCGTGATGTTGCATAGAGTCAAGAAAACGCCACCCGAGAGTGAAATGTTTGGGTGTAGCTTTCTTGACCGGGCAAACATTGTTGAATTAAAAAAGTGCCAAGCTCAAATTTCTCTTTAGCATTTGTATAAGCGTCTATTTCAGTATCATAGATACCTTGAATTTCTTGGTCCCTAATGACAAGAAATTTCCCCTCATATTTCTTTACGAGTTCATCTTGGCGGGATTTGAAGTATCCGAGTTGTTTTTGAAGATAATTATCTATCATATTTAAGATATTAGCACATTAGAGTAATTTTACAATCTGGCTCAGACCAAGGCGTTGCCTTGCCAGTGGTCAAATTTTGATTTATCTCATGTCAGCCCCGTAAAAAGCGAAGCGCTTCTACAGGGTCAAGGTCGAACCTTGACAGTGGCCTCTATTTTCGGATCATCCTGTCCGTAAAGTAAAAATTTGGGAATTTTCATCATAATGATTTAGATAGTTCTAGTACTTTTTTATTTGTATATTCGCTAGTAGGAAAGACGGCCAGCGTCTTTTTATATTGCTCGAGAGCTTCTGCGATTTTTCCCTGAAATTCAAAAAATTGTGCTTTCCTAATCATGGGCATATCGTTTCCATTCTCCAATGAGATTGCTTGATCGATATACTCATGTGCCTTGCTGTATTCGCTGAGATTAAAAAAGCACATTGCGACGTTATCATAAACTACGCCATTTGTCGGATCTAGTTCTATTGCCCGTAAGTAGTCGCTCAAAGCATTTTTATAATCGCCTATTTTCCAATAGCAATCGCCTCTAAATTGCCAAACAAACGCATACCCTTTTTCTATAGACAGGCACTCTGTAAATAATTGCACTGCTTCAGGATATTTTTCTTGCTTCTGAAGGATTCTTGCTTTCCAAATTTTTGCGTCCAAATTATTATTTTCCCGATTTAACAGCTCCTCTAAAATAACTAGGCAAATATCAAACTCATTAAGATTATTAAATTTGTTTACACGTTGTAGGATGTCGCTGGATCCACTTTTTTCATAAGTCAGACCAAAATATTTATCAATAAAATCTTTAAAGTCGTAATATTTATCATTGATAGGCCGTAGAATTAAAGATTTTTCGTAGTTATCTACGGCCTCATCAATCCGTCCTAATTTTTCAAGACAAAGCCCTTTATTCTCAAGATTTATATAATTTTGCGGATTGATTTCTAATGCTTTATTAAAACATGTAATTGCTTCTTCGTATTTTTCTAGTTGTAATAAACAAAACCCTTTATTTCCTATGACTATTTCAAGATCAGGCTTCGTGTATACGGGCGTAGCTTTTTCATATTTTTGTTCTAGCGGTGTGATCTCGAGGGGAAGCTCTGTTTGTAATGCTTTATCAAACCAAATTATTGCTTCCTCATATTTTTCTAATCTCACTAAACAAAGCGCCTTAAAACATAACGGCACATAAAGCAACGGTTCCGAAGCAAGTGCTTCATCACAAATATCAATACATTTTTGATAATTATGAGCAAAATATTGCTTCTCAATTTCTTTAAGAAGTGTTTGAACTTTTGGCCAAATACCAATATCTCTCAAACCTCTTTTTGCAAGACTTGAATCCTCGCTAAGTTTTTTTAGAGAATAGGCTGGGGATTTTATTATTTTTTTATCCTTATCGTTGTTCATATTTTTTCTTTAGCTCATCAAGTTGATTTTCTTTTTGGGCAATATCTTTTAGCACTTTGTCCGCCAGTTCACTTAAAATATCACGCTCTTGCTTTTTTGCCTTATCAATACTTTCTTTCAAGATTGCCCATTCGGAATGTTTTAATTGTTCTTGTTCGTAGAGAGCTTTTTTGATTGATTCTTCTAATCTTGCTAATTTATTTTTTAGTTCCTCAATAGTTGTTATATTATTATTTCCAATACTTTCACTTTGATCAATCGCTCGCAAGGCTTCTAAATTACCGTCAGCATAGGCCTTATTGATTTTCTTCATCACTGTGTCATCACCGCCGGTTAGATCGGGATGAAATTTATGAGCCAGCTTGTGAAATAGTTTTTTAAGTTCCGCCTGATCCTCTTTTGAAATAGTTTTCCGTTTTTCAATATCTTTTTCCTCCTCATTAAATTTTTTGTATTCTTCCTCGATCTGTTCCCGTCTCTTTTTTAGCGTATCCTCTACAACCTTTTGGGCTTCGGCAAAAGAAAGACCCTGACTGACCAAATCTTCAATCTTTTTAAATTTCAAAATCTCCAGATCAGTTTCATCTAATTTTAAATAAAGCCGACTGATTTTTATATCGTACTCTTGCTTAACAACCGACAAATCAATTTTAAGATGTTCAATTTCTTCGACCAGTTCGACGAGTAACTTTTCTTTTTCAGAAATCGCTTGTTGAAGTTCGCGTTTTTCTAATGGTTCATCTAATGATGTGCTTGGACTTAAAATGTTCGTCATAAGATTTATTTAATTAAACCACCGATAATCACATTAATGCCCTTCATAAATTTCCTACTAGTGCCCGGGAGAGGAATTGCACCTCCACGCCTTACGGCACACGCACCTCAAGCGTGCTTGGCTACTAGTTACAACACCCGGGCTTATTTTTTCAACCGTTCTCTCACTATACCTAACATCTTTTCAATTTTCAATTGCGCTTGACGCGGAACCTGTCTTGTAGTACCGTACAGCGCTGTTCTTGTTCTTTACCAAAAACCAAAAATAATAGGAGAAAAACATGGGATCTAAAAACGGCAAGATGATTCAAATTGGTCTTCCCCGCATTGGTGTGTATTCAACACTCTTTGCCACATCTATCAAAGGCAGTCTGAAGGAACTCGGCGTCGACAATGTGGAATTTAGAATTGCGCCACCCGCCACTCGCCAATCCATCAACCGCGGTTCGCAATTGATGGACGAAAACATGTGTCTCCCAGCCAAAATGGTGCTGGCGGACATCTTGGAGTTAATCGAACGCGGAATTAAGGTTGTTCTCGAGTGGGACAATTGTGGCGAATGTCGGCAGAAAACATACTGCCTCGTTCACCAGAGCACTCTGCGCCAACTGGGAATCGAAGCCGAGATCATCGTCGTCCAACCCGGGAATATGGCGAAATGGCTTCTGAAGTTCGCTCCTCATCTCTCAAAGCGAAAACAGCGGAAGATCGCTCGCGACCTCTTGAGAACTCTGTGGGCCTCTGATCTCAAGCTCTTTGAGAAGCAAAAGAATCCTCCAAAGGGTAAACCGTGGATTGGAATCTGTGGCGAGATCTACACCGTACTTGAACCCGCCGCCAATCTTGGCTTAATCGCGCGACTGGAGGAACAAGGAGCATTCGTGCACAACGCGCTTCCTATCAGCCAGTTCATGTTCGAAGATCTTCTCAACGGTAGAAAAAGAGCGACCTGGGCGACGCGATTTGCGTATCTGGAAATGTTTCCGGAGATCAGAGAGTGGTGCATCAAGAGAATGGCGCGTCCGGATGTTGATCACCGCCTTTTCCGGCAGGCCGAAGTGGCCACCGAAAAGTATTTTCCGGAACACACGCTCGGTGGTCACGGGAAACAGAGTATCACTTGGGCCATCTATTACGCGTTAGCGGGATACGATGGCGTGGTGCATATTCTGCCCTTCCCGTGTATGCCCGAAGCGACAGTGACGGTACTCTTGGACGAAGTCTCCAAAGATTACGGAATTCCCATTAATCATCTGGTCTTCGACCAACAGTTCGGCGAACAGAATTTGATCACTCGCGCTGAAGCGTTGGTCAACCTGCTTCGCTTTAGGCAAGATGGTTTGGAAAAGATTCTCGCGACCAGATGCCCCGGCTACTGGCTGGGACTCGATGTCGGGAGTACCTCGACCAAGGCCGTTCTCCTAAATGGCGAGACCCTCGAGATCGTTGATTACGAGTATCAGTTCACCAATCGTGAACCGATCAAGGCAATCAAACGAGTGGTGAATGGAATCATCGCTCGGCATCCCGATAAGAAAATTGTGGGCGGAGCGACGACCGGTTCTGGACGCCGACTCGCCAAAGCGCTCTTGGATGCGCCGTTGGCCATTGACGAAATCAGCTGTCAGGTGATGGGTTGCATGCTCGTCGATCCGTCGGTTCGAACGATTATGGAAATCGGCGGACAGGACAGCAAGGTTGTCATTTTGGATCAATTCGGCGTGCCGGCTTGGTTCAACATGAACAGCATCTGTTCGGCTGGCACCGGAGGCTTCTTGTCCTCGGCGGCCCGAGAATTCGGGATTCCCATTGAAGGACTGGGCGCTTGCGCTCAATCAGCGGAATGCTCGGTCACGATTACCGGCCGGTGTGGCGTCTTTGCTGAATCGGATATCGTTTCGAAACAACACGCTGGATACGCCGTTAACTCGATCGTTAAGGGAATGTGCCAGGCCTTGGTCCAAAACTATTTGAGCAATGTCGGTCGGTCAAAGAAACTCGAGGGTCCGATTATGTTTACCGGCGCCGTGGCGCTCAACGAGGGCGTCGTCGATGCTTTCTCGGAAATAATCGGGCAGGAAATTAGGGTGCATCCACACCAACGCATTTCTGGCGCGCTCGGGGCAGCCTTCATGGCACTAACGCGCCAAGCCGTCGGGGGTTTCGAGAGTTGCCGACCGGAAACTCAATTCGGATCTCACACCTTCAATTGTCACGACTGCTCGAACAAGTGTGAAATTTCTCTCGTTCACCGCGATGATTGTGTCGTGTGTGCGCTGGGTAGTCGTTGTGGCAAGCACGAGAAATTGGCTGGCGCAAATCTTGACGCCGTCAAGATAAAAATCCGCCAGCCAGATTAGTCTCTTCGTTTTTTTTGGTTTTTAAAACCCCTCGCTTTGTTGGCGAGGGGTTTTTATTTTTCCGGCGAAAGTTCCACAGCGACCTCGGGGACAACGGGAATCACGGCCGCGAGATCGACGACGGTGGACTGCTTGGTCTTGCGACGAATGTCGCGGGCCGATTTGTGACGAATATAAAATAGTTTGGCACGGCGAACTTTGGCGCGACGAACGAGCTCGATCCGGTCAATGTTGGGCGAATAAAGCGGAAAGGTTTTCTCGGTGCCGACGCCGCTGGCAATTCGGCGGACCGTGAAAGTGGCGCCGGCCTCACCCCCGTGCCGACGAGCAATCACTAAGCCTTCGAAAGACTGGAGACGAGTTTTGTCGCCCTCGACAATCTTCTGCCACACCCGCACGGTGTGACCAGCGCGAAAATCGAGCGCTCGGCGCGCTGGAATATCGACTGGCGAAAAAGTGTTGGGTTCAATTGACATAGGGCGTACCTTAGCACAGCTTCCTTAGGTAATCAAGAGTTTGACTAAAGTCTTCGGGCGGGGGCGCAACAAAACTAATTTTCTCACCGTCAATTAAAGGTAGAGTCAGGGAATAAGCATGGAGGGCGGTGCGGGAAATAGTCGGCACGATTGGCACTTTCGGACCATAAAGTTGATCACCAATAATTGGATAATTAATGGCTTTAAGGTGAGCGCGGAGTTGGTGTGTGCGACCGGTCTCTGGTTTCAACTCGAGATAAGTGTGTTCGGCAAATCGCTCGAGCACATGAAAATTGGTCACTGCCTCACGCAAGCCACCGTGCGCTTTTTTGCTCGCTACTCGCCGGCGCGGATCTTTGCGACTCCGACCGATCGGCAAGTCAATCACACCGTCGTCTGACTTCACCACCCCGCTCACAATCGCCCGATAAACTTTCGCTGTTGTCCGTTCACGGAAAGCGCGAGTGAACCACTCGAACGCTTCGTTCGTTTTTCCGACCGCCAGCACCCCGCTCGTCTCCCGATCGAGCCGATGAAGAATTCCCGCCCGCGCAACCATTGTTCCATCCTGAAGTCGTTCGGGTGGACCAACCGTCGCGAGCGCCGGATAATG
>JAZDGA010000017.1:0-2160 GCA_043807405.1 Candidatus Vogelbacteria bacterium | reverse complement strand
CTAATCTTTTGGCTCCGATGGCTTTCCTGAGGCCGATTTCCCGAGTTCTTTCGGTGACTGTCGTCATCATCATATTCATAATGCCGATGCCGCCGACAATCAAAGAAATGCCGGCGATCGCCGCCAATAAAATAGTCATTGCGTTGGTTATTGAAGAAGCCGAAGCTAAAATATCTTGCTGGGAGATCACATTGAAATCCGCGAGTTGCGGGTCTGAAATATTATGGAGCTCCAAAAGAAGATTACTGACGGCGACTTGAACATCGGCCATTTCTTGGAAAGAAGCGGCCTGCACGCTGATTGTCGAAACGGCATCGGAGCCGGCCAGAAACTTTTGAGCGGTACTGATAGGAATAAAAACCATGTCATCCTGGCTGCCGAAAGCCGTTCCGCCTTTCGATGCGGTGACCCCGATAACTTTAAAATTAATGCCGTTAATTCTGATGGTCTGGCCAATAGGATTAACATTCTCTCCAAAAAGATCGTCTCTTGTTGTCGGTCCTAAAACCGCCACTTTTGACAGGGAACGCACGTTTTGATCGGAAATAAAAGAACCGAAATCTATTGCCACGTTTTTTACCGCTGGATAATCGGCAACCGTTCCGACCACTTGAGTATTGGTATTTTGACCCTTAGCCGCGATTTGATATCTTCGAGATACTTCAGGGGCCACGGCAACAATGTTGGGAATTTCAGCGGCGATGGCATCAGCGTCTTCTGTGGTTAAGCTTTGAGCCGAACCTCGACCTGATGAAATTTGCGAAAAACTTCTCTGAAACCCCGGACTGACCGTAATGAGATTAGAGCCCATTGACTGAATACTTGATTCAATGGAGCCGGTCGCTCCCTGACCAATCGAGATCATGGCGATTACGGATCCTATACCTATCACAATACCCAAAATCGTCAAGGCTGACCTTGTTTTATTGGCGGAAACCGCAAAATATGTTTCTTCAAATAGATCGGTGATTAACATAATCTTCGATAATTTCTCCGTCTTTAATAGAGATTCTTCTTCTGGCGCTTTCGGCGATGTATTTTTCATGAGTAATCAGAATAATCGTCCGGCCCTCTTCGTTTAATTTTCGGAAAGTTTCCATGACAAGTTCGCCGGTTTTGCTGTCCAAGTTTCCGGTCGGTTCGTCGGCTAAAATTAACGAAGGATTATTGACCAAAGCCCGGGCAATGGCAACTCGCTGCATTTCGCCCCCCGAGAGCTGATTAGAAAGGTGATGAAAACGCTTTTCTTCCAATCCTGAACTTATTAAGGCTTTTTTAGCGATTTGTTCGCGCTTATTTTTAGGGACATTGGCGTAAGTTAAAGGCAAAACGACATTTCTCAAAACAGTGGTTCTTGGCAAAAGATTAAAGGCCTGAAAGACAAAACCGATTTTCTTTTTGCGAATATCGGCTAATTCGTCGTCAGAAAGTCGAGAGACATCTTTGCCGTCAAAAAGATATTGGCCTGAGGTTGCTTGATCCAAACATCCCAAAATATGCATTAAAGTTGACTTTCCCGAACCGGAAGGCCCGATAATGGCTACAAACTCGCCGTCATTAATGGCAAAAGAAACATTTTTCAGCACCTTGGTCTCCACGTCACCCGTTTTATATGTTTTGGTGATATTTCGGATTTCAAGCATTTTGATTTACCTGGTAAGAACCCTTGTTCCGCCAGCACCGCTCATCCCTGGTATTTGGATTCCTTGGGTTTGAGTCGTTCTGGTTTGGGCGGCTTGGGTTGTATTAACGCTTGAGATAACAACAATATCTCCTTCCTTAAGGCCGGAAATAATTTCGGTATAAAAATCGTTGGAAAGTCCGGTCTCTACGACTTGCGTTGTCACCGAATCCGGCAAAATAGTCCCAGAGACATTAGCCAATAATTGCTGAGCATTATCCCCATTTGGATTAACCAACTCAACGTAAGAAGAGCTTCCCTGCGACTTAATGGCGCTTGAAGATAAAACTAAAATATCGGGGTGCGCTTCGGTAATAATATCGGCGGTAACGCTCATCCCGGGTTTAATTTGTTCCAGATTGCTATCAAAAGCAATCTTGACTCCGTAACTGACCACACCTTGAGAGACCTGACCCACCGCATCAACCTCTGAAACTTTACCCGTAATAGTTGCATCCGGTAAAGCGTCGAAAGTAAGG
>JAZDGA010000016.1:0-20083 GCA_043807405.1 Candidatus Vogelbacteria bacterium | reverse complement strand
CTCGGTCCCGGTCTCTTCGCCTTCGACTGGCCGTTGTGAAATTAATGCCCAATAGTAATTTGAAAAAAAGCGCCGGACCGGAAGGTCAAGCGCTGTGTTGATGCATCTTACATCTGATTTGCAAGCGAGACGGCGATGGCGAAAGCCCGTTCCTCTGCATCCTCTCCAACCAATTGGTTAATCCCATTTCGACCAGATCCACTGAGTGGAGCATAGACGATCCAGTGCGAGGAATGGTTCATCTCGGCCGAAATGACCATCACTGGCTTGCCTCGTTCGACTACCCAGTGTGATGGGAGATCAAAGGGCGGGTCAATAACGGCTCGGAATTGTGTGCCGTGTTCGACGCGATCTTGGGGTTGTTGTGGGCCGGGACAAATGGGACAAACCAACCGGTACATACCAAGTTCCTCGAAAGAATCACACATTCCCTCAATTCTCATTTGTGACCCACAACATTGACAGTGAGCAGGATGTTGTTCAACCATCCACCGCGGGGTGTCCATTGGAACATTCGGTTTGTGACATAGCCCACGGTTGTGGCTGATTTCGTTTCCCGTTACCACGCTCATACTAGGCCTCCTTTTGTAAAAGTTCCTATCCTTGATTTTGACCAACTCTATTTCCACTCTACTCGTGGCAAAACGAAGTGTCAATCAAATGGTCAAATCGGTCACAACTTTTCCGTTATTACAAAAAATAAATCCCCCGAACAAGAGAATATTATAACCATATTTTCCGACCGCGACTACATGGAGGGGATGTATAGCAAATTGTTGTATATCAAGGAATTAGCCACAGCATCTTAACTTTGGTTTCGGTGCCCATTATTATCCACAATTTTCACGAATCAAAAGTTTTTGGGTTTTATACAATTCTCGTATAGAGCAAGGTGCGGACAGATTAAAAATACATAGCGGAAAATCAAGGGAAAAGTGGTTCTGGTCGCTCGATCCGCACTCCCAATTTTTTGTAGTGCCGCGCCCGTTGCTTAAATTGCCTTTCTAGAAATGGGATTTGTGTATCTCGATAATCAATGATCGTTTTTCGGTCTTTGGTATCTCTCAACCGACCCATGTATTGAACGAGTTTACCTTCGAATGAAAATGGGAAAGCCAATATAAGACAAGAAATTCCTCGAATATCTACACCCTCGCCAAAAAACTGGCCCGTGGAAAGAATAACTTGATAGTGTCCGGACTCGATTTGCTTGAGTTTAGATTTTCTTGATTGAGCAGAGTCGTCCCCTGAAATGACAATTGTTTCGCATTTACCCTTAAGATACATAGCCAAAATTTCCAAATGTTCTTTCCGCTCACTCAACACAAGTAATCTTTTCCCATCGCTCACTTTACTTAAAATATCTTCAATAATCATCTGGTTTCTAGCGGTATCGAAACAGACAACCTTAGCTAAAAGCCGAAAATGGTCGGTGGTAAATTTAAATGGTACAGCTAAATTTGTCGTGCGGATTAAAACCTCGGGTGGTTGGTGCGGGGAATCGGCAGTCGACATAAAATCCGAAGTCTCCATACGAGCAATAACATCGCCGATATAAACATAGATCAATTTTTCGTCGTTATGTTTTCGTTTTGGCGTTGCGGTAAGACCATAAATATATTTTGAGTTCAGTTGGGCAATAACTTCGTGGAAAGTCGTCGCCGGGATATGATGACATTCGTCTACGATAATCGTGCCGAACTTGTCTCTTAGCCCCGAGAGATCACCCTTGCGAGCTAGGCTCTGCAATAATCCGACGGTGATTTGTTTACCTAATTTTTTCTTAGTTCCGGAATATTGACCAATGTGCGCTTTTGCAATTCCTAAAAATGTTTGTATCCTTTCAACCCACTGATCCAGTAATTGTTTCCGATGAACAAGAATGAGAGCCGTTAATTGTCTACGGGCGATAAGTTCCAATCCGATGATAGTCTTGCCGCTCCCAGAAGGAGCAACGATAACACCTCGATCACATTTTATCGCTATCTGCACAATGGTAACTTGCCCTGCCGATAATTTTATCTGATTTTGATAAGAAGTTTGTTCAAAATGAGGATTATCAAATCGTACCGTATAAGCGATGCTATTTCCTTTGAGAAAACCAATTAGGGTTTGTAAGAAGCCACGTGGCAACGAAACCATATCTCTCGTTTCATTGATAAGTTTAAAATACTTCTGTACCCTATAAATTGATTTTCCCAGTTTTCGTTTAGTGAGATATTCGGTGTTGAGAAAATTAAGCTCCTCTTTGAGAAAACGAATAAGTTCGGGAGTAAACTCGGATCGTTTTAGATCAATTTGATTGCTTACCAAAATTCCTAACCCACCGCCAGTTGGGACATTTACTCTCGGTTTTTCTGTATCTACAAAAAACAATTTGTGTGCTGAATCCAACTCGGCGATAGTGTGTCGTTTTATAGTACTCAAAAATTGCCACTGATCAAGAAACGGGTTACTGGTCTCCGGATCAATAAACATCGCATTACCGATTGCCACCGATCCACCCTGAAGTGGCAAGGCAATAAGATTACCAAAGCCGATTCCGGTCAATGTGTCTTGGTTGGGAAATAGGCGGTCAAAACTGACTTCTTTTTCAAACTCGGAAACATTAAAAGCTTTGCGAATAAGTTCCAGCGCGATTTGTCGGCTTTTATAACATGAATAATTTTCAGAAAAGAAAATCCATACATGACCCCCGTTCCCGGAACGGGAACGTTCAAGATATGCTGAAAGGTTGATATCTTTGCATGCCTGCAGAAATGATTTGCTATCTTTCAGCCAATTTTCGCCATCGAAATCTGCCGCAATGAAATACGAAGTATTGTCGGACAGAATTGGATATATTCCAACAACATGCTGGCCGATGAGATGTTTTTTAATAATTTCTTTGTTTAGTGGCATAAGTTTTTTGTTTTCAAAATCTTTCATTGAACCACCACATCTTTTATGGGCCATGAATTCGCCCCAATTAAACTCATAGGCTGGGCTGTATCCAGACCGACCGTCCTTTTCCCAACGGCGGGCGTAAACATCTGTTCTTCCACGGAAAAGCGACATGTATAGCTCAAATTGTTGTTCACCAATAGAAATCATGAGGATTTATGAAGTAGTAATCTTTTCTATAATTCCAAAATTATTTTTCGCTTCACGGTATGCTTCATCTAAATTAAAACGAAAACCAGAACCGAAAGTTGCCAAATAGGGATATAAAACGCCGTCATAAATAATTCGATCATAGAAAGGAATAAGGACGGCTTCGGTGTAAACTGGCAACTTCCAAAATATTTTCTCAAGCGGAGTGGAGTATTGAGCGAACAGACACCATAGGCCTTGGTTGGCCCCGCCTCAGTCAAAAATATGCTGTATTTTTTCAAATGCCTCAGTATGTAAAACTTGCCTTTAATAAAGTGTTTCCAGCTAGCAACAATAGCGAGTTCATTTTCTGAGAGATTAACTGGGTTTTCCGAAATGAAATCTGAAATGAGCTCCATCCTTCCCCAAAGTTCGGTTCGTACTTGATTAACATTTTCTACGCCAGACACTTTCAAATCCTTGGCAGTCTTAATGTTTGGGAAAATTCTTAAACGCTGGTTCACAAATTGCAACAACGCCGGATGTAGTTTGAAAAATAATTCAATATCTGCTTCAGGGATATTCATTACTATTATTTAGTAACCACAATAGCATCTCGGTTCCCCAAACAAATGAGACTTCGCATATCCCAAACCAAGTATTTTATGTATTCCCTATCATCG
Organism: Candidatus Vogelbacteria bacterium; assembly: GCA_043807405.1. Taxonomy (GTDB): domain Bacteria; phylum Patescibacteriota; class Minisyncoccia; order Phycocordibacterales; family JACOZG01; genus JAGVGK01. Next base: position 16,328 of record JAZDGA010000016.1, on the reverse strand, counting down.
ATAGAAGATTCGCTCGAAACAAGTTTTTGAATGCTTCTTAAAAAACAGTCTCTTGTGGCATTAGTTGCCTCTCCAACACTGTGACCTTTGGCAAGAGAAACTACAACGTGGTTGGCTGGCGTTAAAAAAATTTCTGCCGTCCGGTCTTCTTTTGGTCTACCCATTTTCTCTGGAGAAATAAAGAAGATGAAATCTTCGTTGTAGCCAATATAAGCGGTGGCTCCCGCTCGGACTGCAGATGGACCAAGTGTTCTCGCGGAACTACACGATAAGGCATATGTTACTACCCCCTTAAGAATAATTTCATTTTTATCACTTTGGATTAAAGTCTGATCATTATGACCACAGACAAAATCTGAACCACCATGCCCGTTCAAAAATAATAGGGTTGGGCTGTGTTTTTTGAGCATGCTTTCCAAAATTGAGATTGTGACTCGATCTTTTGCGAGGATAATGAAACGAAGCTGGTTTGGCTCTAACTCTTTGACCGTTTTCTCGGCCCAAGCCGAGATATATCTGGTCGTACGATCTGAATTAGGAGTTGTCACTAGAGCGGTATTGCTCATAAAATATTCCATCTTTCATTGATCTCAAAAAATCCATCTCCATGGCAACCATTTTCTTGCCAATTTCATCATCTTCTTTAACATGCTCGATGAGCTTGTCCTTGGTGAACTCACCGGTAGAACCGATCGAAATCTCTTTATCCGATGGTAGGTTTTGTAATCGGGCAACTACCAAATCAATAATTTCCTTTTCTGTGGTCATGATAATTAAATTATTTTAAGCTCAACAAGTTTTTCAACTATTGTGTCCCCAAGTTTAGTATTGTTGCTTACCTCAATATAAACAGCATTCCAACTCATTGGTCCAACTTCAGGTAAAACAATAATAACTTGGTCACGCAAACCAACAGGCAAATTTGCATATACACGAAAAAATCTATCTTTCGGTGGAGTACTCATAATATCCTAGATGCATATATTATAGCATGCGCCGGCGCGGGTCAATGTATTGTATGGTATCGCCATAGTAAATTGTTGTATATCAAGGAATTAAGCGTGGCTGGGTAATTTGCCGTGCCATTATTTAACATATTCATATTTGGCTCGTTCTGTATCAAAGTCAACCTGTACTGGAAATGATACTTTGACTTTGGGGTAAGAATCACAAATCTTGAAAACAAGATCAGCCACTCTCAATCTAGTGTTTGGATCGCAATTCTCATCCAGTAACACGCTAGCCACCACTTTTCTGGCATTATCTTCATTGAATCCGTAGTCGTGTAAAACCTTTTGCACTCCGATCGATTGGATCACTCGTCTTGGGTAGTTAACGCTCCCGGGCTTATAGCCCGCATTTTCCAGCATTTCACCGGCATCGAGCGGTTTATCAAGGGTTGAATTTTTGATAATCACTTCGGCTAATTTCTTTTGTCTCGCTGTCGCCATAGAATTATTTATCGTGATTATATAATACGATCTATGATTCACAAAAATCTAACCTAGTGCAATCGCGTACAATCCTCGCTACGAGATGGAAGCGTTTTACCTAATACTTTGTATTAAAGCCAAATCAACTTCCAAGTAACTAGAAGTTTGAATGGTTGTACGAGGAATATCGAGGTGAATGTAGTTAGGTATTGCTTCAGTTACTGCTTAGTCTATGCCTTTCCAATATCTCGCTGACTTTATTAACAACTTCTTGAGGGGTAGCAGAGGCGGAAATAATATATCCATCAGCTCCCAAACTTTTTGCTTTCTCAATGTCTTCTTTCTGCCCTAGATTAGTATAAAAAACTACAGGAATTTTTTGTGTTCTGGTGTCTGCACGCAATAACTCGAGGGCTTGGAAACCGTCTCGTTCTGGCATAAGAATATCTAGGGAGATTATGTCTGGTTGCCATTGAGCGACAGTATAAACAAAATCACCACGAGCATCGTTGAGAGCTTTTACTTTCCATCCTTCGTCCGAATACTTTTTAGTAAACACATCGAGAAGAAACTTGCCGTCATCTACTAGTAGGATTTTATATTTTTTATTCATAGGTTTAGAAAATGATTAGAGCTCTAATAAATTCCATTGATTATTTTTGAGATCAAATTTATAACCCATTTCTCTGCCAGCAACTTTTTAAGTAATAATCAATATCTTCTCTGTTATATAACCTTACACCAGATTCGTAGCGCCCAGGCGCTAGCATTTCTTTATAGCAATCTTTTTTTATAATGCTTGGTCTTAAAGAATACCAATAAAAAGCAAAACCTAAAATTACTAAGACTATTAAAATAACATATTTGGTAGTGGCTTTGTTCATACTTAATAAAATACGGGTTTTAGATACTCACAGGATATGGGTAATGATGATCCTATTTGTTTTATCAAACATTCTTGATATTGTTGCTGTTGATACAATTTGTAATTTAGATCGCTGTTGGGGGTAGCCGTGCCACACCTATGTTCCAAGATATTTGTTATTTGTTGGGGCGACAACCCACGCAGATCATCAGTGTTTGTGAGACAATCAGCTTGTTTTGTTTTCTGCTCGAAATCCACTCTTAAATCTCCCCCAAAATAGCCATAAGGATCCTCTCCAGTGGCAATATATTGCGCTATTGATTTGTCAGTAGATACCCTAAATTTCGCGTCAGAGTAATAACGAGACAGAAAGTCTGGAGCTTTACAAAGTAATGGGCTAATTAGACAAATTTGTTTAATCTTAGCCATTTGATTTGGTGAGGCTACTAACGATTGCGTCTGGGTGTTAGGGATGGGAGTTTGGGCGTATGGACTATCGATTAAACATTGAGCATTACCGGCACTCGGACAAAAGAAATTTTTCCCAGTTGGGCACGGTAACCAACTTTTACCGTTACAGGTAATGAGTTGTGGATTAGTTTTTTGTTGCTGTGGTAGTTGAGCTTTTAATAAAATAAGCTGATTCATTAAGTCAGACAACTTGGCTTCTAGCTTTACAATCAAAGCAATCTTTGCTTCTGCAGTTAGACCAACTTGCGGGATTTGAGCGTAAACGGGAGATAGTAAAAGAGTAAATAGAAACAAAACAATTATTATTTTTTTCATAATTTTCAATTAGTTTTTCTAAAATCCTTGACGGGGGACAAAAAGCCCATCACGGGTAGTGGCTTGCGCCACTCATATCGGTTTCCCGATATGGCGATTCAAGCGACCCCATGATGGGTTTTTTATGCTTGAATCGACTTCTTTCGCCGTGCCACAATTACTCGTTGGTTTAGGCTACTTCTACTTATTCAGTTGTCAGTGTCATTGTATAACCTCCTTGATATAATCACAAGATGATTAATGTGAGAGCGATTATTGAAGAGCAGGTGGAAAAAGAGCGCGCTGGTTCACGCCAAAAACAAAACGAAGAACTTGCTGTCTATTTATCAACGGCGGACGACGATTTCAAAAACGACATTAAGAAGGTCAGAGACAAATATAATATTTCTAACTTTACGGCAGAAGAAGCGAGACTGGATGATTACGACGAAAATGTTATTTTCGATATCAACAATGAACCATACGGTATCCCGACTTCGAAATTTCTGAACGAGAAATTAACCGAGAAAGAGAGAGCGAAGTTTAAAAAAGACATTGATGGAATAATCAAAAAATACTCCCTGCCACTGAATTTTTACGATTGGATGGAGTGGTGCGTTCTATACAATCACGAGGTTCCGTGGCAATCATTGTTTAATTGGGAACTATTTTCGCAAATTATTGAAAATCCAAAAGAGTTAGAACGCGTAGGACTAACAACTCGAGAGAAACACGAGATGAAGAAACAGTGGCGAGATCTCTTTAACATGAAAATTGGAAGGCCGAGCAAGAAACAAGTACAGCAGTATGGGGAATTTCTTAAACTCCTCTCCAAAAGCAAGAACAAGAAAAGAAGGATGCGAACATTTCTCCCAGCACTTAAGGCGCTAAAAATGAGACAAGGGAAAGAAAAATATTCTGAGTGGGGTGATTTTGGTACCATCTCAACGACAAAAAAATATAAGGACAAGGTTGCAGAAATTTACCCCGATTTAGAGGGGGAAGATGACGATAGACTTGCGGTAAATTTGAGAAAACAAAAAGAGCGTTTGCTGAAAAGATTTAAAATAAAAGGGAAAAAATAAAGTCACAAATCAAAAGATTGGATCAAATAAGCTTCAGATGATCATCCTGAAGCTTTTTGTTTAAGGGTGGTCAAGATATGGAAAAAGTGCCCCAAACAAAAAGTAAAAATGAACGGCTTGAAAAAGCCGCTCAATTGTTTGCCGAATTGATAGTGGCACTGGTCGATGAAACGGTTGAAGAAAAATTAAAAACCAAAAATGTAAAAATAAAAAATGGAGAACCAAAATAATGATGATTTGCCATCAATGAGGCAAATTGGAGACATCATCTCCAATCCCGCCACACGAGAATCTTCGCCACGACCAAAGCTGAAGAAAGACAAAGAAAATAACAGCGATATGGGCAGATATTCTACAATATTCCACGGCGTTACCGCTCAACTCAATCTTAATACCTCACTTAAGTTGACTGTCTTCGCAAATATCGGAGGTCTTTCTAGGGGAAAGAATTATTGTGTGCTGAACTACGAAAAACTAGCCTTCTATTCGGGTTGTGATGAAACAGGACTTTTAGACACCCTGGGCGAATTCGAAGCCAATGGCTTAATTGAGAGGGGTGAAGACTACCTCCACAGATTGGGATGGCGACTAACAAAAGAAGTACGTGGAATAATAGAACCCATTAGGGCTGAACTCAATCGACTTAGAGGTAAAAAGTATGCTTCTCAAAAGCATAATTAATTATAAGTAAGATATAAAGAATTTTCTTATTACTTATTTATAAAATTAAATCTCGCTAAGAGAGTAAGTGTGAGTAACTCGCACTTGATTTATAGAATTTCTGAACATATTATAAAAACTAGGAAACTTGATTGCTAATCTGTCAAATTATGAGATAAAGTGACTCAACGGCAAGCTAAAAGGACTAGAGAAAAACTAGATAAGATTAAATTCTTACTTAGAACGGGGGTCTGGGACTACAACCGAGCAACCAAAGAATCAATCCATTCCCTAGAAATTCTGAATAAATACATGGCACAGCGAGCGACTGACTTCAAAGTAAAAGCGTACAAAGTTAATTTCGCTAGTTATATACGCTAGCGATATGACATAAAAAATATATGGAGAAAAACAAATTAGCGATCGTATACTGCCGAGTTAGCACTGATGATCAAGCCGATCACGGACTCTCCATTGAATCGCAAGAAGCTACCTGCACGCGAGAAGCGACAAAAGATGGTTACTCTATCTTCAGTGTTATCCGAGACGAGGGTAAAAGTGGTGGCACCTTGAACCGATCAGGTATTAAAGAAGTGATCAAACTAACTTTAGAGAAAAAGATTCAAGCAATCTATGCCGTACACAGCGATCGATTAGCTCGAAATGTTGCCGACCATATTAGTTTGAGAAATCTCTTCAAGAAAAATGATGTGGTTCTTAGATGTATTCGACAACCAATTTCTGATAACTCTGCCACCTCAATCATGATGGATACAGTGGCGGCATCGTTTAATGAATTTCAAAGAAACATCACTTCGGAGAAGGTCATAATGACGATGGAAGAAAAAGCCAAGCTGGGGTATTTCCCCGGTGTGGCACCACTCGGCTATCGCAATTCGTTAAACCCGCAAGCAGTAGAACGAGCAGGTATCAAAAATATAGTGGTTGATCCAGAGCGGTCGCGCCTCGTTCAAAAAGCATTTCAACTTTATTCAGCTGGTAATTATAATGTTTTCGAGACCAACGACATCATGTACGAACAAGGTTTGCGAACCAAACGAGGTAACAAACTAGCGGACAGTAGAATGTACGCGATCTTACAAAATCGTTTCTATGTTGGTGAGTTACACTGGAGAGGAGTCCACCTCAAGAAAGGCAAGCATGAACCGATTGTGGGCGAGGATTTGTTTAATCAAGTGAAAAAAGTAATGGCGGCTAAGAACAAACACACCTGTCGCCGACGGAAGTTTTCGTGGTTATTGGCTGGCTTCATTCGTTGTTACAAACACGAAAGTCGTTACACTGCCGAGTGGCACCTCAAAAAAAGCATAGCTTATTATCACTGCACTAATAAAACTGGTTGTGGAAAATACATCGAGAAAAATAAACTGGAAGAGATGGTGGCAGAGAAATTCAAGCGGATTGAATTCAACCAAGAGTTTATTGACCTAGTGATTGATAAAGCCCGGGCGATATTCAACGAGAGGAGACGAGATTATGACCGAAAGAAACGAGAATGCATCAATCAGCGCGCTCCGCTTGAAGCAAAGAGGAAAGTTGCCGAAGACAAACTGTTTACTGGGGTTATCACCGACGATGACTTCACTCGCACGCGTAAAGAGATCGGGGTTGATATTGAGATCATTGATAATCGATTGGTGGAGTTGGAAAAAGAGCGAAATGTAAATGTTGATATTGCTCAAGAAGTTTTGAATCTGACTAGAAATATCTACGGGGCTTATCAAAAAGCGTCGCCCAATCTCAAGCGACACTACCTGGGCTTTTTCTGGGATCGCTTCGAAGTTACCGATGGACTTATAATTAAATCTGTTCTGGCTCCATTATTTGATGAATTAGTGAAGTTAGAACAGGCGTTCTATAAAACCGAAAAACCTTATAAATCCTTGGTTCCTTACGAGTTTATAAATTCTAATGAAATGTCCGCCCGGCAGGAATCGGACCTGCGACCGTCTGCTTAAAAGGCAGCTGCTCTACCGACTGAGCTACGGGCGGTATTTAATGAAACCATCCCTGACTATTCTCCCGATATAATCCTTTCGTTTTAGACTTTTCAGTCTTCGCTCGACTTTCCTGGCCTCATCAATAGTAGAATACTTTTGTTGGAAAACCAAGAGCATCTTTCCTAGACGCTTAGTTGATGGAGTGTCCCCGCCATGATGATGTTTGATCCTTGACTCCAAATCAACAGTGCTACCAACATAATATTTCCCCTCCGAATTTTCTAGAATGTAAACCCAAGACATAGAAAGTATTTGGCCCTGAGTCCCGACGCTTCTGCTGGAGGTCGGGACCCCGACCTCGCCAACTGGCGAGCGTCGGGGCTACGGGCGGGATACAAAGAAAACAATAAACGAAAATTGACTATAATTCAAGTAATAATTTTTCCAAACCAAGATCGAAGTCGGTGAGACCGCGGCGGGCGTCGTGATAGAAACGAACGAGACGCCCCGAGAGGTGAGCTAATTCACCCGGCTTATAACCCTTCACTTGCCGGCGCGCTTGAGATAAAGGATAGGGCTTCATCGGCAAAGCACTGCCCGCGGGCGCCGTCTCGACGAGCAAAAGCGTTTTCACTTTCCACGCCAATTTCCAAAAAATTTCTTCGGCTGATAACCCATCGCGACGAGCGTCGTGATAAAGCAACCACGCCTGTTTGCGATCACGATTGCCTAGAGCATCGGCGACGGCAAATAATTTCATTAGATCAGCTTTCTTTTGTTGCTCTTTATCGTCAGACATAACTTTAAACTCTCGCGCGATTCCGCCGACCTTAACCACTGCTTGGGCAAATTCTTTCCCCTCTGCGTCTTCCCAAAAAATAAAAATGTTCTCGCTCCCGACTAATAGTAACAAACTCTCACTGAGAAAATTGGCGGTGATTGAATTGGTCAGCAAGTGATCGAAAAAAATAATTCCACCGCCGCCCAAAAGCGGTCGCGCATAAATTGCTTCTTGCAATTCTTCGAGCGTTAAATTTTCGCCAACCAAATCAAAAACCGGCGCGTTGGGAAATTTCTCCCGTTGAATTAGAAATTCGGCTCGCGCCGCTCGCCGACTCCCCTCATTATCTTTACCCCAGTAGTAAAAAATCATGCGAGTTCAATCCCGATGGGACAATGATCCGACCCCAAAACATCGGCTAAAATAAAAGCTCGTTTCAAGCGCGGCAAGAGATCGGCGCTCACAAAAAAGTAATCGATCCGCCAGCCGACATTTCGATCGCGCGCGCGCGACTTCTGATCCCACCAAGTGTATTGCCCCGCTTCGTGGGAGAAATGGCGGAAACTGTCTACGAAGCCGGCTTGCTCAACTTCATCCAGCCAAGCGCGTTCGATCGGCAGAAAGCCGGAAATTTTTTCATTCTCCCGCGGACGAGCCAGATCAATTTCGTGATGAGCTGTGTTTACATCGCCGCAAAAAATAATCGCCCGGCCTTCAGCCCGCAAATTTTTAATATATTGGAGAAACTCGCGATAAAAAGTCAATTTGTATTCTAACCGCGCCGGTGAAGCTTTACCATTGGGGAAATAAACCGTCAGAAAAATAAAGTCGCCATAATCAAGCTCGAGTACTCGACCTTCGCTCGACAAAATAGTTTGGCCGAAATCGACGCGCGCCGATTTCGGTTCCTTCTTCGTAAAAACCGCCACGCCACTGTAGCCCAATTTTTCCTTCGCGCCGTGCCAATAAGACCGATAGCCAGCGGGCTGACGAAGCGCCTCGCTTAAAATCGCGTGGTCCGCCACTTTGGTTTCTTGAAGACTAACCACATCATAATTTGACCTCACTAACCAATCGAGAAAGCCCTTCCGTTCAACCGAGCGAACGCCGTTGACATTCCAAGAAATAAAAGTTTGCGCCATAAAATTATTCTAATATCAAATCGCCACAGAAATTATTGGCATTGATTGAAAGCGGAAGATTGGCTTCGAGCGCCACGAAAGAAGCGGTAATGGTCGTCACTGATGAACCACCAACCACTGGACTTAGAGAATAGACCGCCTCGCCAAGAGCGCCGCAACGACCGCGATTGATCTCGGCCGGCTGGGGATCAACCGCCTCGCCAGTTAGTTTCAGCTCCACCTTAACCTGACCATCAACTTCGGTCAGCGTCGCCTCGCCCGCTTCGCCGCGAGGCGAGCCTTGTTTGCCAGAATCATCCTGCGCCACGAGAGCCAGAGTAACAGGTTTCGGCCTTGTCCAACAATTACCACAAAGATAATTCCCCCACCGAGAATAACCGAGCAGAATTAAAACAATAATCACTCCCCCAAAAATAATAATTTTTTTCATGCAAAAAGAGTCAGCGGTTTAGGTTTGAGGACCTCGCCCGCCGCTTGTCGATAAACACAAAAATCGCAGTCGGCGGAAGCCTTAGACGGGTTGGGATCAAGTAAGGTTCGTTTCATTTCATCGAGCGTGTTCGGAATCCAGCGCCCGTCGCCTTCGTAAGGTAAAATACTAATATCAAATTCTAGTTTGCCGTCAAAAGCGTCAACGTCGCGTTTGCCATTCACATAAACGAAGTAACCAATCGGCGAAACCTTAAAACCATTCTGCTGGAAGAGCCATTGATATATTTCCATCTGATTTTTATAGCTCTTTTGCCACTCGGCATCGAGCGATACGACACTATCTTTGCTCGTCGCTTTATAATCAACGACAATAAGTTCGCCGGCGAGATTAACCCATAAATCATCCACGGCGCCGTAAACATCAAAATTAGTGGGGGGATGCAAATAATGAATCCCCCCGCGCCCAAAATCAACTTCCCGCCACCGATCCATTTTTTCATGCTGGTACGGAATGGCATTAATGCCATAACCTTTCATCAACGGGTGCGGACGACCTTTCGCCCGATGGAGATCAAACTCTTTCTTGAGTAAGTGATCCACGGTGGCGTTGAGCGAGAAGGGATAGCCCGGTGGTTCGCCCACGCCCAGCCGGCGGTCGAGATAAAAGCACAATGGGCAGCGCAAAAATAATTCGATCTTCGACCGGCTAATCTGAAACGGCTCGCTCGCTTGTGGATCGAATAACCCCTTGCTCCGCTTGCCTTTATAATACTGACTCATTGGGGAATTGTAGCATAAATGTAAAAACATATTTTGAACTTTTCGACTACGACAATGACCTAAAATTCCAAGATAAGAACAGCGTGATTGATCATTAATCTTTCTCTTCTGGACTCGTTGTAAAATTCGCCGTTTTGTCCGAGTTCGTAATACCCGACAATAAGGTCGGGAAACATAACCGAGATAATCAATACCCTGACGAAATTTGCGGATAGTAATTTTGCCATCATGCAAATTAAGTTGGAGTCGTTGACATAAAAAGTTCCTCACGGGTCCCAACAATTTCCTCAAAACTTCGGGCGACTGACCAACAAACAAAAAATCATCACAGTAACGGATATAATAATTAACCTTGAGTTGGTGTTTGGTAAATTGGTCTAATTCATTAAGATAAATATTGGCAAAAATTTGGCTGGTCACATTACCAAGAGGTAACCCCTTGCCTGGTAAAATCTCAAAACTGCCAATAATTTGTTTGAGAAGATTAAGAGGCGCGGGACAAGAAATTCTTTTCTTGATTAATTCGAGTAAAATATCTTGATCAACCGAATCAAAAAATTTTCTGATGTCACATTGCAAAGCATAAGTTGGCTGACGACAGTTGAGACTAGTTTGTCTCAAAAATTTTTCTAGTTGATTGACTGCTCGATGTAACCCCTTCTGTTCCCGACAAGCATAGGAATCAAAAATAAAGATCGGGTTAAAAATCTGATACAATACGCGATAGGTAGCTTGATGCACCACACGATCACGCACCGAGGCTTTGTGAATCCGCCGTGGTTTCGGGTCAGATATGATAAATAACTTATACGGATCCGGACTGTAATTGCCGTCAATCAGAGTTTGTCTTAAATTCCATAAGTTATCCTCCAACGACCACTCAAACTTTTGAACATCGGGTTTAGATCTCTTGCCCCGGCGAAACTCGCGCCAGGCGCTTAGCAAATTTTCTAACGAAATTATTTGATGAAAAATTTCCCCAGTAACTCCCTCCCCCCCCCCCCCGACAACTTTAATCTCTCGATCGTTCATAGATTGAGAACATTTTATCTCGTCGCCTATCAAGTTGGCAAAAAATTGCCAAAACAAGAACGATTCGGCCTGTGGGCTAAAATTGAAACAACCATTTTGGAAGTTTTAACTCTCTTGATCGAGGCTGGGCTGTTATCAAAAATTAACAAGCTACCAATTCTAGAAAAACGCGGATTAAAATTGAAACGATTAAACAGTTGATCCGTCTAGGAAATGAAGCCAAAATAATTGATGATGAAATTTATCTTGACCGACAGGAACGATTGCAAGAAATATCTAAAATGCTTAATGGTTGGATCCGTTACACTCAAACACAGAAGGAGCCCACGATGGACTCCTTGTTGCGCGAAACTTCCTGACGTGCCCGCAAGTTGGCGTTCCGATTCCTCGGGTTGTGCGAGTTAACGTAGAGCTTGCGGTTGTCGCGATTCCAGTTGACATCCGGGACGTTGCCGTCCGAGTCACGAGAACCGGAGCACAAAGTGATGTTCTCGATATCCAAGTGTTCGCCGGTCTCCGAGTGGTACTTGAGTTCGAGGAGTAGACGTTCCATGAGTGTAACACCCAAAACATCTTTCTCCTTGAGCTGGTCGGCCGAGAAATTACTGAACTCTTCGTCAGCCTCCACTCGATTGCGAATCCAGATGGCGTAGGTTTGGACGCTCGTCCGATCGTTCACGGTCACTTGCTGGTCGAGATTGTTGTAAACGGAGTAAACATTATCAAACCGCTTACGGCAAACTCCCAAAATCTGGTTGAGCATCAATCCTTGGGGAACCACGATGAGCCGACCGAATCCGTCTTTTGGTTCAGGGATTGACACCGTCGTCGGATCAATCTCGAGACCAAAGAGATCTTTGAACAATCGACACCAACTCATAAGTTGACCACCACGACTCATGTCGATTTTGAACGGATCACGATGTTCAATGAGAGCCTGTGTGTGTTCACCATTTAATTCGCCAGTACCAAACTGACGAAACATCTCCGACAGTTGAGAGGCCGTCACTGACGTCCCCCCTACGACTAGCTTTGGCGTAGCCATAACTTTATCCTTTCCTGACAATGTACTTCCGGAATCTGCCGGATCAGTCAATTAGGAAATCGAATTGAACTGCTACATTATATGCATATTGGCTAGAAAAAGTCAAGCAAAAGTGGGAAGTACGGCTTATTTATTGGTTATTATCTTTCTATCATATCCCCCCAAGTCGGACCGGTTTCGGCTTTGACAACCAGAGAAAGTGCTTGATTTTTTATTGTCCTTAATCTACAATGAAAATATCAAAATATTATGACCACAGTTACTCTTATTAGAAAATTAAATAGGGAAGTCGGCGAGTTGAAAAGTGATATTCGAGAGATGAGACGTTTCCTTTTTATACCAATGAAGGACACTGAAGGAAAATATAAAAAAACTTTCATCAAGAAAGTTTTTGATCGAACTCAAAGTGTCGGACCATTTTATAGATTTTCAAACCAAGAGACATTTTTGACTCATGCCCAACCACCGAAGTGAGATTTTCTACGATAAAGATTTTCTTGGAGATGTCCGTCGTCTTCCGGCCGAAGCGCGACGAAAGTTATCGGGACTAATCGAACTTCTGGGTGAAAATGCTTTTGAACCCCGTCTTTTGCTTGCTGATAAACGCGACAAAATTTACGAACGGCTTAAAAGAAAATGAAAGATCAATAGGCCGTCATCTCCCCCCAAGTCGGGCCGGTTTCGACTTTGACGGTGAAGGGAATCGGGTCGGTGACGATATTTTCCATCGCTTGTTTAATTAAAGGAATAATTTGGTCGGCTTCTTTTTCTACAATTTCGTAAAGCAATTCATCGTGGACTTGAAGCAGGAGATGGGCGCGATCGACCAGTTTCTCTTTTTTCAACCTTTCATCAACGCGAATGATTGCCAGCTTCACAATGTCGGCGGCGGTACCTTGGAGCGGGGCGTTCAACGCCATCCGTTCGGCCGAGGCGCGCACGAAGGACACCGGTGATCGGAGCGCCGGCAGATAACGCCGGCGCCCAAACATGGTTTCCGTAAAGCCCGATTTCAAGGCGTCGGTTTTCACTTTCTCAAAATAATTCCTAATCATTGGGAAAGATTCGAAGTAACGATTGTAAAAATTCTGCGCTGTTGCCCGATCGGTGTCCAAATTTTGTTTGAGCGCGTTCACCCCCATCCCATAAATGATGCCGAAGTTGATTACTTTCGCCTGCCGGCGCATTTCTTTGGTCACTTCGCGTTCAGCCACAGCGAAAACTCGGCCCGCCACTTGAGTGTGAATATCGCCACCTTGCTTAAACATCTCCAGCAGAGCTTGATCTTGAGATAAAACGGCGAGTACGCGCATCTCGATTTGCGAATAATCGAAGGTGGCAAAAATATAATCTGCCCGGGCAACGAAGGCGCGGCGGATCGCCTGCCCGCGCTTGGCCTCGGCCGGAATATTTTGCAAATTCGGATCGCGGGAAGACATTCGGCCAGTGGTAGTCCCAGTTTGTTCTAACCGAGTATGAAGCGCGCCATCGGCTCCCACCAGTTTAGGTAGAGCGTCCACATAAGTGGAAAGTAATTTTTGCAATTCGCGATAAGCGAGAATGTCGGCGACCACTGGATGAACTTCACGCAGTTTCTCCAATTCTGATTCGCGAGTGGAACGAGCGCCACCGGCTGTCTTTTTCAACCCCTTCACCGACAAGTGTAAAGTGTCGAAAAGAATCTCGCCCAATTGTTTGGGTGAATTAAGATTGAAGGTTTTGCCAGTAGTTTGAAAGATTTTAGTTTCTAATTCTCGAAGTTCGGAATGATACTGATTGGATAATTTCTGAAGGGCTGAAACATCAAGCCGAATCCCCCGTTCGCGCGCCGTGGTCAGAATAGAAATTAACGGCCGTTCAATTTTTTCATACACCTCGCGAAGCCCGGCGATCTCCAGCTCCTTTTCTAATTTCTCTCGCGCCAGCGCTACCGTCTCGACGCCGGAAAAACGGCAAATATCCTCGGCCGTCGGTGTCGTCAAATCAGAATTAAGCAACCAAAGCATAATTCCCGCCTCGGCGAGAAGTTGAGGGTCGGTGACTATTTCTTCTTTTATTTCTTCCTCTCTTTTTTCCTCTCGTCCAAGCTCGGCAAGTCGAGACAAAAGGGACCTAAATCCCAGTTCGGTGAAAAAATTTTCCACCAACTTTTTATCAAAAGTATTCTTCCAAGAATCAGCCGACAATTGGAAATTAACCGGCGCGTCGAGCCGAATGGTCGCGAGCGTCTTCGAGAACCGCGCTTCATCTTCACCCTCGCGAAGCAATTTGATAATTCGATCGGACAAACCAATTTTTTGCAATGAAGCAGAATCATTGGCGAGAACTTGATAAAGTTTTTCGATTGAATCAACCGTTTTAATAATTGTCGTCGCGGTTTTCTCACCGATGCCTTTAATGCCAATGATATTGTCCGACGGATCACCGCGCAAACCTTTCCAGTCCGGTAAATACTTCGGCGAGAAACCAAACCGCTCAACCACCGCTGTTTCGTCGTAGAGAATCGTATCTTGAATTCCCTTTTTCAGTGTGTAAACGAGCACGCGCTTGTCATCAACTAATTGGAGAGTATCGAGATCACCCGAGGCAATCACGACCCGCAGGCCAACTGTCCGTTTCGCCACGCCGGCAATCGTGCCAATGACATCATCGGCTTCGAAACCGGGCGCTTCATAGATTGGAATGTTGAACGCGGTAAATAAATCGCGCGAGCGTTTGATTTGTGAGATAAGAGCGTCATCAGTCGGCTTGCGCCCTGCCTTATAAGCATCATAGGCGGCTTTGCGAAAAGTGGTTTCGGGCAGATCGTAGCAGGCGGCGAGATAATCCGGCTTGAGATCTTTAATAATTTTCATCAACATCGAAGCGAGTCCATAAAGCCCGCCGGTTGGCTCGCCAGCAGAAGAAGTGAAATCAGGTAGAGCGTGATAAGCTCGATGCAAAATCGCGTGGACATCGAGCAAGACAAGGGTTTTGATTTTTTCTTTGATAACTGGCATGGTTTTATTTTAGAGTAACTCTTTAAATTCTTCATCAGTTAATCCAGCATCGCGAATAATTCCCTTAAGAGTGAACGGGTTAAGACGATTGCTGCGCGGAATTGTTAATTTGCGTCGACCATTACTCATGCCGATATGTTTGGCGCCACGCGAAGGATCCAACCAGAAACCGGCCTTTTGTAAAACTTTAATTACTCGAGTCGAGGAAAGATCAGTAAAAAGCATTAAGCAAAAGCTATTTCTACCTCACGAAATCTCACCGCGCCCAATTCTTGTCGTTCCATTTTTAGGTAAACATAAATAGCATCTTTGATATTGGTTAGGGCTTCGCGTTCATTCTTTCCCTGGCTGTGGCAACCCGGCAAACTTGGAACCGAGGCGCTGTAACCGTATTTGCTTTTATATAAGAGGATGGGATATTTCATTGGTTCAATATAACATAACGATTAGATAACATCAAATAGTTTTCCTATTTAAAATTTTCCCTTATCATAATCTTTTCTTAATTCTTTCCAATCCGCGTATATTTTTATCTGTCGGGCGGATGGTTTGATCGCAAAATTTCTGTGCCATTGCGTTGGATCAATAGCACACCACTTTTTATCTCTTGAATTATATAATTTCAGCCAAGCATGTCTATTCTCTCCTCGTTGACCATTGAGACGCCCGTGTACAAGTTTTACTGGGATACCGAATTTTCTCAAAATCGTTGCAAATATAATAGAGAGGGCACCGCAGGAAACCATTCCTCGTTTTAACATATTTGGTAACGGCGTAAATCTCGAATCAGCAAAAGATTGTGCCAAATCTTTTTTCTTTCCATAAATCTTCCTTAATTCTTTGTCTATCCTCGTCAACAATTCACCAATGGTAATTTCGGGGGTAATATCTTTAAATCTGTTCCAGAAATATTTGGGTACTTTTTCAGAACGCGACCATACCTGTAAGTTGCGCGATTGATTCCCTAGATAATCCGATATTTTTACTTTCCTGATATTATTCTTCGGAAGTTTGTTTTTAACCATAAATTATTTTTCGAGAATTTTCGTCGATCACTTCAAATTTAATTTTTAAAGTCGAGGAAGACAAAAGATCGCCGACCCGCTCCGGCCATTCAACTAAAATTAAATTATTCGGATCGGCCACTATTTCATTCCAACCAAGGTGAAGCAAATCATCCGACCGATCAAGCCGATAACAATCAATGTGAACGAGTCGTTCCCAAGGCGACGCCGTGCCCATTGGCAAGGCGGCGCCGTCCGATAAACGCTAGGTTTTCAAAAAAACCAAAGTCGGGCTGGTCACCCCGCCACTGATACCAAGTACCCCGGCGACCCCGTGCGGGAAA
>JAZDGA010000015.1:0-2435 GCA_043807405.1 Candidatus Vogelbacteria bacterium | reverse complement strand
CGCCATCGCCGTCTCGCTTGCAAATCAGATGTAAGATGCATCAACACAGCGCTTGACCTTCCGGTCCGGCGCTTTTTTTCAAATTACTATTGGGCATTAATTTCACAACGGCCAGTCGAAGGCGAAGAGACCGGGACCGAGAAGAAGGAGGGAGAGGGCGATGGCGAGAAGCGGGAGGAGAGTGGCACGCTGATGTCGTCCATACCAGTTTTCCTCGGTGAGAAGAAGTGCCACAGTGAGGGCGGTTGGTTGAGTGGCGAGGCCGATCAGAATAAGAATTCCTGCGAGGAGACCGAAGAAACCACGCGCACTTCGCCAAGTCGGAAGATAAAGCGCCAGAAGTGATCCGCCGAGCGCCAATCGCAAAATAATTGGGACGATTATTTGGTAGTTGAAAAGATTTGGCCAAACACTTAACATCCTGATATCCTAGCATAATGGTTCAAACCAATAAAGCGATTTGTCTAATTCTCCACAATCTCCGGAGCGCCCAGAATGTGGGGGCACTTTTTCGAATTGCCGATGCAGTGGGGGTGAAAAAAATTTATTTAACCGGTTATACGCCAACGCCAGTCGATCGTTTCGGCTCGCCTCGCTCGCTCGGCGAAGCGGGTCGGCCCAATCGCGCGATTTTGAAAACTGCGCTCGGCGCGGAAAATTATGTGGCCTGGGAAGGGCACAAAAACATTTCTAATTTGATTTCTAAACTAAAAGCTAACAGCTATAAACTAATAGCCCTTGAACAACAACTCAATTCTGTTGATTATAAAAAAGTGAAAATCAAAGGCCCGACTGCGATTTTATTCGGCAATGAAGTGCGGGGGATAAACCCCACGATCCTTAAAAAGTGCGACTTAATCGCGGAAATCCCAATGCGGGGCAAAAAAGAATCGCTTAATGTTGCCGTGGCGGCTGGCATTTTTTTGTTTCGACTAATTAGCAACGATTGATAACCTATCTTAAATAATTCACGATCGTGCGCTATTTAATATACAATTATTTCTGACACCGCGGACAGAAGTGCGTGCCCCGACCGGCGAGTTTGATTTTAGTAATTGGGGCGCGACAAATTTTGCAAGGTTGCTTAGCTCGGCCGTAGACTTTGAGATGGGGGACGAAGTTGCCGAGCGAGCCGTCGCTTCGCACATAATCGCGCGCCGAGGTGCCACCTTTCGTGATTGCCAATTTTAAAATTCGTTTGATTGCCGAATATAGTTTTTTGATCTCGAGTTTGGAGAGAGTTTTGATTTTCCGCGCGGGTTTGATTCTCGAAGCGAAGCAACTTTCGTCAACATAGATATTCCCCAGACCCGCAATTAGAGTTTGGTCGAGCAGAAGGGCTTTGAGAATTCGGTTAGGGTAACGGCTTAAGATAGTTTGAAACTTTTTTAAACTAAACTCGGGCGTTAAGGGTTCCAGACCATGACGCGCGATTAGTATTTTTCGATGATCGGCCGATAAAATTTTCAGCCAGCCGAATTTCCGCAGGTCGTTGAAATAAAGATGCGATCGGTCGGTGAAATTGAAAATGACGCGGGTGTGCACCCCACCCCGACCCTCCCCGAAGGGGAGGGGGCGTTTCGATTGCCTTTCTCTCCCCCTTCGGGGGAGTTGGAGGGGGTGAGGTTGATAAATCAACTGCCCCGTCATCTTCAGATGAATCGCGAGCGTGAGGTCGCTGGGGTGGAGTGAGAGAAGCAAGATTTTCGCTCGGCGTTCCACTTTTTTAATTTTTTGGCCAATAATTTTTTGAAGAAATTGTTTAGGTGAAAGCGGTTTAATCGCCCCGCGCCAGAGAATTTCCCCGCTGGCAATTTTTTGACCAACCAACACTCGCGCCAACTCGCGTCGCAGAGTCTCTACTTCCGGTAATTCAGGCATTATGAGTAGCTTCGTTAGCTTGTAGCTTCGTTAGCTCTTCGCGAACCACCGTCATATCGTCCCACGGAATTTTCGAACCACGCGGGCCCATAATGAAGGGGTCGGTGCCTTTGCCGGTGATGATAACGACTTCGCCGGCGTGAGCTTCGGTAAAAGCTTGCCGAATTGCCAAGCGACGGTCCATCACAATTTTATACGGCGTCCGTTTAATTCCGCGAATAATATCAGCCACAATGGCTTCCGGCTTTTCATCATAAGGATCTTCATTGGTCAGAATAATTAACCGGCAATGTTCGCTGGCAATCGTGCCCATCACTGGTCGTTTCCAAGTGTCGCGTCCGCCACCGGTGCCACCGAGAACAGCGATCTTTGGTCGGTCAGTAAAGATCTGATAAACTTCACGCAGCGAATCCGGCGTGTGAGCGTAATCTACGACGATCGAAAAGTCCGGCAGTTTAGGATTTATCTCTTGCGCCTCGATCCGTTCCATTCGCCCGCGCACGCCGACGAAATTCTCGACCGTTCGGCGAATGGTTGTCCGATTAGCGCCGAAG
>JAZDGA010000014.1:0-6095 GCA_043807405.1 Candidatus Vogelbacteria bacterium | reverse complement strand
CAAAAACCCGCCGATGAAAGTGAGAGCGACCGCTTCAACCAAGAATTGCCGATTGATATCTCGGCGCTTCGCGCCAATCGCTTTGCGCAAACCAATTTCCCGCGTGCGCTCGGTAACGGTGGTGAGCATCATATTCATAATGCCAATCCCGCCGACGACGAGCGAGATGCCGGCGATCGAAGCGAGGAAAATTGTAAAAGTGTCAACCACTTGAGACAAGGCGCCGAGGATGTCTTCTTGGGAAATAATCGAGAAGTCGGCTTCGGTCACGCGATGACGGGCGAGTAAGGCGTCATTCACGGCGTTACGCACCTCGTTCATTCGATTTTTGTCGGTGACACTGATCGAGATAGTGGACAAATGATCAACGCCCGCCAAAATTTTCTGCATCGTGGTGAGCGGAACGATAACCATATCGTCGGGACCCGAGAAACCAGCGCCACCTTTTTTTGTTAGAACGCCGACGATTCGAAAATTAGTTTTGTTAATCCTAATTGTTTTGCCGAACGGATCGGCATCACCGAAGAGATCGGTGGCGACGGTCGCGCCAAGAACCACTTGTCGACCAAGACTGCGAACATTACTCTCGCTGATGAAAGCGCCTTCGGCCAGGGTTAGATTGCGAACCGAGGCATAAGTGGGCAGAACACCGTTGACGGTGGTGTTGGTATTATTGCCTGTTCCAGCGGTTATTTGGAAACGACGCGAGAGTTCGGGAGAAACTGACTCGATCCCATCTATTAAATCAAGAACCGGCAAGTCCTTATTTTCCAAAGTTTGAGCCGAGCCTCGACCGGAAGAGACAATCCCTCGACCGGGTTGGACCACGCCCGGTAGAATGGTTAGCAAATTCGAACCGAGATCTTCGATGCTCGATTGAATTTGCGCTTTAGCTCCCTGACCAATCGAAACCATGGCAATGACCGAACTGATGCCGATGACAATGCCGAGAATCGTTAAGGCCGACCGCGCCTTATTGGCCGAGAGGGAGAGATAAGTTTCTTGAAGCAGGTCAACGGGGTTCATAATTGTTTAACAAGTGTTCCGTCTTTAATAAAAATAATTCGCTCGGCATATTCCGCCACATCGCGCTCGTGAGTGATCAGAACGACGGTCCGACCGTGTTCGGTGTTAAGCTTTTGGAAAGTGCTCAAAACAATCTCGCCAGTTTTCGAATCAAGATTACCCGTCGGTTCGTCGGCGAGAATGAGCGTCGGGTTGTTGACGAGGGCGCGAGCGATCGCGACGCGTTGGATTTGACCGCCGGATAATTGATTAGAGAGATGAGACCAGTGCGCGGCGTCGAGTCCGACCGCTTGTAGAGCAGTTTCGGCTCGTCGCTGTCGCTCCTCGCCGTGCACCCCTTCATAGATTAATGGCAACATCACATTGCGCAAAACGGTGGTTCTCGGCAAAAGATTGAAGGATTGGAAGACGAAGCCGATTTTATCTTGACGGATCTCGGCGAGTTCGTTATCCGAAAGCGTGGAGACATCCTGACCATCAAGTAAATAAGTGCCACTGGTCGGTGTATCGAGGGCGCCGAGAATGTGCATCAAAGTGGATTTGCCGGAACCGGACGGTCCCATAATGGCGACGAATTCTCCATCCTTGATTTGGAAGCTGACATTCTCGAGGGCGTGGAAACTGATGTCGCCGGCGCGGTAGGTCTTGGTGATATTTTTTACCTCAATCATATTTATTATCGTCGACTGCCCCCGCCGAAGATACTAGGCGCGGGACTGTCGGCGGGGGCCGTTGGGGCAGTGATGGTTCTCACGACAATCTCGTCGCCCACTTTCAATCCGCTAATAATTTCTGTTATTTCGTCATTAGCCACGCCAATCTCAACTGGTTGTCGACGAGGTAGTGTTGAAGATAATCGTGGCTGATTAAACATTTCGACATAATTTTTTTGCCCACTAATTTTAATTGCGCTGTTGGGCACAGTGAGAATATCTTGTTTGATATCAGTGATAATTAAAGCGCTCGCGCTCATGCCGGACTTCACTGGTTCATCTCCACTGGGCTGGGTGTCGAAAGCAATTTTAACATTGTAAGTGACGACCCCCTGCGTGATGGTGCCGATCAGGTCTACTTCTTGAACTACACCAGTGATGCTTAATCCCTCCACCGCATCGAAGGTGAGCGTCGCCTTATTGCCCACCTTGACCTTGGCCACATCCACTTCGTTGAGCGAAATCTCGGCAATTTTTTGTCGGGTGACGAGCGTTCCGATAATCGTGCTCGGGCTCACCGAATCGGTTTTTTTAATATCTAATTTTGTAATCAGTCCGCTAAACGGCGCGCGGATATTATAGTCGGCGAGATTCTCTTGGGCGTCCAGCAGGGCATTCTCCCGTTGTTTGATCGTCAATTCTTGGGCTTGACTATCAAGCGGATAGGTTTCTACTGTGTCGCGCTGGTCGTTGACGGTGTTGTTGATCACGAGCAAATCTTTTAAGTAACCATCCATCGCCGTCGCGTAAGTGGTCAGATCATTCGACTGGCTAGTAATCGTGGCTTGCTTAGTGTGAACCGCGCCCGAATCAATCAGACGATCCTCTAAATAACGGACGACATCTCGGCCGGTCTTAATCAGCTCGGCCATTTTAACGGTTAAGTTGTAGCCACTTTGAATAGCTTTAGCCCGATCATCACCACTGCCTCTTTTGGCTAACTGATAATCAGCCAGACTTTGCTGATATAATTTTTTAGTTTCGTTATACAGTTGTTCGAGGTGTTGAGGGACGGGGGCGAAAGCTTTGTTGTAATTCGCGTAATACTCGATATTATTCTTGTCTTGATTATCCGACAGATCGGTATCAAAGAAAATTTTATCCAAGGCGTCCAAGGTGGTGGCAAACTCGCCGTAGAGATTAGCTAAAATTCCGAGACCGTCTTCGTAGTTTTTGTTCAAGGTGTCACCTCGCAACTGTTGGTCTTGTTGCAGTTTCAGTTTTTCTAAAGCTAATTTCGCGCTGGCGAGATTAACTTCCGCGTCACGCACCGCTTTTTGCGCGTCGCGATTATCAAGTTGAATAATTAGCGCGCCGGCACCGACGGCTTGCCCATTAACCGCGCCAATGTAGACGACATCACCCGAGACTTTACTTTTTAATTCGATTTCATTGGAAGTCGAAACTTGCCCCGTGCCGGTGATGGAGGAAATGAGTGTACCCCTCTCTACCTTAGCGAGGACATATCTCGTCTCGGTGCTGGTCCCAGTCCAAGCTACGACTATCCGCCAACCGGCGACGACTAGCGCCAAAATAATTAACGCGCCGATAAACTTATGTTCTTGAAAATATTTTTTCATTTTATAATTCGAATTAATTGCGCCTCAATCTCACCTTGGTCATTAGGCGTTCCTAGAACGACCACAGAATCATTAAGCGCGAGATTCGAAGTCGCCAATGTCTCGCGGAAGTGTCGAATAATCGTATCATTTTTTACCAAAATAATTTTCTCGACATTATCCGAACTAGCCAAGATAAAAGTTGGCAAAGTGATAGAAACAATTTTTCCAACCGCGCCATGACCGCCCGGTAGATCACTTCCCATCATTCCAAAAGGAAAGCCCGATGGTCGGCTGTCAAAAGCGCGAAAATAATTATCGCCAAGTCGCGCCGAGAAATGGGCTTTTCGATAACCAAACATAACTCCTATTTGGAAGATAAGCAAAACAATTACGGCAATGCTAAAACCAGTCACGATGCCACGAAACTTTTTTGATTGTGTTAAATCCTGGTAGTTCATAATTAGTTGATTAATTAGCTGGTAATAAAACTAATTGCGCATCATCAATCGCCCGGGGCATGATCCAGAAGAAGAAAGCGGCTAAGCCCAAGAAAACGGTTATGGTGAGAAGCGGGATTGATTCGACCAGAGTGAGAGTGAGTTCTCGCCAGTAAGTTAAGGCCAAACCACTATCCGAAATAAAGAGCGAGAGATAAGAATAAAAGCCCGATTCAGTAATTGCCAAACCAACAAGAAACAAAGACCAAATTACGCTACCGAACGCGCCCAAAGCGAGGAGCCCGCGAAGAACGAATCTTCGTCTGACCATTAAGCGCACCCGGGCCAAAATTATCCGCTCAAGACTCGTTGGAGGCAATATAACTTTTAGATACTCGAATAGCCGGTCCATATCTAAATATACGCGCGCGATGACTATTTTGGTGCAGTTAGCAGGAATTGCCGTAGCGCCGTGAGCGTGCGTCGGTAACGGCTTTTGGTCGTGTTCATCGGCTGATTGATAATTTTGGCGATTTCGGTGAAAGTGAGATTTTCAAGATGATGTAAAAGAATAATTGTTCGATCGTTGATTGCTAATTTAGCGAGCGCGTCTTCGAGAAGCGAAGCGAGTTCTGCTCGCCGGAATAATTCATCGGGCAGAGGAAGCGGGTCAGAAATTTTATTTTCAAAACTCTCATTATCCTCTTGATCTTTCAAGTCAGAGAAGGGAATCAAGCGCCGTTTCCGAAGCCAGTCAATCGCAGTGTTCCGAGCGATGGCAAAAAGCCACGGCTTGAAACTCTTGGTCTCGTCGAAGCGCTTGAGATTTTTCCAAACTTTGATAAAAGTTTCTTGGGTAATATCATTAGCTAAATCGGCGCCACCAGTCAGCCGATAGACGAAGTTATAAACCGGCGACAAGTATTGGCTCATCAATTGTCCAAATTTTTCTGATTCCATCACTTTTAATATACTGAACTGTTGGCGAAGCAATGGCAAGTTAGCTTCATTGACCATTTCTTTGTTATCCTGTACTATTTCACTTTTACTATGGAAATTAGAAATATCGCAATTATTGCACATGTGGATCACGGCAAGACGACCTTGACCGACGCTTTACTGCGCCAGACACTTTCGGTTGGCGAAGGAGTGACGATGGATTCCAACGCGCTGGAGCAAGAACGAGGAATTACGATTTACGCCAAAAACGCGGCGATTAAATATCGTGAGACGAAAATAAATATCGTCGACACGCCCGGTCACGCCGATTTCGGTTCGGAAGTGGAGCGTGTCCTGCGCTCCGTGGATGCGGTACTGCTCGTGGTGGACGCGCAAGAGGGGCCGATGCCCCAAACGCGGTTTGTCTTGAAGAAGTCGCTAGAGCTTGGCCTAAAACCGATTGTGGTGATCAACAAAATTGACAAGCCCGCCGCCGACCCCGCACGGTGTCACGAGGAAGTCCTCGAACTTTTTTTTGAACTCGGCGCGACTGACGCGCAAGCCGATTTCCCAGTGGTTTACGCGGTTGGTCGAACCGGTGTGGCTAAACGCGCGCTCACGGATCAATCAACCGATCTTACCCCGCTTCTTGATATGATTCTCGAATATGTGCCCGTTGCTTCGGCCGGTTCAATGCCCGATCAACCTCTGCGTCTTCAACCCTTCAATTTGGCCTATGATAATTTCTTGGGTCGTATGGCGGTTGCCCGAGTTTACGAAGGCGTAGTAAAAGCGGGGGCGAAGGTTTGGATCAAGAAGCCCGACGGGGTGACGCGGACTGGTCAACTGACTAAAATTTTTACCTTCAGCGGTTTGCAACGCGTTGAGACTGGCGAAGCCCAAGCTGGTGATATTGTGTTGATTGCCGGTCTGCCCGACATTGATATCGGCGAAACGGTGACGACGAATCCCGACGCGATGTCTCTGCCCGCTATCGCCATTGATGAGCCAACGATCGTTCTGGATTTCTTCGTTAATGATTCACCGTTTGCGGGGCAGGAAGGTAAGTATGTGACTTCTAGACAACTGCGCGAGCGCCTCGAGCGCGAGCTCGAAGTTAATGTTGGTCTGCGAATTGAGTTTGATTCGACGGACCGCTTTCATGTCTATGGTCGGGGTGAACTGCACATCGCGATTCTCCTCGAGACGATCCGGCGCGAAGGTTATGAAGTGCAAGTGTCGCAACCGCAAGTGATTATTCGCGAGGTGGACGGGCAGAAGCAAGAACCGTTCGAAGAAGTAATTGTGGATACTCCCAGTGAATATCAAGGGACAATTATTGAACGACTAGGCCTGCGCAGTTTTATTGTTCAAGATATTCGCCCGACCGGTGAGATTCTTCGGCTCACTTTTGTTGG
>JAZDGA010000013.1:0-4978 GCA_043807405.1 Candidatus Vogelbacteria bacterium | reverse complement strand
GTCGGATTATTAACCAGGGCGCGAGCGATCGCGACACGCTGGATTTGACCGCCGGAGAGTTGATTGGAGAGATGATGCCAATGCGCGGCGTCGAGTCCCGTCGCCCGTAGGGCGGTCTCGGCTCGTCGCTGGCGCTCCTCGCCGTGCACGCCCTCGTAAATCAACGGCAACATCACATTCCGCAAGACGGTGGTTCTCGGCAACAAATTGAATGATTGAAAGACGAAGCCGATTTTATCTTGACGAATGTCGGCGAGTTCGTTATCCGAGAGCGTGGAAACATCTTGACCGTCGAGCAAATAAGTGCCACTGGTGGGCGTATCGAGCGCGCCGAGAATGTGCATCAAGGTTGATTTACCGGAACCAGACGGGCCCATAATCGCGACGAATTCTCCATCCTTAATTTGGAAACTAACATTGTCGAGGGCTTGGAAACTGATATCGCCGTCGCGGTAGGTTTTGGTGATATTTTTTATCTCAATCATAATTTTACCCGCCAACTCGACCGCCACCAACTCGAGTACCACCGCCGAAGATACTGGGCGCGGTGCTGGCGGTTGGTGTCGTTTGGGCGGTGATGGTTCTCACCACGATCTCGTCGCCCTCTTTCAGCCCACTTATAATCTCCGTACTCTCGTCATTAGTCACGCCGATCTCGACTGGTTGTCGGCGAGGTGGGATAGCTGGCAACCGTGGTTGATCAAACATTTCAACATAATTTGTTTGCCCGCTAACTTTAACCGCGCTGTTGGGCACCATGAGAATATCTTGTTTAACATCAGTGATAATCGCGGCACTCGCGCTCATGCCGGGCTTCACTTGATCGTCCCCGCCTGACGGTCGGGCAGGCTGTGTGTCGAAACCGATTTTAACATTATAAGTCACTACCCCTTGCGTGACCGCGCCAATCAGATCTACTTCTTGAACTTCGCCGGTGATACTTAAGCCCTCCACGGCGTCGAAAGTGAGCGTGGCTTTGTTGCCGACCTTGACCCTCGCGACATCAACTTCGTTGAGAGAAATCTCCGCAATTTTTTGTCTGGTGATAAGCGTGCCGATCACTGTCCCATTGCTGATTGAATCCGTTTTTTTAATATCCAATTTTGTAATTAATCCGCTAAATGGCGCGCGAATAAAGTAATCGGCGAGATTTTCTTGAGCATCGAGCAGAGCATTCTCTCGTTGCTTGATCGTCAATTCTTGCGATTGGGTATCAAGCGGATAGGTTTCCACTGTGTCGCGTTGGTTGTTGACGGTGTTATTGATAGCGAGCAAATCTTTCAAATAACCGTCCACTGCCGTCGCGTAAGTTGTCAGATCAGCCGACTGGCTAATAATAATGGCTTGTTTGGTATGAACCGCGCCCGATTCAATCAGACGATCTTCTAAATAACGAACAACATCTCGGCCAGTCTTAATCATCTCGGCTGTTTTAATCGTTAGGTTGTAGCCACTTTGAATTGCCTTCGCCCGATCATCGCCACTGCCTCTTTGGGTTAACTGATAATCCGCCAGACTTTGCTGATATAACACCTTAGTCTCATCATATAATTGTTGGAGATGTTGAGGCACATCGGCGAAAGCTTTGTTGTAATTTGTGTAATATTCGATATTATTTTTATTTTGATTGTCCGACAAATCGGTGTCGAAGAAAATTGTATCCAAGGCGTCCAAGGTGGTGGCAAATCCGCCGTAGAGATTAGCTAAAATTCCGAGACCATCTTCGTAATTTTTATTTAAGGTATCACCCCGCAACTGCTGACCTTGTTGCAGTTTCATTTTTTCTAAAGCTAATTTTGCGCTAGCGAGATTAACTTCCGCGTCGCGCACCGCTTTTTGCGCGTCGCGATTATCAAGTTGAACAATTAGCGCGCCAGCGCCAACCGCTTGACCATTGATCGCGCCAATGTAAGTCACATCGCCCGCGACTTTGCTCTTCAATTCAATTTCATTAGAAGTCGAGACTTGCCCGGTGCCGGTAACGGAAGAAATAAGTGTCCCGCGCTCCACTTTAGCAAGGACATATCTTGTCTCGGCGCTGGTCCCAGTCCATGCGACGACAATCCGCCAACCAGCCACGATTAAGACCAGAATAATTAATGTGCTGATAAACTTGTGCTCTTTGAAATATTTTTTCATTTTATAATTCGAATTAATTGCGCCTCAATCTCACCTTGATCATTAGGCGTTCCTAGAACGACCACAGAATCATTAAGCGCGAGACTCGAAGTCGCCAATGTCTCGCGGAAGTGTCGAATAATCGTATTATTTTTTACCAAAATAATTTTCTCGACATTATCCGAACTAGCCAAGATAAAAGTTGGCAAAGTGATAGAAACAATTTTTCCGACCGCGCCATGACCGCCCGGTAGATCACTTCCCATCATCCCAAAAGGAAAGCCCGATGGTCGGTTGTCAAAAGCGCGGAAATAATTATCGCCAAGTCGCGCCGAGAAATGGGCTTTTCGATAACCGAACTTAACCCCTATTTGGAAGATAAGTAAAACAATTACGGCAATGCTAAAACCAGTCACGATGCCACGAAACTTTTTTGATCGTGTTAAATCCTGATAGTTCATAATTAGTTGATTAATTAGCTGGTAATAAAACTAATTGCGCATCATCAATCGCCCGGGGCATGATCCAGAAGAAGAAAGCGACTAAGCCCAAGAAAACGGTTATGGTGAGAAGCGGGATTGATTCGACCAGAGTGAGAGTGAGTTCTCGCCAGTAAGTTAAGGCCAAACCACTATCCGAAATAAAGAGCGAGAGATAAGAATAAAAGCCCGATTCAGCAATTGCCAAACCAACAAGAAACAAAGACCAAATTACGCCACCGAACGCGCCCAAAGCGAGAAGTCCGCGAAGAACGAATCTTCGTCTGACCATCAAGCGCACCCGGGCCAAAATTATCCGCTCAAGACTCGTTGGAGGCAATATAACTTTTAGATACTCGAATAGCCGGTCCATATCTAAATATACGCGCGCGATGACTATTGTGGTGCAGTTAGCAGGACTTGCCGTAGCGCCGTGAGCGCGCGTCGGTAACGGCTCTTGGTTGTGTTCATCGGCTGATTGATAATTTTGGCGATTTCGGTGAAAGTGAGATCTTCAAGATGATGTAAAAGAATAATTGTTCGGTCGTTGATTGCTAATTTAGCGAGCGCGTCTTCGAGAAGCGAAGCGAGTTCTGCTCGCCGGAATAATTCATCGGGCAGAGGAAGCGGGTCAGAAATTTTATTTTCAAAACTCTCATTATTATCATTATCCTCTTGATCTTTCAAGTCAGAGAAGGGAATCAAGCGCCGCTTCCGAAGCCAGTCAATCGCGGTATGGCGCGCGATCGCGAACAGCCACGGTTTGAAACTCTTGGCCTCGTCGAAGCGCTTGAGATTTTTCCAAACTTTGATAAAAGTTTCTTGGGTAATATCGGTGGCTTGCTCGAAGTTGCCCGTCAAGCGGTAGACGAAGTTATAGATCGGCGACAAGTATTGCGCCATCAATCGTTCAAAATTTTCTGGCTCCATCACTTTTAATATACTGAACTGTTGGCGAAGCAATGGCAAGTTAGCTTTATTGACCATTTCTTTGTTATCCTGTACTGTATAGGTGCGGTCTCGGTGGATGCGGGACTTTTTTATTTTTTGTTTTAGTTTATATTATTAAATATGGAAATTAGAAATATCGCGATTATTGCTCATGTGGATCACGGCAAGACGACCTTGACCGATGCTTTACTGCGCCAGACCGGCGCAGTTACCACCGGTGTCTCGATGGATTCCAATGCGCTCGAGCAAGAGCGCGGGATCACGATCTATGCCAAGAATGCGGCGGTGATGTATCGCGGGACGAAAATTAATATTGTGGACACGCCTGGTCACGCCGATTTCGGCTCGGAAGTCGAGCGCGTCCTCCGATCGGTGGATGCCGTGTTGCTCGTGGTGGATGCGCAGGAAGGGCCAATGCCCCAGACGCGGTTTGTTTTAAAAAAGTCGCTCGAGCTCGGATTGAGGCCGATCGTGGTGATTAATAAAATTGACAAACCAGCCGCCGATCCGGCGCGCTGTCATGAGGAAGTGTTGGAACTTTTTTTCGAACTCGGCGCGACTAATGCCCAAGCCGATTTCCCGGTGGTCTACGCAGTCGGCCGAACCGGTATCGCTAAGCGGAAACTTGACGACAAATCAACCGATCTCACGCCGCTGCTTGACGTGGTTCTCGAATATGTGCCCGTCGCTTCAGTTAGTTCAACCGCCGATCAGCAGTTCCTCCGGCTTCAACCTTTTAATTTGGCTTACGATAATTTCTTGGGTCGCATGGCCGTCGCTCGCGTTTATGAAGGGGTGGTGAAGGCGGGAGCCAAGGTTTGGGTCAAAAAGCCCGATGGGACAACTCGCACCGGTCAGCTAACTAAAATTTTTACTTTCAGCGGTTTGCAACGAGTCGAGACCGACGAAGCCCAGGCGGGTGACATTGTGTTGATTGCCGGTTTGCCGGATATTGATATTGGCGAGACTGTCACGACGAATCCCGACACCGCGCCTTTACCAGCGATTGCAATTGATGAGCCGACGATCGTTCTTGATTTTTTTGTGAACGATTCGCCGTTCGCAGGGCAAGAGGGAAAATATGTTACCTCCCGCCAACTTCGCGAGCGCCTCGAGCGCGAGCTCGAAGTTAATGTTGGTTTACGAGTGGAGTTCGATTCGACGGATCGTTTCCATGTCTATGGTCGGGGCGAACTTCATATTGCAATCTTGCTCGAAACAATTCGGCGTGAGGGTTATGAAGTGCAAGTGTCACAACCGCAAGTGATTATTCGCGAGGAGAATGGTGCGAAGCAAGAACCGTTCGAAGAAGTAATTGTGGATACTCCCAGTGAATATCAAGGGACAATTATTGAACGACTAGGCCTGCGCAGTTTTATTGTTCAAGATATTCGCCCGACCGGTGAGATTCTTCGGCTCACTTTTGTTGG
>JAZDGA010000012.1:0-39310 GCA_043807405.1 Candidatus Vogelbacteria bacterium | reverse complement strand
TAACGGGGGTTCAAATTATCCTCCTTATTGATATAAAGTTCTTGCATCGCCAGTTGTTCGGTGTAAGCCGGTTTTTCAAATACCGCCTCCCGCTTTTCCTTCGTCGAATCTTCGGTTTTACAGATTAAATATTCTACCCCCCGTATTTCCGGATGGAGATCGCGGAGTGATTTGATAATAAATTTATGGTATTTGTTTACCAGCCATTCTTTTACAAAAGCATTAGGAACGCTTAAGTAGACGATCCCTAGTTCCTGTCTCGCGATATTGGTATTTTTAAACCAGGTGCCGAAATTGGCTTTTGAAACATTAAGTTCAATATCGGCCAGGGCCTCCGCCCAAAGTTTTTTATGATCAAGGAGTAACATAGATGATGCAAAACATTATAACTGGTTACTTCAACAACTCCAGTTCCTCGATTTTGTTTATAATTAGTGGATTTATGTGGATAACTGGTATATACTACGCTGATGTCGCAGACCTATCAACCAAAGAAGCGCAAGCGCAATAAAAAACACGGATTTTTAGTCCGCCAACGAACCGCCAGCGGGAAACAGGTTGTTCGGCGGCGCCGGCGGAAGGGACGAGCGCGCCCAACAGTTTAAAGGACACCATTTGATATGTTGTCGCGACAACATCGAGTGACTCGCCGGCGATTTCCTTTTGTCCTTAAGGCTAGTCGCTCGTATCATTCTCCCCCCGTGTCCTTAAGGGTGGCCCTGAGACCTGGCGATGATTTAAGACCCACCCTGTTTGCTTTTATTGTGTCTCGTAAGGTGGCGGCAAAAGCGGTCGACCGCAATAAATTAAAGCGACGCGCCCGAGCCATTGTCCGAGAGTTTCTACCTAAGATAAAAGACAATTATGCTTGTCTTTTATTCTTTAAAAAAGAAGCGGCCGCCCTAACTTACCAAGAATTAAAAAAAGTTATTTATGATCTCTTATCTCTTTCATCAATTATTTTTTGACCCTCTTTATAATTTACTGATTTGGTTGAGCGCCGTTTTGCCGGGGCATAGTTTGGGTTTAGCCATTATTATCTTAACAATTATCGTAAAATTAATTCTTTTGCCTTTGTATCACAAAACAATGACGGCCCAGAAGAAAATTAAAACCTTAGAGCCGAAACTCAAAGAGCTTAAGACTAAGCACGCCAATAATCGCGAGGAACAAGCTCGAGCGACAATGGCGCTTTACCGAGAACATGGGATCAACCCCCTGACCAGTTTTTGGTTGCTTCTAATTCAAATCCCGATTGTTTTAGCCCTCTTTTGGGTATTTCAAGACAGTTTTGATGTCCGTCCAGAAATTCTATATTCATTTATTACTCCGCCGGCACTGATTAACGCCACCTTGTTTGGATTGGATTTGACCGCTAAAAATTATATTCTCGCAATTTTGGTTGGAGCGAGCCAATTTATCCAAATGCGTTTGGCAATTCCCCCTATTCCCCCATCAAATTCTTCAGATCGATCTTTTAAAACTGATTTTACGCGAAGTATGAATCTCCAAATGCGCTACATGATGCCCGCGTTTATTACGCTGGTGTCTTTCGGTTTCCCCGCCGCCCTAACGCTCTATTGGTTGACGAGCAACCTCTTTGCGATCGGCCATGAGTTGTTTGTTAAACACCGGGCTCGACAAATTACCGGAGCTCAAGCGACCACAGCGTTGCCGACCAGCGGTCAGTGAAGATCAATTGTTTCCCTGTTTCGTTAAGGATTAGGTTGACCGCGTCTAAATTATTATTTCCCCCCGTTGAATTATTGGTAAATATAATTTTTGCCTCGCCCGTATTGGCGTCTACCTGCCAAAAACTATCATTGAAGGCCACTTCACCCCGCCACCAGTCGTCTGGGTACTGATTGGTTATTGACGGGGAGTTGGGCACGGCGCAATAGAGAGTCACCACGTCGGAGGCCCACACACATTTTTCCGGCAAGGTAGCGATAGTGAGCACGCGGGTATCGCCGTCGCGGGTTGAATAAACGGCGAGCGCGCCCAAACCTTGGCCATAGAGAACCTTGGTCCCCGATTGATTAACGAGGGCCGTGAGGCCAAATTTCTCACCAAGGACGCGAGTCAGAACGCCCGTTTCGGGGTTAAGAAAATAAAGCGTCCCCGGCGCCTCGGCGCTCGCGCGCGGAACGAGGGTGATGATACTCGCGGATGGCCAGTTGACCACCCAAGATTTTAAACGCGAAGTGAAAATCGTCCGGATTTTGCCGGTAAAAAGATCGGTGACCGTCCCGCTTACGCCCGCCTTGCCGTCGGGCAGGCCCGTTGGAGTGTTAGTGAGCGAAAAAAAGCGATCCCGATTGGGCGAGACCGCAATTCCGCCGGCCGAAACATCAGGAATTGCCGCGCCGATCAAATCGGTTGGTTCGGTGCTAGTTGCTTTGAGATTGTAAGCGCCGCGGAAAGTGGTCAGTGCTTGTTGGTGGTTAAGAGATTGGGCCAATAAGACGAGTGTGTCATCTTTCTTGTTGCGAGCTACCCCCCACCAAGCGCGGGCAACCCCCGGCAGAGAGTTAATGGTCAGTTGTTGATTATTTTGTCCATCGATCGCGACGCGGAAAAGATTACCGGTACTCTCTTCGAGATAAATAAGTGTCGACGGGGTGGTGGAACTCACGCGAGGCAGGAGAACCGCGCCAGCCACCGCGGTCGGCGCCAGCTTAGTTAAACCACTAATGTTAATCGGCGGCGGGAAAAGATTAATCGGCGTGATCGGTGTTGAACTACTGACATCGACCGGCGCCTCGTTAACGACCGGCGGGGAAACAGGGAAGCCAGAAAGCGGAGTCTCAACCGGGGCTGGCGGCGGACTGTTTTTGCTGGGGCGATTAACTAAAAAAAGAATACCACCCGCTAGAGCGAGAATCAGGACAATAAGTGAAATGGCGATAAGTAAGCGTTTGTTCATATTTATATTATGGATTTAAATTTAATTTAAAATTGATCAAATCTGGATTAATGGTGTTCAAAATCAGCCAAGCGGAAAGCGCAAGAATTAAACCAATCAACGCATTACTGATTCGTTCTTTTCCCGAACTTTTAACTCCCGGCACTTCGCTAAGAATATACTGGAGTCCGCCAACCACAATTAATAAAACGGCAATCCCGCCGGCCAAGCCGATGAGAGTTTTGAAAAGAATACTTAAATAATTTCCCAAACTTGATTCTTGGGCGCTAAGGCCCACGCCAATATCAGGTTGGAGCAGGCAGACGCCGTTTTGATTTGACACACAAGGAGTTGGTGTTTGAGAAAAAACTACATTTGCTGACAAGGTGACGAAGAGAGCGAAGATAGTGAGTGAAATAATAAGTTTTGACATAATTTAAAAATTAAATTCGGATAAGCCGAAACCCAGCGTGATTGTCTGGTTGGCGATTTGTTGGGCGGGGTTGCTCTCGCCTCGCGCGGTAACCGAAAGTTCTACTTTACCCTCGCCCTGGTTCGGTGCGACGACCGTGAAAAAGCGTGGATCTTCTCTCTGTGCTGGCGCGCTTGCCCCAGCCACCCGCCAATTGAAAGTCACTCGACGATCGGCAAGCTCAAGCGGTGAGAAACCAAAGGCCTCCGCGAACAAAGTGGTCTCGGCGGGGCCGATGGGGATGAGACCAGTTAAACCTCGCGCGCGAGTCGGGTTAGTTAATTGGCGCGGAGTAAACAAAACAATTTTAGGTGAGGTGGTGGGAATAGTCACGCGAGCCTCGGTCAAGCTTTCACCTTGATTATTCAAAACTTCAACACTAATAATACTTGAAACGCCATCTCGATCGGCGCGATATTCGAGAACATCTTTCCCTCGACCAGACGCGGATTGAATCGGGTTGCGATCCTTCACCCAGCGGAAAGTCAGTTGGCTAGAAACTAATTGTCGACCGTTTTGCGAGACAGTGGGGATGGCGACGACGCGGACGAGATTGCCGGCCGTGGGCAATGGTCGACCAGCGTAGAAGACCGGCGCGGAAGTTTCCCCTTCCCAAATTAAGTCGACGGTGTTGGCAGCTGCGCCGTGAGCGGTGCCAATCAGACTAAAAGTAAGAATAAAAATTAAAAAAGTTTTCATATTTTATTTAAGGCGCGACCCGCAATCGGCGCGACATCCCCCAAAGTTTTCGCGGCAATGATTTTAGCGGCCAATGGCCAAATCACGGCGGTCCAACCCGGGACGCCGGCGGAGCCGGCGACGAGGGGCGCTATTAGTATACCAATTCTTTTGAAATTTGCCTCGCCCTTAAAAGTTAGCCAGACACTAAACATCATAAAAGCAAACAAGTTCGGAACCCAATTGATAATGAAACCCAGGCCGAAGGTGATGAGAGTAATGATTGTGGTGGTCAGATCAACTAATAGGGCGGTCGCAATCATCCCGCCGCCGGTGAGCCAGTTCATTCCGCCTTTTGTCTGATCGTTGGCCATAATTTATTGAACAGTTTCTCCCGCTTCGACGCGAGGCGAGCCTTCAACCCCCGCCGCGAGGTCTTGTTTGGCTTTTTTGATAGCGAGAAGTTGCGACGGATCGGAAGTGATAATTTGATCTTCGGTGTAGGAAGCGATAATTTTTAACGCCACATGCTTAAGGCCGGCGAAGAAAATGCCTTCGCCGACGCCCGATTCGAGCAAGAGATATTTCTCTTCATCGGTCAGTTGGAAAGTTTTTTGCACCAGATCAATCGACGCCGGCGATTGTTTGAGGAGCAGTTGGATTGACGAGTTGGTGATAATCGGCAAACCGTACGGCGAAAGGAGGAAGTCGCCAACATCTTGGGTAATCGTGGCGACACCGAGATAATATTTCCGACCGCGTTTGGCGAGCGAGAAGAGGAAGGAACCGGTGTCTTTCGACTTCATCATCCACCACGCCTCGTCAATCACCAAAAGCCGTTTCTTAAGCGTCCGCCTGATCGCATTCCAGATATTGTGCATCACAATATACATCGCCACCGGTTTGAGTTCGTCTTCCATATCTCGCACCGAGAAGACGACAAATTTTTTGTTGATGTCCACATTCGTCGGCCGGTTGATGAAGCCCGCCCAGCTACCTTGGGTATATTTGAGCAACCGTTGGGCGAGGGCGCCACCACCCTCCATCCCCGTTAGCACTAATTCAAGATCGGAGAGCAGGGGCGCGGATTTGCCGGTAAAATCCGAATCCGGCGTGATATCTTTGAGGGCGTAAGTTTCGGTAATCGCGCTATCAATAATGGCATCTTCATCGGGGGTGAGCCCGCCGAGCATCAAGCGGAAAAGGCCGACGAGATTGATGATGTTGGAACGCAAAACATCGGCCGGCGATTCATCTTCGCGCGGGAAAGGCAGATCGAACGGGTTGATGTGGTGTTCGGAAGTGAGCGAGATATTGAAATAACGCCCCCCCACCGCCTCGGCCAAGTATTCGTATTCGCGCTCGGGGTCAACGACGATGACATCGGTGCCGAACATCAAAGTGCGCAGGATCTCAAGTTTGGTGGCGTAAGACTTGCCGGCGCCAGCCTTGGCGAAGATGACGGAATTGTAATTCTCGAGCGAGAAACGATCGAAGAGAACGAGCGACGAGTTGTGGCGATTGACGCCGTAGAGAATGCCTTTATTGGAAGTAAGATCGAAGGAGACGAAAGGAAAAAGGGACGAGAGGGGTGAAGAATTTAATTTGTAATTCACTTGAAGTCGATCAAGAGCGACTGGCAAAACGGTTTCGAAACCTTCCGCTTGCTGGAAAAGCGCCGGCTTCAAGTGCACCAACTTGGCGTCCAGAATCCCTTTCACCTCGGATTCGGTTTTATTCAATTCCTCCTCATTGTCGCCGTAGATCGTGATGTAGAGACCGACATCAAAAATCTTTTCTTGCGCCTGCTGGAGCGCGTCGCGCAGATTCTCAATGTCTTGGTAGGCGATGTCGAGAATTGGATCGCGGACTAATCCCTTGTCTTCCTTGATGCTGATTTGGCTTTGGACTTCAGCGACTTTTTTCTCCAACTGGCGAAGGGCAATGGCGGTGTCAATCGGATGAATCAGAATCGAAACATCGAAAATTTTGTCGAGATTGATAATCGGCGAGAACCAATCGCCGGTCAGGAAGCGCGGATAAGACATCACGAAAAGCGTCCGCGCCACCTTCTCGCCGAGGTTGATGAGGCGCGGAGTGACGCGCAAGGCGGCCGGCGCGATGATGTCGCGCAGTTCAAGCACGCCAGTCTTATAAATATCGCTTGGCAGAATCGGGGCGATGGCAGTCGAGGGGTTGGTGGTTTGTGATTTGAAAAAAGACATAATAAAAATTAACCCAACGACGGCGCGGCGGTCTCGCCCGGGTTGAAAATTTTGAAAAAGAGTTCGACCAGCTCTTGCGTCCCCAGCTCGACCACGCGCACCCCGACGCGCGCTAGACCTTGCTCAACGACCCCGGCGCGTTGTTCGAGCTGAGTGCGCTGTTCGTCGAAGTTATCGATTTGTCCGCCCGCTTCGCCGAATCGAGGCGAGCCATTGTCACTTTCCCCGCCTTGCCATCGGGCAGGCTTCTGCCGTCCGGGGAATAATCTCCGCAGGAAACCGGTGCGCTGGGAGAAAATCGGCGGATCGTAAGGCACGACGACGAAAAAAGTTTTAGCCATAATGTTGGTGCTCTCGGTGAACTTCTTGATAAATTCGATATATTCGCGGGTCTGGATTTTGAGCAGATCATTCAACTGGTCTTTCTCCAGCGCTTCGAGCGTTTCCAAATAAGGCCGAATGTCGAGCTTGCGCGATTCAACGAAAATCTGGATATGGAAGTCGAGCGAATTCAAGAAGTTCTGATACTGCAAGAGCATCGCCGTCTGCTCGTCTTCCGACTTCAGGGCAAAGTTGACGGACGAGGCGATAAGCACGAGGCGCAATCCCCCGCCCTTCAAGATCGCGACACCATCGCGAATCTCTTTAATCGGGACGAAGTCCTGCGCTGCTCGCGCTTTCTGTTTATTTCCTGATTGATTTAAGTTTTGCATCATTTTAAGTTTTCTTTCACATCCAACGACCAGGCGAGATCGTGCAGTTTGCTCGGGGAAAGTTTGGGAATCTCCACTGGTCGTTCAGTGCCGAGAACGATCGGCGTGGCGGTGACCGTCGTGTCTTGCCGTTTCCAGAGATAGAGCTTGGCGCTCAAGAGATAGCGGAAACTCGCTTCGAGCACGAAGATGAACGAGCGGTTGTTGACTTTGTAAAAAGCGAGCGCCAGCGCGAGCAACGCCACGGGCACAATGAACCAGATCCCGAGCCAGAGCGACGGTAGAACCGTGTAGATGATAAAAATCGCGCCCGCGCCACCCGCCAAGTAGATGAACTGCTTGAAGGTCAACGGCCCGAATATTTTATCTTCCACTTCTATGAATTGAGGAACCTGAAAGTTCATAAAATAGCTTGTAGCTTCATTAGTTTGTAGCTTCATTAGCGACAAAAGAAGGGTTCATTTTTCTAATCATCACATTTAACATTTTCATCACCTCTTCTAATAACCCGCTAACTTCATTATAAGCCATTTTGTCACCAAAAGATAACTTCTGGGCGATTAATAATTGGGTTTCAAGTTCTGCTCCGGAGCCAAAAGCGATTCTCAAAAACTGCAGGTAATCCTTTTTTGTCCCTCGCCTTCTTCCCTCCGCGATATTTGATGGTATCGAAACAGCCGATCTTCTCATTTGCGAAGTTAAGCCATAAATTTCTGTCGAAGGAAATTTTTCGGTCAGCTTGTATAATTTGATCACTAACTCGATTCCTCTTTGCCAAACTGTTAAGTTTTGGTATGAATTTATGACCATAATTTTTTATTGGCTAATGAAGCTAACGAAGCTACAAGCTACTTGGGCTTCTCCAAGTATGGATCTAGGTCGACTTCTTCGCGCGGTATCCGAAACAATTTCCCCATCTTTTGTTCGAAGACGCTCGCCTCCGGCGTCTTGGCTGGGTTCTCAATCCCGTCAATCACTTCCTCACGATTAGGCAAATTCACCATCGCCGGCTGATCGGCGGGCAAGGTTGAACCGGGCAATGTCTCCACGCCGTAATTTGGTTCGCTTGCCCCGAGCTCTGTCGAGGGGGTAGTTTCATGAAGCGCTTGTAACGACTCGCGAATTTTGAGAAAGATTTGATCGTTGAGATCGTGGACAATCGCGTCAGTGGTGGGTTGATCCACACCCAATCTAGTTTTTATTTTTTCTGGTAATTTATCGGCGCGCAAGATGCCAAAAAGCACATTATTAATTTCTTCATCCAGCGCCCCCATTTGGTCAATATGGAGCTGATATTTTTGACCGATGGCCTGGATTTTATCGGCAGTCTCGGTGGAAATAATAATTTCCTGTAAGACCTTCGGTAGTTTGGCCAACGCCTCATTTATTTCTGGTCCGTTTCGATACTCGTCAAGTGAAAGCGGGTCAAGTTTTCCTAGTTCGTTATTAACCGGCGCAAAGACATCATTTTCAATATCAATTGCCAAATTTTCCGCTTGCTCTGGAGTTATTTTCGCCATCGCTTGGAAGGCGACCGGCAAATCATCAGGATCGGTAATGCCAAGCAAAGACAAACGAACCTCCTCGACGATCGCTTCGGTTTGTTCGGTCGCCAGCGAATATTTTGGCAAAACACTGTTTAGTTTTATTTGCCATTCACCCGACCGCACAAATTCTCGGAGTTTCTCCGGTAATTTGTCTATGATGTTTTCTAACTGTTGTTGTGTTTCGTCCATATGAGTTTAGATTAAGTTACTTTTTCTTCTGGTGGCTTTTCCCCACCTCCGGCTTTTCCTCCTCCGCTTTCTTTGTCCTCGATTATCCCTGCTTTGATCGCATCTTTTAATTTTTTCTCTTCAGCCGCCTTGGCTTCTCTGGCCTCGCTAGCCTGCTTCTTGTTTGTTAGTATTTCTAACGCTTGCCGCTTTTCTTTCAAGATATTTTCCAGTTCTTTTATTTTTGCTTGCCCTTGAGATGTTCCACCGGTGCCCAATTTTCCGAGGTCTTTTATTTCATCATTGATCTTTTTAATTTCATCACCCAGTTTTTTTTCTTCAAATTTACCTAATTTTTCTTTTGTTTCTCTATTGGTCACCGTGGTGGAGTGTTCCGCTTTTTGTCTCGAGCGTTCTGCTTGTTGCTCATTAGCCTCGGCCTTTTTAAGGTCATTGCCAGCTCTTGCTTTTTTAGCTTCTTCTTCAAATTTCGTAGCTTGCTTTAAGTGGTATTTTTGTCTCAACCGTCTATTGAGCGCATAGACAGCGCCAACGCCAGCTCCCACGACACCACCAACAACAGCGCCAAGTGGCGCGCCAACGCCACCAGTAAATGCTCCAACCACCCCAGCCCCCACTGCCGCTCCAACCGCCGCTCCAGTCTTCGTTCTTTGTCCTGCCCCCATACGATTTCCTATTGTTAGGGCGTATTCGTTTGCTTCTTTGGAATCCGCTCCAAATTTAGCCTTAATTTTCTCGTAAGTTTCTTTATCTCGTTTCCCTTCGGCGTCTTGAACTGATGTGTAGCCACCTTTACCTCCAGCTTTACCACCTAGCACGCTACCAAGACCAGCTCCCCTGGCGATCTTACTCGCCCGAACATCGAAACTAGCCTTACCGATTTTTTCACCGCCTCTCATTCCTAATCGACCTATCCAGCCTTGCGCGCCACCTTTGGATGCCCACTTGGCCATTCTGTCTGATTCGCCTATCGCGTTTCCAAGTCGGCCAATAGTGTGTCTCCCGGCAAAACCTAACCCGCCGCCGACCAGGGCGCCGGCGCCGAAGGCGCCGAGTTTCTTGCCGATGCTTGATACTTTAGATGCCCCCATTGCCCCGAGCTTCTTGGCCACGATCAGGGCGCCCAAGAGAAGACCGATGAGTAACATAAAAGAGATTACGGAATTGTCGGCCGCGCTTCCCAAATTGCCAATTTCGCCGGAGATTTTGGTGACGATATAAATCATAATCAGGAAAGCCGGGGCAAAAAGCGCATCGCTTACCAAGGCTTCCCACCATTGCGTGGTGTATTTCTCCGTCTTCGGCAAGATGAAAAAGAAAAAAGCGAACGGTGAAAGAATAATTAAGAAAAGAAGTCGGAGTGAGCGAAGAATAAAGAGCACTGCTCCCGCCAAGAAGACAAAAGACGCCACGAGAATTAAGGCAACCCCGCCGAAAGTCCCACCAATAATATTGGTCCAAGACAAACTGCCAGCGCTAACGGGTTGCCCGTCGGGATTTTCCGGGCCAGAAAATTCTTTAGCTGGCTCAAAGACAGTTTTAAAAACGGAATTTCCTTTCATCAAGGCGGTGGTGACATCTGGCGCGCCAGCGACTGTTTGTCCATCTACTATTTTGGAGGGTGTTGTTCCTTGAGC
This sequence comes from Candidatus Vogelbacteria bacterium, assembly GCA_043807405.1. Lineage (GTDB taxonomy): Bacteria > Patescibacteriota > Minisyncoccia > Phycocordibacterales > JACOZG01 > JAGVGK01. Next base: position 28,944 of record JAZDGA010000012.1, on the reverse strand, counting down.
CGCGCTAGTATAAAACTGATTGGCTGTCACATTGGAAACATCAATAATTACACGAGTGAAAAACATACTGAAGTTGACGAGCAGGGCAACGATAATTAATTTTGGGACCAGTTTTTTCCAATCATTCGCGCCGACACCGAGAATTGTGCTGATCGCGATGTAGAGCAGGACGAAGATGAAACCCATGTTGACGAGATCGCGGATCACACTCCAGCCGACTTTCACCGCGTCCATCCCCGCGTAGTTACTGAAGGTTCGAACCGAGATATTTATCGCTTGATTGAAAATTTGGTTAGCGAAGCGGAGAACCCAAGAAAAGAGCCAAAGCAAAATCGCCCCGACCCAAGAGGCCCAGGTTTTGATACACACTCCCCAATCACTTATACCTGTCCAACCGAAGGTGCATTCACCAGCCTTGGCTACTTTCGCTGCTGTGACCACCCTGTCGCCGGTTCGCTCTTCTGCCTCTACAATTTTTGGTAAAAGCTTTTCCCCGTAACTCTTTAAGGCGTTTTTGCTGGCGGTGTCAAAACGCGAACTATTTAGGGCACCCTCAATTCTAGTAAGGGTTTTCCTCATATCACTAAGGTTTTGATCTTTAACTGCTTGATCGGCTGCATTAAGTATGTATCGAGTAGCAACAGGGAACGAATCATTATCAATACTGGGGTCTAAGAGTCCGGCGTGGGTTGGAGTATAAAAAATTCCGCTCACTATGAGCGCCATAGTTATAACGATAGTAATTTTAAGGCAGCTTTTTATCATCCTCTTAATTTTTTTGAGGGTTGATTTCATGGTTGGCGGGTGATGGTGTAACTGGCATCACGGCTCTCGACGCCTTTGGTGCAGGTGAGTTCGTAGGTCAACGACGGGCTCATCATGATTTTGCCCGACAAGTAGGCGAAGCTGTAGCGGTCAAGCTCTCGACCGAGGGGCGTGTTTCCCACTTGCGCGGTCTGGATGCCGGTTTTGAAAAGAGTGATTACATCCGCGGCAGTAGGAGGATTGCCGTCGGCTTTAAGCGTGACGGGGCCGACGGTGAGTGTCAGATTGGGCGCGACCGCGAGTTGATAAATATCGCCGGCGTGAATTCCCGAACCGTTGAGAGGATTGAAGGTCAGTTGATATTTAAGTTTATCACTAGTGATCGTGGGCGGAGTGAGAATTGGTTTAGCAATCCCGCCCGCGACGGTCTGCGAGAAGATGGGAGCGACGGCGCGGAAATTAATCGGGTGAGTGATGGCGACGATGCCACTGGTGCCGATATTAGTGCCAGCCATTTTCGCATTATTATCGACTTTGCCGACTTGACCGGACACCCAATCATTCGTCGTCAGGCAAGTGTCAGCATCGTTTGCCGTCCAGCTAAGGGTCGTTTCATTTTTCACCACATTACCTGATGTTTGGACGACACCGAGCGCGGCGAGATTTCTTGTTTGCTGATTGATATTTATTTCCGCGATCGTCGGCGTTTTGATACTCACAATCACGCTTGGTGATTGGCCCGCCTTGCCGTCGGGCAGGCTGGCGATATTACTTCCTCCTCCGCCGCCACTTGATGAAGGTAATGAAGCGAAACTACCTAGCCCGCCACCGCTTCCAGCTTGTGTCGTTTGTCGTGGCCAACCAGTTTGCGAACACGGTCCGGGACCCGGGCAAGGATCGGGCTGGGTGAAAACGCTTTGATCAGCGCTCTCTTCGAAGGTCGGCACGGTCTCACTAACATTACTTAAATTAGCCAAGCGGTTGGTGTTTAGTCCCACTTCATTTTTCATAAAGTCCTCAATATTTTCGTCGCTGGTCTCGACCTGGTGAAGCGGACTGGCCACCACCGCTCCCGCCATATCGCGGATAGTGCCTGACGGGGTGAGGATTCGCCATTCAGCGCAACCGCCACTCGCCGAGGTCGCGATACATTCGCGGGTGCCGAAGTAACCACCGCCGGCTTCGTATTCAGCTTGCGTTGAGTTTTGGGCATCAGCCACACGCTGGGCAATAATTTGATCAGCTTTTAGTTTTTTGGTGTAGATATTATTTTTACCAAGCTCGGTGAAAGTGTTCCAGAATTCTTCATTAGTTTGGCTTGGGTCGTTAGAGCGGAATTTATCCATTTGCTCTTTCGGCACGGTATCCGCGAGTTCATTAATGTTTCCTTCCAGCGCTAGCGAGGCGTTAATTATTTTCAAATCCGAATAATTTTCACCCTCGGCTAAGGTGGTGAGTTGGTCTAAGGCGACACTCTTCGCCTCCTCTCCAGCTTTCGCTATGCTCTCGGTGAGATTAGCGACGACCAGCGAGCCCTTGTTCTCGTTGCCCGGATCAGCCACACCAGTTTCTAGTTCGCTCAATTGCCGGCCTTGATTCAAAAATTCGGCGAATTTAATTTGGTATTTATAAATTGTGTCCGCATTATTTTTACGCGCGTTCGGATCATTAAGCAGTTCTTTTTCTTCCAGCGCCAATTGGACTCGTTGGACAACCTTGAGATGGGTGCAAGCCTGGATTTGAAGCGAGAGAAGTTTCTCGGTCATCGCCTTGATTTCTTGCTGGGTTTGGAGAATTTTACCCGTGGTGCTGTCGGTGCTCTGCGCGGTCATCAACAGCGCGCCGATCTCGGAGACGGGCACAGCGAGCGTGGCGCCAGTGGCGAAACCGGCGGCGGTGGCGGCGGCGTCAAACACCTTTTTGAAAGCCGCTTGCGCTAGCGCATCAATGATTGGATTACCAGTTTTTAAGAACCCACTAAGCAGACCGCTCATTCCACTAATGGCGCCGGGAATTAAACCGGCCGCCATCCCGGTTAGCGATGTGGGACCAGCGGTTTCGGCTACGGCGTCGCCCACTACCGTCTCGGTGGAAGCAATCGTCGCGTCAGATGCGCCCGTCGCCAATTCTTCCGTGGCGTCAGTGAGCGGACCGACGGGCGTAAGATCCGGCGGCGGGATTCCCCCCGGGCCGGGCGGACCAACTTCCGGGCCAGTTAGAACTGGCTCAACAAAACCGGCATCGCCTGGCGCGGGGAAATAAGTCGGCGGGCCAGAAACCATTACACCAGACTCGTAAGTATGCGTCGGCCACAGTTCTGTTCCCACGGTCTCATCAACAAACAGTCCTTCCGAACCGAAGATGTTCATATGGGTTTGTAGCGCCGCCGTGTTCATACTCATCGCGATATCATGACCGACTGAACCAAGAAACTCGCCGGTGCCACCAACAATTGGCGCCATCACGCTGTTTAACCCCGTATCAATTGTGGTGGCAATTTTGTCACCCAAAACATCAATGGTGGAGACAATCGGATTAGTAACGGCGTGGACTACGGTCTCAATTTGCAAATTAACTAAGTCTGCAACATTGTCGAGGGCGCCGTTTATTTCTCCGAAGAATTGGTTTGGCAAATCATTGATCCCGGCGATCGCCCGATTAATTGGACCATTAATGGCGTCCTCGATATTTCCCAAGGCGTTGTCCAGTGAGCGGTTGATCGGATCAGTCATGGCGCTTCCAATCGCGTCGGCGAGACGGGCAATATTTTTAGGTTCAGTCAAGGATTTGCTCAATTCGACCGCGAAACCATCCACCAAATTGTCAACCAGCTTCTCTTTATTATCAAGGAGTTCAGTTGCCCACTTAACGAATTCTTCGGTCGCCTTGATTTGCTGACCGAGATTTTCAATTAAACCCATAATCTGGGAAAATTCCGGGATGGCGTCGAGAGAAGCATTAGAATCACCAGTTTCCAGCCAAGTCCAAACGGCGGTGATAAGATCAAACGCCCAATCTATCGGTTTCTTTTGCGCCAAACTTCTCATGGCTGCGCGAAGACCGTCAATTGTTGCCTGGATCGTGTCGCGCAAACTCTTAATTGCGTCCGCGATCATTTGGGGGATCTGCCCGATCATGGTATTAATCTGGACGGCGAAATGATCTCTAATTGTCGGTTGGGCGATTTTGTTGAATTCTAACCGGAGTGAGTTAGGCAACTCCACCTTAATGCTCGTATCAATGATATTGGGCAAGCGGTCGTGGAGACCGTCCTGGACAATCCTTGGCAAGGTCTCGTCAATCGAGGCGCGGATGAGACCGGTGAAACTACCTTTAAAGTCGGGGCTATCTCGGTACTCTTTGAAAGTCTGGTCTCGTCGCGCCATTTCTGCCCGAATTTGTTCGCCAAGCGTGGCTGGCAATTCTCTTTTTAAGCCCTCACTGATAATGTTAGGGAGTTCCTTTTTTATTCCCTGTTCAATGCCCGCAGGGATTCGATTAGCGATAGCGTCATTAACGGCCTTCGGCATTGCCTTCCCCGCTTCTTCGCCGACGGCATCTTTGAGCGGTTTAGTTACAGCTCCGGCCACGGCTTGACCGAAGGTGGGTGTGCCACCACTTATTTCGGACTCGCATTGTCGCTGGTCATCTTTGCGCGTCTCGGCTAATCGTTGAGCGGAACTTTTTTGGGCGCTTGCCGACGGGGTGAGAAAAACGACTAATGTTGCCGCCGGCAAAATCAGAGCGGTAATGGTGAGAAACGCGATAATTTTTTGTCCGAGTTTAATCATAAACCGAGGGAAACCGCGATGCGATCTTTCTCCGGTAAGACGACATCGCTCGCCAAGAGGAAGAAATTAAGATTGTTGACGGCGGTGGAGAAACTTTTTAATCGAGTCGGATAAACTTGCGCGCTCTCGAGCGCGGTGACCGGCGCTTGATCAATTTGCGCCATCAGATAACTCGACTCGGCAAGGCCAATCAGATTGTTGATGAGATTAAGGTGAACTTGAACGGCGCTCGGCGGGACGACGAGCGCTTTGAGTTGAGCCATAGCGGTGGCATGGCGATTAGCGCTGGCACTTAATTTAGCCGCGGCCAATGGGTCAGTTTTTTCGACCGCCTTATTCACGAGAACTAAATCATTCTCGATCGTTTTATTATTATAAACCGACATAATCTCGCCGACGGCGCGACCGTAATTAGTGAGAGTCGCCTGATCATCGCGAGGAGAGGTAGGAATATCTTGAAGCTGATAACTCGGCAGGGGTGAATAGGTTGGCTGGTTAATAGATTCCGTTGACGGTGGTGGTGTGATGGCGAGATTAGCTGCGGCGGTTTGTTTTTGTGCCACTTGATTAGCCAGAGTTTCTCCGCCAATGAACCACAAATAAATACCACCACCCGCAAGGACGAGGATCACGAGCGCGAAAATAATAATTGTCAGGCGCAATCGGCGCACAATACCCAATAGTATAGTATGGTTACGATTCCCCCGCTAGGCATATCTTATCGTCAATGGGTGGATAATTATGGCTGTGATATAATTTGGTGGATGACGCCCATCTTAATCAAAAAACTTTCTCTCTTGATCTTACTCCTCCAGCAGTTAGTGACGCAGTTAGGTCAAGCGCCACCTCCAGTTTCTCTACTTGCCCCTATTCCCCCGCCGGTTATTGTTGCAACTATCCCCACGATTACTAAAGTCGAACCGACCGAAGGGGGCGCGGGGACACGGATAACGATTACCGGTGTCGGTTTTACGCCCAAGGGTAACATTGTTTATACTGGCGTCGGTCAATTAGTAGTGGCATCGCCAGATGGTAAAACCTTGTCGTTCACTTTGCCGAGGCCACCCTTCTTGACCGACAAATGGTTATCAAACACCGCCGACTATCGCCGTAAATATTATCCGGAAATTAATTTCCCCCTCGGTTTCTATGTTAAGAATCAAAACGGTATTACTGCCAAACCGGGATTATTTTCACTTATCATCTAAAATCTAAATATGAAATTAAAATTAATTATTGCCATCCTAATCAGCGCCGGTTTAATTTTCGGTGCCGTTCTCCACGCTAAACGGAGTGAGGCGCTGGCAATTATTCCCGTCGGTGGACCAATCCTTTATTCTTTTACTTGTTGTAATGGTCTATTGCTAACGATCGGCGCGCCGCGCGCTGGGGCTTTCCTCTATCCGTGGGGCGCACCCCTCTACCCTTTTTATAACATCACCATGCCCGGACCGTATGTGCTCGGCCGCGCTATTCCCGGCGGTATGTGTATGGATCCAGATACCATTTACCCTCCGCCGTGTACGATTGAGATTCCCGCGCTTGGCACTTTAATTATGGTTGGCACTTCCGGGTTGTAACCCTTGTCTTTTTTGAGAGAAAAGAGTAGGTTAGAAAGTGGAATTGGTTTCGGTTTTGGATTGTTTTTGAAAGAAAGAGAAAGAGAGGAAAACTGTGACGAGACCGCAGGTGAAGGAAAAACTGATTGAGATCGTGGTCGATCAAGGGTTAAGTAGCGAAACAGAATTACCCGACCACACCCGTTTTACTGAAGATCTTAACGCCGATTCCATTGATAGTTTTGAGTTGGTTATCGAAATCCAGAATGCTTTCGATATTAAAATTCCGGATGACGATGTTTCCAAACTCAAGACGGTCGGCGACACCGTTGATTGTATCTTTAACATCCTCGTAAAAAAGCGGGGCTGAAACCAAAATCGATTGCGTCTCGACTTACTTTGTCCCCCACCCTAAGTGGCGGGACATTTTTTCTATAAAGAATTTTCCTGAAATTTTCTGATTACCGCAATATACCAAATCGTAGCGATAGCAGGAATTTGGTTTCAATGTAAAATTGCTTGAGCGCCGATGGTAATCTGGTGAGCAGAGCTGAAGCCGGCGTTGACTTCGAGAACATAGCGCGCTGGCGCGCGCGGTTGATAAGTGGCGGGAAAATCTTGAGGTAAGGCATTTATTGTGACATCAATCACCCGCCAATTATCGTCGAACCAGATGATGTCAATCGGAAAATTCATTTCTTTCATCCAAAAATTGTAATAGTCAGCGTGATCGAAAATAAAAAGCAGGCCGGTATTCTCGGCGAGGGACGGTCGACCAGAAAGACCGCGGGTGCGAGTAGCTTCCGTGTCGGCGATTTCTACTAGGATTTTTGTGTTGCCGATGGTGAGGATGGTCGGTGTTAAGGGCGGGGCTTGCACTAGTACAAGCCCCGCCCTTGTACCAAGAAATCCAGCGAGAATAACCAATAGCCCGATAACAATAACTCGTCTCATTAATTTTTAGTAAATTTCAATTTCGGATTCCAGAGAATCATCTCAATTTTTCTATTTGTAAATATCCAATTATGCTTGACGGGGTAACCGCACTGGTAATTATTGCTCACGGCTTTTCTGTCGCCGATATAAAAACCGATATGTTTATGAACATCGTTATTTCCAAAATTCACCTTTTCCCAAACCAAGACACTCCCGACTTTTGGCTTCTGGCTAATTTTCCAGCCGGATTTTTTTAAATCTTTCACAGTTGAATCAACAGTGACATGGATTTCTTTTATTTGTTTGCTTAACGCGAGAATGGAAGAAACATAAAACGCGCAGGATAGTTCCCCATTGCGAGTGATGTCTTCTTTTTTTCCGTCTACTTTGGCGTATAAATTCCGGAACATTTTCGAACCGAGACTATTTTTAATAACCGCCAGATAAGTGTCAGCGATAAGGGGAATTACTTTTTGTTTTTTAACCATTTGACTTTTTAACTAGCTTATGCATATAATATAGCAGTTCTTCGAAATGTTGGGAAATGGTCTTTTAAAGAAAGGTGGTGAAAACCATGTTTGATTCTATTGTTCGTGTTGACCGCTCGACCCCCCCGATTCTTCCTGATGGTTGGAAGAAAAAAGTCATGCATCCCGAATTGGCAATGACCGGACCTTCTAAGTTTGATGCCAGTCAGCTCGATCTGTGGGTCCATTCCATCCTGACCAAGCGGGAGACATGAGAGGAACGGCTGTTTATGAGCATCTTAAGAAAAACGGTATGCTCGCAAGTTGTCTCGAAGCCCGTGACCTGGGGGAAATCAGAAAGAAAGGAGTCGCTTTTTTCAGGCAACATTTCCTAGGGAAATTAGTTTTCGGTTGGAAGTCAATCACCCAAGTCACTTACGAGGATGCTGACGATCCGGAGCTCGTCGTTTCATATCTCGTCCAGACGAGAGATGCCGTAGGGAGTAAAAGTAAAGTTGTACTATGCTGGTCTCGAATCACTGTTACTTGGCATCCCAACTACTGCGCATTGCGTTTCCCAAGTTAAGTGTTCAGAAACTATATCGGTCTCTCGCCTAAGGGTGAGGGACCGATATTTGTTTCGCCAGACAAAACCACTGGCTAACCGTCAGATTCTCGGCGCGAGCTTGGGGGTTAACACCACAACTAGCGAGCTCTTCAGTAGTCAAGCCGAGTTTGGCGCGAAGCATTTTCCGTTTCGAGGCGAAGCCGAGATGAAGCAAGGCGAAAAATTTTTCTTCACTCACTTCGCGAAAGTTATTTTTACTAATTTTATCAATTAAGATAATCGCCGAGTCTACCTTCGGCGCCGGCCGGAAAGCCCCGCGTGGCACCGTGCGAATATAATGTGGTGTGCCGTATGCTTTGACGGAAATAGACAACAAACTTTCTTTATTGTTTTTCGCCACGATTCTTTCCGCCACTTCTTTTTGGATCATTAGAATCATCGAGGTTGGCTGATTGTCGACGGTCAAAAATTGCCGGACAATTTGGCCCGTTAAGTAGTAAGGGATGTTAGCTATTAGCTTGTAACTAGCTTCTAGCTTATAGGTTTTAGCTTTTAGAAAATTAATGATGTCATCATGAATTAAAATAAGTTGGCCGGAGTTTATTTTTTCAGAAAATTTTTTGGTGAGAACACCGATTAAACGATCATCTTTTTCAACCGCGATCACTTGCGCGCCAGTTGTAAGCAGGGCACCAGTCAAGAAACCTTCGCCCGGGCCGATTTCGAGCGCCGTCTCCCCCACTTTTAAGTTGGCGGTGGCGATAATCGTCGCCAGCGCGGTTTGATCAGTGAGGAAATGTTGGCCAAGAGATTTTTTCGCTTTAATCATATTTCATTATTTCTTCCCCCAACGGTTCGACTAAAGTGTCGTCGAGATCAAGGAGAAAATCCGAGGGAATATTTACGCGCGTTCGACCGAAAATTGTCCGCGTCTCGGCATAAGCGAGATAAAGTTTTTGTCGCGCGCGCGTGAGGGCGACATAGAAGAGCCGGCGTTCTTCTTCGGTATCAATTTCTTCTCCGCCACCGGCGGAATAATCCATTAAGAGCCGATGAGGGAAGAGGTCTTGTTCCAATCCGGCGACAAAAACCTGATTGAATTCGAGCCCCTTCGCGGCATGCACGGTCATCAAACTGACCGCCAATTTAGGTTCATTAAGCGCGTCTTGGTCCGAAACCAGCGCCACTTCCGTGAGCAGCGCCGTGATGCCCGCTTCGCCGCGAGGCGAGCCCGTTTCGCCGGGCTCCCCGTCAAAGCCGAGCGAGAGCGTGACCAGTTCGCGGAGGTTTTCGAGCCGTTCGAGGTCGTCGCTCCCGCCTTGGCGCAGGCTTTCACCCAACCCCGAGCGTTCAAGCGCGTAGCGGACGGTTTCCGAAGGTTTTTCGACCAACGCTTTCGCGCGAATGTCGGCGAGAATGGCATTGAAAATTTCAACCTTGGCTTGAGTTTTAGTCGGCAGACTGGCACTGTCTCCGGCGAGCACTTTCGCCACGGTGACCTTGCCCAAACCTCTAGGCGGAACATTGATGATTCGTTTTTGGCTGATGAAATCATGCGGGTTAAGCGCCGCTTTTAGATAAGCCAATAAATCTTTAACTTCTTGCCGTTCGAAAAAGCGCACGCCCAAAACGCGATATGGGACACCGGCGTGGAGCATCGCTTCTTCAAGCGCGCGCGATTGGAAGTTGGCGCGATAGAGGACGGCGATTTGATCCGGCGTTCCGCCTTGGTCAATAATTCTTTTTGCCAGCCCAGCAATCAGTCCGGCCTCTTCCCGTTCGTCAAGCGCGGTGATGAGTGTGAGTTTCTCGCCCCGGCCGTTTTTGGTATACAGCGTTTTCTCCAAGCGATTAACATTTTTCACAATCACGCGATTAGCCGCCTCAAGAATCATTTGGGTCGAACGATAATTTTCTTCCAAAGTGACGACCACGGTGCGCGGGAAATCATGCTGAAAGCGGAGCAGATTTTTGAAATCCGCGCCCCGCCAACTGTAGATGGATTGATCGAGATCGCCGACGGCGCAGATATTTTCTTGGGTGCCGGCCAAGAGCCGCGCGAGCTGATATTGGGCGACATTGGTGTCTTGGTATTCATCAATATGAATATATTGCCAACGGGCTTGGACGGCAGATAAGATCGGCGAATGTTCGCGGAGAAGCAAAACGGTTTTCAGGATAAGATCATCGAAGTCGAGCGCTTGGGTCGCCCCTAGCGCTTGTTCATAATGACGCCAGACCTCGGCGACGACTTGGCCAAAAGGATTTCGCTCGAGGTGTTCGAGATAATGAGCGACAGTGGTCAATCGCCCTTTCTCGCGGGAAATGGCATTCAATATGCCGCGCGGTTCGATGGATTTCGGATCGTAGCCCAAATCTTGGAGAGCGGTTTTGATTAACGCCAGCGAATCATCGCGATCGGCGATTGAGAAATGTCGCGGAATACCGAGTGCTCGCCCGTGTTCCCGAAGCAAGTGGACGCCGAGCGCGTGGAAAGTCGCCACGAAGGGTCGGGACCCTTCGTGGCGCAACTCTGGTTCATTTGCGAGCAAGTCGGTGACTCGATTAAGCATTTCCTTCGCGGCCTTGTTGGTGAAAGTAATGGCGAGAATCGCGTTGGGGCTGACCCCGCTCTTAATTAAGTGAAGGATGCGGTGGGTGATCGTTTTAGTTTTGCCGGCGCCCGCGCCGGCCACAACTAAGAGCGGTCCGTCGCGGTGAGTCACCGCCCGTTGCTGGGCGTCATTGAGTTCGGCTAAATAATCAGTCATTGGTTATAGTTATAGCACAAGTTTTAGCTTGCTCGCCTTGGGCGAGTTATCCCCTTGATATCCCGTAGACGATTGACGGGGGGTTTGGTTACGCTATAATGATTCCTTGCGGAAATGATTGGCTGATTGATGGTTTCCCGCTGGGCTGACGAGCAGATTTAGGCTTATAATCTCACACTTACATTCTAATAAGAGGCTGATTTCCTTTGTCTTTGCCCTCGGTCTCATCTTAATTTTGGCTCGTCCAGTTTCGGCGGGTTTCTTGTCTTTTGTCGGTTTTAATGATGTTTTTGGTCAAACTTCATCGGATTTTTCTCCTTCATTTTCAACTATCGGTAATTCTCAAACTATACCATTGCTTGAGCCGTTGCTTGGTCCTGATCCCAATGCTCGTCGCGGTGGCGGAGACACAACGATAGTTGATGGAAACGCTCTTCTTCCTGATTCCGGCCCATTGGGGACCATGAGCGATATCAAAGATTTGCCTCTGGCGGATCAAGTGAGCGTCTACGTGGTTCGGTCAGGCGACACGCTCTCGGAAGTGGCGCGGATGTTTCAGGTCTCGGTCAATACTATTATTTGGGCCAATGATTTGCCCCGAGCCACGGCGATTCGAGAAGGCCAAGTGTTGGTAATTTTACCGATTAGCGGTATTCAGCACGCAATTGTAAAAGGCGAGACCTTGAAGAGTATTGCAAAAAAATATCGGGGCGACGCAAACGAGATTGCCCAATATAATGGCTTTGATTTAGATACACCGCTTGTCGTTGGAGAAACCTTGATTGTTCCAGATGGCGAGGAAACACCCCCGCCGACCACTTCCGGTCGTCGGCCGCGCCCGCCCCGAGGCAGCGGTCCGAGCTATGCTGGTTATTATATCCGGCCGATCAAGGGTGGCGTTCGAACGCAAGGGATCCATGGTTACAATGGAGTTGATTTAGCTGATTCTACCGGCGCACCGATTTATGCTTCCGCGGGGGGTACGGTGATTGTTAGTAAAGAGAACGGTTGGAACGGCGGATATGCTAAATATATTGTGATTCTGCATGACAATAAGACCCAAACGCTCTATGCCCACAACAACGACAACATTGTGGCTCGCGGGCAGAAGGTGGTGCAAGGTCAAGTGATTGGCTATGTCGGTTCAACCGGCAATTCCACTGGTCCCCATGTCCACTTTGAGATTCGGGGAGCGAAAAATCCGTTTTGATTAAATAAAGTGTTGGAGGAGTTGGTGGTGACGGCGCGCTTCGAGCAGGTAGGGCAGACCGCGAAGAATTTTCCAATCAATATGTTCGTTCAGACGGCGGAGTTCGTGACGCAAAACTTTTTTCACTTGATATTTTGTCATAATATAAAAATTGTTAAGTGTATTTTCTAATAACCGCCTTGACCACGGCGACGATGGATAAGGTTTCGCGCGGGAAGATTGGTTGGAAGTCGGGATTAGCCGGCTCGAGATAACGCTCACCGCTTTTTTCCCGCAGATATTTCATGGTCCACTCGCCGTCCACTTCCGCAACGACGATGTCCCCTGTTTTCACTCGGGTCGTTTTCTCCACCAAGACCATATCCCCTTCGCGGATACCGGCGTTGATCATGGACTCGCCCTTCACGCGCAGGAGATAAGTGCTTTCTTTTTTCTCAATCAACCAATCATCTAAACTCAAAGTATCGAGCTCGACTTCTTCCACGGCGGTCGGGAAGCCGGCTTCGACCAGACCGAGCACGCGCACTTGCCCCCAACTCTCGCCCGGGACAAGATGACCACTTCCGTCGCGGGATAAAAAACCAGCGGTGATTAATTTCTTTATCAACTTATGAACAGCGTTCGTTGATTTGAAACTAAAAAGTTTCAACATCTCGCGATAGCTCGGCATCCGCCGTTTGTCGCGGTAGAAGCTAAGAATCTTATCCCCTCTTTCGCGTTCATTCATGTCGGTTAGTATAAGTGAACACCTGTTCACCAGTCAATAACAAAGCTGTGGATAACCTCACCTCACGCTTTTGTGGTAGGCTTTAATCATATGAAAAAATTTATTTTTGGTTTGATTATTATAGTTTTGCTTGTGATTGTTATCGGGGTAATTTCGGAGAAAAATAAAGTTGAGACGCCATTGCTACCGTCGCCCGTACCTAATCCAGCGCTAAGCGTTACAAGTCGCTCGTTCCAGATGGGTTTCGTCCCGATTACCGCCCAGCCACTCTCGACCGAGAATTGGCTTGCGGCTTTCGATCTATTTAAAAATAACGCCGAGGTGGTAATGCACCATGTCAATTTCGCGTCCGAAGGGCTCGCTGGCGCGGACTACATTAGCCAGATGGCGGATCGCTACGGCTTGAAAAAGTTTCTCGTGATTGATCCGCTGGCTTCCGACCGCCAGACTCTCGATCCCAATCTCAAGGTGCTCGGCGGGAGTTTCGCTGATACCAAAGTCCGTCAAGCTTATAAAGATCTAGCGGTTAAATTAGCGAGTACTTATCACCCGACTTATCTTGGGTTAGCGTCCGAAATCAATACTTATTTAGCGAAAAATCCGAACGAGCTGGCGACCTTCGTTTCTTTGCTCGATGAAATAAAAACGGTCGTGAAGCAAGTGGCGCCGGCGACCATTGTAACCTTAAGTGTGCAGTATGAAGAACTCTCGGGGACGACGGGCAAGCCGGCGCAGTGGGAAATGTTGAAGCAATTAGAAGCGCCGGTGGACGCTATCGCCTTCACCACTTATCCGAGCGCCTTCTTTTCTTCGCCCGACAAATTGCCAGTCAATTATTACACGCGAATTCGTAACTATACTGCTAAGCCGATCTTGATTGCCGAATCCGGCTGGCCCACTTCGGGAAGTAGTGGCGCGTCTGTCGCTAATCAGACCGCCTTTCTCAATCGCTTACCCGAATTAACTAAAGATTTAAACATCCGTCTTTGGATTTGGTGGTTCCCTTACGACTGGGCCGGCGACGGCTATCCCACTTTTTTCAAAACGATGGGTTTGCGTCAAGCTTCCGGCGAGCCGAAGGCGAGCTGGAACAGTTGGGCTAAAATTCACAATCTGCCGATTAGGTAAATTATGCGGAATTCATTTGAAAGATTAAGCGGGTACACCGGTGGCGCCTTCGAGCACGAGTTGCTTGGTGAAATTGTGTGCGGTTGGGACGGTGGATTGTATATTGGATTACTGGAAAAAGGAGATCGAGTGTCGGCAGAGGCGCTGGTTGATAAATGGGCCGAGGAACATCTGTCAGCCGAGGCGTTTAGCCATTGGGACCGATCGGGCAGTACCAACCGGAAGCGCTTGATTATGGATTGGGCGAGCGACAATCAACCGGCGGATTGGGATCCTCGGGATCCGCGTCATATCGAACTCAATGGCGATCAGCCAATCAGGAAAAATATTTTAGATGGTGACTTCCATGATTATGTCGCCGAGAAGATGGGGTTGGAAGATCCAAATGAGATTGAGATTATAACCACGGTCGGCACGCCGGTTGATACGAAGTGGCGAACGGATTGCTACCTCCGATTTAAGGGACGCGTTTTCACGATTGATGTAACCCTTAGAGATAAAGAAGGATCATCCGGCGCCGATTATGTGATGAAAATTAAAGATCCAGGTAGCCGGCAAGAGTTAGAAGAACAGGCGACGGTGATCGCTGGTCGCTTCCAAGAATCAATTCGCTTGCAAGAAGACAATGAAAAACGCCGTCGCGTGGCGTAGTTGCCTATTCCCCCCATCAGGTATAATGGTATTTAGAACAGGATAATATTATCAGCAAATTTATAAAAATTATGGAAAATTTTGAGAATCCACGAAGAGAATTTAGGACAAAAGAAGAGGAAGAAAAAATGGAAAGAGAGCAGGCGGAAAGTCTGGCGGAGAATAACCGATATTGGGAATGGGAAAAATCAGATGAGGGTAAAAAGCAAATAGCGGAAGACGAAGCCGAGCGTGAAAAATGGCGAAAGATACATGAAGAAGAAAGACGACAACAGCTCGCCGAAGAAAATACCAAAGAAAGAGAGGTGCGCCTAGAGAAAGAAAGAAAAGAAAACGAGCGTCAAATATTTTTGAGCCTATCCCATGTGAATAAGTTGCTCACTGAAATAGCTATAGTAAGTGATAACCAAGCCGTAGTAGTCGTTCATTATAATAGGGATTATTTTGATGATTCAAACGACGATCCTGAATTTCGCCAAACATTTTCATCCACGGAGGTAAAAGAAATGTTGCAGGAACTCAAAAATACGCTGGAACAAGGGAAAATAATTGATGTTCCGGATTACATAGAATATTAAAATAAAAACTTATTTTGGGGGTGTATAATCTAATCTAATTATGGAAACAGAACAGAGACCTAAGGTGGGAGTTGGGGTTATGATATTTAAAGACGGGAAGTATTGATGACTAAACGTAAAGGTTCGCATGGTGCTGGTGAATATTCTTTTCCAGGAGGACATCTGGAATACATGGAATCTTTTGAGGATTGTGCAACGAGGGAAACCAAAGAAGAGTGTGGATTAGAAATTAAAAACATCAAATTTCTTTATCTAACGAATGTAAAGAAATATGCACCCAAGCATTATGTACACATAGGGTTGGTGGCTAAATGGACAAGTGGTGAACCCCAGATTTTGGAACCAGAAAAAGCAGAGGAATGGAAATGGTATGATTTGGACAATTTGCCAGATGGACCAATTTTTGAGTTTTGTAAACTCTCCTTTGATTCTTACAAAACACACAAAACTTATTATCCTTCTTCGTAATAAAAATATTGAAATAACTTTTTTGAATGATCACTATCATAAGTTTTCTGGTAAGGCCTAAAAAAGAAAAAGCCCCCGATGCAGACGGATCTGCACAAGGGTCTTTTCCATGGTTATGGTTCTAGTATATACCCGTCTAAACCTAAGTCAAGCCAATGGGCTTATTTCGGGGGTGCATAACACAATCATCCAATTGATTACACATCAGGAGTGTGTATAATAAGATCATCATGACGCTAGCGACTCGACAACGAATAAACGTAACCCTACCGAATAGTACGATCAACCTTATTCGACGAGTATCCACCAAAGGTGACCGGAGTCAGTTGATTGATACCGCTCTTAAACATTATGTCCAATCGGTTGGTCAAGCAATCTTGAGACGCCGATTGAAAGACGGGGCAATTAATAGGGCAAAAGAATCTTTGGAAATCGTTGCCGACTGGTTTTTATTAGATGAAGAAGTATGGGCAAAACAAAAGAAGTAAATTGGCCTCGTCGGGGAGATGTATATTTGGTTAATTTCGATCCGACCTTAGGCGCGGAGATTAGGAAAACTCGTCCCGCGCTAGTAATCCAAAATGATATTGCTAACCAATGGAGTTCGATCACTATTGTTGCCGCTATTACGAGTTACTCTGTTCCAGAAATTTATCCCACCGAGGTAATGGTTGAAGCCGGAGAAGGCGGTTTGCGTACTAAATCCATTATTAAACTCGATCAGGTTCGTTCTATCGACAAACAACGTCTCAAATATAAACTCGGACAGATTAAACCGAATACTTTAATCGCTGTTAATCGCGCCCTGATCATCAGTTTAGAATTAGTCGCAATTTGACTTATTTCAGTGGTGCATAGTAGACTACTTGTACTATGCAAAAAAGGGATAAACTGCATAGTACGCGATAAACACTATGTTAAAAGCCACAGTTTTCAAACAAAAAGAGGATAAAGAGAGACTTTTGGCGCGTCCATATGTAGAGCGGGCTAAGGAAAAAGATGCCCAAAAATGGCTTGCTTCTGATCTCATAAAAGTAATTTTGGGTCCTCGGCGGGCTGGTAAATCGGTTTTTGCCTTGATGCTTCTTAAGGGTCAAGATTTTGCCTACTTTAATTTTGACGATGAGTCGCTTCCGGGCGAAGAAAAAATTGATCTGGATGAACTCTTGTCGGAACTCAAGCAAGTGTATGGTGAGACCAAATATATTCTTTTTGACGAAATCCAAAATCTTCCCCACTGGGAACTTTTCGTCAACCGGTTGCATCGCGCGGGTTATAATTTGGTGCTGACCGGATCGAACGCCTCGCTCCTCTCCAAAGAACTTGCCACACATCTCACCGGCCGACATATTCCCATAGAAATATTGCCGTTTGATTTTAGAGAAATTTTGACCGCTAAACAGTATGAAGTTTCGGCGGATAAACTTTTACTGCCAGAAGAAAAAGCTAAACTCCTTGGGTATGTCACTCAATATATGACGAATGGGGGTTATCCAGAAGTTGTGACTAAAGATGTTGAGCCCCGCGGTTATCTCGATGTGCTTTTCGATGCCGTGCTCTTTAAGGATGTCATCAAGCGTCACAAAGTTCGTTTTTCCAAACAAATAGACAATCTCGGATCGTATTTGATAAACAATGTTTCTAATCAGTATACCGCTCGAAAATTGGCTAACGCCATGGCCTTCAAAAGTGATGTCACGGTGGCAAAATATCTAGGTTATCTAATTGAGGCCTATTTAATTTTTTCTTTGGATTGCCACTCAACTAAAGCCAACATGAGAGCGCAGTCACCCAAGAAAACATATGTCGTAGATAACGGTCTGGTGACAGCCAAGGCTGTTCAACATTCGCCTAATAACGGCAAGCTGTTGGAGAACCTTGTCTTTATGGAACTTGTTAAGCGAGGGAATCAGCCAAACCGCGAATTATTTTATTACAAGACTCGCAATGATCGAGAGATAGATTTCGTGCTTAAAAAAGGACATCAAGTCACGCAGTTGATACAAGTTTCTTATGATTCAACTAGCCCAGAGGTTGAGGCAAGGGAAGTAAAAGCCTTGGTGGAAGCTGGCAAAGAATTGAAAGTTAACCAGTTAATGGTAATCACTTGGGATGAGAAAAGAGAAGTGATGAAAGAGGGAATAACCATACATTTTATTCCTTTATGGGAGTGGCTGGCTATGTAATCGTTGACTTATTTTTGGGGTGTGGTAGGGTGGAGTTGGAGGAAAGAAAGAGGTCTAATTTTTGAAGGAAGAAAGGAGGGCTTTTGGCCAGACCGTTGTTTTACCTTCGGTGTAGCAAAGACAAAGGATGCGGAATTTTGAAGGTGTCTCGGAGAAGGTTTGAGAGTTTCTTTACCGACGATACTCGGCCAATCTTGGCAATCTTGGATCAGAAAATAAAGGAGGGGGCTGTTGGGGGGACGATCGTGTTTGAGGATGGTTGTCCCGAGTGCGCACCTCTGGTACGCAAAAAGGGTAAGGTTCTTACCTTAGTAGCTCCCACTAGCAACTAGTAGTCAGCCGACTTCGATCTCATCTCGAAGCCGGCTTTTTTGTATCGCTTGGGCGATTGAGCTATAATTTGCCGATGGAGAAGTTTACTCTGAATGAACATCCTAAGTTTAATTCGCCCGCCGAGGAGTTAGATTTTTTGCGTCAGGAAGTGGCCCGTCGAGAATTAGAGGCCGAGCAGAAAGGTGAGTCGATTGAACGCCCTAAACTTATCAAGCGCGGAATCGAAGAATATAGAAATCTGCCCGCCGAGAAAGTGCTGACCGAGAATTTGAAATTGCCCGCCGAGCAAACTGAAGCGCTGGTTTTGAAACTAACCCCCGAGGATCACGACGAGACGATGGCGGAGCTTCTGGTCCTCTTGCGTCAGAAGGGAATCAAGAACACGCTCGCGATTGTTGCCAAACTTAATAACTCGCACATCGAGGATGACTTCCATCGTTTCTTGGTGGAATATTTGCAAGAGGGACACGCTATTTCTCACCTGAAAGAACGCTCGCCGCTTTTCCGCGCGCTCAACATGGCGCTGTACGAAATTATTTTACCCACGCCGACGCCGACCGAACAGCCGAAGAGCTTGAAGGAGATTGTCTCGTCGATGGAACAATTTTTTGCGGGCATGCTCTCGATCCCCGGCAAGAATAATCGTGGTCAGAATTACTTCACGCTGGAATTGGCGATTCCGAATTACGGTGAGGAATACAGCTTTTACGCTTCCATCCCGATTGATAAACGGGAATTGTTTGAAAAGCAGATTCTCGCTATTTTCCATAATGCTAAAGTTAGCGAGAAGCGCGATGACTACAACATCTTCAACGAGCAAGGTGGACACGCGGCATCTTACGCCGTCTCCGGCAAGAATCCAATTTTTCCGCTCAAGACTTACAAGAATTTCGATCACGATCCGCTCAATGTCGTCTTGAATAGTTTTTCTAAAATTGATCGTGCTGGCGAGGGCGCCGCGCTCCAAATTATTTTTAATCCGACTGACGATCTCATCGCCAAGAAATACGAATCCGCTCTCAAGGCGATCCAGAAGGGCACGCCCATTAAAGACGCCATCAATATTGCCTACACCACCGGCGAAGAAGTTTGGGGTTCGCTCAAAGAAGTCTTTTTTGCCCGCGACAAGAAGAAGTCGGATAGTCCCCTGCCACCACCGGATCCCGCGGTGGTTGAGAGAATTAAAGATAAAATTTCTAGTCCGATTATGAAAGTTAATATTCGAGTGGCGAGTTCGTCGCGGACGGTCGGCGAGGCCGAGTCTATTCTCGCTGATATTGAATCGGCGTTTAATCAATTCGAGAACACGCTCGGCAATCGGCTGAAATTCGAGCGGGTCAAGCCGGCGCAGTTGGGGCAATTTCTCCACAATTTTTCTTACCGTTTATTTTCGAGTGAGCAAAGTATTCCCTTGAATATTGAAGAGGTTAGTACCTTGATGCACTTCCAGACGACGGGGTTGAAGGGGGCGGATCAGCTTAAGCAGACTCGCGCTATTTCTAGTCCCGCGCCCAGTGATTTGCCCGAGAGCGGGTTACTGCTTGGGGTTAATCGCTCGCGTGGCGCGGAGAAAAATATTTTCATGACCGAGGAAGATCGTTTGCGTCACTTCTATGTAATCGGTCAAACTGGCACTGGTAAAACGACGCTACTCAAGAATATGATTGTTCAAGACATCGCGCGAGGCAATGGGGTTTGTCTGATTGATCCGCACGGTCTCGATATTATGGATGTGTTATCACTAGTCCCGCCCGAGCGTTACGACGATGTGATTTATTTTGATCCGAGTTATACGGCGCGCCCGATGGCGCTGAATATGCTCGAGTACGATGAGCGTTATCCGGAGCAAAAGACTTTTGTCGTCAACGAATTATTTAATATTTTTCAGAAGCTCTACGGCGCGGTGCCGGAATCGATGGGGCCGATGTTCGAGCAGTATTTTCGGAATGCCACGATGCTGGTGATCGAG
This sequence comes from Candidatus Vogelbacteria bacterium, assembly GCA_043807405.1. Taxonomy (GTDB): domain Bacteria; phylum Patescibacteriota; class Minisyncoccia; order Phycocordibacterales; family JACOZG01; genus JAGVGK01. The sequence continues at coordinate 8,837 of JAZDGA010000012.1, read as the reverse complement.
GATCCGTCTTCTGGTTCGACCTTGCTTGATGTGTCGCGGGTTTTGTCCGATAAAGCATATCGCCAACTTAAACTCTCCCGTTGTCGCAATCCGGTGATTGTGCAGTTTTGGCGCGAGGTCGCCGAGAAGGCGGGCGGTGAGGGCGCGCTCGCCAACATTGTGCCCTACATTACCAGCAAGTTCGATGTCTTTCTCGCCAACGATTTTATGCGGCCGATTGTGGCGCAAGAAAAATCGGTTTTTAATTTCCGCCAAATTATGGATCAGAAGAAAATTCTGCTGGTCAATTTGGCGAAGGGGCGTCTGGGTGATATCAATGCCAATCTGATTGGTCTAATTTTAGTCGGCAAAATTTTAATGGCGACGCTCTCGCGAGTTGATTCCCTCGGTCAAGATTTACCGAGTTTCTATTTCTACATTGATGAATTCCAAAATGTGACCACTGATTCGATTTCCACCATTCTCTCCGAGGCGCGGAAATATAAATTGAGTTTGAATGTGGCGCATCAGTTTATCGCCCAACTAGACGAGAAGATTAGAGATTCGGTGTTTGGCAATGTCGGCTCGATTGCCGCCTTCCGCGTCGGGAGCGACGATGCCGAATATCTGGAGAAGCAGTTCGCGCCCACTTTCACCGCCCAAGATTTAATGAATATCGATAACCGTCAGGCGTATGTCAAACTTTTGGTCAACGGCCGGCCGGTGAAGCCCTTCGATTTGAGCGTTTTGCCCCCCGAGCGCGGTTCAATGGCGAAGGTTGAAGAGCTCAAGCAATTGTCGTACACTAAATATGGCAAAGATCGGGCCGAAGTCGAAGCCCTAATTTTAGAAAAGTATAAAAAGTAATTAGCATGGAAGGATTTGAATCACGACCACAAGAACAAGAAGTTAGAAGGGCTGACTTCATGAGGCGAGAGCTTGAACAATTTCCGTTTATTAAAAATCCAATTGAACAATGGTCTGATCAAGAGAAAGATGGCTTTCTTGATTGGTGTAGACGTTTCAATAATTTCTGGCGCACAGTTACTCGTGCGCTAAAAAATGTCCAGTATGATATCATCCCAAAGGAAGCGTTTAAGTGGGACGAAGTGGAGATTGCCAAAGCGGTGGAGAGTGGTAATTCGTCGGAAAAGTATTGCAATAGTACATATACTCAATTTTTTAAAAACGTAAAACAAACACTTATTGACAGTGGTGTGGATATGGATGATTTAAGTCAGACGCTTAACAATATGGAAGATGATTATAGAGCGGGAATTGCTCGACATAACTCTCGTAAAAAATTCGACAGAAAGGATTTCGAAAAAGCGATTGATAACGCAGCGCGTTTTTATGTTGGGGTGTTACCTGCGATATTGGCCTTAATTGATAGTGGCTACACAGAAATGGAATTAGAAAGATGATCACTAGTTTATAATAATGAAAAATCCAAAAGCAAAAGGGTTGGCGATATTTGAGGGGAAGAAAATTCGCCGGATTTGGGACGAGGAAAAAGAGCGATGGTATTTCTCGGTGGCGGATGTTATTGCGGCTCTAACAGATAGCGATAATCCGCAGGTATACTGGCGCGTGCTTAAAAAACGCTTGATTGACGAAGGCTCTGGCGAAACCGTTACAAAATGTAACGGTTTGAAAATGGAAGCTCTTGACGGGAAAATGCGGTTTACTGACGCGGCAGACACCGAGACTATGTTTCGGCTCATTCAATCAATTCCTTCGCCGAAAGCGGAACCGTTTAAACTCTGGTTGGCTCGTGTGGGGTACGAAAGGGTGGAAGAAACCGAGGATCCGGAAAAGGCTATTCAAAGAGCGTTGCTCACTTATCTCAAGAAAGGATATTCCAAAACATGGGTTGATTTGCGTTTGAAGAGCATCGAAATTAGGAAAGATTTAACTAACGAGTGGAACGAGCGAGGGGTAAAAACAAACGATGAGTTTGCGATTTTGACCGATGACATTTCTTTTGCTTGGGCGGGATTGAAGACTAAGGATTACAAGAAGTTCAAAGATTTGAAGAAAGAAAGTTTGCGCGACAATATGACTAATCTGGAATTAGTTTTGAACATGTTGGCGGAAACAGCAACAACGGAAATTTCCAAGAAACAAAAACCGGAAACTTTTCCGGAAAATCGACGAGTGGCGCGAGTGGGTGGTGGAATTGCCGGTAATGCCCGTAGACAAATTGAAGCCAAGACAGGTAAACCGGTTATCAGCGACAGTAATTTCAAGAGACTGTCAGAAAGAAAAAAGTTGAAGTTAAGGGAATAAAGAAGGTATAATATAGGTATGGAACAAGCGCCCAAAAATGAAACACCAGAAACGGGAATACCGTTTGAGAATTTGAGAAATGATATGGAAACGAGCCATGCGCAACTGGCAGATTTGGTACGCGAGGGGGAAGAGACGAAAGAAAAAACGCTAGACTCTTTTGAAGAGCAAATTGAATTAATGCGCCAACTGGGTGTGTCTGAAGAGCTGGTAACAGTTTTTGATAACGATTTAATCGCCTTGCGGAATGAGGGCAAGTCTTGGTCGTCGCGAATAGTGGATTTTAAAGATAAGTTAGTGAGTAAAGTTCAGGAATGGTTCGCCACTAAACAACAGTCTTAATTTAAAAAGTACTGGGAGGAATTTCCTCCCGATCAATTTCCTCCCGATCAAAAATGTCGACTTGATTAATCTTATGTAATCTTATATACTCAAAGTATAAGATTTTATGGACGAACCAATTACTCAAAACACCGAGAAACCCCGATTTGACCTTCGGTTGGAAGGGCTTCCTTCTAATGTCTGGTCAAAACTCACGCAAATCGATGAACTTAAGGGGCGATGGATCGCCGGCGCCCAACTTAGTCCACAAGTATTGGGCCGTCTTAAGCGATCGACCTTGATTACCTCAACCGGGGCTTCGACCCGCATTGAAGGAGCTAATCTCTCGGATGAAGACATTGAGAAAATGATGCGAGGCATCTTCATTCAGAAATTCGTCGATCGCGATAAACAAGAGGTGCAGGGTTACTACGAGCTTCTGGAGAATGTATTCGATTCGTGGAAATCGCTCAATTTCTCGGAGAGCTCCGTCAGGCACTTTCACCGAGAGCTTCTTAAGTATGTAGAGAAAGATCAAACTCACCGCGGCGACTATAAGAAGCAGGAAAATCAAGTGCAGATGATCAATGAAGCTGGCGAGTCTGTCGGCGTGCTTTTTGATACCACACTGGCCTGGCTGACACCTAAAGAAATGCAGGAACTCGTCGAGTGGACGCAAAAATCATTGACCAAGAGAAAGACGCATCCCCTTTTGGTGATCGGCAACTTTCTGGTTGAGTTTTTGCAGATTCACCCATTCCAAGACGGCAATGGTCGCCTGTCTCGCGTGCTGACTAATCTCCTGTTACTTAAAGCAGGGTACTTGTACATGCCTTATGTTTCTCATGAGAAGCTGGTTGAGGATAATAAATCCGACTACTATGTTGCTCTGCGCCGGAGTCAAAAAACGTTCAAGTCGGAGCATGAAGATATTACACCGTGGCTCGATTTTTTCTTTTCTGTTCTTTTGAAACAATCTAAAGAGGCGGTGGAACTTCTTTCAAAAGAAAATATCGATAAACTTCTCTCGCCTAAACAACTTAAGGTGTGGGGGTATATTGAAAAAACTGGCGAAGTGAGTCCCGGCGAGATTTCAAAAGCCACTGGCGTGGCCCGACCGACCATCAATCAAGCCCTCGATAAACTCCTTCGGCTTAAAAAAATTGAACGGGTTGGGCAAGGTCGGGCAACGAGGTATAAAAAAATAGCTTGAAGGTTGAAGCGCTGAAACAATTGTCGTACACTGAATTTAACTAACTTATGGAAGGACCGCCCAAAGCAGAATCGATTGATGATCCAGTGAAGGCCTTCGAAATGGCCCGAGTTGTAAATTTGGCGCGGGATCAAGCCACCGATTATTCTAATTATCTGGAGTCACCAGAGGCTTATACCGCGAAAGAGCGGATTGCTTTTGCCACTTTAAGAGGATTTGGCCTAGAACCTGGCGATCTTGAGATTCAAGGCGAACGGACGGCGAATTTGGTGGGCGAGATTTATGATGCTGACAAGCGTATCGAGGAGCTAGAGCAAGCTGGTGATCGTCGCGGTTTACTGAAGGAGGCGGTGGTCAATAGTGCCAAAGTGGTCTATCTCGAAATCAAGGGAATGGTTTATGAAACGCCGAAGGCCATATGGAGCTTCCTTAAGTCTAAGTCGCCGTCAGAGATCTAAGTCTCTCCACCATGTGACCACTGCGAGTTTTGGCATGTGTGCTTCGGTTGAAGCGCTGTTTAACCTCAATAAAAAGTCGCCCCGGAAAACTACCTTAACCAAATTCTTAGACTCTTGGGAATTAGCGCCGGGAGGTGAAAGCGAGGAAACGGAAAAGATCGCCGTGCCAGATTTTGAATACGAAGAGACTCCGGCTTCCGACACGGGTCAAGAGGTGGTAGAGAAGATTTTTGATTGGACGGCCGGGCGATATCGGGAGTACCTTAAAGACAAAGACGAAAAACAGAAACCGGCTGGTTGGGGAACAATTTTTGAACAGTTAAGTTCAAGGCAGGTTGAACCTGAAGCGATTGCCAAGGAAGGAAACAAACTTATGAAGTGGCTAAGTTCAATGGCCGAATGGCAGAAGCGAGTCAACGAACTTGATCCGACCGAAAGCGAGGTTGAACGCGAACTTAACTTCGCGGACCTTCTCTTGCGTCTCACGGAGGAGAAAGAGGGTACAACCTTAGACCGCACGCGAGAATTGGCCACGCCCATAATTAAGATGTTCTTGGCCGGTAAGGCGAAGAAGTAAAGGTGAGCGCAGACTGGTATAATGGAAGTATGGAAAATCTCGACTGCCGCCAACTCCGCCACCAATTCGAAGAGCCGCAAGCTCTTAAAACGCATTTGCGAGCCCCGCACAATTTTTACAGTAGTAAAAATTGTGCGGGATGGGAGAATCGAACTCCCGACACCAGTTTGGAAAACTGGAGTTATACCATTTAACTAATCCCGCCTAAGCCCGCTCTATGCTAGCAGAAGTGTTAGACGAGCGCGAGCGAGGCGAGAAAAATAATGGCACAGAAAAGGGCCGAAACGAGACACCAAGTGCACCACTCTTTGAGTTTCGCCGCTTGAATGAAAGTAAGATAAAGAGAAAAAAGAATGGCGATCACCGTCATCAGCATTACCATGAACACCGCCTCGCCCTGATTGAAAAACGGAAAAATTAAGAACAGCGCGTGACCGACAGCGACTAAAGCATAATAAACCATTCCAATTAATTCCAATGGGATGCTAGCGAGTTTCGAATAACGGCTGTGAACGACAGCTTCGCAATTAGATTCCAGCGGACAAACAAGTACTTCGTTGTTGCGCTTCTTATGTCGAATATAAAAAGCAACTAAAAATCCACCGAAGGCCACGAAGATAATCAGCAGGTGAAGAGGCGCGTTGAGAATCATATCATATCGTTACTTCAGTGTAGCAAGATTGAGTTTAAGAAACAAAAAAAGCCCTGCACCGTACGGTGCAGGGCGGGACGGGGCGGGAGTCAACTACCGTCGCCTTTTCGTCCCGAGACGACGCCTTGATTGGGGCGATTCCGAATCGCGATCTTCAAGAGGCAAAAGGGCTTGCGGTCGGGGGCCACGGCCGTCGCTTGATGGTCTTGGTGGTCCAAACCTAACCGGTCGATCAGTCGGTATCCACATGGCCATAATCATAATGAAACAAAAAGCCAAAGCCATCAACACGCTCTTAATAGTCATCACCGTCTCCCTTCGTTAGTTAAAAACAGTTTTCACACAAAGAACAACCAAACTTTATTCAAGCACAATTGATATAAATAAGTAAATATCGGGCTGCCGGGAATTGAACCCGGTCTACATGCACCCCATGCATGCGTACTGCCGGTATACTACAGCCCGTTATTTAATAATGTCAGTCGAGTGTATATCCCGACGCTTCGGTCGGGACTCCGACTTCGCCTATTGGTGAGCATCGGAGCTACAGCCCGTTATAAACACACGCGAGAACATCTTGGCACAAAGAGGCCCCGATACGCAACGCGCCGGGGCCTTTCGAAACTTCTTCTGGGAGTGTCGCTATTACCAACGACGATGGTGCGGACGATGACCGATGTAGAGAGTGCGGGGTTCGTGGTAGACACGAACTGGACGGTATCGGGGGTGGTAACGCTCGCGTACGACAACCCGTGACGGTGGGTAATAATCATCCACATACTCCACCGGTCCGTGATACACCGTCACCGGCAGAGCCAACGGCTCCCATGTCGTCACCTCCTCCGTCGGCTTCCCCTCTTTGTCCATCATGACCCGCGTCGTCTTAACGCAACCGATGTTCATCGTTGCCGCCACCAACACCAAACCTGCCAAAACACCTTTCTTCATCTCAAAATCCTCCAGTTAGAGTTAGGCTTCCTACCTACTATACTAGTAGCACTCCTCCCAACACTCCCACCCGTCACAAACCGTCTCGCAGTAAAGGGCGGGCGCATAATACACTGGGGCTGGATCGTAATAGTAGCCGTAATCATAGTAGCTACCATAGCTACCACCCCCAGTGTACATGTCCAAATCGCACCCCGCCGTTCCCACCATCGCCAACACCAAACCCACCAAAACCATCGTTATTGATCGCTTCATCTCAATACCTTTCCGGCCATGTTTCAGACCTTACTTCCCAGAAAAATCAACGACCAAACTACTTCAAACCCTATTATATACCCATTGCACTTATTTGTCAAGCGTTCGGGCTGCTGGGAATCCCCGCCCGTACCGAACGCCAGCCCGACAAAGTCATTCTGGCGGGGTACGTTCGGGCGGGGAACTCGGTCTTGATAATTTAATATCGGGGCACTCGGATTTGAACCGAGACTAAATCCTCCCAAAGGACTCGTGCTACCGTTACACTATGCCCCGTTGTTACAGAATAATATCCTCAAGTTGGTCAACTTTCAACACCTTCCCCTCTTTATTCATATAAATTGCCAGCGCGTCCACTTGCCAATCGCGATCTTCACCAATTCGTCGCTCCAGAAGATAAGTCTCCACCGTCCGCGCCAATCGTTTCCGTTTCCACGGATGAATGTTGTCCTCCGGCGAATAAACATCACCCCCCTCTTCGGGTATATTTTCTCGAGACACCGTTTTAACTTCAATAAAATGGATCACGCCGTCTCTATCGGCCACAATATCTATTTCTCCCCATTTCTTCCAATAATTCCGTTCAATAATTCGATAAGAATGGTCATTAAGAAACGCCACTGCTTCATTTTCGCCAGCTTTTCCAACTTTTTGTTTATCGGTCTTAGACATATATTGGACAAGGACTCAATGTCTCTTATACACAGTATCCCCAGAGTTATCCACAGTTATTAAAGACTTTTGACCTTAATACACCGGTGCGGGCAGGGAGAATCGAACTCCCGTCTCAACCTTGGCAAGGTCGTGTTCTACCACTAAACCATGCCCGCATGCCCCCGGAGGGATTCGAACCCCCAATAACGGTTCCGAAGACCGTTGTGATATCCATTTCACCACGAGGGCGAATATCCCCTAGAATTAGCATAGCAAACCTAGTATATTAGGGGAAGTGAATTTAATAATTCCTGACCAGATTTCACGTGTAACCAACCAACTAACCCAGGCTGGCTTTTCGGCTTATCTAGTCGGTGGCTGTGTCCGCGATTTGCTAATGAGAAAAATCCCGAAAGATTGGGATATTGCAACTAACGCTCAACCTCAACAGATTGTGGAACTTTTCTCCAAAACTTTTTACGAAAATGCTTACGGCACGGTAACCGTGGTTAATGAAGAAGAAGCCGAACCAAGTTTTCGAAATATTGAAGTGACCCCTTTTCGACAAGATGCTAAATATTCCGACAAACGTCATCCAGACAAAGTTACTTTTAGTAAAACCATTGAGGAAGATCTCTCTCGCCGTGATTTCACCATCAACGCTTTGGCTTATGAACCTTCCAAAGGACAACTAATTGACCTATACAACGGTCAACAAGACATCAAGGACAAAATCGTGCGAGCGGTGGGAAAACCAGACGATCGATTCGACGAAGATCCCCTTCGAATTATGCGCGGGGTCCGGTTGGCATCGGAACTTAGTTTCATGATTAACAATGAGACGCTTGAAGCCATGCAAGGTAAAGCGGATTTATTGAGTTTTATTGCTAAAGAGCGAATCCGCGATGAATTTAGCCGAATTATATTATCTAACAATCTAATGACTGGAATCGTCATTCTTCATCAAATCGGAGCTTTAAAACAATTTCTACCTGAATTGGAGGAAGGGGTTCGCATGAAACAAAACGGCGACCATATTTACGATGTTTGGGAACACACCTTGCGGGTGGCCCAACACTCGGCTGACCGAAATTGGATGTTACACGTGAGACTTGGTGCTTTGTTCCACGATATCGGCAAACCAAGAACGAGAGAGTGGAACAAAGAAAAGAAAGATTGGACTTTTTACGGCCATGATGTAGTGGGCGCTAGAATGGCAAGAAAAATTATGGATCGGCTTAAATTTTCCAAACAACTTTCCGAAACAGTCGAAAGGTTGGTTCGTTATCATATGTTTTTCAGCGATATTGATAAAATCACCCTTTCCGCCGTTCGGCGGATTGTCAGAAATGTTTCCCGTGAAAACATTTGGGATCTGATGCATGTTCGAAATTGTGATCGAATCGGGATGGGCAGACCCAAAGAAAGCCCATATCGCTTGAGAAAATACGAATCAATGATCGAAGAAGCCTTAAGATCGCCGACTTCGGT
>JAZDGA010000011.1:0-37985 GCA_043807405.1 Candidatus Vogelbacteria bacterium | reverse complement strand
AGACCCTCGTGGGGCTATTCGCCGCTTTAAGCTGGAAGAAATGCCAACGATTGCTGTTTCTGTGGGTATGATGGATACCGGCATTGACGCGCCAATGGTTGAAAATATAATAATGGTTCGTCCAACACAATCGCCGATCTTGTATCAGCAAATGCGTGGCCGTGGCAGTCGTCTTGATTCTCGGATCAATAAAAAATCATTCAGGATTTACGACTTTGCCGGCGTTACCAAATATTTTAACGATGAAAGCTACAATCCATATTCAGAAATCGCCAAAGCCAAAGCTGGTATCCCGTGGGGAACGGAAGCCAAGGACTTTATTGAAGAAGACATTGAAGTACCGGCCGGTTTCATTCAGGTTGCAGAGACCGCTCAAGAAAATATTGATGTCGTCATAAAACGTGCCTATGTTGAGATTGGAGCTGAAGGAGAAAGAATAGACTCTGATGATTATCAAACGGCATGGGAGCGGCAGGTTCAGGAACTTGCGCAAGCCGAGCCATTGGTGAAAAAAGTAAAAGACGGGCAAGAACTTTCAAATGATGAATCACAAATTTTAGCGGACCGTCTTAATTCGCCAAAGTTTTATTTTAATGAGGCGAATCTGCGTGAAGCATACCGTTATCCGATCGGGACACTGAATGATTTTATAAAAACAGCTCTTGGCATCCAAAATCTTCCTACTGAAGAGCAGTTGTACGAAGACCGAATCAGCGAACTCTTTCAAGCTTGGATGATTGATAAGCAACTTGAGCCAGAGCAGGCTAAGATTTTACGCTTGGTTAAAAGCCAGTACATTGCTCGTCGCGCGCCGATTGAAGTTTCTATTTTTAACGAGCCGATCTTCCAACACATCGGTGGTCTTAATTATGTGCTGAAAGTATTTGATGATGCTAGACTTACATCAACGCTTGAAGAATTAAATCAGTCAATTTTTATAAATTCTTAATTATGGAAATTCCACAAAACATTTTAAATAAGTTTATGGTTCGAAAGGATTACATAAAATGGGTCAATGATCAGACCGTAATTTATGTATATCTTGATTTGACCAACATATTTCATTGGCAGGGTGTTTTGGGTTGGAAGTTTAGGATTGAGGATATGATAGGACAACTTTTTACTTTTCCGAATATCAAAGAGATCAAGGTGTATTATGGAAAAAACGAAAGAGATTTTAAAAATTCTGAAGCTTTTCACAATAGAATTAAAAAGACAGGAGCAATTCTTCGAACTAAGTCGATGAAATTTATCTCAAAGACGATTCAGGAAGGTATGTTTTTCCAGCGCAAGACACTCACTTTATTTGACGGTGGGGTAAAAAATAAGATTAGCGAGCTTATAGGAGAACTGCACAAGTCAGGAATTACTATCGAAGAGCCAAAATGTAATTTTGACGTGGAGATGACTATGGATATGCTGGATGACGTGGAAAAAATGACAGCGGTCTTACTTTTTTCCGGTGATTCAGACATGTGCGCCCCGCTTGAGCGCCTGAAGGTCAAAGAAAAGCGGATCGGTATAGTCGGTGTACGCGGAAAGGTTGCTGGGGAATTGCATCAAATTAAGGATAAATATATAGATTTCGGCAAGTTTTATACGGGGAAAAGGGAGTATATAAAAAGCGAAAATCCCGCTTTGGGCGGGACCGCGTGATTAGTAGGATTACTCCTACAGAAAGAGTATAGCACTCGCCAGATGAAAAATCAATGAACTGGGGATAAACCAAAATATAACTAAAATGACCCAAAACATCCAACAATTAAGAGAAGAGTTTAAGCAGAAGATAGATATTTTGAATAACTATCTTTTTGCTCAAGGGTTAAGCGATCCAATGACTCGCATCCAGCAGTTGAGTTTCTTTTTCTTTCTGAAAATGCTTGAAGAGCAAGACATCGCGATGGAAAGAGAAGAAAAAATCACCGGTCATAAACACAAGTCAATTTTTTCCGGCAAAAATGACCGATTTCGTTGGTCGCGATGGCGAGTAAAAACCGGCAGTAATTTGTTTAAATTCGTCCGCGATGATGTTTTTCCCTTTATTGAAGAATTGCAAAATGGCCACGCTAATGTCAGCCAGATTTTTCACGGCGCAAAATTTCTTATTCCCGATGAATCAACACTTAAGAGAACGGTTGAAATTATAGACACCATAGAATTTTCAAGCTTGGATACTGACGTTAAGGGTGATCTGTATGAATATCTTTTAAGCCAAATCAATTCTGCCGGCAAGCTTGGGGCTTTTCTTACGCCGCGGCATATTATTCGAGCGATTGTGGAAATGGTAAATCCGAAAATAGGGGAAACAATTCTTGATCCGGCATGCGGAACAGGCGGATTTTTAATAACCGCGTATGACTACATTAAATTTAAAAATAGCGACCCTAAAAATATTGAAGAAAAAAACGGCCGTAAAGTCGGCTATGGCGACAAGCTCAACAAGGAACAATGGAATTTTATCACGAAGAAAACTTTTCAGGGGTATGATGTCGCGCTTGAAGTTTCGCGGATAGCGTTGATGAATCTTTTGCTCCACGGGCTTGAAGGAGCGCATATTTTGCGAAAAGATACCGTGGCAGGAAGCGAAGACGAAAGTGACCTAAAAAGATATGATGTAATTTTAACAAACCCTCCCTTTGCAGGATTAGTTGATGCGGGGCGGATAAAGCCAACATTGCCCGTAAAATCAAAAAAGACACAAGTCCTTTTCTTGGGCTATGTTATCAATTCTCTTAAACCGGGCGGCCGGGCCGGTATAATCTTGCCCGAGGGTTCGCTTTTCGGAACAAATAAAGACGATAAAGATATCCGCCGATTTTTGCTTGAGAACACAAAACTGGAAGCAGTTGTTTCAATGCCAGCCGGAGTATTCCAGCCCTATGCCGGTGTAAAAACAAGCTTTCTGATTTTCAAGAAAAAAATCGCGCCGAAGCTCGATGAAAAAGAAAAGATTTGGTTTTTTGACATGAAAGGCGACGGCTCATCGCTTTCCGCCGCCAAAAAGTTTGGGCCGCAGTATAAGAATGATATCCCAAAATTACTGGAGCTCTGGAACAAGAATCAAGCAGTTGCCAAGCCATGCTCGTGGTTCACCACTGTGAGAGAAATTGCCGAAAATGATTACATTCTTTCGGCTAATACTTACAGCCCATATAATGGTGAAGAAGAAGCTATTCATCGTGACCCGAAGGAGATTTTGGGGGAGATTGAGACAGAAAAGAAAAAACTTGAGTCGGCATTAGGAGAGATTAAAAAATTGTTATGAACTTTGACCCAAATAATTTCAGAGAAGTGCAGTATGATAATTCAAAACTTTACTTTGATAAGGGTTATAGTTTTCACGAGCATTTTAAGCATAAACAAAAAACAAAGAAGTTCCCGTTTTATAGAAATATCTTAAAGTTTCTTGAAGAAAATCCCAATACAAAAATTTACTTTACCCTAAACGAGGAAATGAAAACATTTCAGCAGGTTAGTGACGGATTTCTGCTCAATATGCGTGCTTATTTAGATTTCTGCCGAACTATCGCGAGCAGAACAGGCGGTAGACTGAAAGCTTTTCTTGGGCAAAATGTAGATTTACTTAAAGTAACAGCAACAGATACGGAAAAAGCCGATTTTATAAAGGCCAACGCAACTGAAAAAAATATTTTGGATGCTATTAAAACTCTTCCGTATGAGGCCCAAATAAATATTACTAATTCCTTGAGTGTGGCTAGTGCTCCAAAAGATCAATCTAACCTGGAAATTAATAGTACAGATTTTATTTCCGCTTTCTCAAAATTCTTGACTGACAAGGACGTGCAGAGTGCTTTTTATTCCAATCTTCCAAAAATTCAAATTGACATCCTTAAATCTCACATCTCATTTCTTAAGAGCAATTTAGACAAGAATGAAACTTTTATACAAGACTGGATTGATGAAGATGACGGCAAATTTAGAAAACAAAGATGTCTTATTTTTGGGCTTGAGTATGTTGATCCCAAAAGGGAGGGGCAAGTTGCAGGAAAAAAGTTTGATCTTCTTGCTGAGCACGATTTAGAGCATTATGTTATTTTCGAGCTGAAATCTCCAAAGGATGATGTATTCAAAATTACAGAAACCGAAACGGTGGCTGGTGGCGTTTCTTCCGAATACTGTTTCTCTCCACAATTAGGTAGGGCGATACCAGAAATTTTAGGCTATAAGAAAATGTATAACAACGCGCAAGGTGAAGAATTGCAGAAATTCGGTGTAAAAGTTAAAAAACCAATATCAAAATGTGTAATAGTTTTAGGCACAAGAAAGGATGACCCAGTTTGGAAAGAAAATTTTGAGCGCATTTTTTCTTGTTTGAATGGTATTGAACTACTTACCTATAATCACCTTATTGATCGACTCGAGAATACTGTTAGTAATCTTGAAGAAAATACAAAAACTTTATGACTTGGCCGACACAAAAAGGAAAATATAAAAGGTCGAAAAAGTAATTATCAAATGTAAGAAAAATTATATGGCAAAAGTAAATTTTAAAGACACTGAATCACTGCAAGACGCTAAAAATAAAGCTCGCGGTGTCATCTCTTATCGCAAAATGAAAGATGGCCGAATAGTTGCCACAAAATGGCCGAATAGACGAAAAAAGAAATGACCAACTGGCCAACAAAAAAATTAGGAGACCTGCTAGCATCTTGTGACGCCGGTGTGTGGGGGAAGCCGGCCGCAAAGGACACTGGCCTATTTGTTTTGAGGTCAACCAATATGGCAAATGATGGCAAACTTGATTTTTCTGATGTGCCCGAGTTGAAGATTGATAAAAACGCGCAAAAAGTGAAGTTAGTAGATGGAGATATATTGTTAGAAAAATCTGGCGGAGGCCCCGATCAACCAGTGGGACGAGTTGCGTATTTCGTATCCCAAGATGGTCGGGCTTATGCTTTCGCTAACTTTATTCAGCGACTTCGTGTTAAGTCGAATGTAATGGATAGTCATTTTTTGTTTTATCGATTGTTTTTTCTCCATAAAATCGGATTCACTAAAAAGTTACAAAGCCAGACCACTGGGATCCGTAACTTAAAAATGAGTCTTTATTTGAAAACCGAGATACCCATCCCCCCTCTCGCAACCCAAAACCAAATCGTTGAGCGGCTGGATAAAATCGCCGAAGCGCAGAAATTGAATGAAGGGCTTATCCAAAAATCCGATGAGCTTTTCCAGTCGCTTCTGCATAAAGAGTTAAACCTGGTTGGAAAAAAGTGGGAGATTAAAAAAATGGAGGCATTGGTAGAAAATGTAAAGATTGGTCCTTTCGGGAGTGCGTTGAAGATAGCTGAATTATCCGACAATGGACCAGTTAGAGTGTTGTTTATTGAAAATGTTGTTAATAATAAGTTTGAATTGGCAAAAGAAAAATATATCTCTGAGAAAAAATATAAAGAGCTTGAAGTTTATACTGTTGAACCGGATGACATTCTCATAACAATGATGGGTACGATTGGGCGAACCTGTATAACTCCTGAAAACCTCGGAAGAGCTATTATATCCTCGCATTTAATAAAAATTACCCCCAATAAAAAGATTGCTATTTCGGAATATTTAAATTTTTCTCTGCATAGTCCTTATGTTACTGATCAAATTCGACGAAGGGCCAAAGGGGCAATTATGAAGGGTCTAAATTCTAAAATATTGAGGAATTTGGAAATCCCATTTTCCCCTCTCGAAACCCAAAAACAAATCGTTACTAAACTTTCCGCAGTTCAGAATTATAAAAAACAGCTTCTTATTCAAAAATCAAAACTCAAAGAGCTTTTCGATTCAGCTTTGGCCAAATCATTCCAATATTCTTGAGAATGTAAAAAAATGGATACCCTTAAAGAATGTTTCAAAATTATTTTAACTGGAGACCGTGAGGTCAGCCGATTGGCGGCGCGAGAGGTGAGGAAATTAGTCTATAGTTCGCGAAGCGGTCGAGACGAATTTGACGATATTAAAAATCTTATTAACACCGCTTTCGACGGATACGTAAAAATTTCCGAGGATTGTTAGCCTCCGGCAAGGTGACGCCTTGACCCCGTAAAGGACGTCCTCCCCGCACTCCGCTACGCTTCGTGCGGGGTTTCCTTTTAATCTCATGAAAATCAGAGACGAGTATTACGAGGTCGATCATGCTTGTCCTGATTCGCAATATACCTTTCGATGAGTTGTTCGTTCAGGCCGACACTTGAGACAAAATACCCGACACTCCACACCCCACCCCCATCATCAGCTTCGCGAATGAATTTGAAGGCTCGTTTTAAGTCGAGACTGGAGTTGGCCTTCAATTTCTGGACCATCGCCGCGATCGAGACCGACGGGGCGACTTCCACCAACAAATGAACGTGGTCATCAGCCGTATTTACTTTAGTGATGTGGAGTGTCGGGTACAGAAACTCGGTTTTTTGAAAGCTCATCAGGACGGTTTTCTTAACATAAGGCTTCAGGATTTTCATCCGATATTTGGTCCCCCAGACTAGGTGATACTCCAGTTGATAAACACTGTGGTTTAAGCGTTGGATTCTCATGGATACCCTCCAAGTTAGCACTTCGTGCTAACTTGCGCATTCAACCCCGCACTCCGACAGCTCTAGTAAGCGACGACGCTGTCTTCGTGCGGGGTTTCCTGCGGAAATAAAAAAAAACTGAAACGCTTCTACGGGGTTGACATGACTTTTGGGTAAATGAGGATGTGGGGTATAATAATAAATCCAACCATATTTTATTCTCTTCTCTAATTTCCTCCAGAGGCGGACGGGCGCGTTTTTGATATGGTTCGACTTTAACAAACAGATAGCTTGACTATTATTACTCTGTTATAATAGGGTTAAATACTCTTATGAGTAATCAACATCCAATGATGAGCAGGGAAGACCTCATTCTTTATATTTTGAATAGATTAGAACCCGGAAAAAGTGACAAAATACGCCTGAATAAACTGGCCTTTTTTACTGAATTTGCCTATCTTACAAAATTTGACCGTGATTTGAGTTCAGCAAAATACGCGGCGATTGATAATGGCCCAGTCATCGATGATTATGACAAAATATTAAAAGCGATGGAAAAAAACGGATTGGTAACTGTGGACGGCTATATTATTAGACCACTCAAATCGCCTTCTACTGAAATACTAGAAGATACTCGAGCCTTTGTTGATAAAATTATTGATAAGTATTCAAAACTCACTAATAACGAATTAATCACTCTTTCTCATGCGACTGATTCCTATAAAATTACCACCAACAATGAGAGGGAGATGGGTAAGATAATAGACAAAAAGCTAGCTTCACTCGAAACTTTTTTAGCTGATGGTGATGATAGTGACCAGTCAAATGAAGACGAATTACTCAAAGTAAACCGATCCCGATTGATACGATATGCCACTTCTAGATAACTCTTATACAATCTACTTAGAAAATAGATTTAACAAGTACCTAGAAAATTTGCCAGCCAAAGTTAAGGAGGTGTTTGATGAAAAAATGGAGTACTTTAGAAACAACCCCTCTCATCCAAGTTTAAACACAAAACCTTACTCTGTCAGTGGCAAGAAGTTAAAAGAACTTGGCGTGGATCAGGTATACGAGTTTTATATTAATCGTAAGGATTACCGGTGTATATTTTATGTCACCCACGAACCGAAGGAAATCATCATTGCGTATGTTGGTAATCATACCCAAGTGAAAAATCGGTTCCGATAATTTTTTGGCCACCGGCAAGGTGACGCCTTGACCCCGTAAAAAGCGAAACGCTTCTACGGGGTTGACATGACTTTTGGGTAAATGAGGATGCGGGGTATAATAATAAATCCAACCATATTTTATTCTCTTCTCTAATCTCTAATTCGCGCGAATGAACGAATAGATAGGCCACTGGCAAGGCGGTGCCTTGACATGGCTGACCTCTTCTCCTCTGCGAGCGGGCTTGCGCGCGAACCCCAGTAGTACAGCGAAGCTGACTACGGGGCAGGCGGGAGGGTATTTTTTTAAAAAAAATGTTAAAATGGTTCGACAAGCTCACCATAAATAATTCTATGAACACATACAACTGGTATTCACAACTGATTAAGCCTTCATGGTCGCCACCGAGCTGGCTTTTTGGTCCGGTATGGACTTTCCTTTATGTTTTAATCGCGCTTTCCTTCGGCAAGGTATTTTGGATGGCTGCCAAAAAAGAGATTGCTTTAATTATTGCCTTGCCTTTCGCCCTAAACCTGATTTTCAACTTTGCGTTTACACCATTGCAATTTGGTTTGAAAAACAATCTGCTGGCGGCGATTGATATTTTATTGGTTCTTGGTACTCTCATCTGGGCAATGGCGGCCATTTATCCCCACGACCGCTGGATTACATACATCCAAATTCCGTATTTGCTCTGGGTGTCGTTCGCGACAGTTTTGCAACTAACCATTACTTATTTGAATAGATAGATAGCCACTGGCAAGGTTCGACCCCCGCCAAAGCCTGCCTCGTCGGCAGACGGGGCGAGCAAGTTCGGTATGAAAACGGCTTTAAAATGATAAAATAAACAAATGGAAAAAGAACGCGGTAAAACTTATAGAATGTATGTCGATGAGTCTGGTGATCATACATACTCGGAAGATAAAAGATATCTCGGTTTGACGGGAGTAATTTTTGAATCCCAGAATTATAAGGATGCTTTTCATCCGTCGTTTGAAGCGTTCAAGGAAAAACATTTTCCACATAATCCAGATGAGCCAATCATTTTACATAGAAGAGAGATTCTTGATAAAAGCGGACCATTTTGGAGATTAAGAGATGAAGAAAAACACAAATCTTTTGATAATGATTTTATTGACTTACTTACAAATACTAAATTTAAAATCATTACTGTTGTTATAGATAAAAAAGCGCACTTTGATCGCTATAAAGAATCAGCCCTACATCCCTATCATTTTTGTTTAGTGGCTCTTCTTGAGAGATATTGCGGAGTACTAAATTATCACAATATTAAAGGAGATGTACTTGCGGAAAGCAGAGGGGGTCGTGAAGATATGCAACTTAAAGAAGCCTATAAAAATGTCTATGAGAGTGGAACAAATTTTAGAAAACAGGACTTCTTCCAGAAATCGTTAACAAGTAAAGAAATAAAAATCAAACCAAAATCTGCAAACATAGCAGGCCTTCAGCTTGCCGACTTACTTGCCCATCCTTGTTTAATTGAAATTTTATATGAAAAGAAACATATTACTAATTGGGACGGAGAATATGAAAAGATAATTTGCAAAAATATAAACAAAAAATACAATAAACATCTTATCAATGGTCGAATTGAAGGTTATGGAAAAGTTTTTCTTGGATAAAATAAAAAAGCCCCTCGCGGGACTTCCTTACGCTAGCCCAAACGGGCTATCCACCTCCAAGTTAATGGATTGTCTATAGTATAACATAACTACGCTCGCGTGCAAACAAAAGTGGATAACTAAGCAAAGCCCACTGGCAAGGCGGTGCCTTGACCCCGTTAGAGGTTTACCTCTAACGGGGCTGACAAGACTTTTGAGTAAATGAGGATGCGGAGTATAATAAAAGTAGCATGACTATCAAACGAACCCTTGTCTATGTAATCTGCGCCAGTGTGGTGTCCTTGGCTTTGGGCGCAGTTTTAATGCAGTCTGATTATGGTCAAGCAATTTTTGGCGCAGACACACCAGTAGATCTAACGAATCTAATCGCGACAACCGAGGCCGACGCTGAAGACACTTGCAATGTTTTAGCCATATCGCTCAACGGGTATTTAAGCACTTACAAAACAGATGAGGATCCCGAAGATTCCACCGAGACAACCTCCAGAGAATCCAGTTCAGACGAGATTGTTGCGGGAATACTAACAACGGCCAAAAATGACCCCGAGCTGAAAGCGGTTATCCTCGCTATTGATTCGGGCGGGGGTGACGGAGTGGCCGGAGAAGAGATTGCCAATGCTCTTAAGAGCTTGGATAAGCCCAATGTCGCTGTGATACGCGGGATGGGGGCTTCGGCGGCTTACTGGGCGGCCACGGGGGCGGATAAAATCTATGCTTCCAGACTCTCTGATGTCGGGAGTATCGGCGTGACCTCTTCTTTTCTTGACGATTCTAAGGTCAAGGCGGATGAGGGTTATCGCTATGTTCAATTGTCATCTGGCAAGTACAAAGATTTGTGGGACCCCGATAAACCAATCACCGAAGAAGACAAAGCTTTACTTATGGATGGCGTTAATCAAACCCACAAGATTTTTGTGGAGCAGGTGGCGACCAGCCGAAAGCTTGAACTCGTCGCCGTCCAGAAAATAGCTAACGGTCAAACTTATCTCGGTGATGAGGCCTTGAAGCTCGGTTTGATTGACGAGATTGGTGATATGCAGACCGCCACCAAGTTTATCGAAGACCAAATTGGCGAGCCAGCCGATATTTGTTGGTATTGATTTATCCAAACAATAGTGAGTGGCGGGGTGGGGTAAGTTTGCTATAATCAAATCGGAGTAGTGAGAGTTGGTGTTTTCTAGCGCAAGTTGGAAACGGGGGTCGTGAATTAAGTCCGTCATCCGCTCCGCCAGTTGGCGGACGGTGGATTGTCCGCAAGGACGAAGGTAGCGGTGAAAAGCGACAACTGGTTCAAGGACACACCAAGAGTTCAGCCGAGCAACACAGGAGCATAATTGAGGGCTGGGAAGCGAACGAGGAACCAAACAGGCGACGAAATCCTTTTTATCCTCTAGTAGTTTGCTACTCCCACAAAGGACTTCCCTAACGGGGAGTTTTTTGTTATTTTGATGTCAAAGGACACAATACTGATAGACCGCTCAACTCGGCATCTCTGAAAAACTTGCTCCATTCCACAGTTCTGAACTTGTCCAACGGTGGGAGCCCAACTGGACAACGAGTTTTATATGAAAGAAAAAATCACTCTCCATGCCAAGTGGCTTATCAAGGCTCCTCTAACGGAGGTGTTTAATGTAATGACTGACTTTGAAAAATTCCCTGAGTATTTTCCTAAAGTTGCGGAATCGATACGAGTCATGAAGCGCGAAGGAAATTATTTGGAAATGGATGCAACCGTTAAATCGTTCGGCCAAAAGTTTCCAGTAAAAATGAGAACGGAGATCCTCCCTGGAAAGGGGTACATTTCGGATAATGAAAGCCCGAAATTTGGAACTTCTGGCCATGAAGAAGTGTTACTCTCTCTACACCCGGAAGGAACCGTGATCAATTACACTTATCAAGTTGCTATCCATAAACGCTGGCTCCGGATAGTGGCACAACCATTGATTGGTTGGTATTCCATGAAGTACTGGCAGAAAGCTGTCATAGACAAATTAAAAGAAATGGTAGAAAAATGATATTATGAAAGAAATCATTCCAGTAACTTCATTAGGCAAGTGGTCGGTAGGACTGAATGCTTTTTTCTTGATCGCCGTGGGGATTTCTTGCGTGCTGGTTTTGGTCCTAAAAGTTCTGAACTTCAACGATCACTGGTGGGATGTGACGGTTCCAATTTTAGCCCTGACAACGATCACGGCTTTTATTTTAGGCCTCATGGCCATAATAAAACACCGAGAGTCTTCCGTCCTTGTCTACGCGTCAGTGGTGATCGGATTGCTCGCTATTCTTTTTATTTTCCTTCATAGTTTATTTATTAACGACTAACAATGATGAGACCTTGACTTCGATACCCACAAGGTCAATAATTATTATTGATATGCATAAAATAAAATTTTTCAATTCAATTGTTGAGGCAGAATTAGCAAAAAACTTGTTGAAAGAAAATGGCGTTGAGAGTTCCGTGCAAAAACGTGGCATAGAGTTTTCGGGTGATATGGGCGACTCTTTCGGGGCAGATTTATTCGTGTCTGAAAAGGATGTGCTTAAAGCAAATGAATTATTAGAAATGCGCTGAATGAATTACTCATCGTGTTTTTTCTTTCCTAAAATTGCACCGAGTAATAAACCTACAATTATCGGCAGAAGAAGTATTATTACGCCCCCAGCTCCAGCCATAAGGTAACCACTTAATCCATCGCGCAGATTGGGCCAGAGTAGGGTCGATAGGTGCGGTTTATCACCAGTGTAAAAACTCTTGATCTGACGGTCGTTGTGCCATTGTTTTGGGTAGAAGCTACACGAAAAAGAATCGGATCCTTGGGCTATGCACGCTTCCATTAAACAGCTGTCACTCGGTGTCGTGCCACAACTCTGGATGATGGAGGTGTATTTCTGGTATTGCTCTTGCTCTTTTTCATAATTAAATCTCGGCGCTCTATAGGATGAGACCAAGATTAATATAAGAGTAATCGCTAGCCCAATAAGAAAACCCTTTGACACAAGACTTATATTTTTCATAATAACTTGAGCATATCACACATAGATATTCACACCAACAACGGAAGTGGTATAATAAGAACAGTTAAGGAAAGTTAATAATTATTAGCTAAATAAAAATCAATTTATGAATATGCAAATAGACAAAAATAAGACGGGATTAACTTTCGGTTTCCTGATAAGTTTGATGCATCTTTTTTGGAGTGTCTTAGTCGCTCTCGGAATAGCTCAAGTGTTGTTAGATTTCATTCTCGGTCTGCATATGATTAGTCTGCCAATGACCGTGATGCCCTTTGACTTTGCGAAGGCCCTGATGCTGGTGGTTGTGACTTTTGTCAGTGGATATATTTTTGGCTGGCTAATGGCTTTCTTTTGGAACAAGTGTTTCAAGGAAAAAGTAAATTAAATTTGTTCTATTTTTTGTCCCGTGCTACAGTACAAATAGTTCCAGTTGGCGAAATGTAAGTAGCTAAAGATCTTTAACAAAAGGAGAAATTCCATGAGGTACCTTCTTTTAAGAGGTTTCCTTTTCTTGTTGTCCGGCATACTGTTTCTTTTGGCACTTTCCCTTATATTCACCATCTACTATTTAATGTTCTATGTGAAAAAGTGGGAGTCCATAGATGTAATTTTCGGGTGGATCATTTTTTTCGTCATCGTTGGTATATTTGGTTTGATTTTTAACGCAACGTCTAAATCAATCCGATATTGGATGGCGAAACTTTGTGCAGGTTGCGGTAAGATGAAGGGGGCGCGGATTCGTAATAAAGTAGTAGCAAGTTATTCGGGTCCCGGCCAACCTGGAACTTTCGACCATGTCGAGGCAGAGTACAAATGTAGTAACTGCGGTGTAGTTTGGGTAAGGAAATGGAAAGATAATTCGATGATCTGACAAAACTTTTAAGGAAAGGAGGCCGCTATGGGGATGAAAGTTTTTGATCACATTGCGTTTATGCAGAGACAGGTCATTGATGCTCTTACTTGTCCTGTCAATCGTGATTGCACTCGTCGAGAGCATGGCTGTGATGATTGGGAATTGTGGAAGAATCCAGATTGGCTCATAGAGCACTATATCAGAAATGGCGGAGCCGATGAATTTGCCAAACGGCGAGCGGATTTTTTTCGGGAAGTAGAAACTCCCGACGATTACACCATCTGACGCCAAATCACCAAACCAAGCCACCTAGTAATGCGATGCATGAACGGTGGCTTTCTGTTAAGATTCACCAATGGAAGGAATTTTGCGTTGTAGTCGTTACTCCTTCGGCCCAAATCGTCTGCATTATTGCGGACCGGACGCCAATGCGGAATTGCGCGCCCAGATTGAAGCCGGCGCGACCGATTTCGGCTTAGCTAAATTACTTAAACAATTCAAAACTCTTTATCCTTACCTCGTGCATATTGCCGAAGCAAATAAGATCAAAGATCCTTTCGATAGTCGGGTCGTCGAGGCCTATTGGCTGGGCAATAAATTACTGGAGGTGGTGGAAAAAAGAAAACTGCATCGCTTCCTTACTGATGATCTGGGAGTTAAAAAAATAGTTAGCAACAAAGAATTCAGGTGGGTGGAAGAAAAAATATCCTACGGCGCCGTCCCCCATCATTCCTTCCATGTTTTTAATATCTGGCGCCGAACCGGCCAGGTCAATGTTCCGCACACGCTCCAAAGTTTAGATGAATGTCGAGTTAGTTCTGGTACTGTTGTTTCAATCAATGGACCTGAAATAACGGTTCTCACTGAACCACTTATTTACACTGGCGGGAAACTGGCTCTCGGCGCGCCAGTGACAAAAATTTTAACCCGCCAATTAGAGGCCGAATACGATATTGAACAAATCAAACCCGGGCAAATTGTTTCCATCCACTGGAGCGTGCCGTGTGAAGTTATTACCAAAAAGCAAGCGTTGGCGCTTAAAAAGTATACACTTAAAAGTATCGCACTCGCCAATCAGACAATTTAATTAAAAATGAAAACTATTTTTGTTTTTGGTAATCCGGATTTGCCATTAGATTCGCTTCCTCTAAAAATTTTACCAGCGCTTCGCGTGGAATTTCCATCAATAAAATTTGAAGTCAAAGATCCGAACGAGGACTGGACGGTGCCGGAGGAATTGGTGATAATTGATACCGCGGTGGGAATAAAAGAAATCACCGTTTTTGGCTCGCTAGAGAAGTTTGCAAACGCGCCGAGAGTTTCGATGCACGATTTCGACGCGCTCACTAACCTCCGCTTCCTACAAAAACTCGGTCGGTTGAAAAAGATCCGCATCATCGGTCTTCCGCCAGAAATACCCGAACCAGAAACGCTTCGAATTACCAGCGAAATTATTTCTAGATTAAAATTAGTGTGATACAATAATAATCAATATGAAAATATCAAAATACGCTACCGTTTTAGCTTTGAGTACCGCCCTTATTTCCGGCACAGCCAATTTCGTAAACAAATTTGCCGTGTCCGGTTTTAGCAATCCAGTTTTGTTTACCACCATTAAAAATAGCCTCGTCGCTATTTTTATTTTAGGAATTTTTATTGCAATCAAACGCTGGCCGGAGATAAAGAGACTCACCGCCCAACAGTGGCGCCGGTTAGTTTTAGTCGGAATAATCGGTGGCGCTCTCCCCTTCGCTTTATTTTTTACCGGCTTGGCTCAAACTAGCGCGATCAATGGTGCCCTAATCCACAAAACTCTTTTTCTCTTCGTGGCACTTCTCGCGATTCCCTTTCTCAAAGAGCGACTGGCTTGGCAACAATGGTTGGGCGTTGGAATCATTTTTATCGCCAATCTTTTTGTCGGCGGGTTTACTGGTTTCAAATTTAATGCCGGCGAATTAATGATTTTAGCTGCGACTATTCTTTGGGCAATCGAAAACATTATTGCCAAAAAAGCTCTAGCGAATATCTCCAGTTTGACAGTGGTCGGCGCTCGAATGATTTTCGGTTCAATTTTATTGGCCAGTTATATCGCGTTGTCCAGCGGATTCGGAGAAACGCTAAATCTCTCCGACGCGAAGTGGGGCTGGCTTATTTTAACCGCCGGACTACTCGCCGGCTATGTCCTCACTTGGTACACCGCGCTTAAACACGCGCCAGCCACTTACGTGGCAACTTTACTCGTACCCGCGACACTCGTGACCAATGTCCTCTCGGCTCTATTTGTCACTCACACTTTCTCGATCAACGATTTGGCAACAACGATCTTATATGCAATCGGTATTGGTTTGGTAATTTATTACGCCCAATTAACTTTCAAGAAGTGCGAACCGCAACTCATGCACGGATCATAAGCCCGAATCAATTTCTCAATTTCAAAAGCGATTTTCTCTTTCGTTATTTCTTGTTTGATTAGCTCTTCCACTAGCCGACCGATGTCGCGTTCAATGTTGATTTGATTTTGGCCGGTCGGTACCACCACTTCGCCCTCGATTACTTTGCCATCGGTCCCAATGACCAGTTTATGATACAACGTTCCGCGAGGGGCTTCGATCACCCCCACGCCCACACTTTCTTTCACCTCCGCCTTAATCACCGGCTCGGGCGTGAAGATATTATTGGCAAGAAGCTCGATTGACTCATCCACCGAATGCAAAATCTCCACCGCCTGCGCGACATTATTAAGATAAATATCAGTGGACGGAAAAAGTTTTAAAACCTGGGGCAATGATTCTTTAGTTTTCGGATGCAATTTGTCTTTTGCCAAATTCAGGCGCGCCAGCGCCCCTACCATATAACCTTCGCCCTCGTAAGTGTAAGCCGAGGCCTGCGAATATGGTAAAACAACGCGCTCGAGATGGTTGCGAAATTCGCTTTCGCCATAGATCTCGCTGGCGCTGGTCATAATTTTCCCTTCGAGATAACCATAGCTGCCGTCCGGCACGAGTGCCATATATTTAGTTTTACAATCGAAGTGAAAAGGCGCGTTTCTGAATATTTCCACCAAACGAAGCACGGCCGGCCGAATTGTTTGAAGCTTTTTAATCGCTTCCGCCACGCCCGCCGGTTCTGGAAATTTGAAATAACCGCCGATGACCGGATAAGTTGCGTGGACGCTTCGGCCGGCGACCAAGGTCGCCAAAAAATTGCCCGCCGATTTAACGTCAAAGCCGTCATGAAGCAACTGGTGTTCGACAGAATCGTTTTCGTCTAAATCCAGAAAGGCGTCTTTGCCGAAAATATCGGGCATCGAAAATAAATAGAGATGCAGGGCGTGATCGCGAATCATCAGACCGTGCATGGTCAGCGCCCGCAGAAGTTTCGTTTGGGGCGAAGGCGTAATTCCCAACGCTTTTTCGCAAGCCTCGATGCTCGCCATGATATGAGCGTTCGAACAAGTTCCGCAAATGCGCGCCAAGTGGGGCGGGATCGCGGCGAGGGCTTTCCCCTTCAACGCCTCGGTAAAAAACCGTTTGTATTCGGTTAAAGCAAAATGGACATCTTTGACTTGTCCATTTTCGACACGTAAATTAAGAGAGGCGCTGCCTTCCACCTTCGTAATATGTTCCATTGATAAATCAAAAGTATGCATAATAATTTAATTGATTGGGCGCAATTCCGCGACTAGGGCGTTAACTTTCTCCAGAAAATTTTCCGGACTCATTGGGCAACCGGTAATTTCGACATCCACCTTAACCACTTCTGATACTTTTTTTACCGAAGCTAACGCGCCAAAGCGCGTTACTAAAAAATCTATATTTTCTTTCTGTTCTGGCGTAAAATAATTTCTCTGACCGGCCGGCAACCCGACAACCGCGCACGAACCCACAGCCACCAATTTTTTTGACCGTGCCCTAATGTCTTTCACTTTTTCCTCATGGTCCGGGCTCGCCAGCGCCCCTTCGATAAAAGCGATATCTAATTCATCTAAAATGTTCTGCGATTTCAAAACCCGCACATGGCGAAAGTCAAAAAGCTTTTTCCATTCTTGCCAATGATCATTCATGACTTCGGTCATCACCACTAAATTGTCTTCACAGCAAGAAAAGGTGAACCAACCAATTCTAATTTTTCCTTGGTTATTCAATTCACTCATTGTCTAACATTGTAGCATAAAATTTGGAATGCTATAATTTCTCAATGGCTGACATTTTTACTATTGGCATCGGCGGGCAGGCCGGCGACGGCGTTAAGGAGGCCGGGTACACGATTGGCGCGCTTTTGGCCAAACTGGGTTATGAAGTCTTTGTCTCTCTTGCTAATCCGTCGCTCATTAAGGGCGGGCATAATTTTGCTCGTGTTTCTTTCAGCCAAGAAAAAGTCTGGTGCGACTATGACAAATTAGATGTCTTAATCGCGCTGAATGAAAAGTCAGTCACTCTTCACAAAAACGAGTTGAAGCTAAACGCGGTTGTCTTGGCCGATAGTTTTGAGTCAATTGATTTAGCAACGCTGGGGACAAGCGCCATTGTTCTGCCAATATCCTCTTCTGCTACCGCTCTCGGCGCGCCGATGATTGCCCGCAATTCGGTCGCCCTCGGCGCGCTTTGTCATCTCTTGGATTTGGATTTCAAAATAATGCCGGAAATTTTACAAGTTATTTTTAAAGATAAAAAACCGGAATTAAATATCAAACTGGCGGATATCGGTTTCGAATTTTTGAAAAAAGCCGGCTTGTCTCATCCTAAAAAAATTGAACCGAGTCAATTCAAAAAAGAACTGCTGGACGGCAATACCGCTTTCGCCCGAGGCCTAATCGCGGGCGGTCTCGATTTCTATATTTCCTATCCGATGACTCCATCCACTTCAATCTTGCATTTTTTGGCCAGAGAACAAAAAAATTATCCAAACTTGAAAGTTATCCAGCCCGAGAACGAGCTTGCGGCGATCAATATGGCGCTCGGTGTGGCTTACGCCGGCAAGCGCGTGGCCATCGGTTCGGCCACGGGCGGTTTCGCGCTAATGCAGGAGGCCTTCAGTTTTTCCGGCGCCGCCGAACTGCCGCTCGTCATCGCCGTTTCCCAAAGACAAGCGCCCGCCACCGGCGTGCCGACTTTTTCCAGCCAGGCTGATTTGCGTTTGGCCATTCACTCCGGCCATGGCGAATTTCCTCGGATCGTGATCGCGCCCGGCGATGCGGAAGAAGCTTTTCTCGTTGGCGCGAATGGTCTGAACCTCGCTTGGAAATATCAAACGCCAGTCATCGCGCTAATGGATAAAATCGTCTCGGAACATTTCACCACCAGTCTAATTGTCGCTGACCAGGTTAAAATTGAAACTGGAAAACTTGCCGAAAAAACTGGTGGCGATTACGGCCGCTATGAAATCACCGCCGACGGTATTTCCCCAATGGCTTTCCCCGGCACATCTGACACGGTGGTTAAAATTACTAGTTATGAGCACGATGAAGCGGGTATCATCGCTGAAGAAGCCGGACCGGTCAAGGCGATGATAGATAAACGTTTCGTCAAAGCCAAAACCCTAGCCAGTGAGTTAGAACGACAAGAAACCATAAAAATTTATGGCGATAAAAACGCCGACACGGTTATCGTTTTTTGGGGTTCGACCAAAGGACCAGTTTTGGAAGCAAGCCAATATCTTGATCAACCGGTTAAACTGGTACAAATTATTTGGGTGGAACCTTTTGATGTTAAAAAGGTTTCGGTCGAACTGGCGAAGGCCAAAAAAATTATCAATGTGGAGGGTAATCATAATGCCCAAATGGCCTCGTTGATTCGTGAAAAAATCGGTCTGGAAGTTTCAGCAAATATTTTGAAATATGATTCTCGGCCGTTCGATCCGCTTGATCTCGCGCAAAAAATTAATGCCTTATGCCATGAATAATTTAGCCACCAAAGCCCCAATCACCTGGTGCCCGGGTTGCCCCAATTCGGCAATTCTTGTGGCTTTCCGCCAGGCGCTTAGCGAACTAGTTGAGACCGAGAAATTAAGGTTTGAAAATATTGTTATCGGCGCCGGCATCGGCTGTCATGGGAAAATTACCGATTATGTGAATATCAACAGCTTCACTTCGCTCCATGGCCGAGCCATTCCCGCAATGACCGGCATCAAGTGC
Source organism: Candidatus Vogelbacteria bacterium (assembly GCA_043807405.1). Taxonomy (GTDB): domain Bacteria; phylum Patescibacteriota; class Minisyncoccia; order Phycocordibacterales; family JACOZG01; genus JAGVGK01. The sequence continues at coordinate 18,653 of JAZDGA010000011.1, read as the reverse complement.
GCCAATCCTAAATTAACAGTAATTGGCTTTTCTGGCGACGGCGACTCTTTCGCCGAAGGCATCGGCCATCTGGTTCACGCCGCCCGCCGAAATTCTGATATCAAAATTTTTATTCATGCTAATCAAGTTTTTGCCTTAACCACCGGTCAAACCACCCCCTTAAGTCCCAAGGGTTACCGAAGTAAATCAACGCCCTTCGGCAGTATCGAAGAACCGTTTACTCCTCTACCAATGCTTCTTGAAGCCGGCGCGACTTTTCTCGCCCGAACTTACGCCGAAGACATCGCCAGCACAAAAAAAGTAATGGTGGAGGCGATTAATCACAGGGGCTTTTCTTTTGTCGAAATAATCCAACCGTGTATAACTTTCTTTGACACTCGTGAATATTTCAAAGATCGAATCTATTCCATTCCCGAAAATTTTCCAATCCAGGATAAAAAAGCCTCATTGGAATTTTTGACTGCGCCCAATGAAAAAACGCCCGTTGGAATTTTTTACAATGTCGAAAAACCGACTTTCGAAGAACAGCTATGGAGTTAAATAACTTTTTTAACCCCCAATCAGTCGCTATCATCGGCGCGTCTAGCAACAAAAATAAAGTCGGCTTTGCTTTGTTAACCAATCTTCTGAAGAGCGGGCAACGAGTGATTTATCCAGTCAATGTTAACAGCCAAGAACTAGCGGGATTGAAATCTTATCCATCAGTCACTGATATTTCGGAAAAAATTGATTTGGCGGTAATCGCCGTTCGGGCGGATATTGTACCGCAAATTTTGACAGATTGCGGGGTAAAAAAAATTCCTTCAGCCATAATTATTTCTTCCGGTTTCAAAGAAACGGGCGAGTTGGGTAAAGAACTTGAAATCAAAATTGCTTCCATCGCGCGTGAATACGGAATTGCTCTGCTTGGACCAAATTGTCTTGGGGTGATCGATTGTCATACTGATTTTAACGCTTCGTTTGCCGCGCAAAAACCACCTAAAGGAAAGATTGCTTTCCTCTCGCAGTCTGGCGCGTTGGGCACGGCGCTTCTTGATCTCGCTATTGTTGATAATATTGGTTTTTCAAAATTCATTAGCTTGGGCAATGAAACGCAACTAACTGAAATAGAATTCTTAGAATATCTAGCTCACGATCAAGACACCGAAGCGATTCTTGTTTATCTAGAAAAATTATCCGCTGGACCAGAATTTATGCGTCTCTGCGCCGAGATTACCAAAACCAAACCAGTGGTCGTCTTGCGCGCTGGCCGTTCGGCGCACGGAGTGAAAGCCGTGATGTCGCACACTGGTTCGTTAACACCGACCGATTCAGTGTTTCTCGCCGCCTGCAAACAGGTTGGCGTAATCACCGTGGAATCAATCCGTGAATTTTTTAATCTGGCAAAACTTTTCCAACTTGGGATCAAACAACCCCTCCAGCGATTGGTAATTCTGACAAACGGGGGCGGTCCGTCAGTCGTCACGGCTGATCTCATTGATCTTTCCCGTTCGCTGGCGCTGGTAGAATTTTCGGCGGAGACAAAAGAAGCCTTGCGGAAAGTTTTGCCCCCCATGGCGGCCGTCGGCAACCCCATCGACATTATCGGCGACGCGCTCGCGTCGCGTTATGCTGACGCGCTTAGAATTGTTTGTGCTGAAAAAGAAACCGACGGTGTGGTGTTGATTCTCACACCCCAAATGATGACCGAAGTGGAAGCCACGGCGAAATTGGTAACCGAATTTCGCCAACAAAAACCGATCCTGCCAGTTTTTATCGGTGGTCCAACGATAGAAACCGGTCTAACTTATTTCAAACAAAATAATTTAGTAAATTTCACTTTTCCCAAAGATGCGATTGAGGCTTTAGACAATCTCGCGCGTGGTATTAAAAAACCGGAAAGAACAATCACCGAAAATAACACGGTCACGCCAACTCCATCTTTATCTCTGCTGAACTTCGTCGAGACGGCTAAAATTTTGGAAGATTATAAAATTAATTTAACTGGCGTGTTGATTAAAGAAAAAACCGAACTCGCCACCACCCTTTCAAAATTAGGTATTGCGCCTTTTGTGTTGAAAGCAATTTCACCAGACATTATTCACAAAACTGATTTGGGCGCCATTAAATTAAATTTAAATAATCTTGAAGAAACGGAAAAAGCTTGGGTTGAAATTATGGCCAGAAATCCATACATTAAACTTGAAGGAATGTTTCTCCAGCCAATGGCGGTCGGGAAAGAAGTGATTATTGGAATGAAACGTGATCCGATTTTCGGTCCAACGATTCTCTTCGGTTTGGGCGGCATTTTCGTCGAGGTTTTGAAAGACACGGCGCTTCGCGTGGCACCGGTTTCTCAAGAAATGGCGCTGGAAATGATTCAAGAAATTAAGGGGGCTAAAATTCTCTCCGGCTTCCGCGGTGAAAAACCGGTGGATATAAATGCTTTGGCTGAACTAATCGTTAAAATTTCTAAACTCGGCATTGATCATCCGGAAATTAAAGAACTAGATCTCAACCCCGTCATCATTACGCCCGAAGGAATAAAAGTCGCCGATGTCCGAATAATGGTATAAATAAAGGGTTTTTTGCCACTCCCTATTTGATGTCTTACAAAATCCACGATCGTGGTTTTATTAAGAACAAGGGGACAAGGTGCGAAATTGAAACGGTCGTAAACATCTCGCATCAAACCAGTAATTTTTTCAAGTCGAAATTGGGATCGGCGAGGTCGGCATGGTGAGTGGAGATGTCTACATTTTTTTCAATCAGTTTGGAAATGGTTGCCATTTCAGCAGTACGGTTGATCAGCGTCGCGCCCACCAGTTCTTGACCGACAATAATAATTCGCCCATAGGAATTAACCTCCGGCGAACCACGCGGAATTATTAATCGGTCTTGACCCGGCGCGACATCACCAACGAAAGCAATTGTGATTCCCAAACCTTGCGTGGTATAGAAGGAAACAAATTTGAACGGATGTTTTTCCCCGGCGCCAACCATATTAAGTCCGGCGACTCTCCCCTGCTCTTTGGCATTGACCCAATTACCCATTTGGACATTTTCTTCCAAAAGTAAATCTTTGTATTCGGCAATATCCCCCGCCGTCCAAACATCTGGCAAATTTGTCTCGAGATATTCATTCGCCAAAATTCCTTTATTGGTTACGATTCCGGATTGTTTTACCCAATCGATTGGGCTGACCACGCCAATTCCGCACATCAACACATCACACGGAAGATGCGCTCCATTTTTCAAAACCACACCCGCCACTGACTCAGCGCCGGTAATCTCGGTCAATTCCACTTGCTTAATAATTTTTATGCCGTTTTTTACCAGAGTATTTTCAATCATCATTCCCGACGCTTCATCTAAAATCGGTTCCCAGAAGTAGGCCTCGCGAAGAATCATCGTGGTTTCGAGTCCAGCTAATTTCAACAAATCGGCCATTTCGAAACTGATAAAACCCCCGCCAATCGTTACGGCCTTCTTGCCGGTCTTGATATGTTCCATTATTTTCTGACCGTCTTCGAGGGTTCGCAGATAATGAATACCTTTCTTGTCGGCGCCGGGAACATTCAGCGTCCTCGCTCTCACACCGGTTGCGATCAACAACTTTTCATACTGCAATTTGCCACCATCGGCCAGAGATAAAATTTTATTTGCTCCGTCCAAACTCACCGCCGTTTCACCACCCAAAAATTGGATCTGGTTTTCTTTATACCAGTCAGCACCCTTTAAATAAACTTGATCGAAAGGAATTTTACCCAAAAAGAAGTTGGGTTTGGAAAGCATCACGCGCGAATACAGCGCGTGAGCTTCGTCGCTCACCACCGCCAGAGAGCCACTTTTATCCACTTGTCTAATCGTTTCCGCCGCCGACACACCCGCTGCGCCACCACCGATAATTACGTATTTATATTTCTCCACTTTATTTAGGGAAAATCTGTTTGCCTGATTTATCGAACAGCAGAATCGCTTTCGTCGGGCAAGATTCCGCCGACATTATAAGCGTCGCATCGTCTGTCGCATTGGGATCAATCACGACCGCTTTATTTTCATTATCCAAATTATAAGTCTCACCGGATACGGCAATGCACGAAGCGGCGCCAATGCACAAGTCGCGATCGATTACTATTTTCCCAATATTCGAACCTTCTTTATTGCGAAGATATTCTTTAATGTTTGCCATACGATAAGTATACCATATATCTTATCCAAAATACTTCTCTTTGTAAAATCTAATCAATTCCTCAACCGCCGGTAAACACTGTGGATAACCGATACCGACTTTCGTCCGCTTCTGAACCGCTTCCAGCGTCAGCGCGCCCTCCAGTACCGCTTCTTCAATATCGGCTTCGGTCACTTTAGTATTGGGGTCAATGAGTTTCTTCCCATCGACAACGATCCGAGAGAGCTGATCCGTTTTCTTGAACCAATGATTAATTGCCGCCCGCAAAGCCTTATCACCAAGCACCGAACAATGAATTTTGCGATCAGGCAAACCATCGAGTCGAGCGATAATATCTTGCGGAGTTATTTTCAAAGCGTCATCAATTTTCATTCCCCGCTTCTCCGTTACCATCACCGAGAGCATTGAGGTGGCGGCGATGGCGCTGGCACAACCGAAAGTTCGCCACTTGAAATCGGTGATCACATCTCGCTTAGGATCAATCTTAAGCCAAACGCGCATCACATCACCACAAGCCGGCGAACCCACCATCCCTTCGGCATCATAGTCGGCTTCCTTCGGATTTTCCCAAAGCAAATTTTGCGGTGAGAAAAAATGGTTGCGGACTTCGTCTGAATATGCCCACGATCCACCAACCTGCTGATTGATAATATCTGGTTTCATTTTTTTATCTTTTTTCTTAAGAAGTGCGGTGTTTGCCCACCGATGAACGCCCGCGGATCGGACATTGTCCGCTTTTCATCTAGCGAAAGATTGAGGGGTGAAATTTTTCTCAGACGCTCGACGATCGCCGGCAAGTATTTCAAGACATAATTTACCTCCGACCTCGTCGTCTCCGCGCCCAAGGTAAACCGAACACTCCCGTGAATAAACTCGTAAGGATTGCCGAGCGCCATAAGAACATAAGACGGCTCCAGACTTTCCGAATTGCAAGCCGAACCAGTATTGATCATGATTCCCCGCTCGTCTAATTCCAGAAGCAGCGATTCTCCCTCGACATCCAAAATTGATAAGTTCAAAAAATTTGGCAGGCGTTTTATCGGATGACCATTCAAAACAACTTTCGACACCGATTTAAAAATCCCCCTTTGCAAATCATCACGCAATTTTTTCACCCGCGCTGAACCTTTCTTTTTATATTCTTCGTTGAGTTCCACCGCTTGACCGAAACCGACAATCGCCGGGACATTTTCCGTTCCTGACCGCAATCGACCTTGCTGGCCACCACCGTAAATTATTGGCTCTAATTTGAGCCCGCGTTGCACGAACAATCCACCGATCCCTTTTGGTCCACGCAATTTATGCGCCGACAAAGTGAGCAAATCAACGCCCAGCTTTTCGACATTAATCTCGGTGTAGGTCATCGCCTGACTGGCATCGGTGTGGAAATAAGGCAATGATCGATTTCCGCGAAATGATTTAATTAAAGAAGCGATTTCTGAAATTGGTTGCAAAGTTCCAGTCTCACTATCGGCCATTGTTACTGAAACAATTATCGTTTTGTCATTCAAATTTTTCTTCACTTCATCCAAACTAACCAAACCATTTTTGTCGACGGGTAATTTGATGACCTCGAATCCTTCTTTCCCCAGAGCTTCGGCGACGGCCATAATCCCCTTGTGTTCCAGAGCCGAAATTATTATTCTGTTACCTTCTGATTTATGCGCCCGAGCCGAACCGGCGAGGGCTAGATTATCCGCCTCGGTCGCCGATCCAGTAAAAATGAACTCCTCTGAATGACAACCCAGGGCGGTTGCTATCTGCGCCAGCGCCACTGCAATCGCTTTTTTAGCGTCACGACCGATCTCATAAAGATTAGACGGATTGCCGTAATCTTGAGTGAAATACGGCATCATCGTGCGCAACACCCGCGGATGCAATGGTGTCGTCGAAGCATTATCAAAATAAACTTGACGCTTTTTCATATCTCGCCATCTTAGCACGCCTTTTAAAAATATGATAAAATAAAAATCTCATTATCCAAAATTTAATCTACAATAAATTAGTTGCTCAACACCTCAAGATTTTGAAGGATTTGCAGTATGAATCGGGTTTATTTGCCGCCTCAAAAAAAGGCGTTAAAACCGGCTATGATAAAGCGTGGCTCCGAGATAACTTTTACGAATGTCTAGCGTTCGAAGTCTTAGACGATTTGGAAACCGTGCGAAAAACTTATCGGGCAATTCTCGATATTTTTAAAAAACACGAATACAAGATTGATTACGCTATCAGTAAAAAACCCGAGCATACGCACGAATATATTCATCCCCGTTACGATCCCGTAACCTTCAACGAATATTGGGAAGAGTGGGGTAATAAACAGAATGATTCTATCGGTTGTATTTTATTTAAAATCGGTGAATTAAACGATTTGATAATTAAAGACGATGATGAACGGCGGATTTTACAAAAATTAGTTTGGTATTTATCAACCTTGGAATACTGGCATGATTCGGACTCCGGTATTTGGGAAGAAGAACAAGAAATCCATAGTTCTTCCGTGGGTGCTTGTTTGGCTGGTTTAGAAATGGCCAAACGGATCAAGGGTGTTTCCGTTCCCGATAATTTATTGGAAAAAGGACGACAAACTTTGCATGAGATGTTGCCTCGCGAATCCAAACGCAAATTTGTTGATTTGGCGCTCCTGGCGTTAATCTGGCCTTTTCATGTGGTTAACGCCAACGAAACCGCAACGATTTTAGAAAATGTGGAATATCATTTGTTGCGCGAACGCGGAGTGATTCGTTACAAGGGCGATCATTATTACAACAAAAATCCCGATGGCTGGTCGGAAGAAGCGGAATGGACTTTCGGTTTAAGCTGGCTTTCGATTATTCATTCGAAACTTAATAACGTTGACAAGGCGAAATACTTTTTTGACGAGGCGAAGAAAACAATTACCAGAGATGGCGTGATTCCGGAACTTTACCTATCAAACTCGACTAAATACAACGACAATGTTCCGCTGGGCTGGAGTGAGAGTCTCTTTATCGTCGCTTTGCACGAAATGAATGAGAAGCATTTAATTTCTTGACCTGTGGATATCTTAATTGACTTCTTAAACCATTGGGAGTAGAATCAGTCAAGATTGAGTGGTCGTGCCTAGATGGAACTAGGCGTCTAGCTCAAGCTAGGTCCCCAAGTCTGGAAAGGGTCGTATCATGGCGCAATTCCGATGTGGTTTGACAACCAAGAAATGTGAGGAAATAGCAACTAGAAAGTTGCTACGCGGTGGGTTTGATGAGAATGGTGTTCCACTCTCGGATGGTCAAGCCCGAGCGCAACAACTTTTCGATGTCGCGATTTTCCCACCTCGTGATGGTCAAAAAATACGACGAGTTTTCCTCGCCGTCCCCCGCCCGGCATTGTAACCAACCGTTATCACCCACCGAGTATTACGCTCCGGCAAGTATCCCCTACTTGCCGGTTTTTTATCACTATGAACAGAAACCAAGCAATTAAAATTTTGAAAGATGGCGGGGTCGGCGTGATGCCGACGGACACTATTTATGGTCTCGTCGGCCAAGCGCTTAATCCTATTACTGTTGCTAGAATTTATAAACTCAAACATCGGCCACTTAATAAACCGAGTATCATTCTGATTGGCGATCTCGCTGATTTAAAAAAGTTTAAATTCAAACCAACACCAGCCACCTTAAAAATTATTAAGCAGATTTGGCCTGGACCAATTAGCATTATTTTTACTAAAACTTTAACCTGTCGTTTACCCGCCTTATCACCACTGCGCAAACTCTTAAAACAAACCGGGCCACTCATTGCGACTTCAGTTAATTCTGCCGACCGGCCGCCAGCCAAAAATATTATCGAAGCCAAAAAATATTTCGGGAAACAAGTTGATTTTTACTTTGGTAAAAAGCGTTTAACTGGCAAACCTTCCACTCTAATCAAGATTAGAAATAACCAGATCTTGGTCTTGCGCGGTTAAGAACCGTTTGATATACTCAAAGAATTAACAGATAAATAAATTAATATGGAAGAAAAAACATCGCCGTATGCTGTCCCCGCCACGATTCTTATTGCTGGCTTAATTATCGCTAGCGCGATTTATTACAAAGATAGCGGGATTCCGCCGACAGCTCAAGTCGCCACTCCGGAAGTCACCAACAACGCCAAACTTGAGAATTTGAAACCCGTTTCCGCTCAAGATCATATTCTTGGCGACTTAAAAGCTCCGATTAAAATTGTGGAATTTTCTGATCTCGAATGTCCTTTTTGCAAAGATTTTCACCAGACTATGCTTCAGGTGATGGAAAAGTATGCCCCGACTGGTCAAGTGGCTTGGATTTATCGTCACTTCCCGCTTGATCAGCTCCACTCGAAAGCGCGGAAAGAAGCCGAGGCCACTGAATGCGCTTTTAATCTTGGCGGGAATGATAAATTCTGGGCTTATATTACAAAAGTTTTTGAAATCACGCCGGCTAATAACGGTCTTGACCCAGCCCAACTACCGATTATCGCGAAAGATATTGGGCTCGATCAAACCGCTTTCACCCAATGCCAAATGAGTGGCGCGACCACGGCCGTGGTTGAAGCGCAATATCAAGATGCGGTAGCCGCCGGCGGAACAGGTACACCTTTCCCGATTGTCATTACTCCCGACGGCAAGAAAATTGCTCTCCAAGGCGCGATTCCTTTCGAAGGTATGAAGCAACTAATTGACGGTCTGCTGACTAAAAAATAATCATTAATACCCTGCGAGTTTTTTGATGTGGTCGTGCTGGCGGATTTTTTCGTGCGCCTTAGCTTCAATCTGACGGATGCGTTCGCGGGTGACACCGAACTCCCGCCCGACTTCTTCCAGCGTCCGCATCACGCCGTCAGCCAGACCATGGCGCATCTCCAGAATCTTCCGTTCTTTGGGCGAGAGCCCAGCCAAAATTTCCCGAATTTGATCACGAAGAATTCGCCGGGCGGAATCTTCACCGGGCGAGCTCATTTTGGTATCTGGAATAAATTCGCCGATCGTTGATTTCTCTTCTTCACTGTTGGTCGGCTTATCGAGTGAGGCGGTGCTCTGATCAATCTTCTCAATCATTGAGACTTTTTCTATCTCAATCCCCATCTCGGTGGCAATTTCGGCCGGTAATGGTTCGCGACCAAGATCTTGAATCAAGCGACGCACTACTTGTTTATATTTAGCGATCGTCTCCACCATATGCACCGGAATCCGAATCGTCCGCGATTGGTCAGCTAAGGCGCGAGTGACCGCTTGCCGAATCCACCAAGTAGCATAAGTGGAAAATTTATAACCGCGCGTCCAATCGAATTTCTCAACCGCCTTGAAAAGTCCGAGATTCCCCTCTTGAATTAGATCGAGCAAAGTAAGATTATTGCTTCGACCAATATAGCGTTTGGCAATCGAGACGACGAGACGCAAGTTGGCATTGGCGAGCGCTCGTTTGGCTTCTTCGTCGCCTTGAATAATTCGTCGGGCCAACTCCCGTTCTTCGGCCGCGGAAATAAGTTTATGCCGGCCAATTTCTTTAAGATATATTTGCACCGAATCCAAACCGGTACTGGCATAACGATCACTTTTCAACTTTCCCGGCAAGGCGGTATCGCTCAAATCATCCAAGAAACCAGTCTCTTCGAGAACATCAATTCCCGCTAGTTCAAACCGTTCATAGAGTTGATCCACAAACAGCAAATCCGTTTCGATTAGCGGAAACTCTTTTAAGAGTTCGCTGTAGGTAACGAAACCACGCTGTCGACCACGCGCCAGCAAAGAGTTGACTTTGGCTTCTTGATTTCTATTACTTTTTGGTCTTGGGCGAGGCTTGGGTTTAACCTTAATCTTAATCATCGGCTTTTTTTTCTTGATTATTATTTTTTTCTTTTTCATAATTTAAATATTAGCTCTGATAATTCTTTGCACCGTTTGAGATATTGGTTTGCTAACTTCGATTCAGTTTTCGAATCAAGTTCTTTGAGCCGATGGACCGTTTCCGCCAATTCCGCGCGCCAAACCTCGGTTTGCCATTCATCAAGCAGACCAGCCAAGGTGGTCGTTAGATCACTGCCTTCGGCATAAGTTACTTCCGCCATAAAAGATTGTTCGGATTCCCGATCTCGAGAATCAGTTTGTCGGCGGGTAAAAAAATCATTGCCCCAACGTTCGCTAACTAGTTTTTTAACTGCTTCGTCCGTCTTCCCGCGCCAAGCGACAAAACCGAGAATCAGATCTTCCAACCGATCCCGACGAGTGCGCGCCGGTAAAGTGACTAACTTAACTGGCTCGGACATGCCGCTGGACTTTGGCGCCTTAGCTCGACCAACACCATCGCGAATCACTGTTTCGGGCAGTCGCACCAATTCCGCGATATTCCTGATAAAGTGCGCTTGATCAATCGGATTAGCCAGCGCCGCCAGATAGGGATAAACCTCCCGTTCGATTGCGTGAGCCAGTTGACGCTTTTCGGAAATCCGATGTTTGACTGTTTCAATTAAGAAATCTATCACATGCACCGTCTCGTTCAACATTTTCTTCCAGCCCTCACTTGATTCTTGAATAATCTCGGCCGGATCCCGACCCGCCGGCAAAACAACTACCCGAACTTCGAAACCCCGTTCCAGCGCCAAAGTAATCGCCCGGTCGGAAGCTTTGATTCCAGCCTCGTCGCCGTCGAAAGCCATTATGAGTTGATTGGTCAACCGATGAATTAGATCGAGATGAGCCCCCGAGAGCGCGGTGCCAGATACGGCAATTGTTTCAACTATTCCCGCCTGATGCGACAAAACAGCGTCAAATTGTCCTTCTACCAACACGCAACGTCCAGCCCGCCGAATCGCGAGTTTAGCTCGATCGAAAAGATAAAGCGCCCGCGATTTATCATAGAGCAAGGTGTCAGGACTGTTGATATATTTGGCTTCGGCTGACACCGCTTCGGCACCGAATAACCGTCCCGAGAAAGCAATCGGCCGGCCGGCGCCATCGGTAATTGGAAACATGATTCGATTGCGAAAACGATCGAAGAGCCGGCCCCCGCGATTAGATCGCGCGACTAATCCCGATTGGTTAAGATCTAATTCAGTAAACCCGCGGCCAAGTAAATAATCCGTCAATTCACGCCAACCCGCGGGAGCGAAACCGAGACGAAAACTGGCAATTGTTTCCGGAGTTAAACCTCGTTCAACCAGATAAGCTTGGGCGTCAGACCGATTTGTCAAAACCTTCGTGTAGTAAGTAACTGCCGCTTCCACTACCGCATGAAGTCGTTCCTTGGCATTGGCCGTTTCGTGATTAACTGGTTCAAGCGGGACACCGGCGCGAAGCGCCAAAACTTTCAGCGCGCCAAGAAAATCAAGTCCCTCGATTTCTTCCACAAAAGTGAAAATATCTCCGCCCCGATTGCAACCAAAACAATGATAAGTCTCGCGCGCCGGCGAAACAAAAAAGGAGGGAGTTTTCTCGGTGTGGAAAGGACACCGCGCTCGATAATTCGCTCCGGCCTTTTCCAATGTCAGATATGAACCAACGACATCAATAATCGTCAGCCGAGCTTTAATTTGTTCAACGGTCGATGACATTATAGCCGGCTTTTAACCCCGTCCCCGCCGGAATAAGTCGACCGACAATTACATTCTCCTTTAGGCCGCGGAGTCGATCCAGACCGCCTCGTAAGGCTGTTTTGATTAGCATTTTCGTCGATTGCTGGAAGGAGACCGCGGCGAGAAAACTGCTGGAAGTCAATGACACATCCGAGATACCAAGCAGGAGCGGTTCAGCGAGAGCGGGTTCTTTGCCGACTTCTTTTGCCTTCGCGTTTTCGGCCGTTAGTAACTCACACTCCACAACATCGCCGGGTTCGAAATCTGTTCCACCGGCGCTTTTAATCCGATAACGAGAAAACATCTGACGAATAATTACTTCGATATGCTTACGCGAAATAGACGCGCCTTGAAGTTCGTAGATATTGCTAATCTCGGTAATAATATATTCTTCCGTGGCGGCTCGGCCGGCATATTTGAAAAGAGTGGCGAGGTTGGCCGAGCCATCCGTGATAATTTGCCCGGCGGTCACAGCATCGCCAACCTTAACCAACGCCGTACGCGTCAATGGTGCTTTATATTCTACTGTTTCATTTTTTGTCGGACTTGATTTCTTGCCGCCCGTTGACCGACTCGCCTCGCTTCGGCGAAGCGGGTCAGCCAAAATAACAATTACCTGTTCTTTTTCTAAAGTTTGAATTTCGGTTACCAAACCAGCGACCTCACTTACCACCGCCCCTCGCTTGGGTACGCGCCGTTCGAAAACTTCTTCCACTCGGGGCAAACCGCCGACAATATCACCGCCGACATCCACGCCGCCGGCATGCTTAGTTCTCATCGTTAATTGGGTACCGGGTTCACCAATCGCTTGAGCGGCCACAATTCCGACGGCCTCGCCAATTTCAACCAGACGCCCTCGGCCGGGGTCAGTACCATAACACTGTTGACAGATCCCCTTGGCAGATTGACAAGTCAAGACCGTTCGCACGTGAACTTCGGCAAACTTTGACGAATCAATTTGGCGAGCTTCGGCCGCCGTCACCAAATAACCTTTCTTGAAGAGAACTTCCCCGTCGGTGGTCACTAAATCTTGAGCAAGAACCCGGCCTCGCAGAAGACTGCCGAGGCCCGTTTCCAAATTGGAAACATTCTGCGGGGTTAAACGTTTGCCGTGTTTATCTCCGCAATCCTCTTCCGTCACGATTACTTCTTGAGCGACATTGACCAAACGTTGAGTCAGATAACCGGCTTTAGCGGTATTGAGAGCAGTGTCCACTAAACCTTTCCGCGAACCGTGCGTGGTCATAAAAAATTCCAACGGCGAGAGTCCCTCTTTATAAGACGGAATAATTGGGAAATCGAGAGTTTGGCCGGAAGGATTCACAATTAAACCTTTCATGCCCGACATCTGGGTAATCTGGCTGATTGAACCGCGCGCGCCTGAATTCAACATATACATCACCGAACCCAACGGGTCGAGACTGGTCGGCAAAAGTTTTTCAATTTGGCTTCGGGCGCGCGTCCAAGTTTCAATATTCATCCGGTATTTCTCATCGCGAGACAGAAGTCCTTCATCATACATTTGCTCCAACCGCGCGCTTTCGGTCCGCGCCGTTCTAATAATAGACAACTTCCCTTCGGGGACGGTCATATCATCTATCCCCCAAGTAATTCCCGACTGCGTCGCATAGTAAAAGCCGAGGCCCTTAATTCCATCCAGAACTTCTCCCATTTTCTCAATCGGATAAGTCGCAATTAGATCGTCGACCAAACGATTCATTTCTTTGCTGTTTATTTCGTGATTGATGAAAGGAAAATCGACGGGCAAAATTTCATTAAAGAGAATTCGGCCAACCGAAGTGGTCACAAATTTTTCAGTGGACGACTTCAACTTCGGTTCGCCAAGCGCTTCAACCTTGATCGGCGCGCGAAGATCAACTATTCCATAGTTTTGAGCCGCAATCGCCATCTGGAAGTCAGAAAAGGTTTTGTCGTTAGCCACGGCTTTCGAAATCAACTTCGTTACCCAATAGCAACCAAGAACGATGTCAAGCTTGAGCGAAATAATCGGATTGCCGTTCCCGGGCTTAAGAATATTTTTATCGGCAGCGATAATTTCCCGCGCTTCACGTTGGGCCGCAACCGACAAGGGCACATGCACCGCCATCTGATCGCCGTCGAAATCGGCGTTGAAAGCGCTGCAAACCAGCGGGTGAATCTGAATCGCGTTACCTTCAATCAAAATTGGGCGGAAAGCTTGAATTCCGAGACGATGAAGCGTCGGCGCGCGGTTGAGAAAAACATAACGATCCCGAATGACATTCTCAAGAATTTCCCAGACTTCGGGAATCTGATCATCAATCAAACGATTGGCGCCCCGAATATTGAAAGCCAATTCTTGTTCCAAAATACTGGAAATAATGAACGGGCGGAAAAGTTCGAGCGCCATATGCTTAGGCAATCCGCATTCAGACAATTTAAGATCCGGCCCGACGACAATCACTGACCGAGCCGAATAGTCCACTCGTTTACCGAGCAAATTCTGGCGGAAACGCCCCTGTTTCCCCTTGAGATTATCCGATAATGATTTAAGTGGCCGCCGTTGCGCTTGATTAACCGCGCCACTCGTTTTCCGAATTGAGTTGTCGATAAGAGCATCAACCGCTTCTTGAAGAATTCGTTTTTCGTTGCGCAAAATTACTTCGGGCGCGTTGAGTTCAAGTAACTTCTTCAACCGATTATTGCGGTTAATCACCCGCCGATAAAGATCGTTCACATCGCTGGTCGCGTGCCGTCCACCGTCAAGCGGCACAATCGGCCGAAGATCCGGCGGGGTTACCGGAATCGTCGTTAAGAAAACCCATTCCGGTTTAACGCCAGAACGTTGAAGCGAGCGGACCAGATTATAACGTTTTTGAATTTTTCCACGCTCCAAGGCGCTGGTTTTAACTAATTCTCCTTCTAACTCCACCACCAGTTTTGCCAAGTCAAGAGTTTTAAAAATTTTATAAATTGCTTCCGCCCCGATATCAGCTTCAAAAACTGAGCCATATTTGAGTGATAAACGATGATAAGAAACTTCGTCCAGCACTTGTCCTTGAGCGAGTCGTTCCAACTGGCGTTTTGCCTCGGCCATTGATTCACGCAACCGCTCACGACTCCGTTCATCTTGAAGAGTTTTGGCTTTGACTTTGTATTCATGTTCAATTTCTTTAATCACCCGCGATTTCTCCGTTTGGTTGACGGCGGTAATAATATAGCCGGCGAAATAAATCACTTTCTCGAGATCGTTGATTGAAAGATTCAATAAGAGACCCATCCGAGACGGGACACTCCGCAAGAACCAAATATGACTAACCGGACTGGCCAGCTCGATATGACCCATTCGTTCGCGCCGAACAATTGACCGCGTTACTTCAACTCCGCACCGCTCGCAGACAATATCTTTGTAGCGGATTCGGCGATATTTACCGCAGTAACATTCATAATCTTTTTCGGGGCCAAAAATCCGCTCATCGAAAAGTCCCCCTCGTTCGGACCGACCAGTGCGATAATTGATTGTCTCGGCCTTAGTCACTTCGCCATGCGACCAAGCGCGAATTCTCTCGGGCGAAGCTAATTTGAGCGAAATCGCATTCCAGTCGGTCGGCGGAGTAAACCCTGATTCAGCGCCCCACTTTGATTCAGAGGGAAGAAACGAAGCATCAGTCGAATTAGAATTTGATTTTTTTGTCAGCATAAATAAAATTAAACTTTTTTAAGTTCCACGTCGAGCGCCAATCCACGCAGTTCATTCAGCATCACATTGAATGACGCTGGCAAATTGGGTTCCCGAATCGGATCACCTTTAATCATCGAATCAAAAGCTTGCGACCGACCAGTGATATCATCGGATTTAATCGTCATCATTTCACGAAGCGAGTAAGCCGCTCCGTAACCTTCCAGCGCCCAAACTTCCATCTCACCGAATCTCTGCCCGCCGCGTTGGGCTTTACCACCAAGCGGTTGTTGGGTGATCAGTGAGTATGGTCCAATCGAACGCATATGGATTTTATCTTCCACCATGTGATCGAGTTTCAAAATATACATATAACCC
Organism: Candidatus Vogelbacteria bacterium; assembly: GCA_043807405.1. Classification (GTDB taxonomy): domain Bacteria; phylum Patescibacteriota; class Minisyncoccia; order Phycocordibacterales; family JACOZG01; genus JAGVGK01. Next base: position 2,877 of record JAZDGA010000011.1, on the reverse strand, counting down.
AGCGCGATGTCCTGATTAAACGATTCGCCCGTCCGACCATCATAGAGCGGAACCTTGCCGGAAGCCGGATAACCAGCCCGGACCAACTCTTTCTTAATTTCGGCGTCTTTCACTCCGATGAACGGCGGGGTAACCGCTTGATAACCAAGCGCGTGAGCCGCTAAACCTAAATGCATTTCAAAAATCTGACCAAGATTCATTCGACTCGGCACGCCGAGCGGGGTGAGAATAATATCCACCGGTGTACCATCAGCGGTGTAAGGCATATCTTCTTCTGGTAAGATTCTGGCGATTACTCCTTTGTTACCATGTCGGCCACAAAGCTTGTCGCCAACCGAAATATTCCTGACCTCGGCGGTTTCGACATGAATTCGTTTGGTAATCCCCGATTCCAATTTATCACCCCGCTCACGCGAGAAAATGCGCACGCCGACGACCTTGCCTTTCTTACCGTTGGGGACGCGCTTGGAAGTGTCTTTGACATCGCGAGCCTTATCGCCGAAAATCGCCCGCAGTAATCGCTCTTCTGGCGTTAATTCTGTCTCGCCTTTTGGTGTAATTTTGCCAACCAAAATATCATTCGGCTGAACTTCGGCGCCAATGCGAACAATTCCTTCTTCATCTAAATTTTTCAGTTTTGCTTCGCCGACATTTGGAATATCCGGTGTAGTTACCTCCGGCCCAAGTTTCGTATCACGAACATTGGTTTTAAATTCTTCAATATAAACACTGCTAAAAATTTGTTTCTTGACCAATCGTTCGGAAATAATAATCGCGTCTTCATAATTCGCTCCGCCCCAAGACATAAAGGCGACCAAAACATTCTGTCCGACCGACAACTGTCCGTTGACGCTCGAAGAAGTGTCGGCAAGGAGATCACCCGTTTTAACTTTATCGCCCACCGCCACCGCCGGTCGTTGGTGAAAAACTGTATTGTCATTCGTTTTGCGAAAAGTAATTAAATTATATTCATCTTGATCGCCTTCTTTATCTTTGTTAGTGGTAATAATAATTCGCGAAGCGTCAATCGCCTTAACGATTCCAGCTTGACGCGCCAACACCACTCGACCGGAATCCTGCGCCACGCGACTCTCCATGCCGGTGGCGACAAGCGGGAATTCCGGCGCGATGCAGGGAATAGCCTGCTTCTGCATATTCGAACCCATCAGCGCGCGATTAGCATCATTGTGCTCGAGAAAAGGAATCAGTGAGGTGGCGAGTGAAAAAGCTTGATACGGCGCCACATCAATGAGTTCCACTTTATCCCGCGGAGCCATTGTTGGTTTGCCGGCCAGACGAACCTCTACCTGATCTTCGATTAATTCCAATTTGTCGTCATAAGACACACTACCGTGCGCAATTGTATATTTTTCTTCTTCCAGTGCGTTGAGATAAACAATCTCGTCGGTAATTTTTCCCTTCTTCACTTTCCGATAGGGCGTCTCGAGAATCCCAAAATCGGTGACCTTGGAATAATTAGAAAGCTGGAGAATCAGTCCGATATTCGGTCCTTCCGGCGTATGGATCGGACAAATCCGGCCATAGTGCGACGGGTGGACATCACGCACTTCCAAGCCCGAACGTTTGCGCGTCAAGCCCCCCGGCCCAAGCGCCGACAAGCGACGCAAGTGTTCAATCTCGCTTAAGACATTTTTCTGATTCATGAACTGCGACAACTGGTTGGTGGTAAAAAATTCTTTCAAGCGCGCTTGCAGCGGTCGCGGGCTAATAAATTGGATCGGTAAAAGCGCGCTCGAATCGATCGTCGACATGCGATCCTGAATATTCCGGCGCATTTGAATCATCCCAATACGAAGTTTCTGCTGGAGCATTTCGCCGACACAGCGAATCCGGCGCAAACCTAAATGGTCAATATCGTCACCGACGGCGTCCTTAGTGTGATTCAGAGTAATAATATGCGCCACAATGACCACCAGATCTTCAAGCGTCACGGTGCGTAACTCGCCGGCCTCGGCCGGCGTGCCGACATGGAAACGTTGGTTGAGACGGAGGCGTCCAACGACCGAAAGGTCATATTTTTCTCGGCTGAAAAGCGCCGTCAGAAATTCACGAGCGGAAGCGATGGAGGCGAGATCGCTATCGCGCAACCGCCGATAAACTTCTAAATAGACTTCATCCGCGGAAGTGGTCGTGTCGCGGGCAAGCGTTTTGGTAATATAAGGCAAAGCTTCCGGCACTTTGGCAAAAAGGGTGAGAATATCTTCGTTGGTGAGAGTTCGACCCGCCAGATCGGCAAAAATCTTGAGCAAATAAGTGAAGGGAAATTTGCGTTTCCGATCGATTCGCACATAGATGCAATCATCACTCTCGGTCTCGAACTCAACCCAAGCGCCGCCGGCGGGAATAATTTTCGCGCCGAAAAACTTCCGATTCCGTAATTCATTGTCGGTAAAGAAAACGCCGAAACTCCGCGCCAGTTGGGGCACGACCACCCGCTCGTTACCATTAATAATAAAAGTGCCATGCTCGGTCATCAGCGGAAAATCGGCCAGGAAAATTTCCTGCTCCTTATCTTGTTTCAAAATTTTGTTCGTCAACTTCACGCGGACTCGTAATGGCGCCTCATAAGAGAGCTGATTTTGCGCCGCGTGATATTCATCGAATTTCGGCTGGTCGAGATCAAAATTGACAAATTCCAATTCAAATTTCTTTTCGGAATAATCTTTAATCGGCGAAAACTCACGAAAAAGTTCCTTAAGTCCATCGCTGACGAGCCAACGATAAGAGGCCTTCTGAACTTTAATCAGATCAGGCAGTTCAAGGAGTGGTTTGCGATAATCGGAGAAAAATTTCTTGGGAAATCCGTGAATAGCGCGCATGAGAAATATGGCGATTGGTTAAAAATAATAAAAAAAG
>JAZDGA010000010.1:0-2329 GCA_043807405.1 Candidatus Vogelbacteria bacterium | reverse complement strand
AAATATTTTTGCCTACGAACCGACGCAGTCACCATCGGGCGAATATTACCTGACGACGATGATCGAACAATTAATTCGCGACCATCAAGTCTTCACGGTAGAAACTAAATTCTGGCATCCCATCGGTTATCCGGCCGATTTGGAAACAGCCAAGGAAGCTCTTTTGCTTTTGAAATCAAAACCTGTTTAGTTTGTTTAGTATACTATACCTGTACCAAGTAACTGCGATCGCTAGCACTTGGGACTGCTTTATTTGTCGTTTGGGCGGGGCACATTTGGGCGGGGATTTCTTCCACTTGCATTTGGAATGTGGTAGAATTGGGGGAAAGAAAATTTTTTAATCATATGATCTCAAAAAAGTTTTTAATAATCCAGTTGTTTATACTTGTGATAGGCATTGGCGTAAGTGTATTTTTCATTTCTACGAGACAATCTCCTCCTGCTCAACAAACGGCACCTAGTCCTACATCTACCTTGTCAATTACCACACCTACACCAACCAACACGCAACTTCCTAGTAAACAAGCACCGACATCTTCGCCGGTAGACGAAACCAATAATTGGCAAACTTACCACGATGATAAATACGGTTTTGAGTTTCAATATCCCAAGGATGTTTTGGTCAGTAAGGATATTTCAACAGGATTAATTCACTTAACTAGTGCCAGCGACAAGTATCTTAGTTCTGGGATTTATCTCAAATCGTCAACCGTGTGCGATTTCGTGCGGGATGCATTTATAGCTGACGGCGTAAACGGGACGGTATACGAAATTATCTGTGATGGTCATGGCAATCTTATTTCAAATGATGTTAGTAAAAAAATAGTTCCGACAAAACTGGGCCCAAACGACGTTTATAGAATAGATGAAGCAATCGCGGCGGGGAATACGGTTGATAGTTATATTATTTCCGTACCATTCGGTACTATAAGAGTCGCCGGTTGGGGTTGCCAAGGCGCTTTTACGCAAGCTGATATGCAATCTCCAGATTTCAGCAAATACAACGGATGTGCGGAAGCGAAGCCTGGTTCGCAATCGCATGCCGACTTGCAATCTCTTTTGGAACGGATCGTTTCCACTTTCAAATTCACGCGATAAGTTATCAAAGAGCATGCCCCAACGTCCTTCCGAATTTCTGCGGTGGGGCTTCCTCCTCGCCGCAGGCGGCGTGGCAGGAATCCCTTCCACTCGCATTTAAGCCGTTCGGATCAAAACAAACTTTCTTGCTTGACCGATGGTTCGGTTGTTGATGAAGGCGGTCTCGTTTTAGCCAATTCTTCCGCTTTGGCGATGACCTCGGGCAGGCGTTGGAAACTTTGACGCAGGACCTCGAGCGTGGTGGCGGAGCGGAGCGCGGCGGCGGGGTGGAAAAGGGGATAAATAAAATAATTGCCGGTCTGCCCCGGCAGGTAAAATTGAAATAATTTGCCTTCATCGCGCGTGATCTTCGCTTGGGGCAAAAAATAATTCATCGAGAAACGACCGAGGGTGGCAATAATTTTCGGTTTGATAATTTCAATCTGGCGCGCGAGGTACGGTTTATAACTCTCGATCTCTTCTGGCAACGGGTCGCGATTATCCGACGGTCGGCGCTTGACGATATTGGTGATATAAACCTCCGTGCGTTTCCAGCCGATCTCGGAAATAAGTTTGAAGACGAGATTCGATTTCGCGAGCGGGAGCGAAGTGTCGGCGATGATCTCATTAGCCAGCGCGATCAAGGCTTCGATTTTAGCCATCATTTGATTATAGCCCGTTTTCAATATACATTTAAGGAAGGGGCGCGTGGCGGAACTGGTATACGCGTACGCTTCAGGAGCGTATCCGCTTTAGCGGGTGGAGGTTCAAATCCTCTCGCGCCCATTGTTTTTTCTTGATATTCCTGTAGTATGTCTGGCTAGATTGATCTTTGGAAAGACCGAAAGGGATTGGTGTTCTAACGAAAGGGAGGTGCACAGTGGCTTATTATGGCAATGATTGCCCGATAGTTTTACGTTTGAGTGGCGGAATAATGAAGGGAGAAAACGGAATATTTGACGAAAAGCGACTTGGCGCAATCGTAACGGAATTGAGCGCTGTCGCTAGTCTTACCCAGTTGGTGGTAGTGGTAGGCGGGGGAAATATTGCTCGGGGGCGCGATTTGTTGGAACGCTTTGAGTTGTCTCCGGAATCAGCCGACAACATTGGGATTATGGCCACGATCATCAATGCTTATGTGCTCGGTGCCTTACTTACTGAACGTAAAGTACCCAATGTTGTGGTGAGTGCTCATAATGTGGGCAGTTTAATTCCCATGTTTCGCCAAGCTTCCGTCGAACACATTTCGGAA
>JAZDGA010000009.1:0-12225 GCA_043807405.1 Candidatus Vogelbacteria bacterium | reverse complement strand
GCGCCACCGGTGCGGATAATCAAATCGGGATCGGGCAAGCCAGCCGTCCACAAACATTTTTCAAATTCACTTTCCCCAACCTGCTTGAGATTTCCCTTATACCGCTCCGCGAAAACTTTTGCCGCCGACACGATCTCCGCTCGACCGCCGTAAGCCACAGCGACAACAAGCGTCAGCGGTCCTAAATTCTTGGTTCGCGTTTCGGCTTCTGCCATAGCTAACTGTAGATCTTTTGGCAAAGAATCACGACCACCAATGCATCGAAAAATAGTTTTGTCTTTGATTAGAGCGTCAACCTCGGTTTTCAAAAACTGACGAAATAATTTGAATAGGAAATTAACTTCCAATTTTTTCCTTTGCCAATTCTCGGCGGAGAAAGCGTAAGCAACCACAGTATTGATCCCCGCTTCGCGCGACCATTTCAGCACTTCCCGAAACTTCTCGGCGCCCCGCCGATGACCTTCAACGGCTGGCAAACCGGCTTGCTTCGCCCACCGCCGATTGCCATCCATAATAATTCCAATGGTTCGAATTTGGTTCATATTTAGTGATTTATCTTTCCGTGCGGATCAACATGCGTAATACAGAAAAATTGACCTCGTTGATATCCGAACACTCGAAATAACCCCGTCTGTTCAACGCGAAAGTGAAAATAGAATTGCTCAGCAAATTTACTATCAGATGTATTTTGTGCATGGATCAAATCAAAGTTGGGGCTATTAGACCTTTCTGGTGTCAGTCCGTTCTTCCGTGGCAGATTAGCAAGTTGCCTCCAAGTGAGTTTTTCAAAATACCTTAACTTCTCAATAAACTTTCTCGCTTGTCCTTTATCATCAAATCGCCAAAACGAATACTTTTTATCGAGCGAGCAATCGCAGATAGAAAAGCAGACTTTTGTTTCCGCATATTGAAGATCAAATTTTGTAGGAGTTTCGAGTTCATCCATAGACAAGGGGCTCTACCTTGCCTATTTATTCAGCAGTGGAGCGTAATACTCTTTTATCGCTTTGTGCGAAATAATTCGACTTGCTGATTTATTAGCCTCTTTCCATGGAATGTGAGCATGGGTTATATCCACCAACCTGCTTGCAGAATATCCGCCGAAAGTTCCCCAAATCTTTCTTAGATTTTCTTTATCCTCATCAGACAAAGATGATTTATCCTCCTCACAGATAATCGGGTTACTGCCTTTAGTTTTGAATTTGTGGTAAACCTCTGGAATAACTGGTCCATATTCCCAAGCCTCGATGTTATCGGAAAAAAGAGGTTTACCAATTTTTGACAAATAGTATGCCTGCGCAAAATAAAGCACCTTTTGAAGCTTTAGGTTAGTGATGCCTTCCCGCTCTTTGTTATCACCGACAAATGCTTGCGAAGCAAGATAAATAAAATATTTGGCGACATTCTCGGCGGTATATGGTGATTTTATAGCTCGAGTGGTCATTGATCACAGTATAGCAAAACTCAAACATTCAAGTAAAGGATTACTTAGAATTTTCGTATGCTTTAATAAACAACTCTTTGATAAATTCTTTATTTTCTACGATATCACTTTTCGACAATTTTAATCTGTAAGCTTTTGTATAAACAGAATCATAATCTAAATAAAGTAAATTTTTCTCTTCAATATTTTTTTGAATTTCATCAGAAAATGGTAATTTAATATCAACCTCACTCATTCTGTTTCTACGCGGAATGAAAGAAACAAAATTATTTATTTGGTCATCTTTTATCAACCCTATATAAAATTTGGTGTAATTTAATTTATGACCAATTGAAATTTCATTTATAATCTCAAGCAGTTGATCGACCACCTCTACTGTTTCTTTTGAACCTTTCTTTGTTATCCAATAATTTCTGTCAGTAATTTCAACATTTCTTTCCTCCTCATCTGTCCCTGGTATATTCTCTTCTAACACTTTCGTAAAAGATAAACTTATTTTTTCATCATCAATTTTTCTTGCTTCCATTTTTATTGCGACGAGAGGAACAAACCCGTTAAAAAGATTGATGACATTAAAAAATCTTGCTGTTATATTTTCTGCAACTATAACAGCGCAATGATCATATTGCTGATATCTTTTTCTTTCTGTATCCCAATACTCTATTGTCCTTATGATGTGGCTTTCGTCGGTATTTCCAAGTTGTATTTCAACTTCATACCTGCGTTTAGAATCCGGGTCCTGGAGCAATAAATCAAGGCGCCCATTTGTTGGCTGAGTTCTTTGTCTTTCAATTAAAACTAAATCGCCAAGACCTAAAATTGAAGGATTTTTTACAATTTCATTTTCAATATGTTTTTCACTTAAGCCATACTCTTTTAGCGTGGCTTTTGGTAAATAGACAATATTTGTCATTGTTTTTTAATTCTACACTAGATTCGAACAAATTACCACTGATACGCGGGAGCTTAATACGCCGAAAGAACTTCTAGAATATTTTTTGAAAGACTAGCAAATTCTTCTTTTGACTTCTCGATATTTTCCTTTGTGCCCTGTTGTTTGTCGGCGATCAACATCGGATCAAGATCAAAAATTGCCACGCCAAGTTCTTGGCACTTAGCCGGAATCCGACCGTAATCCTGGATGATATTTAATGGATTTTTCCAACTTTCTTCTACCAGTCCATTCCGACAATGTTTTTCCGAAAGATATGTCCGTACTCGTTCCGGAATCTTTTCCATCCACGCGCGATGATCAGCAATCGGCTGTTTGCCATACACATTATAGGCATTAACAATATACCCGATAAAAAGCGGATCGCCGGGAAGCACGAGTTTTGTTTCTGTGTTACCCGCCAACGCTTTGGCAGAATTCCGCCATTGGATTTTCCATTTCTCATACACCACCCCCAAATTTTCAATACCTTGAACGCTAAAAGCGTCCGGCATCATTGGCACCACAAAATAATCAGCTCCAAGTAAAATCATTTGATTCAGCAGTCCTAAACTTGGGCTAGTATCAATAATAAAAATATCTATCTGTTCGCTTAATCCCTTTTCTCTCAAAAATCGGTCAATCGCGCTGGTTTGGAAATAACCAATCGGTTGACCAGAAGCCGCCTGTCCGTAAGCCGTCGAGAGCAGACCTTCATAAACGGAAAGATTTATATCACCCTTAAGGAGTAGAAGATTTTTATCAGCCTTAACGAGAAGAAATTTCACCGCTAGATTTATATCACTACCCCCCTCAACCACTCCACGCAAGACATCATAGATCGTCTTTTCTGTTTCAGAAAAAAGATGCTCGGCATAATATTCTTCCCCCATCGCTAAACGAGAGAGATTGCACTGTGGATCCAAATCAATGAGAACCGTCTTATATCCCTGTTTCGCAAACGAGACAGCGCAATTAAAAGCTAAAGTTGTCTTGCCGACTCCGCCTTTGTTATTTACAAAAATAAGTTTTTTCGAACGCGGGAATTTCATTGATTATAGTGTAGCAAACAGCGACCACTTAGCAAAATTACTGATGCGCGGTGAGGGATTCGAACCCCCGACCCCCTCAGTGTAAATGAGGTGCTCTAACCAACTGAGCTAACCGCGCGATTTTGTTATATCTTATCCTCTCCGATCTTCCAAACTCCCTTTTCTAAAAAGGCCTCAATGGTTTGCCGAGTGGCTTTATTAATCAGGTTGGAATGAGAGATTTTATTACTCTTGGCATAATCAGAAAGCATAACAATTTTTTTGCCTTCCAAATACGCCAGCCGTTTGTGGTAGCTATTGGTAAGCGCTTTACCAACAATCTCTTCCATAATTCCAGTTGCGCTTTTTTCATTAAACTCTTTGAAGGCATCGTAGTATTTCTTTCTATCAATAAATTTGATATTTATTGGCACAAAACCTTCCCGGATAAGCAGGTAGTTATTAATGACGCGTCCAATGCGACCATTGCCATCCATGAACGGATGAAGATATTCAAAAGCGAGATGTAATCGTGCGATGCGCTTGATAATATTCTCGTGACTTGTTGCATTGTATTCCGCAAACATCTTCTCCAGACTTCCATTGATTTCTTTAGAGGCGGGAGCAATATGACTGCCGACACGAACATATTCGTTATCCTGGCGAAATCGTCCGGCAATTTCATCACGGATATTCGACATGAGCATTTTGTGAAGTGACAAGATAACATTCTGTTCGAGCTCCTGTTCTTTAGATCGCTTGTCTATGTAAGCTACGACCCGAGCTAGATTCTTTGCCTCAAATATTTCTCGTTCAGAAATGTACCGGTCGAGATCAATTTGAAGCAGTATTTTTTCCGTTTCTTCAAGCGAGAGGGTGCTGTTCTCGATAGCGTTTGAGTTGTATACCTGATCCGCGATTTCCGCCTCGCTTATAAGCTTAATCAGCGCCTCTTTCCCTATTAACGCTTTGTAGTATCTTTCCCGGAGTGAATTGATTTTATTAAATGTTGCAGACATTTTTGCCGTTTATTGATTAAGTATAGTTCTTTTCACGATTTTGTCAACTGTAATCGTGAAAATCAATGTTTTTTATTATCTTTTCACGATTTTGAATCTTCTGTGACAAGTTTTTCTTCGGCGACAAATTCTTTTATAAATTATTGTGTGAATTTGAAGGTGGAAATGATGGGATCTATAATTCTTTGAATGGCAATTTTTCTGTCATTAAAATTGCTACTATTACTTGCAAAATAATCTAAACTTAATTCTAAAGCGTCTTGACCCAGATGGATTAACACAACCTCACTAGTACCGGCACCCTCTTGATAAAAATATTTATAGCCCAAACGACCCCCAATATTAATCTTTTCCATGACAGCGCCAGTTTCTGAATTTATCTTATAATTTTTTTTAATATTGATTGCAAAAAATGACTGAATATCACCTATCCTTTCCTGAGTACTTTTTAGAACAAGTAAACCAGAAGAATGATCAGAAATTATCCAATCGTTGGGATACTTCATTTCAAACCCATACTGTTCATTCTGATAAGTTTTCCAGTTATCTACTCCGGTTTCCGGCGAAGAAGTCGTTTGGAAAGCCGCCACGGTTGGTTGCCAAGTTCCTATCTTTAGCAAACAATCTCTCAAAAATTTTTCATTTGCCTCTGATTCGCTTTGATTTCGAGCTTCCCCAACTTGGCACAAACCTCGGAACAAATAGCATTGCTTCCCAGTTTTTTGCTCGCACTCTGCTTGAGACGCATAAGGTACCGAATTTTTAACAAAAGCAAAATAACTTACTGTCCCAACAGCAAGGACTATCAAAAAAATGATAAGAATTACTTTTCGACTCATGCGCTTAAAAAATTTTCTTCCCCAGTCTAACACCTTTTGCCCCCGGAAGGAATCGGACCCTCATAACCGGCTTAGAAGTCCGGTGTTCTATCCATTGAACTACGGGGGCGCGTTCGCACTATACAAGAATCAGCGAGCGGGATCAACGATGGTGGGCGGAGTGGTGAGCAAGGTTTCGAATCTCGCTTTTTTCTCACTGAGCGCCGTCACCACTTGTTCGAGGGCTGGTCGATCGAGGTGAATTTCCGAATCAGCCAGCATTTTCGCTCGTCCCACCGCTTCCAATGTATCGAGTGACCAATAGAGATAAACCGCGGTTAAAAAAATGGCGAGGACAAGAACGAGAAAACTGCCAAACAAAATTTGCCAATCGCGATCGGGGTTGAAATCACTTTTCATTGGTATTAGTATAACTCGTTATGATTAAACTGAAATTTCCCGACCAAGTCGTACCACTGTTGAAAGTCCAAGCGACACTTTGCCAATCGAACCGATAAGGCAAATTTTCCAGCAACGACAGAAAATGGTAAAGCCCGGTGAATGAACCCTCGGCTTGGAATGAGAGTTCGAGACTGGCGTTCTTCCCCACCGTCACCTTCGGTTCATCAAGCTTAAAAGTAACTCCCGCCGTCCGTGCCAAACCTTCTAATCGTTCAATAAAAGAAATCAGGGCATCACCTGAAAGAAAAGCGGTGCCGAGAGTAGCGCGGGCATCGGCCGTCTCGGTTAAAATCTTGGTCAGGGCGAGAAGATCTTCTTGGCCATGGGCGCTGGTATAAAATTCTTGGTAAGCCGTCACCACTTGATTGACATCTCGATTAAGCTGGCGACTGAGGAAAAATACCCCCATTAAACCAACTAGATTCAAGCTGATAACAATGATAGTTTTTTTGTTGGGTAATTTCATTTTATTTAGTCGGGGCGAGAATCAAAACCATATTGAAAGTGATATCTTGTTCGCGAATAATATTCTTGACCGGCGACTCAACTCGCTGGAAATAAGTATCGGCGCGCAGAGCTTCCAGATAAGCGAGGAAGGTCGCGCGGGTTTCACTCTGACCGTCAACCGACACTTGCCCGCCATCAGTCGCGGTAAATTCGAGCCGAGTTAACTTTACCCCCACTAAGCGCTTCTCAATTAAGTGTTGATAAATAGTTGAGATTGGCGCCATCAGTGGTTTGGTTACCAAAATTTTGACAGTGGTATTTATCTCGCCGGTCGTTCGACGAGCCGCCGTTAATTCTTCCGAGGCAAATTCCCGATGGACCACCGCCACTCGCGCCAGCGCTTCATCGCGACGCCAAGAGAGAATCACCGCGAAGGCGCCAAGAATAATATTGACAATTAAAATCAAACTGAAACTGAGCAAACCAACCATAATAGATAAACGGCGCCGATATTCGGCTCGAGCTTTTTGGCGGTCACTGGGAATAAGCAGATTAATCATGTTAGGCGGGCGAGCGTCCGGAGCGAGAGCCCGATCGCGGTGGTATACCGAAGCGCTTGATTAAGATTAATTGGCGGAATATATTTCTCGAACGAAAAAATGTTCCGCCACGGATTACCGAGGGTTACCGGCAAATCAAGATTCAGATTCAAATAATCAATCAGCCCGGGAAGTGTCGCCTGTCCGCCGCAAATAATCACCTCCTCGAGTCGTCGACCGAGACGACCGTGTTCCTCGCGATGGGTTTCCCAATAATTCTGGTGCTTGGTAATCTCGTCGCGAAGAACCGAGACGATTGGCATGATCGCGAAGAAGAGTTCGCGGTGACTATGGGCGGTCAGCAGACCGCGTTCGACTTTCAATTTCTCGGCCTGATCATGTGGGAGATTGAGCGTTTTCTGAACCGTAGTGGTAATATCTTCACCGCCAATATTTTTCGCAGTGGCGCTAAATACCACCGACCAACCGCAAGTAATAAAAAAACTCGTTCGGGTTTTGCCAAAATCAACAATCATCACCAGCCGATCTTCACCCACGGGAATAATCGAACGGGTGATGGCGTGCGCTTCGACTTCGAAAGCTAGTGGCCGAAGAAAAGCTCCGGCAAAAACTTCGGTGTAACCTGCCACCGTCCGCTGGGGCAAGGCCGAAACGGCTAATTCGTAATTTCCGTGATCATTTTGCGAGGATTCAATTATTTCATAATCAAAAACCGCCTCGCCCGCCGGCAATGGCACATACTCTTCAAGCTGAAGCTCAATACTCCCCCGCAACTCGCTTGGCTTCATCGCCGGCAAAGTGAGACGGGCAATATAAGCTTCTTCCTCGGGCATCGAGGCCACGACTTCGGTCAACTGATGCTCACTTTTAAGCTCGGCCAGAATTTTAATCAAACTCGCCAAATCGCGAATCGCGCCGGATTCAATGGTTCCCACTGGGATCGGTTTCTCACCGTAGCGTTCAATCACGATCCGCCCGTGGCGGAAAGCCAGTTGCATAAACTTAACTGATTGATCGGAGATATCAACTCCCGCCGCCGGCATCGCCAAATAGCGTGGAGTGGGGAAGAGGCGCAAAAAATTCGCTCGACTCATTCCCAATAGTATACCGCGAAGCGGTCGGGAGAGAAACTATCCCCCCAACTCTTCTCTTATCTTCCGCCCGCGACAATGTTTAAGCAATCCGAAATATGATTGCCTTGACTCATTTGTAATTTTTCTAAATATTCGTTTCTTGGTTTTTGTCCGCAGAATTTGATGGTGAGGAAAAAGTACATAACCCAAAAAATCGACACCCTGATGCCATTTTCGAAAAATAACTTTTCTTTGATGTAATTCAAGCGATAATTCACTTTTAAGAAAACTGCTAACTGCCAGCAAAACATCCTCAAGATATTTTTTATTGTTGCTCAAAATAACAAAGTCGTCCACATAACGAACATGATTCTTTACCCCCAATTCTCGTTTAATAAATTGATCGAAATGGTTGAGATAAATGTTAGCAAAAAGTTGGCTCGTTAGATTACCAAGAGGTAAACCCTTACCTGAACTTTTTTCAAAACTTTTGATAACATCGATAATTAGATTGCGTGCATGATTATCTAAAATCTTTTTTCTTAAGAGACTAAACAAAATAGAGTGATCAACTGAATCAAAAAACTTTTGAACATCACATTTTAACACCCAAACAGTTTTAGTATCATTCCGCGATAATTTCCATGCCATTTGATTGAATCTTTTTAGCGCTTTATGCAAACCCTTGTTATCTCGCGAAGCATAAGAATCATAAATAAAAGTTGGCTCAAAAATCGGTTCGAGCACTCGATGAATCGCGTGGTGCAATAATCGATCACGAACAGAGGCTTTATGAATGTGTCGTTTTTTCGGGTCGCAAAGAAAAAAGGAATGATAAGGCCCGTGACAATAAGTACCACTCAATAAATCCTGATGTAAAGAAAAAATATTGTCCTCGAGATTATCCGTCACGGCTAGCACATCTTGCTTTTTAAGTTTGTTTCGTCTAAACTCTCGCCAAGCGGTGAACAAATTATCCAGAGAAATTATTTTTTCAAACAAATTATGACTTCTACCCCCCCCCGCGGTGATTCGGTTGGTTTGATCCATAAGCTTATGGCTTGTTATCTTACCTTACATCAGCAAGCGATCAAGTTTCCCAAACCAGATCGTTTTACTTTAGGGACAAGATTGGAAAACTTGATGCTCGATTTGATAGAACTGGTTTTGCTGACAAAATCTAAAACTGGCCTTAGCCAAATGTTACTACTCAACAAAACTGATATAAAATTACAAACAATTAAACTGATGGTGCGACTGTCTTACGAAGCCAAGTCTTTGCCCACGAGTGCTTACGCTAAAATCGAAGAACAATTACTTGAACTTGGCCGCCTGATTGGTGGTTGGTTAAAACAGACAAAAACAGAGAAACCCTAGAGTTTCTCTGCTTTCACTAGACACTTCGGGAGAGAACCACGCCCAAGTCGTCGTTCCGGTTCCTCGGGTTCCAACCGTTGGCGTTCGCCCCGTCCCGGTCGAAGTTACCGAGATTGAGCAGGTTGCCGTTCGACGACAGGGATTGATTTTTACCCAACTCCTTCAAGGGCAACACCACTTTGTCATGCTAAAAAGCAAGAGATCGTGGTTGTATAACTATGGGCACACTCCATAAATCAAATTCACCTGCACTAGAGTTGAGTAAGCAGTGTCTGCGTTTGGCGAGTACGATCCGTAGACCGGACTTCATTAGCCAAAAGGATTATAACAAAAAGACCTCCCATCTGCTACTTGAGCAAACAGGAGGTCAGGCTTTCGTCCCTATTCGGGACGAAAGCAATGCAACACCTCATCACTTTTCACTTTCCACCAAAGCACTGCGGGAGAGAACCACGCCCAAGCCGTCGCACCGGGACCGCGGGCGACAACCGCCGGCGCTCGCCCCGACCCGGGCGAAGCCACCGAGATTGAGCAGGCTGCCGGGCGACGAAAGAGCAGATGTCCAGTGATAACTACTTTCAAGAAGTCGCTCGCCATTCACTTCAAGATAAGTGACCCAATCGTAGAAGGTGAAGGCGGGCGTCCCGCGGAGTAAGCGATTGAGCGCCAACATCGAGAGTTGTTTGGCCGCTTCCTGCCAGTCGTCATTGATGAGTTTAGTGAGAGTCTGTTCTTTTCCCTTGAACTCATCCACGGCTTGACGATAGACAGGTAACAAGTCACGACCGGCAAACACGACGTTGGTGAGATAGTCGGCGATCGTCGCCGTCTGCTCGACATAGTTCGGACTGGTCGAGTTGGGAATCACCTTGTTGGTCACGAGACGCCAGTCCCAGTCTTCGCCGGTAGTGGCCGTGGTGAAGAATGTCTCCGCCTTGTACCAATCGATGTCGTAAAGAAGCTTGCCACCATCACGGCCGAGATTTTTCCTCTTCTCGTATATTGCCTGCATCATCAGTCCAGGTGGCACCAAGATGAGATGGGCACTTTCGTCACGGGCGTGGGCGGCTTGCAATTCTTCCATAGACCACGGAAGGTCGGGTAGTTTCTTCGGTAATTTCAGTCGGTGAAGTTTCCCGTGAACATTCATTACCTCCTCGGGTCCTAGACAATCAGTGCCTCGAACAAAAATGGCTCGAGCTTTTTCAAGGGTCGCCGACTTAACGGCCGATGCGATACTAATAACCATACCGTTCCTCGCTTTCTCTAAAAAAGTGATGTTTTAAGCTGTCAAAAGAGACCCTTCAGAGCCTCCGAACTTTTCTGACTAGAGCTTAGCATATTACTAAGAGGATGTCAAATTGCGATGGGCCAGATAGGTGCGGAGAATGATGGCGGCGGCGCGGGCGTCGGTGAAGTCGTCCCCGCCCGAACGGGCTCGTTCGGTACGGGCAGGCGGACCGATTTCTTGATTGGCTTCAACCGTCGTCAACACTTCATCCTCAAGTGCCACCTTAAGTCCCGTCGCCGTCGCGAGCCTCGTCTGAAAAATTTTTATTCGTTTCATGATCTGATTCTCCCGCCGGCGATAATCGAGTGACCAACCGAGCGCAATCTCCCCCACTTTTTCTCCCCGACAAATCTCCGCAATCTGCTCGATAATTTTCGAATTATTTTCCAAAACAAGATGGGGATAGGCGAAATTACCCTCGTCGCCCGAGAGCGCGAGACCGATTCGTTTCGTTCCATAATCAATCCCGAGATAACGCATATCGCCAATGCTAGCACAGCGATTGCCTTTTTAATAACATCTGTTAAGATTATGAGTATGGATATAATTGAGATACAAAAACTCACCGATCTGATGAACGCTCACCCCTATCTCATGGCGCTCGGCGCAATTTGGGTCATGGTTTGGAAAGGCCTCGCCCTCTGGCGCGCCGCCGAATATCGCGCTCGCGGTTGGTTTATCGTGATTCTCGTGCTTAACACACTGGGCTTGCTGGAAATTATTTATCTCTTTTTCATCACGAAACCGAAGGTGCCGGAAATTTCATCAGAACCGGCCAGCATATAAAAATTCTGGTGGGGTAGAAGTGGTAAGGCGCTGGTCTTGTTCAATGAGATAAGGAGCGAAGCGACTATATCGAATTAATCCGCCTTTGGCGGAAAAACCTAAAAAATGATAGTCTGTAATTGATGCCTTGCGTTTACATTATCCAGAGCCAGACAAACCAGAAATTTTACACAGGGTCGACGAGGGAAGATTCTTCCGATAAACGCTTGTGTTCCCACAACGCTGGCAAAACTAAATCTACTAAATCAGGCTGTCCATGGGTTCTCGTTCATACAGAAAAATATGCCAACTACTCCACCACTCGCAAACGAGAATTGTTTTTGAAAACCGGCGTTGGACGACAGCTAGCTAAAGAATTAATAAACAATGGTGGGGTGGCTGAGTGGTCTAAAGCAACGGTCTTGAAAACCGTCACTCTCGTAAGGGAGTCGTGAGTTCGAATCTCACCCCCACCGCAATTTTTCGAAAAGGGTTTCAGAACACAAATCTGGGTCGGCGCGAAGCGCCGACACTAATGCATTCCCCCCGCCGAATCCAGAATCCAAAAGGGTTTTCCACGCTCCGCGTGGCTCGTCGTTTGCCAATACAATTATGAATAATCAAACCAAAAAGTTTTTCATTTATACTCGCAAGTCTACGGACGACAAAGACAGACAAGTTCGCAGTATTTCTGACCAATTAGCGGAATTGAAAAGTTTAGCGTTGAAAGAACAAATTGATGTTGTTGATGTCTTTGTCGAAAAGCAGACCGCCAAAATACCCGGTCGTCCTGTGTTTAATGAAATGGTAACGAGAATGGAAGCGGGCGAAGCGACTGGTATTTTGGCGTGGCATCCCGATAGACTTGCGAGAAATAGTGTTGATGGTGGAAAAATTATTTACCTCGTTGATACTGGTGTAATCGTGGAAATGAAATTTCCAACTTTTTGGTTTGATCCGACACCGCAAGGCAAATTTATGCTCTCAATCGCTTTTTCGCAATCCAA
>JAZDGA010000008.1:0-22029 GCA_043807405.1 Candidatus Vogelbacteria bacterium | reverse complement strand
GAAGCAAGAACCGTTCGAAGAAGTAATTGTGGATACTCCCAGTGAATATCAAGGGACAATTATTGAACGACTAGGCCTGCGCAGTTTTATTGTTCAAGATATTCGCCCGACCGGTGAGATTCTTCGGCTCACTTTTGTTGGCCCGACGCGTGGCTTGCTCGGTTATCGCAACCAGTTCGTGATTGACACGAAGGGCGAGGGGATTATGTCTTCGCGCGTGCTTGGCTTCCGTCCTTACGCCGGTGAGATTCGCCGGCGCGCGGTGGGTTCGATGATCTCGATGGCGGAGGGCTCGGCGCTCGGTTTCGCCCTCTGGAATTTGCAAGATCGCGGGGTGCTCTACATCGGGCCGACGACCGAAGTATATGAAGGGATGGTGATTGGCAATACGGCGAAGGGCGAGGAGATGATAGTTAATCCGACCAAAGGCAAACAATTAAGCAATATGCGCGCATCGGGTTTGGACGAAGCGATTGATCTCGTCCCGCCTTTTGAGTTGAGTATCGAACGTGGGCTGGAGACGATGGCGGAAGACGAATATTTGGAAATCACGCCGAAGAGTGTCCGCCTCCGCAAACAATATCTCACCGAGATTGACCGGTCACGATCTCGGCGATAAGTTTTGAGTTTTTCATGTCAAGGCGCCGCCTTGACGATGCTCAACTGAAGATATAAATACCTACGGATTAAAATGTTTTACACTACTGGCACAACCGGCTTTGATAACACTCGAAGTGGGTAAATTATCGCAGATGGAAATATCGTTGTTTGCGATGGCTACCGCTTGATAACAATAATCCTTCTTTTCTCCAGTAAGGGTATCACAGATTAATGTTGATCTTTTAGTATTGGCAAAGGCAGTATAGCAATTATATTCATCAACTGCAGGAGTTACTTCCTGGCATTTTGTAATGTTGCCGTTCATTTCTGCGAAAAGACTGAAACATTGCATGATATACATTTTAGGAGAATTGGTGCAAATAGAGGCGTCTTCTTTATTAAAGGCAATTTTAGCCAAACAATTAGAATTTGTAATATCTTTTGTTATTTTTGAACATGTGGACGGATTTGAATTTTTTATGGCAGAATTGTAATAGTAAGTGTCTTTATAAAAATATCCCCCAATTGCAAAGGCTACTACGAGAAGCACAATTATTATCAAAATTTTTTTATTCATTAGATAATTGTATCTTCCTGTCTTTTGGGTGTCAACAAGTATGTACTCGCGCCGAAATTAGTTTTGTATTATAATAGACAGCATCATGAACAGTTTAAATTTGTCGGCACGGTTTACATTATTATTAACGCGAGTGGCGCTTGGAATCTTCTTTTTTTACGCGGGGATTACGAAAGTGCTTGATTCGACTTGGTCAGCGGCGGGGTATATTGGCGCCGCGAAAACTTTCCCTAATTTTTATCAGCTACTTCTTAACCCCGCGATTTTACCGATCGTTAACTTCCTCAACGCTTGGGGGCTGACAATTCTCGGCCTCTCGTTGATTCTCGGTTTGTTTGTGAGATTAAGTTCTTTGCTCGGAGTGGTGCTAATGCTTCTCTATTATTTCGCTGCCGGCGCCTTTCCCCATCCCAATGCGCACGCGTTGCTCATTGATGAACACATTATTTACATCACGGTCTTGTTGTTTTTTGCCAGTGTTCGCGCCGGCCGATATTGGGGTCTTGATCAATTTTTATTTCGCAATTGAATTTGTATAAAAGTTTATTAAAACCAATTCTTTTTCGTTTTGATCCAGAGAATATCCATAACTGGATGACTTCGTTGGGCGAGTTTCTAGGAAGCACGATGCTCACGCGGGTGGCGGCTAGTTCGATCTATAATTATCGCGGACCAGATATTAGCCGAACAATAGATGGTAATACTTATCGGACGCCGTTTATCTTGGCGGCCGGCTTTGATTACAATGGCCGGCTGACGCAAATTTTGCCAGCGATCGGTTTAGGCGGAGTGGAAGTTGGTTCGGTCACGGCGCGACCGTGTACCGGCAATCTGCCGCCGCGCCTTCGGCGCTTGCCTCGCTCGCGAAGCATTTTAGTTAGCAAAGGTTTGCGCAACGAAGGGGTGAAAGCGATTGTCGCGCGTTTAGAAAAAAGAGCCAGAACCAAAGGTTTTGTAGTTGGAATTAGTTTGGCCAGAACTAACGACACGCAAACAGCTGATGTGGAAGCGGGGATCGAAGATTATTGTACCAGTCTCAAACATTGTCTGGCGCATAATGTCGGCGATTATTACACTTTGAATATCTCTTGCCCCAACGCTTTTGGTGGCGAAACTTTTACCACGCCAAGCTTACTCAAAAAATTACTGGAAGCGGTGAAAAAGATTCCTTGTTCTAGCCCAGTTTATGTCAAAATGCCGATTAATTTAACTCGGTCTGACTTCAATAATCTTTTGCAAGTAATTGCTGATTATAATTTGGCCGGCGTGATTATTGGTAACTTGAACAAAGATTATTCGGCGCTTGATTTTCGCGCTGAAGCGCCGGCACAATATGTCGGTGGTTTAAGTGGCAAACCGTGTCGTGATTTATCGACTTCTTTAATTCGGCAAACGCGGGAACATTATGGTCAGAAGTTTACCATTATCGGTTGCGGGGGCGTAATGTCGCCGAAAGATGCTGCGGATAAATTCTCCGCCGGCGCCGATCTCGTTCAACTAATTACCGGATTAATTTATGAAGGCCCGGGATTGGTGAAAAAATTGTGTTACTCAGTCACTCACTAAATTAAAAAGAAAACCCGCCTCTTGGGCAGGTTTTCTGCCCGGGCGGGTTCAAGCGGTTGAAATGGTTACAACGGGTCGATTGCAAGGAAGCGAACGGTAGGCGGAAGTAGATCATCATCCGGCCTCGCCCTTAAATCCCTTCCCGAAATTGGATCGCCATCGAGGTAAACTAGATGCCTCAATCCACTGACTAGAGTTGTGGCACCGAGCGCCACGATTGAGGATTGTCGCTGATGTTCGGGGTGTTGAATTCCCCAATACAAGAGTTCGATAATCCCCGGCAAATGCAGTCTCGAGGAAAGGATAAGCATCCTCGCCTCTTGAGAAAACATTTTTCGTCCAAACTGAATTCGGACGATATTGAGGATCTCTATTCCCCGTTTCGTGGATCGCAGGAAACGGTTCCCAGCGATTTGACATTCAACAATGTCCTCAATAAATCCGTACCCGCCCACCACTTTCAGATTTTCAAGATCGGCTCCATGATCCACCACGAGTTGGAAATGAGCGACCTCGATTGCGCCAAGGTGAGACCGAAGCCTTTGATCTTGAGAAGTCAGTTGAGCCACTAACATTCGACACCCCTTTCTTTTTCACTAATAAACTACTGTTTATTCAACGAACGAACTTTTGGTATTATACGCCCGTTAGGTATTTATGTCAACCTTGTGTATCATAGAGGTATGATTAAACCGCCAATTGCTAGTCGCCGTCCCCATTCAATGACTAATCACGGTCACACGCGGGTGGATGACTATTACTGGTTGCGCGAACGCGACAATCCGGAAGTGCGCGAATATCTCACCGCCGAGAATGATTACACCAAGGCAATGATGGCCGAAACTCAACCACTTCAGGATAAAATTTACAATGAATGTCTCGGACGGATCAACGAGACCGATAGTACGGCGCCGGTCCAACTCGACGATTATTGGTATTATTCACGAACCGAAGCCGGGAAAGAATATTCAATTCATTGCCGGAAAAAAAATAGTCTGGATAGTCCGGAAGAAATTTTGCTCGACCCAAATATTCTCGCCGGCGGGAAATATTTTCAATTGGGAGTTTTTGTCGTGAGTCCGGATCACCGCTACCTCGCATATTCAGTTGATCAGACCGGCGCGGAAATTTTCGATCTTCAGATTAAAGATTTGACCACCGGCGCGCTTCTGCCCGAGATTATTACTGGCACTTATTACACTCTCGCTTGGGCCAACGATAGTCAGACTTTTTTCTATACCAGTTTGGACGCGGTTAAACGCCCATATCGTATTTATTGTCATCGGCTTGGTTCATCGGTGGCTGATGATTACCTCGTCTATGAAGAAATCGCGCCGGGCTTCAATGTTTGGCTTCGGCGGAGTCGAAGTCGGAAACTTATTTTTATCGAGAGCGAAGATAAGAATACCACCGAAAGCCGTTTTATCTCGGCCGATCAACCCCTCGAACCGTTGAAACTCATTCAACCGCGTCGAGCGGGGATCGAATATTATCCCGATCATCATCCAGATGGTGATCAGCTTTACCTTCTGACTAATGATTCCGCACCAACTTTTCGTATTCTTTCAGCGTCGATCAACGGTCTCAATGATCTAACAGGTTGGCAGGAAGTGGTGCCGGCTTCGCCGGCCGTTTCAATTTCCAACCTCGATGTTTTTCGCGATCATCTAGTTATTGCTGAGCGAGAGAACGGTTTGCCTTATTTCCGGATTATTAATTTAGCCACCAACGAAGCGCATCGGATCGCATTTTCGGAACCAAGTTATAATCTGGAAGCGGATTGGAATCCGGAGTTTGAGGCCAACACTTTTCGTTTTAATTATTCATCCCTCGCGACACCGGAGTCGGTGATTGATTATAATCTCGTGAGTCGCGCGCAGACGATAGTTAAACGGGAGATTATCCGACCGGATTATCAGCCCGCCGATTATGTGGTTGAGCGGTTAATGACGCCCGCCACCGATGGCACGCTCATTCCCATCTCTTTAATCTATCGTCGTGATCGGCGTCTCGCTTCACCTCAACCGCTTCTGCTCTATGGTTACGGTGCTTATGAACATGTCATTGATCCGTCTTTTTCGAGTTCGCGAATCAGTCTTCTTGATCGGGGTTTTATTTATGCGATTGCTCATGTGCGGGGCGGGGGCGAGCTTGGGCCAACTTGGTATGAGCAGGGCAAGTGGCTTAATAAGAAAAATACTTTCACGGATTTTATCGCTGGCGCTGAATATTTAATAAAAAAAGATTACACCAGTGCCGAGCAACTGGTCGCGGTCGGTCGAAGTGCTGGCGGGTTACTGGTGGGCGCGGTCGCTAATTTACGTCCGGGTCTTTTTCGCATTATCGTGGCGGACGTGCCGTTTGTTGATGCCTTGACCACGATGCTTGATCCGACCATTCCCTTGACCGAATTGGAATATGGCGAATGGGGGAATCCAGCGGACCAGAAGTTTTATGATTACCTCGCGACTTATTCGCCCTATGATAATGTGACAGCGCAAAATTATCCTAATCTGCTGGTGATGACGAACTGGAATGATCCCCGCGTCGCTTATTGGGAGCCGGCCAAGTGGGTGGCGAAACTTCGCGCGCTGAAAACGGATAATAATTTGCTTTTACTTAAAACTGATTTCGCGACCGGCCATGGCGGGGCCGCCGGTCGTTATCTGTCCTTACGCGAACTGGCCTTCGAGTACGCTTTCATTTTGAAAACGATTGGTATACAATGAAGTCTTATTAGATTAAATCCTATTTAATATGAACTCGGATAAAACAAAAATGTTTCTTGGCTGGGCAATTATCATTGCGGTGCTGCTGGTTGGTGGTTCGGTTTGGAGTTTAGCGCGAACTTATTCGCGCTCGATCCAGCCGTCAGCTTTCCGAAGTTTCGCGGTGACCGGCGAGGGCAAGGTGGTGGCGCGACCCGATGTCGCCATGTTTACTTTTAGTATTATTAATGAAGGGGGGACGGATATTGCCGCGCTCGAACGCGATAACACTGATCGAGGGAATAAAATTAATTCTTTCTTGAAAGATCAAGGCGTCGCCGATAAAGATATTAAAACCGAACAATATAATCTCTCCCCGCGTTATCAAAATAGTTTTTGTCGTAGTGGCGCTTGTCCGCCACCTTCGATCGTTGGTTATACCGTCACGCAAAGTGTCGCAGTCAAAGTGAGGGACTTCACCAAGATCGGTGCGATTCTCTCTGGCGTTGTCGAGAAAGGAGCGAACAATGTTTCGCAACTTAATTTCACGATTGATGATCCGATTGCTGTCGAGAATGAAGCGCGCGCCAAGGCCATCGCTCAAGCCCGCGAGAAAGCGAAGCTGGTCGCTAAGGCCGGCGGTTTCAGCGTCGGACGCTTGCTCGGGATTGATGAAGGCGGACGACCTTATTACGCCGAGAAGTTTGCCCCGCGAATGATGTCGCTTGACGCTTCTACCGCCGGCGCGCCACTCCCCGCGCCGACCATCGAACCCGGCTCGCAAGATGTCATTGTCACCGTCACTCTCCGGTATGAGATTGATTAGAGGTTGACACCAATCCAGTTTTGTGTATACTCGGGCTTGAATCGCGTGAATGGCACGGCGATCTGGTTTTTGTCAGGTAGTCAAAGGAGAATCTTATGGGCCCCAAAGTCAGAGCAAGAGCTAAAAAAGGGAGTCTATCGGGCAGTGCTTTTGAGAAAGAAGTCAAGAGACACAGCGAGGGTGTTATTGAAGAGCGCGATGCGAGATTGGTGAAGAGAAAGCAGACTACTACCCCAATGACCAAGGAGCGTCGGTACGAGATCGCATTTGAGGTGGTGAGGTATAAACTTCGCCAGGATGGTATTACACTTTCATTGGGTAATATGGAAAAGTTCGAGGTGGCCGCAAGGGCGAATCATCTCAATGGAGTTCTCGTCAAAGAGTTAAGAGAATTCGTTCGTTTTCTCACGCAGGAATTTGTTGATGACCTCCTTCCCCCGCAGTAAAAACTGCGACCGACATCATTTGTTTACCTACCGCGTTGCTCTTCGGAGTAGCGCGGTTTTCTATATCTTTTACGCTTAAATTTTTTCCTCCTAACCACAATTCTACGATCGGATTTTTGTGGTTAGGAGAGATGTTTTGGCAATTTTGTTATAATAGCAAACATTGAAAGCCGAATGGCGACAATTGATCGATAAATTGATAGCAAACGGCGTTTTGCAAACACCGGCGGTCATTGAGGCTTTTGAAACAATTAATCGGGAGGATTTCGTGCCCGACGCGCTCCGAAGTCAGGCCTATGTTAACGAACCATTGCCGATCGGTTTCGGTCAGACAATTTCCCAACCGTGGACGGTGGCGTTTATGTTAGAAAAATTACAGCCGGCCGAGGGACAGAAAATTCTTGATATTGGTTTCGGTTCCGGTTGGCAAACGGCGCTTTTGGCGCAGGTCGTTGGTGATCGAGGCAGGGTGATTGGTTTAGAATTAATTCCCGAATTGACGCGACAGGGCGTGAAAAACATCGTGCGTTACAATTTCATCAGCCGTCGGACGGTTGAGCTGCATTGTTTGAATGGAGTAAAAGGGTTTCCAGCCGCCACGCCGTTTGATCGGATTATTTCGGCCGCGTCCACGCCGGAGATTCCGTCAGCTTGGTTCGATCAGTTGAAAATTGGCGGGCGACTGATCGCGCCGGTTGATTCAACTATTATCTTAGTTCACAAAATCGCGCCGGACAAATTTGATCGAGAAACCTTCCCCGGTTTCGCCTTCGTACCGTTTATCTCCGAGTAATTTTGTTAAATTAACAACTTCTCAATGATCGCTTTCACCGATGTACCATCAGCTTGGCCCTTCAAATCTTTCATCACCGCGCCGGTGAGTTTGCCAATATCTTTTTTATCTTTGATTTTTAGTTTCGCCATTTTGGCTCGGACGGATTTCTCGATTACCTTAGTCGAAAGTTCGAGCGACCCGCCTGTCGGCGAGGCAAGCAGATAAGTTTTTAGAATTTCTAATTCGGCGGTTTCTTGTTTGACTAAATCTTGGCGTCCGCCAACCGTGAATTGCTCGATCGAATCTTGACGCTGCTTTACCCCTCGACGAATTACCGCCAGCACCTCGTTATCCTTAAGCATCTCCTCCGGTTTGCGTTTGGTTGCCACTAGTTCATTGGTGCAGGCGGCAACGAGCCCGCGGATCGTATTCAACTTAACTGGATTTTTTTCCAGCATCGCCTTCTTCACATCTTCCTTAATTTGTTGGTGGAGCATTAACTAATTGTAGCATATAATCGGGGTCATGACCTCGGCTAGTTTCAACAAACTTTACAAACAACTCAACCCCGCCCAGCGGGAGGCGGTGGATACAATTGATGGACCGGTGATGGTGGTGGCCGGTCCCGGGACGGGCAAAACGCAAGTGCTGACTTTGCGGATTGCCAACATCTTGCGTTTGACCGACACGAGCCCCGACAGCATTCTCGCGCTCACCTTCACCAATTCCGGCGTTCACTCGATGCGCGAGCGGCTGGTGGAGATCATCGGCAGTCGGGCTTATCGCGTAACGATTCACACCTTCCACGGTTTTTGTAATGAACTGATTAATCGCTATCCCGAGCATTTCCCGAGCATTGTTGGTGCTCGACCGGCTAATCAGGTGGACCAACTTAAAATTATGGAAAAGGTGATTGATCAGAGCCGACTCGCTTTCCTCAAGCCGTGGAATGATCCTTATCATTATCTGACCTCGGTGCTTCAAGCGATTGAGCGATTGAAAAAAGAGAATCTCTCGCCCCGCGATTTCGTTTTAATCGTCAATCGAATGATTGCCGAATTCGAAGCGTTGCCTGATCTCCGTCATGAGAAGGGCGTTCACGCTGGCAAAATTCGAGGTAAATATCACTCGAAGCAGACGCAACTTTTCAAAAATCGCGAGTTGGGAATTTTGTATCGTCGTTACGAAACGGCGTTGAAAGAAAAAAAGCTTTATGACTTCAGCGATATGGTGATGGAAGTGATTCGCGTGGTCGAACAGGATGAAGATTTCCGTTTGATGTTGCAGGAAGAATATCAATATCTTTTGGCCGACGAACATCAAGACGCCAATCAGTCGCAGAACCGCTTGCTCGAACTGCTCGCCAGCTTCCACGAATCGCCCAACATTTTTATCGTCGGTGATGACAAGCAGGCGATTTTCCAATTCCAAGGCGCGTCGCTGGATAACTTCAATTATTTTCGGCGCTTGTATCCGCGCGCGCGCTTAGTGACACTGATAGATAATTATCGTTCGACGCAAGCCATTCTCGACGCCGCGCGCAGTGTGATTCTGACGAGCCAGTCAATTCCCGAAGACAGCCGAGTTAAATTACTGGCGCGTTCGCGCCAGGAGAAACCAGCGAAGAGTCAAGGCAAGATTCGGATTTATCCGGCGTCGGATTCGACTGGCGAACTTAATTTCTTAATTAAAGAATTACAAGCGCGGATTAAGCAAGGCACCCCGCCGACCGAACTCGCCATTCTTTACCGCGATAATCGCGACGCGACCGCGATCATTGAGGAGCTCGAGCGCGCCGATTTACCCTATCAAGTCGCGACAAGTTCCGATGTCTTGACGGATCTTGATATTCAGAAACTCATCACCTTGTTCAAGGCAATCCATTATTTTGGTGATGACCAATATCTAATTACTATTTTCCATTTCGATTTTTTTGGTTTTGAAGCTTTGGACCTTTACCGTTTGAGTGAAGAAGCGCGAACGAAGCGAATGAATCTCTATTGGCTGATTCGTGATCTCAAAAGCTTGAAACGACTTGGTCTGAAACAGCCCGCGATGATCCACCGGCTTTATCAATCGCTCGAACGGTGGCAAAAAATGAGTCGGAATCAAAATTTACTGGAGCTCTTTGGCGCCGTGATTAATGAATCCAGTTTTCTCGAGACTTTACTCAAACATCCACAAGCGGTGGAAAAATTAAGTCGCCTGCATAGTTTTTTTGATGAACTGAAGTTATTAGTGACCGCCGAACCGCAATATTCGCTGGCGCAATGGCTCGATCACTTGACGACGCTCACGACTCACGGGGCGACTCTGGGTAAACCAACTTCGATTGGTTTAGATGGAATTCAAGTTTCCACGGTTCATCGGGCGAAGGGGCTCGAATGGGATTATGTTTATCTCGTCAAGACTTACGACGGCCATTTTGGCAACCGGCGGCGGCATACTGATTTTCTCTTGCCGACTCGCGGGATCAATTTTTCTCTCGTAATTAATGATCAAGAAGAAGATGAACGGCGGCTCTTCTATGTGGCGCTAACGCGGGCGCGACGCGGCGTGACGATTAGTTATTCGGAACGAGGCGATAACGACCGCCGGCAATTACCCAGCCAGTTCATCGAAGAAATTGATAAAAAATTGATCGAGAATTTGCCGGTCGATAAAACAGAAATCCCACCCGCCGATTTCTCACTTCGTCCACCGCGTGGTTTGGGTCTCCGTCATCGCGAGTATCTGCGTCGGCTTTTCCACCAGCAAGGACTCTCAGCGACGGGGCTGAACAATTATCTTCGTTGTCCACTTCGCTATTATTTCCAAAATCTTTTGCGGTTGGTGAAGGTGAAAGATAAGCGATTAATTTATGGCACGGCGATGCACGGCGCGCTGTTTGATTTTTTTGAGGCGCTTCGCGCCGGCAATAAAATCAGTAAAAAATTACTTCTTAAATCTTTTCAAACGCATTTGGCGCGCGAACCGCTGACGGCGATTGATCAAGAGCTGGTGCGGAAGCGGGGGACGAAAGCGTTGACGGGATATTATAATCACTATCGGAAAACTTTTGTTAAACCACTCGTCAACGAACTCTCGATTCGCGGGGTGTTGCTCGATCCGGTTTCTCGTTCAACCACTCGGCTTCGGCTTACCGGTCAGCTTGATAAAATTGAACCACTGGATGCGACCACCGTGCGCGTCGTGGATTATAAAACCGGTCGCCCGAGAAAAACAGATGATTATTGGCGTCAGCTGGTTTTTTATAAACTTCTGCTCGATCGCTGGGATAATGGGAAATACAAAATGGTGGAAGGGGAATTAGATTTTCTCGAACCAAACGCAAGTGGTAAATATTGTCGCGAGATTTTCGCCGTGACTTATGAGGATACCAAAGCGCTCGTGGTTACCATTCGCCAAGTCGCCGATGAAATTCTCTCACTCAAATTCCTCGACCACGGTTGTCACAAACCCGACTGTCAATTCTGCACCCTCTGGGCCATGTCGCAAAAAAATTAATTTTTATCTTGTATCTTCGAGCGTGAGGGAGAAGTAGAGGCCGAGGAGGAAGAGAGCGCTGATGAGGAGGAAGAGGTAAGGAATTGGGAAGAAGCGGAGGAAAATGAGACTGCTAAGCGAGCCGACCAGATAAGCCAGAGGAATCATGAGGCGCGACAGACTAATGATCCCGATGTCGCTACTCGAGACTTTTTTAAACAAATAAGTTTCCTTCATTGATTCGATCGCACTCGCACCGATGCGGGTGCCGAAGAGGACCAGTGCCCAAATCGCGATACTTTTAGTTGTCATAAAGGCAATCGGGATAGTGAAAACAGTGGCGGTAATGAGACCGAGACTTAAAATTTCTTTCTCACCAAACTTTCGATCGGCCAGCCAGCCGAGCGGGTATTCAATCATGACAAAAGGTAAAAGCATAATGGTAAAAATTAAGCCAATGTTTTGCCACGAAAAGCCGAGAGTGTGGATGAGGTGTAGTGGGAGATAAATAACCATAAAGAAATAGAAAAGATTGAGCAGGAAGTCGAGCGCCAGAATCTTCCGTAGGTTGCGGTCGCGGAGTTTGGTAAATAAACCGAGGCTAGTGGAAGGCAAAGGTTGAGGCGTGAGTTTGAAAAATATTTGGTAAAGGAGAGGGAGGGCGGCTAAGGTTGATAACCAGTAGATGATTCGATAATTAGCCCCGGCATCACCGAAATGTCCCAAGATTGTACCGCTCAAATAAGGGGAGACAAGGACAGCGGTGTTTATCACTGTGAGATAACCACCTCTTATTCTTCCTGTTTGATGGTCAGAAGAAAGAGTTTCTAAGTAAATGTCGAGCCATAATCCCAGACTGACCACCATCGCGTGGGTGATGACGAAAGCGAGAAGCTGAATGATAGGTGTCTGACTAATCGCCAGTGTGAGCATACCGCCGAAGAAGACGAGCCCAAACCAACGAATCGGTTTAAGCAGACCATAAGCTCGCCCCAACCAGGGGACGAAGAGAATCAGCGTTAAGGTGGTGACGGCCGAGAGAGCGTAGATCAAACCAATCTGTTTGGTTCCGACCAGACTCTCGAGGAAAGAAGAGTTGACATAATAAGTCAGCGCGGCGCTTAAGGTGAGTGAGAACCCAGCGAAGAAAATATGTCGCGTCATTGTGTTCTTAATTATACCTCAACCATGATAAGTAAGGTAAGATCCTAGGCGATAGGACTTAAAATGTTTACGACCGTTACAATTTCACATTTATAAATCAAAAAGAAAAAAGGCGACCGTTGCCGGTCGCCCTTGTGGGGTGTCACTATCAAGGACTATCCTCGCCAGTGGCTTGCTCTTCCTTGTTTATGCGACAGAAATCTGTTAGGATAGGGCAAACTGAACTCGCACCGCCTCATCACTATGAAAAACTCACAAAAGGGCTTTGCTCCAATAATAATTTTGATAATCGCGCTTGCGGTTTTAGTTGTTGGCGGTAGTACATATGTTGTATTGCGTAAACAAGAACCTGTGCAAAATAATCCTGTTGTACAAGATACTTCCACCACAGACGTATCCGCAAGCATTGGCAGTTCTAGCCGAAACTCCGTTACCGCATCTACGCTTAAATTATTAGACATTGGATTACTTCCTACCCCTTATAGAGGAGAAAATATAACTGAGTTTCCATTGGGACAAGTTTTTGAGATGTCCGCGTATTTCGATACGAGTAATAGTCCTCCCAAAGTTGATTTAAAGAATATTAGCGTAGAAGTATCAGTAGCTAATGGTCGTGTTGTAACTTTAGTTGAGCTTGAATGTGAGAAAACCCAAAATATTTTTTACTGCGCGAATAATGTGTGGAATACGAGTAATTTATCTGGCGGACAGAGGCAATATAAATTTAATGTAACCGGCACTGATTCGCTAAGGGAAAAGGTTCAGGGTTTCATTGTTCGTGATTTCACCTTTAAAGATGTATCGCGTAATTTATGTAAGGCAGTGTACCCTCGACATAATACTGACGATGTTGCTAAAAACAAAATGAATTTAGTTTTTGTCGGGAGCGGATATTCCAATGTGAGGGGAGAAACATTTTCAGATGTTTTCACAAAAGTTGCAGCCAAATTAATAGACCTCGATGCTACTGGACATGGACTTTTTTCCGTCGAGCCTTTCAAAAGCAATAAGAAGCTTTTTAATTTTTGGTATATAGATAAATCATATCCTCTTGAGCGATGCACGCTTATAAATGATTCTTGTCTCAAAGAAGACATTTTAGAGTTAGCAGAGAGTTGTCCTTATCCAAATTCTTATGTCGTGGAGGTTCATGATAGGAATGCATATAATCAAGAGGTTGGGGCTTCAACAAGAAGCGTAGTCGTTGCAATGCCCTACTACAAGTTTTCAGACCCCACACAGTTTGCAGATATCGACTCTCTTCAAAGAACATTTGTTCATGAGTTTGGGCATACATTTGCGGATCTCGGTGATGAATATGTATACTTTCCTGATCAAACGGCCAGCATAGGGCAAATAGATATCCAAAAATTAAAGTCGATTTTCCAAACACATAAAAATATTTTTTATGGTTCCTTGAATGAATGTCAGCAAGATGCTCCTTGGCACAATGTACTTGGCACAGGATGTTTTGAAGGGGCCGGGAAAATTGGTTTGAACGCTTTTAGGCCGACAGAAAATTCACTGATGCGCGATCAATTTCTTGGCCCGTTTACTTTTGGGCCCTATAATTCCTTACTTATTAAAAACACACTTGACCGTTTTCTAACTAAATCGAAGTTCAAAGAAGTTAAACGGTGAAGGTTTATAGTTACCCAAGGACGTCCTCCCCGCACTCCGCTTCGTGCGGGGTTTCCTTTTGGTCTCATGAGAATTCGAGACGAGCATTGCGGGGCCGATCCTATGACATCACTGTCGAGGACTATCCTCGCCAGTGACTACAGGATGATTATTGGCGTCAACTTGTGTTCTATAAACTCCTGCTCGATCGTTGGGATAATGGGAAATATAAAATGGTGGAAGGGGAGTTAGATTTTTTGGAACCGGCACCGAATGGTGTGTACAAGCGAGAATCTTTCACGGTGACCCATGAAGACACCGAGGCACTTGCCGTGACGATTCGCCAAGTGGCGAGTGAAATTCTCTCACGCAAATTTCTCGACCGCGGTTGCCATCAACCCGACTGCCAATTCTGCACCCTCTGGGCGATGTCGCAAAAAAGTTGACAAGAAAGGAGAAACGAGTAAGGTGAAAGATAGTTTGGACCTTAAACTTTAACCAGAACTAAAAAGGAGATGACCAATGAGGTCACGAAGTAAGACAAGCAAAAAGATGGATCTCGATGGTTTTTTCCGTGCCCTCCGCGTGTTGATGAAAGAGGGCAGGGCAAGATGGCGACCAGAGGTAACAACAAACGGTTACATACGCATAAAAGGACCGAGACATTACGTTGCAGGTTATCCTTTGCGTTACGAAGGTGATCCCGTTGTCGCCCTTTGTGTTGCTTCACAATTAAGGACACATAAAAAACATAAAACTAACTTAATGACTGCCCGACAAGATGGTCAGAAATATCTGAGGCTTAGTAGGAATCTTTGCCTTGATTTGGTTGTCGTTTCAGACACATCTCCTGATTATTTACGGAATAGGAGGGATAAAATGATCCGACGAGGATTGTTACAAGCACTAGGTCTTAAGGAGAAAAAAGTGGCGTGAGGAAACTTGCGCCAAGTACCCAAGCGGGGATCGTCAAACCGACCCCCGTTTTTTTATCTCGTATCTTCGAGCGTGAGCGAGTAGAGGCCAAGTTCGTGATTTTTTGCTAAGATACAGAGGTGAAATTAAATCAAAACAATGTTGCTTACATTGACGGAGCAAATTTGTATAAAGGCGCGGAACAGTTAGGTTGGAATCTTGACTATCGCCGATTGCGAGTTTGGCTTCGCGAAAAATATGGAGTGCAACAAGCCTATTTATTTTTAGGATTAGTACCAAAATACAAAAGTCTCTACACTAATCTCCAAGAAAAAGGCTTCACCCTTGTTTTCAAAGAAGTAACTTATGATGGTAATGGAAAAGTCAAAGGAAATTGTGACGCCGATATTGTGGTGCGCGCGATGAGGGATGCTTACGAGAACACTTTTGATAAAGTGGTACTGGTTTCGAGCGACGGCGATTACGCCAGTCTCGTTTCTTTTTTGATAGAGAAGGAGAAAATGCTGGTCGTACTTTCACCTTACGAGACTAAGAAATGCTCCGTTTTGCTCAAAAGAACAGGCGTACCAATTGCTTATATCTCCGACCAAAAATCTGTTTTACAAATCCAAAAATAAAAAGAAAAAGCCCCCGACGCGGACGGAACCGCATGAGGGTCTTTTTCGTGAGAATGGTTTATGTATAGCAAATTGAATGTAGGAAGTCAACCTGTTTATCCACACCTTTTTTATCTCGTATCTTCGAGCGTGAGCGAGAAATAGAGACCGAGGAAGAGAAGGAGACTGATGAGGAGGAAGAGATAAGGCAGGGGAAAGAAAAGCAGGAAGATCACACTACCGAGTGAACCAACGAGATAGGCGAAGGGGACAGTGAGGCGCGACAAACTGATAATCCCGATATCGCTACTTGTCACTTTCTTAAACAAATAAGTTTCTTTCATCGATTCGATCGCGCTGGCACCGACGCGAGTGGCGAAGAGAAGCAGAGCCCATGTCGTGATACTGATGGTTGTCATAAAGGCAATCGGCAGAGTGAAGATGGCGGCGATAACGAGACCGATGCTTAAAATTTCTTTCTCGCCGAATTTCCGATCCGCCAGCCAGCCGAGCAGATATTCAATTAAGACGAAAGGGAGAAGCATAATCGTGAAAATTAAACCGATATTTTGCCACGAGAAACCGATGGTCTGAACAAGATGAAGTGGTAAATAGATAACCATAAAGAAATAGAAAAGATTGAGTAGAAAATCAAGGGTGAGAATTTTCCGCAGATTGTGATCGCGGAGTTTGTGATGCCAGTTCGGGAGCTTAGCTGGTAGCGGGCGCTCGGCGAGTCGCCAAAAAACTTGGTAAAAAAGCGGTAGAGCGGTGAGCAAAGCCAACCAGTAGATAACTTGATAATCAAACCCCACTGGATTTGGACGGTTCAAAATAGCTCCGCTGATGTAAGGCGAAATAAGTACGGCGGTATTGATGACGGTGAGATAACCGCCTCGGATACGCCCGGTGCGTTGGTCGGTGGAAAGAGTTTCTAAATAAATATCGAGCTCCAACCCCAGACAGACGACCATCGCGTGGATAATGATGAAAGCAAAAAGTTGAACGATCAAAGTTTGACTGACGGCAAGAGTAAAAAAGCCAGCAAGAAAAATGAGGGTGAACCAGCGAATAGGTTTAAGCAATCCGTAGCGTCGGCCCAATCGGGGGACAAGTAGAATTAAGATTAAAGTGGTGGTCGCCGAGAGGGCATAGACGAAGCCGAGGAGATCTTTGCCCACGAGACTCTCGAGGAAAGAGGAATTGACATAATAAGTCAGCGCGGCGCTTAGAGTGAGTGAAAAACCGGCGAAGAAAACATGTCGGGTCATTGTGTTTTTATTGTATCATTTTTAAAAATAAATTGTTAAACCAACAAACCCCCAACTCCCCGTGACTTAAAATGTTTACGACCGTTTCAATTTCGCACCCATAGAGCAAAAAGAAAAAGGACGACCATTGTGTGGCCGCCCTTGTGTAGCCTCACTGTCGAGGACTATCCTCGCCAGTGGCTCCTACTTCTTTCTTTTTCATTCCATCCCACCGGAAAGGTCTGGCTCCGGTGAAAAATTGGTCAAGAGCGCTTGCTGTACTAAATAGGAGTTCTACTTCGGTGTTGACCGGATACTCATTGCGTCCGCGAACAGTTTTGAAGCCGACCTCATATTCATCTTTGACCAGTTGAATACTGCCTTCGCTTTCCTGTTGGAGGATGTCATCAAGACGACAAAAATCCTCATTCTCAATCTTGACCTTAATACTTGGGTTACTTTGTCGCCACAACCACCAACCGGAGGAGTGGCATGTGTGTTCAATGACAACGGCTCTGATTGTGTGTCTATGTCGGCTACGCTCATCGGGTGTTATTCTTTGTGCGTGCATGATTTATACCTCCTTTTTCATTTTTCAAGAGTTCAGCCGAAATCACGCGTTCCGACCTACCTCACTGTTCTGCTTACCATAATACACGAAAGACAAAAGTTGTCAAGGAAAACTACACCTCAATCAAGACCGGTAAGACGAGTGGGCGGGAGTGAGTTTTTTGAAAGAGATATTTGCCGATTTCTTCACGGAGCAGATTTTTCACATAATCGAAGTTGATTGGATTCATCCGCGAAGTCGCGTCCTCGATTTTGCGCTTAACCATCAAGCGAACATAGTGAAGCAAGTCTTGGGATTCTTTAAGATAAATGAAACCGCGCGAGATGATGTCGGGCGATTTCACCACTTTGCCAGTTTGCTGATTGATAATGGCAATGATGACGAAAATGCCTTCTTGGGCGAGCATCACGCGATCTTTAATTACCACTTCTTTCACATTATCGGTGCCGGAACTGTCCACCATCACTAACCGGCTGGAAACCGTCTCCTTAAGCGCGTGCATTTTCGTCCCCTTGGCGGTGATATCAATCACCATGCCGTTGTCGGGGATGACAATATTTTTTTCCGGCATGCCAAGTTCCAACGCCAGATCGGCATGGACATGGAGCTTCTGATGATGACCATGAATCGGGATGAAAAAGTGCGGTTTAATTTTTCGATGTAACCACTCAATCTCACCGCGATTGCCGTGACCGGACGAGTGGATATAAACTTCGGACGTTCGATAGTGAACAATCTTCGCGCCTTGGCGCGCGATGTTATCTTTCAATCTCTGCACGGTTCTTTCGTTCCCCGGAATAATCGAAGAAGAGAGAAGCACCGTGTCGCCTTTTTTAAATTGAAAATATTTATGTTGTTTAGTCGCCATCCGCATCAGCGCCGCGAATTCTTCACCTTGCGCGCCAGTCGCCAAAACCACAATTTTTTCCGGCGGATATTTATCTACTTCTTGGACCGGAATAATCGTCTCTTTTTTTATTTTTAACATCCCAGCCAGTTGGGCGACTTCCACATTCGTTTTCATGCTTCGGCCCTCGATGACAATTTTTCGCCCCAGTCTCTCTACGATCTCGAGCACCTTGATAATTCGCTCAAATTGCGAAGCAAACATGCCAATAATCAGCCGCCCCTTCACCGTCTTGATGATATTCTCGAGATTTTTGTGGACTTCACTTTCGGGCGGTGAGAACCCCGGGTTTTCGATATTGGTCGAGTCAGCCATCAAGAGAAGCGTCTCACCTTGATTGAAGATACTGTAGGCCTTCTCTTCGGCTTCAGTCGGTTGGCCGTCCACGGCATCGAGATCGAGTTTGTAGTCGCCCGGGTTCACGATTCGGCCATAAGGAGTTTCAATAATTATTCCCATGGAATCGGGAATCGTGTGCGTGACGCCGAAGAAATGAACGCGAAAGTTGCCAATCTTCACTCGTTCTTCTTTTTCCACCACGACGATATCGAGGGGCGGGAGATGGGGAAATTCTTCCTGCCGTTTCTTAATCATTAAGGCAGTCAAATTTCTAGTGTAGAGAGGCGGGTTGCCAATTTTCGGCATAATGTAAGAGATGCCACCGGTGTGGTCGAGGTGGCCGTGGGTGATGACCACACCCCTAACGCGCGTGCGATTCGCCTCGAGATAAGTGGTATCGGGAATGATGAAATCAACGCCCGGCGTATTTTCGTCGGGGAAGGCGAAACCAATATCAATCACCATAATATCGCCGTCCATCTCAATGGCGGTCATATTTTTGCCGATCTCTTCCACCCCGCCGAGCGGAATAATTCGAATGTCGCCCGGCGCGAGCGGGGGGATCGGTTTCTTGTCTAACTGATCGCCGCGTGAACGCAACGGTCGGCGAGGAGGCGGTCTCATCATATTTTATTTAATTGTTTACAAAAATTGGCCAGACACGATCGGTTTTAATATACCATTTATAAATACTTAAAAAACGTTCGGCGGGCGTGTTGATAATGCCTAAATTAATACCCTCCACTTGTCGGGGAACGAGATACAAGAAATCAGGGGCGTAGAGGAAAACCGCGGGTTTATCCTGGCGAATCTCGGTGTCAAAAGCTTGATAAGCTGAAGCCCGCCGGTCCGTCGTGCTAGCTACTTTAAGCTCATCTAAAATTTTGTCAACGGTGGTATTGGTGTAGAGAGCAATGTTAAGACCCGGATCAAGTCGTTGGGCGGAGTGCCAGAAGGAGTAGAGATCAGGATTTCGGCCGACAATTTCGCCGAAGAGTAGAGCTTCATAATCGCGTGGGCGGATAACTACCTCATTGAGCGCCCCCAACTCGAAAATTTTAAGATCTACGGTAACGCCGAGCGCTTCCCAATTTTGCTTCACTAATTCGGCGACCCGTTTAAGTTCCGGCGTGTCAGAAGTTGTTAGAGTGAAGCGCAAAGCGAGAGATTCTTCCCCCTTCTTTTTACTCGGGAGTTCCCATTTACCACTGTTAGAATTTTTCTGCCAGCCGGCGCGCTTCAGAATTTCATTCGGGCTGGTCGTCGCTTGATTATTAGTTAGTTCTGAAAATAAAGTGAGCGGCAATGGACCAGTGAGAGGTTTGGCATAATTACTAAAAACTTCCGTCACCAGCGTTTGGCGATCAACGGCCGCGTCGAGCGCGGCGCGAACCTCCGGCCGGGTGAAAAGTTTTTGCTGGTTCTGATTAAAGAAAATACCGAAGACGCGCGGAAGCGTGGTGGCCAAAACTCGCGCGCCATTTTTCTCGAGGATTCGAGCGGTTAGGGGATCAACCGCGTTGATTGCATCAATCTCGCCCCGATTGTAAGCGCTCAAAAGCGCTTCTTCGTTGGGGTAGAAACGAATAATAACCTCCGCAATTTTTGGTTCGCCGAGGGTAAAATGAGAGAAAGGAGTAAGCGTATAAATCAACGGTAAATTATCGCTATCGCGTTTGATGTTTGAGATTTGGTAGGGACCAGTGCCAACGGGTTCGAGATTAAGATTAGTGGAAGAGAAACCGGCGGTGGTGATTTTCTGCCAACGGTGCGCGGGGAGAATGCCGAGGGTTAAATTTTCTAAAAAGAGCGCATAGGGTTGTTTCAATTTGAAAACAAGATGTCGGTTATCAATCTTTTCTACTTCCACGCCTTCCCAACTGGCGCGCCGAGGGCTTCTAATTGCCGGATCCTTGGCTTTCGCAATCGTGAAAATTATATCGTCGGTGATGACTGGTTCGCCATCATGCCAGACCAGATCGGGACGCAGGGTGAAACTGTAGGTCAAACCATCTGGGGAGACCGTGTATGATTCGGCTAGGTCGGGGATAAATTCGCCCGTTTCATTGCTGCGGAGAAGACCGGAATAAACCAAAGTTGTAAGATCTCGTTCCACCGCGGTGCTGGCAAGCAGAGGATTAATAAAACGAGGCGTCGAGACGAGTCCTTCAACATATTGACTGCCACTGGTCGGCACTGACACAAGCCATGATTGATTCGCGCGCCACAGGAGCAGAAAAATTCCAACAAGAAAAACGGCGAGGCAAAGGCCAAAAAGTTTTTTCCGTGGCGGTGGCATCGCGCTAACCGTGCGGATAATTTTATCTTTTAAATACATAAAACCGTCTGACTAGATTGTGGCTTGAAGAAGAAAAGAGAGAATCGCGGTGATGACAAAAAGGATGGCCAGGACAACGGTGGTGACGAAGAGACCGCGCTCCAAACCTCGTTTCGTATGAGCGACACTGCTGCCACTGCCGCCGAAGACCCCGCCCAAGGCGGCGTCATTGCGCTGAAGTAGAATGGCGACGACCACAGCGATGGCGACAATGATTTGCACCCACGGCAGAATAACTTTAATGATTTCCATATCCCGCCACTCTAGCACAGTTTGCGATTACGACCTATTGACAAGGATCTAGTTTCGTGTATACTAGTGGCAGGTCTTTGAAATTGCGAGGACTTCGCCATAGCAGAAAGTGGCTCAAATCATGGGCTATTCTCTGCTGTGGCGAAGCATTGTGCTAAGCCAGAAACAAGGGACGAGACGAGTTCGAGTGAACAAGTCTCATGACAGAAAGGAGAAGTTAGCTATGGCTAACGACTTCGCAATGAGTGCCGATCAATCACACGAGCTTGAGATGGCGATGAATCGAGTGGGCAAATGGGATGCCGCGCTGGTCAAGCGACTTTCGACAGGAGACAATCTCGCTTGGGTTCGCGATGTTCTCAAGGGAATATGGGAGGCGAAGGAAGCCAGCCATATGATCGACTGCGACGCCGATCCATTTCTTCCCGAGGGTTGGAAGGTGGAGGAGCATAAGAAGGGTGGCATCATCAAATGGACGGAGTCGCTCATCACCCTCTATCTTGCTGATGGACAGAAGTGTGACAAGTGGATGAAGGGGGATGTCCTGCGTGAGGTGTTCAAGGGCCAGAAGGTTTTAAACGCTAATGTGTTGGACTTTCTACTCAAGCATCCCGAACTCATCCCCGAGGAATGGAAGTGCAAGACCGTTTTCTTCTGGGGAACCATTTACCGCGACTCGGTTGGCCGCCTCTGCGTTCGTTTCCTCTGCTGGAGCGGCGATCGGTGGGACTGGCGTTACCGCTGGCTCGTCTACGACTGGGACGGTAGCAACCCCGCGGCGGTACTCGCCCGCCTGACCGACGCAGTCGGGCAGGCAAGTTAGAACTCTGGGCTTGGTCACTGTGTCCTAAACTGAACTTAGACACTTTGGACTTAGTCCTTCCGTCGCGTGAATGTGCCTTGGCACTTCACGCGACTTTTTGTGCTAAAATTACTTTGAATTACGAAACTCTGCTATCACCGCTTTCCCCGCTCACGCCAAACAATCGCCACCCTCGGCGATTTTTGATTCAACAACCTAACACCACGACAAACACGAAAGAAAAACCAAAACTAATTAGGCAATCAAGTA
>JAZDGA010000007.1:0-21049 GCA_043807405.1 Candidatus Vogelbacteria bacterium | reverse complement strand
AGAGCGATTCCCGTGACTGACCGGTTTGGGCGAGAATTCCTGAAACTGGAATTGCTAAAGCGAAGATCGCTAGAAGAGCAATAAACGAAACAAGCAAACGATATTTAATGAAAATCATAATGATTTAATTAGATTTAATTGGTGGTTAATAAACCTAGGGTAAATAATACCATAGTAATGGTTGTGCAAAAAAGGCTTATTCGTGTATAATAGGAACAGACAGAGAATTGGTCGAGTATTACCAATAACCATTTTTTTATAGTTATGAATAAAGCTTCCCTAGTTGATGCGGTGTATGAGAAAATTGGCGGAACTAAAGTTCAAGCCGAACAGGCCGTT
This sequence comes from Candidatus Vogelbacteria bacterium, assembly GCA_043807405.1. Lineage (GTDB taxonomy): Bacteria > Patescibacteriota > Minisyncoccia > Phycocordibacterales > JACOZG01 > JAGVGK01. The sequence goes on along the minus strand of JAZDGA010000007.1, from coordinate 20,710 downwards.
GATACGGTGGTTGATTCGATTGTCGCGTCTTTGAAAAAGGGCGATGAGGTTTCGATTGCCGGACTCGGTATTTTCTCGACCAAACAACGCGCCGCCCGCACCGCCCGGAATCCCCGCACCGGCGCCGCGATTCAAGTCGCCGCCATGCGCGTACCCAAGTTCCGCGCCGCCAAAGGTCTCAAAGAAGCGGTCAAGTAATTCAACTTCGACCCACTATCAAAAACTCTCCGCCGCGGCGGAGAGTTTTTGATCCTTCATATTATCAAGGTCCTTATCACAAATATCACCAATGCAACACTGATAATAATACCGGCAATAGCTAGCCATTTGCCTCCTATATTATTATTCCTTTTTATTTTAATTAGGGCGATAATTCCTAAAGCAATAGCGGGGATCGCCAGCCAAAATGTAACAAAAATAGTGACGGAAAAATATACAAAAAAGAAAAAGGACGAAAGTTGCCCCGCAAGAATCAGTGGTATAAGGGAAAGCAAAACCGGTATGATTATCGGTATAAGTGATAAAACAAAACTCGCAACAGCCAATTTACTTTTTTTCATAAATCTATTCGTTTTGTTTAACGAGGCTTTTCTAAACCAACTGGATCTCTTTATTGAAGACACTGGCAATGCGAGAGAGAGTGCCGAGAGAGTAACCATGGGTACCGCTCTCAATCCGCGCAATGACTGATTGGGGCATCCTGGCTTTTTTCGCGGTTTCCTTTTGCGTCAATTTTTGGTACCGTCGCATCGTTCTGATCTGATGGGCTAGTTTTAGCCGCGCCAATTCTTCATCATACGCTTTTTGAAATTTCTTCGAGCGGAAATATTTGCCGAACGCCTCATCAAAAGTGTAAAACTTGAGTTCATCTTTTTTGCTAACTTTTTTTATTATTTTATTTTTCATTTTATTTTTTGATTGTTATTTTATATATCTTTTCTGCGTTGTTAATTTCTCGTGGTGGTGTCTTTTGGGTTTTCTTAATAAAAGCGCTAACTAGATAAATAGTGTGTTCATGGACAAAGAAAACAAAACGGTGTTTTTTGATAATCAACTCTTTGACGGCGCCTCTGAGCGTTTTGATGTAAACAGAATCAAACCCGCCCATCTCCATTATTTTAATATTCGCCGTAACCTTCACCCTGTCCGTGTGCGTTAATCCATCGACAAATTTGGTTACCTTACGAAAAATTCTGACTTCATATAAATGCGGATCAGTTTTTTCCATTGCATTGATAAATTATGCTCACTCGACCTTTATGTTACCAGTATAGCAAAATTGATATGTCAGCGTCAAATCAAATATAAAACTTCTGGATTAGAGGATTCAAGCGAGTGATGATTTCGTAGACGGAGGTGTGGGCAAGGACGGCGAGACGCTCGGCGGAAATTTTTTCGCCAATCAAGGTGACAACATCACCCTGCTTAACCCCGCGAATGCGCGTCACATCAATCACAATCATATCCATTGAGACCCGACCGATGACTTTGGTCCGCGCGCCACGCACCATTACCTCGCCACAACTAGAGAGAGCGCGCGGAAAACCGTGCCAGTAACCGATCGGGCAGACGGCGAGCTTCGTCCCCGACTTCGTTTGCTCGGTGAAATCGTAACCCACCGCTCCCCGCTCGGTAATCGTTTTCACTTCACTAATAATTGTTTTCCAAGTGAGCGCCGGGTGTAATTTAATTTTTTTGGCAAAATTTTTCTGCCATTCTTGACTTGGATAGTAACCATAGAAACCAAGGCCGATTCGCGCCAGATCATAGCGTGCTTCGGGATAACCAATCGTCCCGCCGGTCGCCGCGAGATGCTTAACGAGCGACTGGCGAGGAAAGCCAGCTTGTGCGAGTTGATCAAGCGCGTTTTCAAACATCACAATCTGTTGGTGAGTTTCGGCGGTATGATTTTTGTTAGAAGCGCTAGCGAGGTGACTGTAAACACCAACTAATTTAGAGAAAACCCGCCCGCGCCTAACGGACGGTCGGGCAAGAAGCGCCAAGGCCGAAACGAGATCAACCGAAGTGAAACCCTGCCGATGCATACCCGTATCAAGTTTGAGCTGAAACTGGGGCGGGCGCGACATCGCTAAAATTTGGCGGAGAGAATTGAGTGAAGAAATGGTCACAACAATATTATTTTTCACCGCGATTGGAAAATTAACTGATTGCGTATAACCGAGCACTAAAATATTTTTATTAATTCCCGCCTGTCGAAGTGTAATCGCCTCAATAATTGAATCCACCCCAAGCCAATCAGCGCCAAGCTTGACCATCTGTTTAGAAAAATCAATCAAGCCGTGACCGTAGGCGTTCGACTTAACCACCGCCATTAATTTCACTGGCGGACCAACCCCTAAACCTTTCGGTCGGGCAAGTAATTTCCGAAACGCCAAATAATTGCGCGCGAGCGCTTTAGTATCCACCTCAATCCAAGTCCGCAAATTATTTTTCGATTTCATATTATTACTCTACCTCATTTTAGAGTTTTTGCCCCGAGCCAAGCTAATTCATAAGTTTTTTTCATCGCGTCGGCAATTTCTTCGCTCTCAATAATAATGCCAAGTTTTTCTCGCCACGAAGCAATCATCACCTTATTGTCATAGATATTTATTTCCGGTGAGAAATAATATTTATCGGCCGGGACAAACGCAATTTCTCTTTTTTCTTCTTTGTCGTGAGTTTGGCGTTCACGAGAGGTTGGGGTTTCTGGAACAATCGCCCGAATTAAAATATTTTTTTCGGCACGCCTTTTGTAATATTTCGGAAAATAGTTTGGCAGAGCTTTGTGCATATCATCCACCGTCGCATAAGCCCTAATCGGCTCGGAGCTGGTGAGCGTGTCCTCGTAGACATATTCTAGACCATCAACGCCCTCATAGAAACGAATCTTCGGACGGTTTTTAACTGAATGAAGTAATGTTAGTTCCGGTAAAATTTCCTCCACTTTTTTAATAAATTCTTCTGTTTGCAATATCTGTCTTTTCAAATAATCGGTAATCATCGTGGGTGGTTCGGCGGCGTATTCTTGCCTTGGTTTTTTGCCGGACACGCTCACCAGTTTTTTGTTGACGAGCGAACCGAGAATGTCATAGCCGGTGGTTCTATTTATCCCCGCCTGTTGGGATATTTGGGAGACTGTTCCTTTCCCCAACTCAAGCAAAGCAATATAAACATCGGCTTCTTTTTCACCGAAACCAAAAGACTGAAGATTTATTTTAAGTTGGGTGTGTTCGTCTTTCATAAAGGAAGTATATACCCAATAGATGTTTGTGTCAATACTTTTCCACAGAAATATGTGGATATGTCTAGATATATTGTAATATATGGCTATTTTGATATTTGCATTGACGATTTTACTTGACAAGATGATATGAATTTGCTATACTAGCCACAGAGAGTTGAGGTTACAGGGATTCAAATGAAACCCGCCCAACTCAAGGCAAGTACATTGAAAGGAAGTTGCATGAAAGTCCTGGTGTTTGATGACAATTCGGTCAATCGCGAAACGGCAGTTCTCTCACTTGCGGGTCATGACCTCACGGTTGTGAGCACCTACGATGAAGCACAGAAGGCTCTGGTTCCAGTGACTGACGACAAGGCCTTCAGAGAGCTTCGGGCTGATCTGCTTGAAAAGGCAGGCCTGCCGCGAGGTTTCTTCTCCGTTGACAGAGACGTCGTCTCGCCCATTGCGGGGTTTGCCGGCAAGAAGACATCCAAAGAGGACAACCAGAAGTATCAAGAGGCCAAGGCCGAAGCTCGCGCGAAGACCACGATCTATCCCGACTTCGACGTGGTGCTGACCGATCTCATGGTTCTGCCTTCGAAACAGGCCCAGGGAGATAAGGAAGGAAAGCTGATGAAGCAGGAAATGCCTCTTGGAACAACGATTGCTCTTCTGGCTCTTGCTGTCGGCATAAAGAACGTGGCAGTGGTGACCGACACCGACCATCATGACCACCCGGCCTCGGCAGCCTTCGACTGCTTCCGCGGACTTGGGGCAGGAAGGAACTTGGGCGCTAACATCGTCTGTACCGGTTGTTGGCAGTTCGGAATAGACGAAATGACGGGGGAAGGAGTGAGCAGTCGCCTGTCCTGCAACGAGCTCGAGAAGAAATACCCCTACAACGGGGACCTCAAAAAAAGAGAGGGGCTCCGGCAAGGCAAGGACTGGGGTAGGGCTCTCAGGCAACTGCTCGGCGAGGACGACGGCTGAAGTTACGGCCAATAAGTTGGCCAATAAGTTGTGAGAACTTACGAAAACTCACGACCTGCATCTAGATCGATGCAGGTTCTGTTCGAGAGTGTGCGCTCTCGCTGATGAGCTCAAAAGAGCGAAACAGAAAAGGTCTTTGAAAACTAGAAAAGAAAGGAAAGAGAAATGAATACCCAGCCAGAATTCAAAGTGTGGAAGACGATCAAACTCGGAACAGGGCTTCGCACAGCAGACGACTTCAAGAGCGCTATCGCCAAGAAGGGACGAAGACTCGGAGAGCGCGCTCATGATGTACTCAGCCACGACTCATTTACTGTGGCGAGCATTGAGCAAGAAGTTGATCTCGTGCAAGTTACCGCTCTTGATCTGGGTCTCCATATGAAAGTGAAAGAGGGCGACGATTTATACGGGTTAGCACTCCGGATGGAAACCAATCAGAGGGCAACCGCGCAGGGCCTCCAACTCTGCCCAACCGAAGTTGCTCCGCAACTCAGGTTGCAAGGTGACGAAAATGATTACTGCATGATCGCGACCGAGAAGCTTCCTTTCTGTGCCGATGACGGGGAAGGGTATGCAACGCTAGGCCTCGGGATCATGGGGAGTAAGGGTGGTCAAAAAGCGACACTGGCGGCCTACGCCGAAGATTGGACCTTGCCCAATCTTAAGTGGGTCTTCGTCAAACCTCGCAAGCAGGAACGGCAGTAGGTCTGCCAAACGCTCTGGAGAATAGCGTCTAACTCCAACCCCATACGAAAAATCGTGTGGGGTTTTTACTTTTTGGAAACTTTTTGGATTAACATATTAAGCGATCAGTTATAGTTAATTGATTTGTTTTTTTAAAATATTCCCTTAGTCTAAGACGCCCCGTACTACTTTTCCACCACAACTCCCTTCTTTTTGCTTCCACTGATGTGCTGAACTCTTCAGTAAAAAGAAGTTTCAACGGAAGACGAAATTTTGTTGATTTAACTTTACCAGAATTATGTTCGGATAACCTTCTTTCAAGATTCCCTGTTTGCCCTACATATGTTCGGTTATCTTTTTGACTGTATAAAACATAAATATTGTAAGCCATAATTTTTTTGTTAATTGCGGGCCGCCTTTCGGCGAGTCTCGCAAAAAATTTTATTCTATGTTTCGGTGCGGGCCGCCTTTCGGGGTTTAATGCTCCTTTTGGGTGCTTAGAGTCGGAGGTAGCTTTTGATGATTTTCGCTCGGCGATTTTTGTTTAAGCCGCGATGCACATTGATGTGCGATTTGAGCGCGTTGAAAGACCCGTCGAGTGAATTAGTGGTGTTAGGAATTTTCAGTTCGGGATATTTTTGATAAGTGTAAAGATTAGGTAGATTCCGACGCAGACTGCCGTACGCCGAGCGCAACTTGGCGTGAGTGTAGCGAGGACGATTGGTCCCCTCCGTGTAAGTTTTTTCTTCCAAGTCTTTTCGAAAATGTTTCTGAAAAACATCGAGTAGTTTTCCCAGCTTTTTTTCAGTCACCGAACCGATCTGCCGACCGATCGAAAACAAGGCTTGATGAGCCGGCAGTTTTGGTTTCAAAGTTAATTTTCTTCTCACGATTTGCCATTGGCGCCAGTGACAGATTTGTACCGGTAACCCCTCAAAAACCCTTGGAATACCTGTCCGACCGTCCAAAACGACCGCTTGGAGGGTGTAACCCAACCGCTCGAGATTGACTTTAGCTTGTCGGTATTCTTCTTTGGTTTCGGAGACAATTTCATGGCCGTGGAGGTTCTCTTTTTTAAGTGGATCGCGAGCGACGAGAACGCCGTTCTTCCGACTAAAGTAGGTGGCATCAATGATGACTACCACTGGTCGGGGTTGATGGATTTTTGATGGCGTTTCGTATTGATCTAAAAACTGGTCTAGTTTCTTCCGACTAATTAAAAATCTTTCTTGAAGTTGCGGTTTAGTTTGTTTAAACCAAATGTATTCTTGCCAAATCTTTCGTTGGCAAGCTTGTGGCCGGCGCCGACTAGAAAAAGATTAATGACACTGATGGCAAAAGTAACGAGTGAGACCGCGTCGCTGACCTTTTTTGATGACAGCATAAGCAACGCAAAATCGGCTTTTTTTGTGCATTTTTACATGATGAATTAGTTTTTAATCAAACGACCCTTACACCCTAACACGGAATCGTTAAATCAAGCACCCGAAACGGGCATTAACTCTAAAAATACAAGCAAGTGATTCTAGACCATCATCGTAAGGGCAAACTCTTGGCGACCAAGAAAAATCCAAATGAGCCCGATCAGTCGCTCGAACTGGACGAGAATCAGCCGCTCTGGGTTTGGGACGAATACAGCAAGGCTGACATAGAAGGAAAGTTGGTCTATCATCCGCTGGTTTTTGACAAGAACAACCACAGTGGCAAAACCAAAGCCGAAATTCTGGCAGAAAACGAAAACGCCGGCTGGAGTCTGCTCCTGATCGAAGATAATCCCAATATCCCGCGTGCCGGTCAAGGTGAAACTGTCGGTGGGCGTAAAAGGATGGAAGCAGGCAGAACCCCAGCCGAGTGCTTGGTTGATTTAGATCCCGCCAAATCCGGCCTCACCCCCGAAGACTGGTTGGCTCAAGCCATCACTTACTTGGAAGAAACCAATCAAGTCATTGATGATTACGACGGCAACGGCTCAACCAACTACAATCTCGGCGGTTGGTTTCCCGCTTCGGGCTCTGTCTCGTACGCCTACTGGGACCGCGGCCGTCAGGCGAGCCTCGGCGGGGGTGGTCCGGGCTACCGCGTTGGCCGCTACGGTGTCCGTTCTGGGGTGAGAGTGGATTAGTTTGAACTTTAGGTTTTATCTTTCTTTATTCTTTATTTCTTTTCTTTTTTTCAAATTTTTGCGAAAGTTTGAAGTTTGAAATGTCGGGAAAAGCACTTGCACTCAATTTGTTCTCGATATAATATATAATATAACTTGAACCAGTAGTACTCACAAATGGGTATTATTGGTTCAAGATTAGTAATACTGGGAGGCAACGCCTCCCGCCAATGCTTGTTATTTTATAGCTTCCAAAACACTCGGCAATTCGGTGATGCCATCATCGCCACTGAAGTGGTCCTTGCTGTGTTCTTCAATTACTTTTGCGCCAAGTTGGTTTTTAAAAATTTCTTCGTTCTCCGCCATGAGACGAGTGAATTGGTCATTATCAGAAAAAATCGCAGTGAATTTTTTACTTCCTTGTTTTACTTTATTCAAATCAAGCGGGGTTTCGATCCACGGTTTAGCAATATCTAATTCCTCCGGCGAGAGATCGCCATTGAGGCGATGGATCCAGCCGGCGACTAACACTACACCACCAACATACTGTCCCGCCGGTAATCGTTCTAAGTAGCGCAAAATAGTTTGGCAACCAATGCTGTGGCCAATCAAAAAAGTTTCTTCATCTGGTTGCCCAACAAGATTGGCCAAGTGATTAACCCACGCTTCGATTTTGGGGGTGTCGGTCTCCGGCATTGTTGGTACCACCACTTGAAATCCTTTTTTCTCCAATTCCTGTTTCAACCACGGGAACCAACCCTCCTCCGGATAACCCCCCCAGCCGTGAACGATGAACGCGCGTTTCATATAACTTATAATATCATGAATTATTTTTCGGGCGGTATTGCAGGGCTTCGAGAAGGTGCTCGTCGCGAATGTGGTCGCTCTCGCCGAGGTCGGCAATCGTGCGGGCGAGTTTGATAACGCGGTGGTAAGCGCGCGCCGAAAGGTTGAGCCGGCGCGCTGAATCGACAAGCAGTTTTGTCCCCGAATCAGACAGTGGCGCGAAGCGCTTGAGTTCGCGCACGCCCATTTCACTATTGGTCGAGATTGGTAGACCGGCGAAACGGCGGGTGGCAATTTGTCGCGCCTTGATCACGCGCTCGCGGACCGCTCGCGAATACTCCCCGCTCGGGCCGACATTGGCGAGCTTTTGGTGATCGATATGAGGCACATCAATCCAGAGATCAATCCGATCAACAATTGGTCCCGAAAGTTTGCGTTGATAGCGTAAGAGCGCGCTCGGATTACAAATACATTCTTTACCTTGAATTCCTTGATTACCACACGGGCAATAATTCATCGTGGCGACCAAAATAAAACTGGCGGGGAAAGTCGTCGTCCCGCGCGAGCGGGCGATGGTGATGATGCGATCTTCCAATGGCTGGCGGAGCGCTTCAATGACGCGCTTGTCGAACTCGGGAAATTCGTCGAGGAAGAGGACACCGCGATGAGCGAGGGTGATCTCCCCGGGGCGCGGGATCGTGCCGCCGCCGACGAGCGAGATGTAAGAGGCGGTGTGATGAGGCGCGCGAAAGACTGGTTGCGTGACGAGCTCGCCTTCGGCGAGCGCGCCGGAGACGGAATGAATTCCCGTGGCTTCAAGAACTTGATCGAAAGGCAGGGGTGGCAGAATTCCGCTTAGGGCTTTGGCGAGCATCGTCTTGCCCGTCCCGGGCGGTCCCGCCATGGCGATATTATGCCCGCCGGCCGCGGCGATCTCTAACCCTCGTTTGCCGGACGCCTGACCGACGACATCGGCGAGATCAATCAAGGGCGCGTCGTCGGCATAAGAAATAATCGTCGGCGGTTGAGGGGTAAGTTTTTTAATGACCACAATTTTTTCCTTTCCCTCGGGTTCTGGTTTCGGTGATAAATAATCGGCGAGATCGCGGAGACAGCGACAGCCGTAAATCACGATGCCTTCAATCAAGGCGGCTTCTTGGGCATTGCCGATGGGCAAGAAAACTTCGCGGAACCCGGCGGCGCGCAGATGTTTAACGAGAAGCAAGGTGCCTTTAATCGGCCGGAGTTCGCCGTTTAGAGCCAGTTCACCGAGGAAAGCTTTGCCCGCCGGCGCGAAACGGATCTCCCGACTGGCAAGCAGGTGAGCCACGGCAATCGCCAAGTCAAACGCCGACCCTTCTTTCTTGAGGTCGGCGGGGGCGAGAGAGACAATGACTTTGCGATTACCGCGCTGGGGCGAGGGGAAACCGGAATTTTTGATTGCGGCGCTGATCCGGTCACGGGCCTCTTCTACCGCCTTGTCGGGAAGTCCGACAATAGTGAAAGAGTGAAGCCCCTTCGCAATATCCACTTCAACCTCTACAGTATCGGCTTTCAAACCGACCACTTGTGCCGCGTAAACCTTTGCTAACATAAGAAATTACCGAGCCGTCTCTTGATCGAGATGTTTCTTGCAAGTGCGGGCTTCGGGATTCGCTTCTAGACGCGCCATCTCAATCGACGCTTGGCAGATCTCGCATTTACCATAAGTGCCATCGGCGATATGGGCAAGCGCGCGTTCGATATTTTGAAGTTGTTTCTCAAGTGGATCAGTTTCCGCTTGCCGTTCTTCAAATTCTTCAATTCGATCGGCGGTCTCGTCGTTGAAATCAGGCTCGCCAGTTTCAGCCGATGAAGCTTCCCAATCTTTTGAATTTTTGGGATTCTTATGCGCAATGCCGGACAGTTCTTCTTGAAGTAAAATTTTCTCCGCTTCGAGCTTCGCCTTCAACTTTTCCAGATTTAATGTTTGTTCCATTCCCGATAGTCTATTACAACCGACCCCCGCTTGGCAAGCGATTTGTCTGATGAAACATGAAACGGAATTTTTTAAGCGAAACGCCCCAACAAGACCAGAGAAATAATTGCTAAAATTATCCCAATAATTTCGTAAGGGTTAAGAGATTCTTTGAAATACAAAGTGCTCACGAGGGTTAGAAATAATACCGTACCCAAAGCATAAAATACTCCGAGGGTGGAGAGTTTTACCTGGCGCATGACGAAGAACCAACCGAAAGCGGTTAAGGCATAAATAATCAGGCCAATACTAAATAGGCGCCAGTCGGCTGGAATTTTTATCCCAGAAAGTTTAATAAAAAAATCTCCTAAGACTCCAACTAACGCCAAAAGGATGATAACCCCCAGCCAAATAATAGAATTCATATGAACCACCTTATCAAATTAGAATCCGATTGACCATTTTGCCGACACTAGCAAAATGGTTTTCAATTATATGACAAGTGCCCATATCTATCCTCATTATTTTATAATTATTTATAAAGCAAAATTACAAAACATGGCACTTTGTAATTTTTATCACCCTGTATTTTATGCTTAAAAGAAAAATTAATCTCCATCGGTTCATCTATATTAGCGTTTTTAATAATTTCTCTGATTTTTTGTATTGATACATCTTCATCAATATAAACAACAAGTAAACGCGGGTCGGCGCCGAATCTTCCTTCGTCTTGATACTTATAAAGATATTCTGCCACAAGCGCGGGGTTTTTAATTGCCATCTCACGCCACTTTTCCTTAAAATGATTTTTAAATTGATTTGTCGGACTTTTCGCTACTTTTTGGTCGTAAGATACACCATCAATAAAAAAATCTAATCCCCGTCTATGATTCAGAGTTGGTAAAATATTTTGGTTTTTCTCAAAAATTAAAGTTTCAATAAAGTCATTTCTCACTGTGTTTATTTCTTTTATTCTCCGATATTTTACAGCTGCAGTTTTTACTTTTTCATCTTTTACTAATCCGGTTGATTTTTCCGAATTTATTCGCTGGACAAAACCATCAAAATCTCCCTGAGAAAATGGCCACTCAATCTTCCCGATCTTTAATGTTTCCCATTCTTTAATCAGTAAGTCCATGACAGTGTTTGCTTCTTTGCCACTTTTATATTTTTCAGTTTCCTTAAACATTTCTCTGACAACCTTTTTACCCCATTCATAATCCCAGCTATCAACAACAATTTTCCAGATATTTCCAGAATCAATATCTAGCACAGATAAACCTTTGTTTTTCCCGCGATTAAGCGTCTTGAAATTCAACCCGGCAATGGATTTTTCCTTATTCAAACGCGATAAATAAGCAAGAGCATTTTCCTTGCTTCCTAAAATCTTTTTTGCCAAATCATCAGATAGTTTTGATTTTATATATTCCATTTTATGATTTCTTAAAAACTAAAATATATTCATGTTTGAAAATGTAAAAACCGCCAACAAGCGCACGATATCTCCACAGATTTTCTTGATTTAATTTCGCGCGATTATTTGCCATATTTTTTACCAAAATGCTTTTTAATTTCAAATCCTGCCCGCGTTTTAGCGTTTCTTGCATAAGATAAAAGCCAAGCGGTACCCATTCGCTATTTGTGTATTTGTCGCCGATAACAATAGCTAGATACCTATTTCGGTCTAATAAGCCAGAAAAGTTTTCTATCACATCACCGAATTTTGTAGTAAATTCTTCAACTGTTGCAGTGTTACACAAATCCTCTTTTTTATCGCTAAATTTGATTATGTCGTGGTATGGAGGATGCAAAATAATCATGTGGACATTTTTTTGACCATTATTCTTGAGAGTATCCAAAACTTTTTCGTACGCTTCTTTTGTTGTGCTATCAGCAACAATAACTTTCGAAAAAACTTTTTCGCCATTCGGAAGTTCACTATTGATATTTTGGACTGCTGTACGCGCGACTTCCGGCATAAGCTCAATACCTATCCCGTGTCGCCCCAACCTTTTTGCTTCAATAAGTGTTGTGCCGTGGCCCAAAAAGGCATCCAAAACAACATCGCCTCTTTTGGTGAAACGCCTCATCATCTGATTCGGAATCTGCGGAATAAAATTTCCGTGATAAGCGTTATTGTGCGCGCCGGATTTATCGCGCTCACCAATTAACCACAAACTATCCGTAAAAATATCCTGGTATCCCTTCCAGTTATCCAAGTCTAGGTCATTTATTTTAGTTTTAACTTGTCCGTTCATTATAGACAGATTGTATATGTTTTCAACTTTTATGCAATCTGAAAGAGTTTTTATGAAACGAAATGAAACTTAAAATCTGGTTTACCGTCCCGCGCGGACGCGAGTGAGGATTTCCATGAAGGCGGCGCGAGTCTGGGTGAGAATAATGGTGTTGGCGTCGAGGAGACCGTAGAGGGCAGGTTGAGACACGCCCGCGCCTTCGATCAGTCGAGTGTTAAGATTTTGAATTATTTGGTCATGGAAGCTCGGGTTGGTCGCGGTAACGCTGGCGGGCCCGCCTAACGGCGAGGCAAGCGGTTTGCCGATCAAGGCGTCCCAAACGGTCGGTAGTTTATCTTCCCAGGCGAGCAGTTCGGAATAAGTTCGCTCGGCCGATTTCACTTTCAGGATGATGAAGGGCTCCCGTCGCGTCTCCCCGTGGTAGAAACCAAACATAAAAATTGGTTCGGCGTTTTTAATCAAGTTGTCCGGGAGATGCAGTTCCAGCAGATTTTGCCAAGCGCGGAAGCCAAGCGCCGTCCCATTTTTGGAAAAAGTTAGCCCATCAATTGCGCCGGCGGTTGTCGCGCCGGCGCCTGCTTGGCGGATTTCGCCCCGTAAAACATCTACGGTTTTGCCGGTGGTGTTGATGTCGGTCTGATGATCAGTGGAGAAAAATGAAGAGAGTTTATTCGAGGTAGTGGTCGCCATGCCGGGAATAGCGGCGGGCGAATTAATTCGCCACTGACGATAAAGCAAAGTGCCACCACCGGCAATCGCGCCGAGGAAAAAAAGAATTAAAATAAGGCTCAACAAGTTATGCGTCGGCCGACGATCAGGCACTACGGTTTGGTTAATAATAGATTGGCCTTGCTGAACAATTATTCCAGCCAGAGATTTCCCTTGTTTGACCGCTTCGCCCATATCGGTTTTTAAGGTGCGAATCGAGCTTAGGTGAGTCGGGGCGTTTTTCAACTTTCCGATTTCCGCGGTAGCTTGCCGGGAAGCGTTAACCCGCGCGAGTTCCGTGGCCTGCTGCTGGCTGGCGAGTCGCTCCGCCTTAGCTTTAGCTTCCGCGACTAATTTGTCCGCCTGATCGCGCGTCGCCCGTTCGGCCGCTGTTTGAGCCTCACTTATTTGGGTGGATTCTCTGACCGCTCGCTCGCGCGCCTCCCGGCGCGCTCGATGCGTTGGACTTTCCATCGCACGCTGGGCTTCAACTCGCCGTTTGCCAATCGTTTGCTCTCGCTTAAGACGAGCCGCCTGGCGTTCATCCCCTTCCATCGCTCGCCTAGCTTCTTCGCGCCGCGTCGCTAAATCCTGTTCAGGCATGGGTTTAGATGCCTCCCCCAAGAGCGTTCAAGGCGTTTAATTTAGCTTGCGCCGTTTCTTCTTGATCAAGTAAGGCGCGATATTTCTGGGTGTTGTTCTCAATCGCTTGTTCAATTTTAAATAATTTTTCTTGCCAACCCCACTTCACTTGTTCAGCTTGATGTCGTTTATCTTGAACCGTCCAACGCTCTTTCTCAATCCCCTGTTTCGGTTGAGGCAACCCGGTTTTGGCTTCTTCCAACTCCAATCGCGCTTCTTCCGTTTCCGCGGTTCGTTCTTGTTCTAGAATCGGCGCTAAAGCTTGATTGATAATTTTCCGTTGATCGTCGAGCTCAATCCAATCGAGTTCTAATTTTTCTTTTTGCGTCGCGAGATCGGCTAATGTTCGATCAAGTGTCGCGCGTTCGCCGAGGCTCTCTTTCTCGCGCTCGCTCCGCTCGCGCTTCTCCGTCCACTCCGGTCCCTCCATCGCCTTCCGCGCTTCTTGACGCTTGCGTTCGAAGAGCGCTTCGGGAGTTTCGCTCACGGGCGTTTCTTTTTTTTCTGTGGTCGTTGTTACTGTTGGTTCTACCATAGTCCCTATAGTATAAAACAAAACTATCCGACCGAGAAGTCTTAAATCTAGATAACAGTGGATGAAGCGGGCGTGGGTGGAGTGTGGCCGTTGTTGTTTGTCGGTGGCGCGCCACGTTTAGTATTGCCGTAACCCAAGAGATACTTGCGCGGGTTCTCACTCAAGTCGAGGAAGTCGTCGGCGATTTCGCGGAGTTTACCGGAAGTGCTTTTGCCGAAAGAGATTACTTCCACTTGATTACCATTGTGGGTTTTTAAATAATCAACGAGCGGACAGAAGTCGCCATCGCCGGAAACAATAATCACGGCGTCGAGGCGCGGGGCGAGTTTGACGGCATCAATGGCGAGACCGACGTCCCAATCGGCTTTCTTGGCGCCACCGCTGAAAATTTGCAAATCTTTGGTAATAATTTCAATCCCAATTTTGCCGAGCGCTTCAAGGAAGTTTCGCTCTTCGCCGGATTCGGTGGTGACGACATAAGCCATGGCGCGGACGAGGGTTCGGCCGGCAACGGCATCTTTCATAATCGCGCCGAAATTAACGCGCGCGCGGTAGAGATTCTTCGCGCAATGGTAGAGGTTCTGGGTATCAATGAAGACTCCCACCCTCTGCCCTTTATGTTTCGTGACGGGCATAAATTAACTTTTATTCTTCGCTAGATATTTAAGATGCGTTCGGCGCTTGGAAACCATCTTCAAGAGACCCCGTCGGGAGTGTTCGTCCTTTTGATGTTTCTTTAAATGCTTGGCGAGCTGATTGATCTGCTCGGTCAAGAGCGCCACTTGCACCTTGGAAGAACCGGTGTCCTTCTCGTGGACCCGGGCTCCGCCAATCAACTTCTTTTTCTTCTTCGTTGATAACATAGATTGATGATAACAAATCTGCCTTATAGTCGCAAGCTGGCGCGGGGTATAGAAATTGGGGACAAAAAAGGGCACCGATCCGTAGACCGAGTGCCCGTGTGGTTTTTTGGAAGTCCGACTTCCAAGTGCTAGAGATCGGCGATCGCGGTCTGAAATTCTCCCTCGTCTTCGGCTAAAAAGATTCTCTTGGCCGTCTCAAACAGTTTGAAGATATCGTCCATTCGATTGCTTGGAAATTGGCTCTTGGTTGTAGGTGTCAGGTTTTGGAAAACACCGATGATCCTCTCAATCACAAGCATCAGTACGCGTTCCTTGCCATCGAAGTCAAAGCTGGAAGCGAGGTCGGTTTCCCCTTTCTCTGCTTCTTTTTTCTGCTCGAGGAGATTGGCTGGTACATCCAAGTAATCTTCGCTTTGACCAAACTCCCCAAGTTTCCTCTTCCATGTTGTCACAATCTTGTCGTGGTCTTTTGAAATCTTTGTTCTCTTGATTAATCTAGCCAAAACACCTGCCTCTTCAGAGCTCCAGATTTGCTCAATCGCTTCCACAATTGTTTCGTGGAATGGGCGCAATCCCGTTTGTTCTGTTTCTTCAGTTACTGTTACCATCCCTGTCATCTCTGTTTCTCCAAAATCAAAGAACCCATCTTTCAAGCCGGCCACGCCAGCTTTTTCAATTTCCTTACACCCCCGCTTGCACTTTTGCGACCTGGTCGTCGAGGCCGGCTTTTCTAGCTAGCTCTTCTGCTCCATCAAGCATAGTTTTGATTTGCCCTTCCGGCGCGCCAGTCGCCTTCAACCACTTCGCCCAGGTGCGTAAAACCCGTACTTGCGTCATTTCAGGAATCGGGGCTTGATTGATAATTGCCTCGATGTCCCAAAAAACTTTCTCGGCTTCGCTCATCAACTTTTGCCGTTGAAGTTCAGTGGCCCGATAAAGAAGTAAAAGAACTTGAGTGTTGTGTGAAATGTCCGCCCGAGTGAGAGCCAAGTTAGTGCAACGCATCGCTTCAATATGTCGCCCGCATTTTCGAGCAATACTGGCGCGGATGTCGAGCTCGTCGGCGGTCAGATTCTCAATCCCGCCAGCGAATCTCACCATCTTGTTCGACATCCGCCAGGCTTTGGCGCGGAGATACCAGACGGCGCGAACCAGCCACCACACTTTCCATGGTGCCACCCGAAAGTGGGCCCAAGCATTTCCCGACGCCGCGTAATAGGTACTCGATGCGGCACTGTAAGTCGAGACAAGACTCAAGCATGAGTTTCCCAACCCCCCTCCAACAATCCATTCCTTAGTTAAGCTTAGCCGGGATTCTTCGCAATCAAGCGCTCCTCCCAACCCCTGGAAGTGACCTCTCCGAGTGCAATGGCTAATTCGTTCACCGAGATCTACCAGCATTTCCTCAACCGATTCAGCTCCCATTAATCACTCCTTCTATTTAACAAGTTCTCAACGATCTACAATTCCAAGCCAGCCACGCCAGCTTTTATCAATCCTTCTCAATTATGCACCTATTCGCCTTTTTGTCAATGTCAAGGGTTACCCTTGCCATCACTCCTGCCATCAGGGGAAGATATAAAAAGGCGTCCCTAAAATTGGGACGCCCGCAAATCACTCAATTCGATAAAAGAGAATCAAGAAGTTCGACGATCTCCCCGACCGTCACATCCTTAGCTTCGTCAGAAGATGGGATCGCCTCCGGCGGGATCTTGATCCCGAACGCTTTCTCAATATCCTCCTTTAACCCAAGAAATTCGGCTCTTCCGACGGTGTTGCCGATTCCTAGATCTTTCCCAAGACGGGAAGTATCAAGGATTTTGTCTGACGAGACTCCCGATTCCTCTGCCAGAATTAAGATCAGAATTTCTTTTGGCGTCATTCCTTTTTCTCCATCAAAATTGAAGACCTGTGTTCCAAGTTAGTCAAGCGCGAGCGAAGCGAGCGCGTGCAAGTTTCGTAGTTGCTCTTCCATGCGCCCGTCCCACTCCAAGTCGTCCATTCCCGGCCGACGATCTTTGAGAAGCGCGAGTAAATTTTCGGTCTGCAGTTGGAGTTCGTCGAGATCAATTCCCTTTTTCTTGGCCTCGGCCATCTCCTCGGCTTCCTTTTTCTGTTTGAGCAGGCTGGCTGTTACGCCTAATTTTTTGCCAAACAACATTCCCTCGCGCCCTTTCCACGCTTGGATGACTTCGTCGTGGCCTTCCAGAATCTTCATCGCCTTGATCATTCCAGCCAAGGATTCCAACTGTCCACCGGTCGACCCTTCAATCACCTCTACCACCATCTTGTGGAGCTTTTTCTTCTTCATCTATTCTCCTTTATTCAAAGACCAATATTCCGAAACCTTCCTAACCCTGCACTTCTGACCTTCGCCTGTCAAATAAAATAAAAAATCCACACCTTCATGATGTGGATTCGTTTTTGCTTTCCGGACTTTTTTGGTTCCTGCCAAAGTTGCAACTAAACCGAGTATTCCGATTATTAAACTAAGTATTGTCATCAAATCGTAATTCATAGAAACTCCGAAATTACTTTTTTGCTTACCGATTTCCTTTTGCGCGATTGTGTGTCTTACACAACATCTCGCAGTTTTTTATTGATGTTGCACCACCTTTACTCCAAGCCGCTACATGGTCGGCATCCATTTCGCCAAAACTCCAAACCTTACTCTTGTTAGCATCGTGTCCAATAGCACAATGCGGGCAGTTTGATTCGCCTTTTTTCTCTGCCTTAAGAGTTTGTGTTGCATAAACCGCTTTTTTGGTTGCTTCATCAAAAATTCGGACTTCAAGCAATTTTGTATCAACAGAACCATCTAAAATAAACTCAAAAATGCCTCTGCGATTTTTGATATACGGATCACTGTAGAGTTTGCGTACCTCGGCTGACACTTTGGCAGGATTATAAGATTTCTTGTGATACTCTTCATATAGCCGTCCCCATTCTAGTCCCTGCATTTCGCTTTCAACATCAACAAAAATACTAGACACCCAATCGATGACACTGTTGAAATATTTTTTTAACTCGGTGATATTTTTGTCGTGGCGATGGCTACTCATGTAATCATCGATATTCCCTTTACTCACCCAATCTAGAGCCCTCTCAAAAAATGCCTGCCGGTTTGCACTGCCCTTTATGTACGCGCCCCATTTTTGAATATTGGCATTTTGGCTGTTACTGAACTCCTCTTTTCCTAGTCTAACGAATGGTCCGGAATAGATCGCGTTTAATAATTCTTGGGGGACGAGCGGAACTCCAGCTATATTAATCGTCTTAAACCACTCTTTTATCTGACTTTCTGTCCCTTCGCATTCATAAATAAGCAGTTTGGTTTCCAATATCTTGACTTTTTTGTCTTGTGCCATTGTGCCAAAATATTGCATCCCGTTTTCATCTTTAATTGCAAATTTCTCAGTTACAAAACGTCCAACACTGGTGATACGCTGTTGTCCGTCTAAAACTTCTAATTTGTTTTCAGAAACCTTATTGAAATAAATCAAGCCTATCGGGTAGCCTTTGAGTATTGAATCAATAACGGCGACCTCTCTTTTCCCGCCGTCAGACGCATAAATATAATTGCGTTGATACTCCGGCTGGATAGTCAGCTTGCCAGACAAGCCAAATAATCCCTTACCTTCCCACTCGTCATAGACGAACCCCTCGCAAATATTTTTGACAGTGATGTTAGTTTTTAGAGTTGTTTTCATGTTATTTTAATCTTCCTTGATTGTATCTTTCTAGTTCCTCTCTAACTTTTTTCTCCATTTCCAAATGTGAAATATTGCCGGAGCTTTGCAAAATTTTCTTTTCGTTTAAAACT
The DNA here is from genome assembly GCA_043807405.1 of Candidatus Vogelbacteria bacterium. Taxonomy (GTDB): domain Bacteria; phylum Patescibacteriota; class Minisyncoccia; order Phycocordibacterales; family JACOZG01; genus JAGVGK01. The sequence goes on along the minus strand of JAZDGA010000007.1, from coordinate 2,137 downwards.
AAAAACCCATCCAATTTTCGGATCCAATCCTTCATATACATTACTCTTTGCTCCACGCTTTGCAATTCGGCAAAAGACAAAAATTGTTCCACTAACAAATTTAATCTTTTTAATTCCAACTCTTCCAAATAATTTTTGGCGATTTGCGCCTGTTCGCGCGTGATAATTTCGCCTTTCCAGTTTGTCAGCCCCATATTCTCTTTTTGGCTGTCAATTCGCGTGGAAACAATTTCCGCCGCGGTCAATCCGGTAATAGCATAATGAAATTTATTCTGCACGGTAGCATAAAATGTTTTAGCATAATCTGTTTTGGAATTGTAATCGGCGCTGGTAGCAAAAACATCACGGACTTTCTGATAAAAATTGGCCTCCGATGTCCTGATTCTTCTGATCCGCTCTTCCCATTCTTCAAAATAACTCTTTTTCACTCTGCCTTCTGCCAGTCGTTCGTCGTCCATCACAAAACCCTTAACAATATATTCCTTTAATTTCTGCGTTGCCCAGATGCGGAATTGCGTGCCACGCAATGAATTTATCCTATATCCGACAGAAATTATTGCATCCAAGTTATAATGCTTAACTGCATACTTTTTACCGTCAGAGGCAGTTACCGAGGAATCCTCGGCAACTGAATTTTCGCTTAATTCGGTCTCTTCAAACACATTTTTAAGATGAAGGCTAATATTATCCACAGAACAATCAAAAAGCTCTGCCATTTGCTTTTGTGAAAGCCAAACAGTCTCATCTTTCACCCGCACTTCAATCTTCGTCTCGCCATTTTCGGCGTTATAGATGATGATCTGGTTGTTTTTATCTTGGCTTTTCATAATTTTTACTTTTCGCAAATATCTTTAACAGTGATATTAGTTTTTAGAATTGTTTTCATATTATTTTTTCTTATGTTTGATAAGCACTCTTTGATAAACTTTTTCCAATAAATCATTTCGAGTAACCACTCCGCTTGCGTTCAAATCATAAGTTCCTTTTTTCCCGAATTTATCTAAATACGCCTGTTTACAGTCTGCGGATGTGTACACTTTTGTTTTTTGTTTATATAAATCCAAGTTCTCACACATTCCAACAATCTTAAACTGCTCGGGGCTATATTTATCAAGAATACTCACCGGCACTCCCATTACGCCGATGTAATCGCTCGGAATATGCTTTATCAACGACACTTCTATCGCGTCATAATTGTCATATTTCTCAAACGGTTTTTTTGTTACAAACTTTATAACCTCTGCTTCGGACATAAGTGGTATCGGTTGATGGCGGCGCCCATGGTCAAGGTTGGTGAACCAGCGAACACCCTGCACTCTGGTGACGTACACCTTTTTGCCGCTTTCATTTGTTTTAATTTCACGGACTTGCTCCAAATTGGCAATCTTTTCGGGTATTTCAAAAAACATTGCGCCGGCATTGATTTTGTAATTATTTCCTAACCAAACTTTATTCGCTTTAAGTAATGGGAATATTTCTTTGTAGGTAATTGCGTTCAAGTTGCCTATGATCAAAAACTTTTTATCATGATCAACAAGTTGCATTATATACTCGCGAAATAGGCTAAACGGCGGATTAGTTACTACAATATCTGATTGCTTCAGTAATTCTATAGATTCATCACTACGAAAATCACCGTTACCCTTAAGCAGAGTTGTTACGTTTTGATCCTGTCTCAACAAACACTCTATATCCTTAAGGTTTACTGCACCATCATTATTTAAGTCTTTTACCTCATTGATCTCAATTTTGAACGGCTGTTTTCGAGTGAATTTTCTTAATCCTTCTATTTCAGATAATGGAAATAGGGTGCCTGTAATAGGCGACGGAACATAACTCGTAGTAATAAGTTTTTTAAGTCCAATATTGTTGAATTTTAATACAAAGTATTTGAAAAAATTGCTTTCATACGGATCGTCACAGTTGCAATACACCGCCTTGCCGCGAAATACATCGGGGTTGTATTCCAGATACGCCTCAATCTCTTTCTGAATATCGCTGTACTGGGTATAAAACTCGTCGTTCTTTGCCCGTTTTGCGTTTGTAAGATTTTTGTTTGCCATAATTTATTTCATCTGATAATTTTAAACTAAAAGGTTATTTAAATCCAGCGTGTTAGAATGGAGATTATGACTTC
>JAZDGA010000006.1:0-23203 GCA_043807405.1 Candidatus Vogelbacteria bacterium | reverse complement strand
GAGTCGGTAACCCGCTAAACCGGAAGTAGTTTGACCAGTCACAATTGGATCAATCGAGTTCGACCAGTGAAGATTGATTTGCGAGACCGAGACGGGAGTGGGAGTCAGATTGGCCGGGACCGAGGGCGGGGTGGTGTCGGGATTGGGGAAAGGAGCGCTAGGAACGACAGTGCCCCACACGGTTTTGCCTGTTAAAATATCGTTTGTTGCCGGATTAAAGGGACTCGTTTCGCAAGCGCTAGGTGAGCAGGAGCGAATTCTGAATTCATAGCTCATTCCAGCGGTAAGTCCGGTAATATTGACATTGTGGTTTATTACTAACGCATTGTCAGTCTTTCGCCCGTCGGGTCCGTCTGGAAGGTTTGTGTCCCAGGTGTACCACCAGAAGCCGTTACTACTCCACGCCACCTCGCTGGTGGAGGGTTCGTTGGTTTGCCAAGTTAAAGTGGCCGAGGGAGTGGCGTTGTAAGTCACTCGAGCATCTTGAACTTCTCTAAACCAGCCGGTATTAGGATTGACTGGCCAATCGATATCCGGGGGTAAAGCGCCGGCAAGATACGCCGCCTTTTTCGCATCATACGGTGGCTTAATGTTATTCAGCCAAAACGGACCAAACGCGCCATAATTAATCATGCCAACAAAGTTTTCCATGACCGTGCGAGCTAATTCGCCTTCGGAAAGTGCCAGTTTCATATTGCTCAACCGTATGTGTGAACCGTGCGCTTGCGACAGCCCATACCCCGATGAATAAAAACGCAAATAAGGATCATTCGGATCCTGAATTTTTGCCGTTAGATTGGGGGGCTCGCGACCAGTCTCCCCCGCCAAGATATAATTCACATAAGCATCCACCATCACCGCCCGCAGTCCGCTCCAACCTCCCCAGACATCCACCGAATCATGATGATAGATGATGCCATCATCGCCGATATCCGTCCGAACTTGCCGAATGAAGTTGTAGTCGTCTAGAAATCCGCCGGCATCGGCATTGTCAAAATACCAGCCATCAAGGTTAAACTCCGCTTGAAAATTTTTCATCCATTCGAGGGTGGTGGAAATATCTTGATGTTGACCGGCCCGTGGATGCTCGGCTGGATAAACCCATTCCGGCCCGCCCTGTAGAAAACTTGAAGGTCCACCGGACGGATAGCTTAAATAAGCAGTGACCTTAAAACCGTTAGCGTGAGCGGTCGCAACTAATTGCCGGATCAGAGCTTCGTTTCTGAAGGTATACCCCATCACATTTGGGGAGACCAAGGTCGGGCGATAATCATTGGTATAAAATGTTGCGAATAGCTCGATAACTCCAAAATTGTTTTGAGCATATGTGTTGATATCGGCAATGAGCGCCGAAATTTCACTTTCGCTGAACGCATGAGTTACAAACGGTTTGGCCGTGGCGCCGTAGAAACCTTCGTAATCAAACAGTTTCGGCGGGTAAACCATATGTGCCATGACATCATCGGCCACCAGAGAAATCGTGGTGGAGTCAAGATTGTTCGTCGCCGTTGTCCCACCCGCCACTTGGGCATGAAGCGACCCGCCGTAGCCATCGGTCCACATCCGGTCTCGGCCGGCGCCTTTGTTCCACGGCGCGTTGGCAATTAAATTAGTGTGGGTGTAGGTGAAAGGAGATTTGGCAGTAATGAAGAACAGCGAATCGGACATAAATTCAAAAGTGGCCAGGGTGCTTTGGACGAGAGTATGCGAGTTATCGGTGTTTTCGATGGTCAGTGGGCCAAGATTACTGTTGAAGGTCAGAGTGGCGACTTTTCTCGGGTTGACGGTGTTAGTGTGCGGATCAATCCGGCGCCACATTTCCATACCAGTCGAAGTCAGAATATATTGCGCGCCAGTGGTGGTGACGGTGATAACGCCACCGGTTGATGTGGCCGACAATATTTGCATTCCAAAGGTTGAAAAATTACTTAGCGGTCCGACCGGATTTGTAATGACCGCCAATTGTGATCGGTTAGTTGTGGAATTGATTATTTTTGATCCGATACTTGAACCGACAAAAGAACCGAGAATGAAAACAATTAAGGCACTGGTAATGGCGCGGAACGAAACATTATTTATGTATTTCATATAACTAGTATAGCATGCGCTTATTTATCCCCCTAACCACTTGATTATTACCACTAGCGATTATACTGGAAACTATCGATGGCCTTCGGGCTCGCCTCGCACAGGCGAGGAGAATAACGAGTTTTCTCTTTCGGTGTCTAACTGTTTCTTTACTTCATTCCAACCGTCAAAGTCTTTGGGCATACTAAAACTTAGCAGGTATGATTAGATCATCATTTCGTAAACCGGAAGGTGGAGAGGATCGCGTCTTCAAGATTCTGTGTTGTCTGCGAAATCGCCTGCATGCCCATTGATAGCTCGCCTAAGCAAACTTCTTTATAATACTCTATGCCCATGTCTCCCCATCCCATTTTTTTGCAATCGGACTGTACCCCCATCAACCAGATTGAAGTGGCTCCGGACTCATCTGCTTGAGTTGGAGCGAGACTTAATATTAAATCGGCACCAACACTTGGCACGACGGTCCACTGTAATGGATACTTAAACTCAAACCCATATTCGTCATTCCGATAAGTTTTCCAATTCTTCACCCCCTCCAAACCTCCCCCCAAGGGGGAGGTGGGAGTGCCCTCCCCTTCGGGGAGGGCGGAGGGAGGGGTTATTGTTTGCTTCTGCCACATCACATAACCGCCACCAATTAAAACCGCGAGAAGGATAACGAGCGCGACAGCCGAGAAACCTTTATTTTTAAACATAGTTAATTTAGCCATTATAGAACATAACTCCCCTGTTTGTCATCGCGGACGAGACGGCCGCTGTCCATCGTAATCACCCGCCGGCCGAGCGCGTCAACCACTTCCTTCTTGTGAGTGGTCAAGAGAACCGTTGTGCCGAGAGCATTAATCTTTTTAAAAATTTGAACGACTTCGAAAGTGTTAATCGGATCGAGGTTGGCCGTCGGCTCATCGGCAATTAGAATATCGGGCTGATTGACGATCGCGCGGGCAATTGCCACCCGCTGTTTCTCGCCGGCCGAGAGTTGGTTGGGAAAACTCCAAAGTTTGTCAGTGAGTCCGACGAGATCGAGCACATGCGGAACATCGGAATCAATATCCTTATCAGCTCGCCCCGCCGCTTCCATGGTAAAAGCAATATTCTCATAAGCCGTTTTATTCGACAAAAGGCGAAAGTCCTGGAGGACACTTCCGATCCGCCGGCGTAACCGATGGAGGTGCCGCCGGCCGAGTGTTTGGATATCAGTCGAATTGAAATAAACCGCACCCGAGGTCGGGCGCTCTTCTGCTAAAATCATTTTAAGCAAGGTGGTTTTACCCGCGCCGGAGTGGCCGACAATAGAAACGAAATCGCCCTGCTCAACGGCGAAAGTCACCTGGTCGAGCGCCAGCGAATTGTCATTATATAATTTGGTGACTTTATCGAAAAAAATCATAATTTAATCCAACTTTAATTCCGCTTCAATAAATTCATCCAACTCCCCATTGAGCACCGCATCTACTTGAGTCGTCTCCGTGCCCGTCCGGTGATCCTTAACCATTTTGTAAGGATGAAGAACATAAGAACGAATCTGACTGCCCCATTCGATCTCCATCGTTTTACTGATATACATACCGGCCTCTTTTTTATGCCGTTCTTCTTCTTGGCGCTTGTATAATTTCGCTTTCAGAATATCGAGGGCTTTCTCTTTATTCCGTTCCTGCAAACGTTCCGAATCCGAGTGCGCCGCGAGACCGGTCGGCAAGTGAACAATGCGCACCGCCGTCTCGCGCTTATTGACGTTCTGCCCGCCAGGACCGGACGAGCGCGAGAACTCAATTTTCAAATCTTTTTCGGGAATCTCCTCGCCAGAGGCGAGTCCGCCTTTGGCGGAGAACCGCGGAATCACTTCGACGAGCGAAAAAGAAGTGTGGCGGAGCTTCTTCGCCGAGAACGGCGAGACCCGAACGAGTCGGTGAACGCCCGACTCAGCTTTTAGTGTACCATAAGCCGACTTGCCCCGCACTTCGAAAGTGAGATTGCGGTAACCACCGTGATCATTCTGGTTCTCATGAATTAAGAAAAGCTCATAACCTCGCCGGGTGGCGTATTTGGTATACATTTCAAACAACATCCGCGAAAAATCTTCAGCATCATCACCGCCGGCGCCGGAAAAAATGGTGATAATCGCGTCACCTTGATCATACTGGCCGCCGGCATCGCCGTTTTCCATTTCCAACTTCAATCGTTTATGTTCCTCAATTACTGTTTGCGCCTTAACTTTGTCCGTCCAAAAATTCGGCAAACTCATTTGCCGTTCTAATTCAGTTATTTGTTTTTCGGTTTCAATCACTTCGGTATTATATAAAAAATTTAAGGGACTGGCTACTTGACCATGTTCTAACCGTTGTATATACTCTAGTTATGAAAACAATAATCAACATCAAGACTGACAGGGAAATCAAAATGAAAGCGGCGCAAACGGCGCGCGAAATGGGTTTGCCTTTAAGTACCGTCGTTAATAGTTTTTTGAAAAAGTTTATCATTGAACGACAAGTGTCATTCTCGGCACCGCTGAAACCATCTCTTAAATTGGCTAAAATTCTGCGTCGAACCAGTAAAGATATTGAGACTGGCAAGAATCTATCCGGACCATTTTACTCGGCCAAGGAAATGGCCAACCATTTAGATTCTCTAAAATGAGATCGGCTTATTACCATTCTAGTTTCCGAAAACAATACAAGAAATTAGAGAAGGTCATCCAACGGCGATTCGTCGAAAGATTGGAAACTTTTTTACTTAATCCCTTTGACCAAGTTCTCCACAATCATAAACTGCATGATGAATGGTTGGGCCATTGGGGAATTAATGTGACTGGTGATTATCGCGCCGTTTACAGATTGGACGGCGAGATCGCCATTTTCGTCGCGATTGGCACACATAGCGAATTGTATGAATAAATAAACGGTTGGTGTATAATTTAAAACATGAAAAATAAACACCTGATCGGTCTCGGCATCACCAATCTTCTCGCGGGAATTATAAGCCTTCTTCTGGTGGCATGGAACGACAACGTAACCATCCACTCAGATATCGCACTTGATAATATAATCCCTATTATTGTTTATTCAACCATAACCTTTTCGATCTTTAATATTTACTACGCACTGCGCCAAAACTTGGTCAAAAACCGACGCCTAGTGAGAACGGTTTTTGCTTTTCTGTTTGCGGTAATCGGTAGTTTTGTTCTGGGTGGTGTGGCGGTTGCGTCTCCGTTTTTTATAACTGATTTACTTGGGGGAATCGGCCTTTACAGAATATTTCCACCTCTTCCTTATGGTCCCACTCCTTTTGACACATTAATGATGATTATTCCAACCTCTTTGATTCTATCAATTCTTCCGACCGTCTTCTTCAAAATTATCTACCCTCGTATCAAATCCGGCCGGTTGTGGTTGTATATTTCATTGATGGTAATTGTTGCTGGAGTATCAACTGATTTATTGTCATTGGATAAAATCTTATCCTCGCTGGCAATCCCTCTAGTGGTCAGCATTGCCATGGGCCTAATTGTTGGTCACTCAATAAACAAAATGGTTGTCCCGTTCTAAGCCACCTCGCAGGATCGAACTGCGGGCCTCGTCTTTACGAAAGACGCGCTCTACCAACTGAGCTAAGGTGGCAATTAAATTAACTCTATCAAAAAAACCTGAAATTCGCTATTATTCAATGATGATTGATCCCAAAAATTGGTATGCTCGTTCAATCCCCGATCTCCTCGAAACACTTCATTCGAGCGAATTGGGACTGCGGAGTGACGAAGCCCGGCGACGACAAGGCCAATTCGGTCTTAATAAACTGCCCGAAGGAAAGATTGATGGTTTGTTAATCATTTTCTTTCGACAATTTCAAAGTCCCCTAATTTATATTCTCTTCGCCGCCTGTGGCGCCGTTTTCTTAATGGGCGAACCGGTGGATGGTTCAATTATCCTTGCCGTACTACTTTTCAACGCCGTTGTTGGGACAATTCAAGAAGGCAAAGCGCAAAACACTTTACTCGCTCTCAAGAATTTCGTTGAGACCCAAGCCACCATTCTCCGCGACGAGACGGAAGTGATTGTTTTAGATTCTCAAATTGTGCCTGGCGATATCATTTTACTTCAGGAGGGAGAGCGCATTCCGGCCGACGCTCGAATTCTGGTGGCCAATAATCTCAAGGTTGATGAGGCCTCTCTGACCGGCGAATCTGAACCGCGGCACAAGGTGGCCGACATTCTAGAGGGACCCAACCTCGATATTGCTGACCAGAAAAATATGATTTGGAAAAGTACCCATGTCGTCTCCGGCAATGGTCGAGCGATCGTGGTTGAGACTGGTGTAAACACCATTATTGGTAAAATTGCCAAACAGATTGCCAAAATCGACACCGAGATCCCGCTCAAAACAAACATCCGTGATTTGTCTCGAATCATTATCTTCGTCGTGGTGGGAATTAGTCTTTTCTTATTTACCACCGGCGTGCTTTTGGGCAAACCGGTCAAAGAAATGTTCACCACTGTCATTTCACTCGCCGTCTCGGTCATCCCCGAAGGCCTGCCGATTGTCGTGACACTTATTCTCGCGACCGGCGTCTGGCGAATGAGTAAACGGAATGCCCTTGTCAAAAAGTTACAAGCGGTAGAAGCCTTGGGTCAAGCTCGGATAATTGCCGTCGATAAAACTGGCACCTTAACTAAAAACGAACTGGTTATTCAACAAGTGTTTGTCGATCGGAAAATATTTGCCATCGGCGGTGTTGGTTACGAACCACGAGGCGAAGTCACTTGCAATGGAAAAGCGATTGACCCGATCAACGAACCCGGTCTCGCCTTGGCCGGTAAGATTGCCTCCTTCTGCGCCAGTGCCCGAGTACTGCTCTCCCCTTCGACCAATCAATGGCAAGTCGCGGGCGACCCGACCGAAGCCTCGATGTTTGTCTTAGGCCAGAAGTTGGGTTTCCATAAAGATATTTTGGAACAAGAAATGCCAATGCTTGCCGAGATCCCCTTCGATTACAAACTCAAGTATCACGCTGTTCTTCATGGTCGAAATGATAAGAAAATCCTAACCGTGGTGGGCGCGCCAGAAGTGATTCTCAATTTGGCGACAAAAATTTGGCATGATGGCAAACACCATCCTTTATCGAATGAAGAAAAAGCGGAATTAGAATCTGTTTTCAGTCGAATGTCCCAATCCGGTTTACGCGTTCTCGCTCTAGCCGAGAACCATGAGCCGGAAAAAATTTTAACACCCGAGACAATTTCGAATCTCGCCTTCGTGGGCTTCTTCGGCATTAAAGACGCGCTCCGCGCCGAAGTTGCCGAAGCAATGAACGCCGCCCAAATTGCCGGCATTCGGGTGGTAATGATTACCGGTGATCACAAGCTTACAGCTCAAGCCATCGCCACTGAAGCCGGAATCTATCACGTCGGCGATCAAGTCTTAACCGGCCAAGAAATTGATCATCTCTCGGAAAAAGAATTGGCCCAAAAGATCGCACGGGTCAGCGTCTTTGCGCGCGTGACACCGGATCATAAACTTCTCATCATCAACGCCTTTAAGGCGCGCGGTGAAATTATCGCGATGACCGGTGATGGCGTGAATGACGCTCCATCACTCGTCGCCGCCGATCTCGGTGTCGCCATGGGTCGAACCGGCACCGAAGTGGCGAAGGAAGCGGCGGATATTGTGCTTCTTGATGATAACTTCCAGAGCATTGTGATGGCGATTGAAGAAGGTCGCAGTATCTACAAGACAATTAAGAAAGTGATCCTCTATCTCTTTTCGACGAGTCTCGGCGAAGTGCTAACCATCACGGGCGCCATTTTCCTCGGACTGCCCTTACCGATTCTCGCCGCCCAAATCATTTGGCTTAATTTGGTCACGGACGGCTTTCTTGATATTTCTCTGGCGATGGAACCGAAGGAGTCGGGGTTGCTTCAAAACTCTTTTGCCAAACCTAAAAAATATCTGGTTGACAAATTAATGGTCAAACGAATGATCTTGATGTCTCTTCCGATGGCGATCGGCACTCTAATTATCTTCAAACATTATCTCGGGGGTGATCTAACTAAAGCTTGGACTATGTCGCTCACCTTGCTCGCCGCCTTCCAATGGGCAAATGCCTGGAATTGCCGGTCCGAAAACAAATCAATTTTTGAATTAAATTTCTTGGCTAACAAATTTCTAATCGGCGCAACAATAATTGTCATCTCGCTTCAAATGTTTGCGATCTATAACCCCGTGATGCAAAAAATTCTGCACACCACAGCAATCAGCCTTCACGATTGGCTTATCATCATTCCAATCTCCTTAACAATTATTCTTGTCGAAGAAGTAAGAAAATTATTCCAGCGTCAAAGGAACGAGAGCCGGAGGAGAGAATCGGACTCTCGACCTCCATCTTACCAAGATGGCGTTCTACCACTGAACTACTCCGGCTAACGAAAGAATACTATCACGAAGATTCTATTTGAAGAAGCGGTAAAAGGCTGATTCTAAGCCATATTTTACATATTTATAGTGATTTAGTCAATAGTTTCCTTGACAACATTTATCTAATATGCTAGCATGGAGGCAACGATCGGGTTGATGTTCAACCTGACAAGTAAACGGGAAAGCGAGTGGAAAGAAGCGGGAGAATTGAGATGTTTCTGATTACAACGAACCTTGAGCTCGGAACATTGGACGACAACGAGAGCGCGACCTCAACGGAAGCCGCCCAATATCGGATGCGTCAGGAAGAGCTTCTGAAAGAGCTCGCAACCAAGTACCAGAATTAGCTCGGCGCAGAGGGGCGCGAGCAGCGGGCGACACTAACCATGTCGCCCGTCTTTGTATCTGTTAATATAAAACCGCCCCAAGAAAAATCCGGAGCGGTCAATCGAAACTACTAACTTCGGTGATAACGACTGGCTTTAAGAGTTTTTTCTGAAACGGGCCGTAATGAGCTTCACCGATGATCTTCTTGCCCGCGAGGACAAGTGGCACCCAAGTCGAATCAGCCAGCATCATTTCAGCGACTGGCAATTGATCAAAAGAAAACCAAGTCGGCATCACCATTTCTTCTGATTCTCTCGGCTCACCAACCCAATGCTCGGTAATAAAGACATGGACCAAGCAAGAGAACTTCTCGCCATCAGTTTTGGTATTGTGGAAAGTAACTTCAGCTACTTTCTTCAGATCAGCCGAGTCGATCTCTACCCCAGATTCTTGCTGACATTCACGGATAACGCATTGCGCCAAACTCTCCTTTCCTTCAATGCCACCACCGTAACCATTCCACTTATCCGCACCGATGTGGCGAGTTTTACGAGCCAAAAGCACTTTTCCACTTTTAACCAAAAGACTAATGTGGCTGTTAATAATGTTTTTTCTATTGGCATAATCGCCTCCTTTCTAATCTAAAAACAGAGTATCACTTCGGGTTATAAATTACCAGTCTCCAGCCTAATCAATTTTTCTGCTCTGTTTATCTGTTCTTCGAGATTATCGGCCGAGGTATCGAAGGTAAAAAAATAAGGTAAATTAAGATTTTGGTGTAAGGGTTTTCTGTCATAATAATTTTTTAACGCTTGATCACTATCTCGATACAACCAAGTGTGTTTAAAGTTTTTTAATTTGTTGAGAATAAAATCTTCGGGCGGGTTAATGTGGATATACAATAGTTTTGATCCAAGCTCAAGGGAAAGTTTTTCTAAGGCTTCTCGCGTTTTTGGAGTTGCCCCGTCGGTGTCGTTCGCAACACTATACCCTTGATATGCGAACTTCTTAACTAAGGCTGCCCCCATCTCCCAGACTTGATCGTAATTCAATCCTTTATCATGCAAAATTTTCCTAATCTCGTCACCGGAAATACGGACTAATGAAAGTCTTTCTGCTAGAGGTTTCAAGACGGTCGTTTTCCCTGCTCCGATTAATCCAATTGGGCAGAGAAAAAACTGATGTCGGAGCTTTTGCTCCGGCAAAAAAAGAGAGTGTTCATACTCAACTACTGTCGCACCAAAAACTTCTTGAGGCAGTTTTTTATCTTCGGAATTCATCATCAAGTTAATTGAACATCAAGGCGCGGCCGATGGGATTCGAACCCACGGTCTATCCCGTGACAGGGGATTGTGTTAACCGCTACACCACGGCCGCATTTTTCAATTTAATGTACCCTTCAAAAATCCTTTTCTTTCTTAACAGCTGTAACTCACTTTTTGAATTACTAATATGATTATACATAAAATCAAATAACTTCAAAGAGTCTTGGGAACTGAACTGTAACCTGGAATAATTTCTTTTGGACACATATATTGAGCCCCCGACCAGCCCATGCGAATAAAGACCTTGATGCAGATGACGCAAAAATTTGATGGAGCAAGAGGTAAACATTGTTTTTAATCCAAGATTTGGATTTTTGCTTTTCTTATGCAGTAAGCCCACCCATACATTTCCGTCGCCATCAAAATATCCTCTCACAAAATCAGCAAAATATTTTGGGGGAACATTTGGCACAGATAAGCTCGCAGTCTTTCGCTCTCTAAACCCAAGCTCTCGGAGATCATCGCACATTTCAATACTACCTATTTGTAGACGATATTGTGTCTTTTTCTCTTTGCGCATATGCCTACGAACACTTATCTTATGATTTGAACATAGATTTTTTCTTATAGCATGAAGAAGACCCTGGTCAGTAATCTGGATACACCAAAATTGGCCACCCCGCTTATTAACAGTTATGTATCCATCGGCGGCAAAAAATCCAAGCACATATGCCATATCATAAGTCCATTTCTTAAAGAAATTTTTATTAACACTCCTGTATACTGGCATGAGTTAATCATACCACATGACAGGACATTATCCTAACCAATTTAAACTACCCAAATCTAGCGGAAAGGAAAGTGCCGATGAATGGAATCGAACCATTGTTTGAGGCTTATGAGTCCCCTGTTCTACCATTGAACTACATCGGCGTGACCGCTTTTCGTGGTAGGGGGAGCAGGACTTGCACCCGCGTCTGGAGGTTATGAGCCTCCCGAGATACTGCTTCTCCATCCCCCTGTGAATTATTATCCTACCACACAATTAAATAAAATTAAACTCGCGGAAGACTCGTTCATAGAGTTCAATTACCCGCCGCGCCTCACGGCGCGTCAAAGATAAATCGCTCTGATGCGCCACTTGATTTCTCACTTTATGCGCCTCCCACGCGTCTTCGAGCGTTAGGAAATCGCTCGGTTCGACGTTTTTCAGTCGCTCGCCGAGATTCTCGCCCGGATAAGGCATTGCCGCGACCATCTCATCCAGCAAGTTGTCCGCTTCAATAATCGCCTGTTTCCAGTCGGACTGATTATCCGTTTCCAAATAAGCCATTACCTTATCCCAACGTTGATTATGGATCGCCTGATCGCTCGTGTCGGTGCGCAGGAGGTTGAGAAAATCCCGAATCTCATCACGACGCAAATTAATAATCCGCACTACTAGAGTAGCAACAATAATGCCGAAAACAATGATTAAGAAAAATGATATCAGCTTCAGCCAAAAAATTAATTCTGGCGGAAGCGCGCCGAGATGCGCGTCGGCGAAAAAACGATAAATCCAGTTGAAGAGATACTCGAGATTAAGATAATTTGGTTTAAAGATTGGCATGTTGTTGACCGAGTTGAAAAAGTAAATCTTCGCGCCAGGCCGGCGCGACAAATTGGAAACCAAAGGGCAATCCCCGCTCATCCACACCGTTAGGAACCGAGAGCGCGGGGAGTCCCGCAATATTAGCCGGCACGGTAAAGACATCCGCCAGATACATTTGGAGCGGATCGGCCATTTTCTCGCCCAAAGCAAAAGCGGTCGTCGGGGTCGTCGGCATTACTACCACGTCTACTTGACTAAAGGCCTTGGCAAAATCGGCGATGAGCAAATCCCTGACTGCCAGCGCTCGGCGATAATAAGCGTCGTAGTAGCCGGCCGAGAGCACATAGGTGCCGAGCATAATCCGCCGGCGCGCCTCTCGGCCAAATTTTTGACCGCGGGTCTTTTCGTATTCTTCGCGCCAGGTCGCGCCAGTCACTCGATCGCCGTAACGGATTCCGTCGAAGCGCGCGAGATTGCTTGAGACTTCCGCCGGCGAAATAATGTAATAAGCGGCGAGCGCGTCCGCGAGCCGCGGGAGAGTGATCGAAACAATCTTGGCGCCGGCGAGCCGCCAACGGTCAAGAGCGGCGGTGAAATTATTTTTAACCGCCTCACTCACGCCGTCGCCGATCAAACCTTCCGGCACACCTAAACGGATGTTTTTAATTTCCGGTAAAATATTTTTTACTTCCGGATATTCAACGGTGGTCGAATCCAACGGGTCACGACCGCGAATAACCGAAAAAATCGCCCCGACATCAGCCACTGTTTTTGCCAGCGGGCCAATTTGATCCAGCGATGACGCCATGGCGATGAGACCAAAACGCGACACCGCACCATAAGTCGGCTTGAGACCGACCAAACCGCAAAAGCTCGCCGGCTGACGCACTGAACCGGCCGTGTCGGAGCCGAGACCGGCGAGCGCGAGATTCGCGCCGACGGCCGAGGCGGTTCCCCCCGACGAGCCACCAGGCACCCGCGTCGAATCGGTCGGATGATGCGTTGGACCGAAAGCCGAATTTTCAGTCGAACTGCCCATCGCAAATTCATCCATATTAGTTCGGCCGAGCATAATGGCGCCAGCCTGTGCGAGCCGTTTAATCACCGTCGCGCTATAGGTCGCGCGATAAGTCGCGAGCATCTTTGACCCCGCCGAACAAATCTCACCCTCAATCAAAATGTTATCTTTAATCGCTAATGGCACTCCCTCAAGTACCCGAGGTGGATTCCCCGCTTCCAGCCATTGGTCACTTTGCGCGGCCATTTGTTTTGCCTTATCAAAAACTTCAAGATACGCATTGAGCGCGCCATTACGCCGAATGATTTCGGCTTGATAAGCTTTTATTAGGTCAACCACCCGCGCCTTTTTAGCAACTAATTGTTCACGCCATGAGGCAAGAGTTAGAGTTTGAAGATTAATTGGCATCTTGAGGAAAAATCGGCTTCACCACAATATAACCATCACGCTGTTTGGGACTAACGGTCAACAACTGTTCGGTAAAAACATCCGCCGGGTGGGGCTGACCATCAACTCGTAAAGCATTATCGGTCAAAGATCGAGTTCGAGACGCTAATGGCGGCGCGGTTACTTCAACTTTAAGTTGAGCGACATAACCGAGAATCGCTTCGAGATCGTGGCGCAACGGTTCGACTTCCGAATCCTGAAGTTCCAGACGAGCCAACGCGGCGAGATTGATAACTTCTTCTCGTCTAATCATCAACTTATTCTAGCACTATTTGAGTAGTTTCAAAAACTCGGCTTCGTTAATTATTTGCACACCTAACCGCTCGGCATCATTATGTTTCGAGCCCGGTTTTTCACCAACGACAAGATAATCCGTCTGGGCAGAAACGGCGCTTGACACCTTGCCGCCATTTTTCTTAATCAACGACTTAGCTTCATCACGCGACAGTGAAGCGAGCGTACCGGTTAAAACAAAAGTTTTTCCGGCTAGCGTGGCGGAACGAGCCACCGACTGTTTTGCCACACGCTTAATCGTAATGTGCTTGAGAAGTTCATCGAGCATTCGACGGTGGGTGGGATTACGAAACCAATCATAAACGGATTTAGCGACAATCGGCCCCACACCATCAATCTTTTCTAGTTCGGCACATTCGGCGACCGCCAACTGGTTTAGAGTTTTAAAATGATTCACCAAGAGATCCGCCGTTTCTTCACCAACTTGCGGGATCGAAAGCGCAATCAAGAGTCGCGCCAAGCTGACCGATCGACTGCGATCGATGGCGGTAATAAGTTTCTGCGCCGAGACTTCAGCGAACCGCGGAAGCGTAACGAGGTCGCCGTATTTCAAAGTGAAAAGATCGGGGAAAGACGCGATTAATTTTTGATCTAGCAGAAGGTCAATGACTTTGTGTCCCAACCCGCGAATATCAAACGCCGATTTCGAAACAAAATAGCAAAACTTCCGACGCAGTTGGGCGAAAGAATTTGGATTGACGCACCGATGCGCCACTTGACCGGGAATTCGTTCAATCGCGCCACACGCCTCGAGATAAGTGGGAAAATTAAATGGCTGGGCTGACTGGGGACGAAGCTCAACTAAAACAGTCACGATGTCTGGAATAATATCGCCGGCCTTTCGCACAATCACGGTGTCCCCGATTCGCACATCCAGCCGTTTGATTTCATCCTCATTGTGCAAGGTGGCGCGCGAGACGGTTGAACCGGCGAGCAAAACCGGTCGGAGAATCGCAACGGGGGTCACCACGCCCGTCCGACCAACTTGGAAAATAATATCTTCGATCACCGTTGTCGCCTCTTCCGCTTTGAACTTGAACGCGACCGCAAAGCGTGGCGCTTTGCCGGTGTAACCAAGTTGCGTTTGATAATTGCGCTCATTAACCTTAACCGCAATGCCGTCGATCCCATAATCCTCGTGAGTCGCACGGGCTTGCCACTTCTCCCAATAGCGAATCACCGCTTCGATATCTGGACAATGTTGCCAATGTGAATTAACTTTGAAACCGAGAGCTTCCAGTCGTTCAAGTTCGTCAGCCTGCGTTAAAGGCGAGACCTTAGAACCCGCAAAGGTCTCGCCTTGGGAGAACCATGCAATGTCATAAATAAAACTATTAAGCCGACGCTCGGCAACAATTCGCGGATCAAGTTGCCGAATCGTGCCGGCGGCGGCGTTGCGCGGATTGGCAAAAAGCGGTTCGTTTTGACTCCGCCGTTTGTCATTAAGTTTTGCTAATTCGGATTTACTCATCCAGATTTCACCCTCGACCACGATGCTCACCGGTTCAGTAAGCGTGAGCGGAATTGATTCAATCGTTCGCACATTCGCCGTCACATCTTCACCGACCAGACCATTGCCCCGTGTCGCCGCCGTTTGCAAAATTCCTTTGGCATAAGTTAAAACAATTTTGAAACCGTCAATTTTCAATTCGGCAACATAGGTCGGCTTCGGCGTGGCAAGGACTGTCCTTGGGGCATCCCTCTTAAGGACAGTCCTTGCCACTCTCTCATCAAACTCCCGCAGTTCGTCCGGTGTGAAAACATCATTGAACGACCACTGCGTCACTTGATGCGTCACCTTCTTGAAGCCGGGCAACGGCGCGCCCGCCACTCGTTGCGTCGGCGAATCGGGTGTGATTAATTCTGGATGAGCTGTTTCCAATTCCGATAACTCGCGTTTGAGCGAATCCAGCGCCTCGGCCGAGATCTCTTCGCGGTCCAACACATGATAAAGATACCGGTGATGATTAATCACCTGCCGGAGTTTGGCGATCCGCTCGATGGCTTGAGTTTTTTGTTGATTTAACATTAATATCTTGTGTCAAGGCACCGCCTTGCTGGACTTGCCGGAGGTCACGGACGGAGGTTTTACGACTGATAAGCCGAACCGCGCCAATTAATCTCGATCACACCCGCAACATGTGCGGTAAAATCAACATTGAAAATAATTCTTAGGCGACCAGAGCGCACTCGGAAATAACCGGCATAGGGCGGGTGAAGTTTTTTCAAATCAAGATTTATTTCTTCTCCTGATAACTTTTTTATCGCCGTAATAACTGCTTCTGTGGCTACTGTTTCAGAAAAACGATTTTTACGAAGAAACTTTAATGATCCCCTAGAAAGAACAATCTCCCATTGGTTCATAGAGTAACATAGATTTTCTTCCCCACCGAACGATCGACGCGACGCAATGATTTAATAATTTCTCGCTGTTCTTTTTGGCTAACGAACGGTAAAGCCAGAGTTCTAAACTTCGTCAGCTCCAAATCAAAAGCATCGCGTACACCCTCAATGATAATCGTTCGTATTTCTTTTTTGGTGATAGTGGCTGTTTGCATATAGTGAATATAGCATACAAATAATTTCCCGCCAATATCCGCGCAAATGTCATACCAAGGACGGTCCTTGCCGTAGGTCAGTTTCCTTCCTCGCCATGTCAAGGTCGAACCTTGCCGGAGGTTATGGGGTCAAGGACGGTCCTTGCCGGAGGTTACGGTCCTTGCCGGAGGTTACAGATAACGGATACCAAAAGACACGCGATGCAAACGCCCCCCGACAAATAATTTCCCGGCAAATGTCCGCGCAAATGTCATGGCAACGAGATGTGGATAAGTAATAGACATCTTCTTGACTTAAGGTGGTAGAATTAGGCAATGAAAAAACATCTCACCACTTCGTCTTTTATTATCATAATTTTAATAATCGCCGGGTCTCTTTTTTCTTCCTATCTTTTCTCAAATCCACCGAAGGTACTAGGTGATACCGCAAAATCTCTTTCTGGCTTTGCTTGGAGTTCTAATATCGGTTGGATCCAAATGAATGGTGGCTGGACAAATCCAGTAACCCTGAACGGGACTAGCATTGTTGGATATGCATGGAGTTCCAATGTCGGCTGGATTAGTTTTAATCCTGATACAGGAACACCGCCATC
This sequence comes from Candidatus Vogelbacteria bacterium, assembly GCA_043807405.1. GTDB lineage: Bacteria > Patescibacteriota > Minisyncoccia > Phycocordibacterales > JACOZG01 > JAGVGK01. The sequence continues at coordinate 6,614 of JAZDGA010000006.1, read as the reverse complement.
GGGGACGGCTGGGGTTAGTTTAGATTTAACTAGTGGTGATGTAACTGGTTGGGCGCGGGCTTGTTCAGTTTTTGCAAGTGAATGTAGAGGAAACTTAAAAGATAATTCCGAGCGTGGTGGTTGGGATGGTTGGATTAGTATGTCTGGACCAGCGGGTAGTGGTTCTTATGGTGTGAAAAAAGACGGTGATAAATTAACTAGTTTTGCTTGGGGTGATACGAATCTTGGTTGGATTACTTTTTGTGCCGATGCTTCCACTGGCGCTTGTGTAAAAATAAATAGCCTGAATGTTACATGCGAGACCGATCCACTAGGTTCGGTTAATATTGGGACGCCAGTTAACTGGAAATCTGTTTCCCAAGTCGATCCTACTTACCAATACGACTGGAGTTGGGACGCTGGCACTCCCCCTGTCCCATCAAGTGGGATAGGATTAATTCAAGTATCTAGAACAGAGGATGCTATCGGTAATCCTATCCGAAATCCTATCCGAGGCACGTTGACAGTAACTGACCCCGCGACTGGAAAAACAGGCAACGGTTTCTGCGAAATTCAAGTAAAAGATTTAACTAACCCAATTTTAACTGTTTCCTTGACCAGCACTGCGCCGGCCAGTGGCAGTGTCTCATCTGATCTAGATGGTAATCCCAATGGGAGTGAACCTCGCATCGACGATTGCACAACTTCTGGTCCTACTATATGTTCCAACATTTACGGAGTAGGTGATGTTGTCACACTTACAGCAAATCCGGGTAATACATGCGATACAACCCCCACCAACCTCACCGGCGCTTGTTCTTTTACATGGGGAGGATATGCTGCATCTTGCGGAAATCAATCAACATGTCCAGTAACAATGATTGAGGACACGCCACCAGTTTTACTTAATTTCTTCGATCCAAACGCCACGCAGATTAGCTTAGATGCTAACCCGAAATTACTAGTTATTAACAACCATAATGGGGGACAAACGGCCTTATCTAATGAATCAACGATCACCAATAATTCTGTTGATACTCCTGCCACAGTTTGCGTTCAATCATTTATCTCTTTAATCCCACCTTTTAAATCAATTGACGCTGTTGTTAGTGATGGTGTCGAGGGCAATACCCAAAAAGTTAAATGTGTATTTAATAATGGATCTGAGAGTATGACAGATTGTTCAGACACAAACGCCTGTACTACTATTGCCCCTAATGGGGGTATCGCTACTTTCTCGGTGATGATACCAACATTAGTTAGAAATGGTCCGCGCTTTAACCAAAATTCACCCTACGAAATTAAACTAGGTGCTGGACAAAACAACCCTATCTCCTTGAGGTTTAAATACAATGCAGGAGATATTGTACCTTAAATATAAACTACTCTTTCTTGCGCGCCATTCTTTCAACTAAACGCGAACTTGTTAGGTCACAAGTATTGTAACCTAATGCGGTATAAAAAGTTTTTCCTACATCATCCCCAGTAGAATCTGGGAACTCATCGGAATAATTACCGGATGCAACTTTCACCACTGTAATTTCTCCGCAAGATCCTCCTAAACCTAAACCTAAGAGAGTATAACGACTAATGATTCCGACTGCGGTGGTTGGTGCGAGAGTGACCGGATCACCGGGGTCACCAGGAGGGTTTGTCGCCACTGTAGCAGTGATCAACCCATTAATACTACCGCAATCAAAACTTGATAGATTACCAGCAGGTTTAATAAGAACGGTAGGTGAGGTAAATACTCCAAATGGATTATCCAGTTCGTCGTCACCCCATTCATCTTGATGAACTGAATTAGTAAATTTCGCGCAATCAAACACACTTAGGGCAACAAAATGTGCCACTTGCGATTCTTTATTAACCGCGGTTAAAATAATTTGCTTGTAAGTGATGTTCATTAAACTCAAACTGATAGTTAAAACAATGCTAACCAAAAGCACCGCATAAAGAAGTACCACCCCTTTATTTTTATTATGGATTAACTGCATAACGATATAAAGTTACATTTTTCTCGGCCGTTCCTGCTTTATTAACCCAGGTAACTTTTGCTTCCAAAAGCACTTGATTGTTGGTTACAGGATCAGGATCAATATCTGTCACCTTAAGAGTCCGCTTGAAAACTGGACCGGTTCCATTACTATATTGATAAAAACCAACAGTAGGATCATATGTTATATTACAATCATTAGAGCTAAGACAGGAATCAAACGAGAAAGAGACATCACCAGGATCAATGACCACAGCGCACTCGACAGAGCAGTTTTCAAAAGCGCACTCGACAGAGCAGTTTTCAAAACCATCTAAGAAATCGGCAGGATTATTATTTTTGAGTTGAATACTTGCCAATTCTAATCCTTCTTGGGTAAGGTGAGTGGCAATCAGCTGATTTTGTGCGTAAAGACCATCGGTAATCCCGCGTGTCGCCGCCATCATTGGGCCCATGACACCGATAATCAAGATGGTGATCGCGACTAAAGACTCGATTAGGGTGAATCCCTTGATAGCTGATAGCTGATAGCTTTTAGGTTTTAGGTTCATAATTAAAAATCAAATTTTCTTGACTGTGGTTTGGAGATAAAAATTAGTTATTGTCTTCCCCGGTACTTGACCCTCCACAACAAGAGTTACTCTTGGCGTTTCTTGAGGTTGAAGACTTGGGATATAAAAACTAAGTTTAGTGATGTTTACTTCAGAAGAGGTGATATCTGTATATTGTCCATCAATTGGAATTGAAACATTGTTAGAAGCACTCTGAATACTCCCCGCCTTAAGACGATAACCAATAAAATCTCCACTCCCGATACGAGTAGATTCAAAAACGATTGGCTGATTAACGGTACACGGCGTTCCTCCAGCTCCGGTGTCGCCACAACCATAATTTATACCCTCCCGCAAATTCGTCACCATGCTGTCCATCGCGAAACTGACATTGTCCATCGCGATTTTTATCGCTTGGGCTTTGCGATTGACATCGCTGATGGTGATCAAAGCGCCGGTGGTAATCATCGCCACGACGGTGAAGATCGTCACCGAGACCATAATTTCGATAAGGGTGAAACCGTGGGTAGCTTCGTTAGCTTGTAGCTTCATTAGCTTCATAGATTAGCAACGACGATTTGGCCGGTGGCCCAAACTTGAATTTCTTTTTTCCTAGTGGCATCACGCGTTGATTGTATCACGATCTTGACATAACTGTAACCAGGGGGGAGCGTTGCTTCTGGATAAAATCGCTGGAAGAAGATGCCTAGGTTAGGTAGGATTGTTGGACTAGCGCAATTCCCAGTGCATCCTTGCAATACTTCAATCTTTGCCGTACCAGTGATAGTAAATTTTTCAATTATGCAATCGACCCCAGGCGGGCTGGCTGGAATACACATCGCAGGATTATTAGGTGATAAATTTTTGTTCGCATCTTTATCGGCGTATAAATAAAAAGTTTTGTTATTAAGACCCTTAGAAGTGTCTAAGGCAAAATAAATACCATAGGAAGTAAACTCTGATCCCGCTTCGCGGGTGCCGATGCCGTAGACTTGAGCTTGGCGAATCGTCGTGGCAATTTCTTGAGCGAGCAAGTCGAGCGCTGCCTTATCGCGAAAAGCGGGGAAGTTGGCGAGAATCACGCCGGTCATAATGAGGAAGATGCTGATGACGACCAGCATCTCGATCAAGGTAAAGCCTGCCCGAACACGAAAGTGGGCGTGGCCCCTCGAATTAAAATGTGAGGACGGTGACAACATGGAGATGAGCAAAATAAACGAGGGCGATGCCGAGGGCGAGGAAGGGGGCGAAGGGAATTTCTCGACCGAGGCCTGCCCGAATCGCCGGAACTTCGGCGAGGCGGGATTGGTGGCGGTAGCGTTCGATCGCAATCACTGCAATCCCCACCAAGGCGCCGGACCAGAAGGCAAACATCATTGCCGAGAGCGACGGTTCAAGACCGAGGAAGAAGCCGATGCCGAGCGCGAACTTGGCGTCGCCGAAGCCCATCCATTTGCCCTTCGAGATTAGCCAGAGGCCGCCGAAGAAGCCGAAGAGAATCACGCCGGCGATGAAACCCCACTTCCAATCCGCGCCACTGACGACGAGTCGAATCATCGCCAATCCCGCGAAAGCATAAACCCATTCGTCGGGAATAATTTTATGACGCAGGTCGTAAGTGGTGATGGTGATGAGCAAACTCCAGATCACGGCGTCGAGAATGAGCAGCCAGAGGTTGGCGTGGGTGAAAAGCGATTGGCGGTAAATCCCCCAGAAAGCGAGCGCCGTTGCAAGCTCGACCAATGGATATTGCCACGAGATGCGCGCCCCGCAAGTGTGACATTTCCCGCCCTGAATGATGAAGCTGGCGAGCGGGATAAGTTCAAACCACCGGAGCGACTTGCCACAGATGAGACACTGCGATCGACCGCGCAAAGTGTAACCCGTCCGATAACGGTAAATCGCCACATTCAAAAAACTGCCGATGATGAGACCGAAAAGAAAAACGAGCAATGATATGGCGCTGACCATCACCGATTATTGTACCACATTGTCAAACACCCGCGTGCCAGTTTATCCACTTTTGGAAAATAAAGCCCTGCCCTGCACCATACGGTGCGGGACAGGGCGGGCGATTTTGAGTTCACTGATCACGAATTATTACTTACCGAGAACGGCGACGAGCGACAGTCAACGCGCCGAGCGCCAAGAGTCCGAGTGTGGCCGGTTCGGGAACTGGCGTGCCGGACAAAGTGATGTCATCAAAATTCATCCGATCGCTACTGTTCGCCAAATTTGCGAAGAATCGAAAAGCCAGATTGGAGTTATTGTCGGCTGAAATTGGTAAATCGAAAGTGGCAAGTTGCCAATCACCAGCAACTTGATTGGTATAGGTGGCGAGCGTCTCCCAATTTGCTCCGTCGACAGTCCATTGGGCTAACACTTGATCGCCAGTTTCAAGTCCGTCACGAACCTTGAGCCAGTACTCCCATCCCAAATCTTGATAGCCGACCGAAGACAATGGCAAAAACAAAACATCACCGTTTGTCCCAGTTGGTCCATCAATATCCGCGCCGGATGATCCACTGTGAGCTGATGTCGGCGAGTTAATCACCGACCAACTGCCGGTCACGGACGCTTCGGGCGGAAAGCCATTTTCGAATCCTTCACTCCAGATCATCACCGGCCCGGCGAGAGTACTCGCCGGTAAAAAGCCAAGGATCGCTGCCGCCACCGTCACCGCCGCGACCGACACTCCGCCCAATTTTCTTCCACCCATGACTTTTGTCTCCTCAAAAACCTAAAACAATGACCAATAATTTCCAGAACACGCGTCTGGAAACTCAACTGGCAACAATCCTATCACAACCACCTTTTATAACAAGTTTTTGTGGGGATTACTCATGTCAAGGTTCCTCGTTGTCAAGGTTTCGTTGTCAAGGTTCGACCTTGACATTGATATCCTCGTCGTCGAAATTTATCCACTCTTTCATGAAATCATCGAAATCTTTGGCGGTCCTAAAATAATCAGGGAAGTTATCCACCGATAGTAAGTTATTGTGAGACTTCGGCTGACCAATATAGTGATGATAACTCGAGAAATCGTAGCCGTCGAGAAATTCTTTTGCCGTGTCTTTGTTTTTTATTATTTTATTTTCCCAATCACTATGACTGATCGTCTTCACTGGATTCAAGTGGATATAGGCCAATAAATAATTTAAATAGTGGTCGTCGTCAACATGTTGGGCTTTGAACTTACTTTCAAATAAAGCCCCTGTGCGTTGGTGTTTTTTATTGAAATACATCGAATAACCAGTTTCGAGCTTTTGCATTAACTTAGATATGCCTCCCTCTTCTTTTTCTCTAACCAACAAATGGAAATGATTCGGCATCAAACAGTAAGCGCCAATATCAACCAGACGGTCGGAAAAATTAATTTGAACGAGGTGAAAAATATTTTCGAAATTTTTGCCCGACCAATCACTGGGATGAATCAGTTTTTTGTTATTAGCCAAATAGAGTGACGCCAGAAAACGAATATGATCTCGACGGTCAAGAAAAGTTTGGCGCTTATCAGTTCCGCGATTGTAAAGATGATAGTACTCGCCAGGCGCAAAAGAAATTTTTCTAGTCATAACAATATAATAAATATAATAGCCATAATTTTATACTCGCCACTTTCGTTGTCAAGGTCGAACCTTGACAACAGTGTTTGGACTGCCTCTGATCGAGTTGAAGAAAGTGACGCTATTGCTGACGCCTGTCTCGCCTTCGTCCGCGCCGTGCCTAAGCTCGTCAACACAATCCCCGACAGGATGCCGATGATGGTGATGACTATCGCTATGTCAAGGTCGAACCTTGCCGGAGGCTACCATACCCACCACTCTTCATGTCAAGGTCGAACCTTTACAACGAAAGGTTGGGAGAAAATTTAGGAGCACAGAAAAACGGCTCACTCGAGCCGTTTTTCGTTCTTCTCCTCGCTATGTCAAGGTCGAACCTTGCCGGAGGGCTACCGGCAGGATGCCGATGATGGTGATGACTATCGCTATGTCAAGGTCGAACCTTGCCGGAGGCTACCATACCCACCACTCTTCATGTCAAGGTCGAACCTTTACAACGAAAGGTTGGGAGAAAATTTAGGAGCA
>JAZDGA010000005.1:0-23709 GCA_043807405.1 Candidatus Vogelbacteria bacterium | reverse complement strand
TGGCGCCAATCAAACCTTCACCATCACGCCAAACACCGGTTACCAGATCGCCAGCGTGCTGGTTGACGGCATCAATCAAGGCGTCATCACCACCTACCCGTTCACTAATGTGACGGCCAACCACACGATCAGCGCGAGTTTCGCCCCAATTCTCACTCTCGACACCACCCCGCCCACCACGACCATCACTGCCCCGGTGAACGGCGCCACTGTCTCGGGTACGATCACCGTTTCAGTTACCGCCACCGATCCGATCGTGACCGGTCAAACCACGAGTGGCGTTCGGGAGGTTACTCTTGTGATTGACAACACGGCTCTCGCCACTGATTCCACCTCTCCCTACTCATTCATCTGGGATACCACGGCGGTTACGAATGGCAGTCACACTCTCTTCGCCACGGCCGAGGACAATGCCGGCAATCAGACCACGGTTTCGATCACCGTTAACGTCAACAACCCCACTCCCGACTCTATTGCTCCCACGGTCTCCATCACTTCACCTCTCACCAACACCACCGTGGCCAAACGTTCCACTGTCACCATCACCGCTAACGCCACCGACAATGTCGCTGTCACCCAAGTCCGCTTCTATGTTAAAGGCGCCCTGAAATGCACCGATGCCACCGCTCCCTATACTTGCGCTTGGAAAGTGGGCGGCAAGGCCGGGGTTACTTACCGGCTTGATGCCCAAGCCTCTGACGCCGCCGGACGCATCGGTTACTCGACGCCGGTGACGGTGACCGGACAGTGAGAGAACACTCGGTGTCGGATGTTTCTGACACCGAGTGTTTGAATTATCTCGCGTATTCCACCACTCGGGCTTCGCGGATGACGGTGATCTTGATTTCGCCCGGATATTTGAGTTCTTGTTCAACGCGCATGGCAATATTCCGAGCGAGCTTCTGGGCTTCAACATCGGAGATTTCTTGGGGTTTAACGAAAATGCGAATTTCCCGTCCCGCTTGAATCGCATAGGTTTTTTCGATGCCCGGGAAAGAATTAGCCAAATCTTCAAGATCTTTCAATCGTTTGAGATAATTCTCAAGAGTATCGCGTCTGGCACCCGGGCGGGCGCCAGAAATCGCGTCGGCGGTCTGGACAATCATTGACTCGAGCGTCTCATAAGGATATTCACCATGATGGGCTTGCATCGCTTTAATTACCGCTTCGCTCACGCCGAACTTCTCTAAGATGCGCCGACCAATTTCCACATGCGTGCCCGTCACTTCGTGGTCAACGGCCTTGCCAATATCGTGGAGTAAGGCGCCTGCTCGCGCCACTTGGCTGTCAGCCCCGAGTTCTTCGGCGAGCATCCCCGAGAGGTGCGCCATCTCGATCGAGTGTTGGAGGACATTCTGGCCGTAGCTGGTGCGGAAGTGGAGACGGCCGAGAATCAGAATAATTCGCGGGTCGAGATTGAAGACATTGACTTCATAAGCGGCTTGCTCACCTTTTTCTTTGATAATTTGAGCAACATTTTCTTTGGCCCTGGCGACAATTTCTTCAATCTTGGCCGGGTGAATTCGACCGTCCACAATCAAAGCATCGAGCGCGACTTTGGCGATTTGCCGACGGACCGGGTCAAACGATGAGAGGATAATCGAACCCGGCGTATCGTCAATAATCACTTCGACTCCCGAGGCTTTCTCGAAAGCGCGGATATTGCGACCCTCTTTACCGATGATTTTTCCCTTCACATCATCGGAAGGGAGAACGACGACCGTTGACATTACCTCCGGAATCGGGCCGTTGGCGAGCCGCTGGATAACGGCAGTCAAAATACTTTTCGCTTTCACTTCCAGTTTTTCTTCACTTTGCCTCTCAAGTTTACGCATTCGGATCAAAAAATCCTCCTCATAATTTTTAGTGATGGTGTTGATCAATTCTTCGCGGGCTTCCGCTTCTGTCAATTTGGCCACGCGTTCGAGTTCACCCGCTTTTTTAATTTCTGCTTGGGTCAGCTCGTTTTTTAATTGCTCAATTTCCTTGAAACGTTGTTTAATGGTTTCGAGTTCGCGGGCGATATCCACCTGTCGTTTATCGAGGGTTTCGTCCTTTTTAATTAACCGTTCTTCTTTTCGTTTTAACTCGATTTCTTGAGTGTGTTCCTTGTCCTTGATTTCTTGTCGCAGTTCTTCAGCTTGAGTTTCAGCCTTATCAACGATTTTTTGAGCTTGATCCTTGGCTTCCAGGATTGTTTTTTTAATCGCAATTTCCACCGACCCTTTTTGACCAAGGGTGATAAGCCAGCGGAGGAAATAACCGAAGACAATACCTCCCAGACCACTGGTGATGGTGAGGAGGAGAATAGTTTTTAGTGACACGGATAGGGGTAACTGCTATCCCGCCCAAGTTTTCTAAGTCTTTAAAGCAAATTGCGATTTTTGACGATGAAACATAGGCCAGTAAGCAGTCGAAAAATTAAATTTAATAAATTGACTAAAATAAATCACCCGCTGATATTATCAGACGAGCTAAAAATTGTAAACCCCGCTAAAGCAACTCCCGAAATTTATCTTCGGTCAGATCAGCTTGCTCGAGAATCTTTTTAAAAACTGGTCGAGGTACATCGCCCGGGTGAATCGCAACGGAAGTCATTCTTCGAGTTAGCGGTTGCCATAAATAAAGATGGCTACCGCGCTGGTGATGTTCTTCAAAGCCGGCTTTTTTGAGCGCGGCGATAATCTTTTTCGGACGAAGAGTGGGAAGGCGGTTCACGAAGTAACGAGAGTGGAGCTGTTTATTCTGATCAATGCTTCAATCGGCATTCGCGGTCGTGGTTCTTCGGGTATCGGCTGACCAGCTTTGGTTAATGCTTCCAGAAATCCTTGAATACATTCCTCGGCTCGACTGATGGCTTCTTCATAAGTTTTTCCCCAAGTGCTACATCCACGCAGAGCGGGGACAGTTACTAAATAACCTTCTTGCTCCCCATCTTTGAAATATTTGAGATGGACAATGTAAGAATAAATTCTAGTTTTTGTATTTATTACTTTTTTCATAATTTAATTTTACCCGGTTTTTGGTTTGACGATACTATCTACCAATCCGTATTTTACCGCTTCGTCGGCGGACATGAAGTAGTTGCGGTCTGAATCCTTCTCCACTTGAGCGATGGTTTGGCCGGTATGTTTAGAAAGAATTTTATTAAGCTTATCTTTAATTTTAAGAATTTGTTTGGCGGTGATGGCAATGTCTGAGGCCTGACCCTCCGTCCCGCCCAAGGGCTGGTGAATCATAATTTCGGCGTTGGGAAGCGCGAAGCGTTTGCCCTTGGCGCCAGCCGAGAGAATAATCGCGGCGCCGGAAGCCGCTTGCCCGACACAGATAGTCGAGACATCGGATTTCACATAATTCATTGTGTCGAGAATCGCCATCGTCGCCGTCACCAGTCCACCCGGCGAATTGACATAGAGCGTAATATCTTTTTGATGTCCTTCGGATTCGAGGAACAAAAGTTGGGCGATAATAATGTTGGCGAGATTATCATCAATCACTCCGCCCAAGAAAATAATTCGATCCTTGAGCAAGCGCGAATAAATATCGTAGGCGCGTTCGCCAAAAGGGGATTTCTCGATAACGGTTGGTATAAGCATAATTTTATCTTAACTGATTAAGCTGATTCCAGCAACTGGAAAACTTTTTCATTAATCATCAAGCTGGCGAGATAAGCGCGAGCGCGCGCGGGGTCGGTCTGCGGATGTTGTTCAAGTAACCGTTTCGTTTCCATTTCCAATTCTTCGGTCGGGGCCTCGATTTTTTCAACCTTAGCAATGGTCGCGAGAATCAAACCAGTTTTCACGCGGTGCTCGGCTTGGGGGCGCCATTCGCTTGTCAGATCGGCTTCAGTTTTTTTGAGATGTTCAAGATATTTATCGAAGGGCAAGCCCATTCGCCCAACCTCGTGTTTCATTTCGGCAATCATGGTGGCAATTTCTGCTTCAATCAGAATGGGGGGCAGATCAATCATCGTGGCGGGAATGATTTTTTCAATCATCTCGAGGCGATGTTTGTCTCGCGCTTTAAGTTTCTCTTCCTCGGTGACTTCTGACTTGGAAGTCGGACTTCCAAGTGGAAGTCCGACTTCCTTTTGAGTTTCGCGCGCCAGCGCGCGATAATTCGGAAGCGTAACTTCCGGATGAACCGCGGTGGTAATAACGAAGCCGAGGGGATTGCCCTTGGCGATTTTTGTCAGACTGATGTTAGGCCGGCCGAGCGCGTCGATTTTGTTTTCGGTTAAGATAGTCGGATAATATTTGTTCAAGGCGAGTTCCGCCATTCGTCGCAAAACTGTTTCTTCACCGATCTCGCGGGTCAGCACATCATTGGGAACATGCCCGGGACGAAAACCGGGCAGTTTGACTTCTTGGCCGAGCGCGCGAAGTGCCGCCGCGCGGAAAGATTCAAAAATTTCCACCGCCAACTCACCCCGAAGCTCAACGGTGGAGTGGGGGAGTTTTTTGATTTCGATCGGAAAAGCCAAGTCTATTTAATTTCGTTAATGAGAGTGTCAAGATCGGCCGTGCTCGAGGCCAAGTCAGTTTCCACCGAGCTCAAGCCATCGAGGGCGGTTTGACTCTGATCTTCAGTCGGGACGATGCCGGTTGGTTCAGTTGGCGGCGGTGGAACAACCTCGTTATTTCCACGCGAAGTGATAATATAGATTCCGCCGATAATGATAATCAAAACGATAATAATCGTACCCAAAAGAGGACCTTTGGAGGGCTGATCATTGATGGGGAAATTATTCATTGAAGTGTCGCCGTTCATAGTTTTATATTATTTAATTAATTTGATAACCAGCTTTAATCAAACGAATCGCTTCGACAATCTTTTGGTGCGCAGTTTGGATGGCAGTCATCGCTTCGCGGATTTTCGCTCGAACGGTGCCGAAGGAACTCTCGGTGCCAGTCGTGGCGAGCGCCGCGTCCATTGCGGTTTGAATGGCGGTGACGGCTAATCGGGCTTGAGCGATAGAAGCGTTAGCTTCTTCTAGCTTTTGATTGGCGAGAACGGGATCGAATCTAGGATTCGGAAATTGACTGATGTGGAAAGCGACTCGTTGGCGAAAGCCGTCGGCGCGGTTCAAGGCGTTGGTCAGCCGAAGCACGGCCTTCTCGCCGAAGAGTTTAATTTTATCCTTTTTCATCACTTCTCTGGGGCTTGGAGTATTTGGTCGTTCGCTACCGACTGGATTTTCGGCAAGGGCGAGAATCGGCAGACTAATAAACGAAATGGCCAAGCCGAGAGCCAGAAGCTGTCTTTTAGTGTTCATATTTAACATATTTTTAATAACTAATATTAATATTTTTATAATGTGACCTTTCTTTTCTTCCATTCTAGCTGGGATATTTAGCGCTGTAAAGTTGACAACCACGCTCGAAGACGGCGATAGCTTTGGCGCGCGGCGCGAAACCGGAGACGACCACTTCCTTATTTTGGAGTTTTTTATAAGTTTGGAAAAAGTGCTGGATTTCCTTGATCGTGTGAGGATTAATGTCAGTTAAATCTTTAACAATCTCCCAGCGCGGATCGTCAATCGGCACGGCGATAATCTTGTCGTCCGGTTCGCCGGCATCAATCATATTCATTAGCGCCACCGGACGAACGCGGACCAAGGTGCCCGACAAAAGCGGATGAGTAGCGAGAATAATCACATCCACGGGGTCATTATCATCCCATAAAGTTTGGGGGACAAAACCGTAGTTGAAAGGAAATTCTTGGGCGCTGTGAAGGACGCGATCGAGCGCGATTAGTCCGGTCGCTTTATCAATCTCATATTTATTTTTCGAGCCCTGATTTATTTCAACGATGACATTGATTTTATCGGCGGCGCCCGGTGTGATGTCGTGCCAGAGATTCATAATTCGGATGGCAAGGGTAACCCTTCCTCTGAAGGGTTACCCTTAATACCCTCGAGCCCGGGCATACCCGCCGGCGGGCTTGCCTCGCCGTTAGGCGGGCGAATATCAATCCGCCAGCCGGTCAATTTGGCCGCCAGCCGGACATTCTGTCCGCGTTTGCCGACGGCGAGCGAGAATTGATCGGGAATCACTTCCACCACGGCTTCACGGTTTTCTTCATTCAAGATGACACTTTTGACGGTGGCGGGCGATAAGGCGTTCTCAATTAAAGTGGTGATGTTGTCTGACCACTCGATGATATCAATTTTTTCTCCGCCTAACTCGCTGATGACCGTGTTAACGCGAACCCCGCGTTGGCCGACGCAACTCCCGACGGGGTCAATGTTTCGTTCGCGCGACGCCACGGCAATCTTGGTTCGGGAACCGGCCTCGCGGGCGATCGCCTTAATCTCCACCGCGCCGTTCTGGAGTTCCGGCGCCTCGAGCGCGAAAAGTTTCTCGACGAACTTCGGATGCGCCCGCGACAAACGGAGATTCACTCCCCGCGCCGTGTCTTCTACCGCGACGAGATAGCACTTAATCCGTTCGCCTTGACCGTAATGTTCATTCGGAATCTGTTCTTCGTAAGGCAGGAGGCCGGTCACTCGTCCGAGATCCACGAAAATATGTCCGCGTTCAATCTTCTGAACTTTGCCGTTCACGATTTCGCCGGCGCGGTTGGAGAATTCTTCCAACACCGAGTAGCGCTCGGCTTCACGGATCCGTTGGATAATAACTTGCTTGGCAGTTTGAGCGGCGATTCGACCATAATCCTCTTTTGTCTCCAACGGGAAAGTTAACTCTTCCCCAACTACCACATCGCGTTTGATTTTCTGGGCATCTTCGAGCATCAAGTGTTGATCTTCATTGAATTTCACTGTCAAGGACTCACCTTCCTGAACGGAAGGAGAGTCCTTTTCCAACATCGCCTCATCTACCACCAGTTTCACTTGGTAGAATTCCGTGGCGCCAGTGTTGAGATCAAATTTAGCTCGCACCAACTGACTTTTCTTGCCGTAATCTTTCTTATAAGCCGCGACGAGCGCGTCCTCAATCGCCCCCAAGATTTTCGCTTGGGGGATGCCACGCTCTTCTTCGAGCTGTTCGAGCGCCGACTTAAGTGTTTTCAGATCCATCATAAAGTTATCAACATCTTAGCATGAAATAATAAATTAACAACTTGTGGTACAATATCGTTATGGAAGGTGAAGTAGAAACAATAAAACATCGCCGACCGCTTGTTGTGATTCTAATTGTGATCGCGGTGATTCTCGTCGGCGCGATTATTTGGATTGGCAATTGGGCGATAAATAAAGAAACCGGACTCCCGCCGCCCGGCGGTCTAACCGACGCTCAAAAGGCCGAGATTATAAAAGCGCTTCAACTTCCGCCTAATACTCCGCCGATGACCCAAGCCCAGAAAGACGAGATCCGTCGTTCGCTCCAATCGCCACCCAACACCCCGCCGCTCACCGAAGCCCAAAAGGCGGAAATTATGAATGCGCTGAATAGATAACCGCGGAGTATGGAAATCATCATCAATTTTCTCGCTGATACAGCCAAGATTGTTTTCGGTTCAGCGGTGGTTGGCTTCTTTATTCCTATAAAGCAATCTAAAACATCATGAATCCAATTATTTTCTATATTTTTGCGATCATTTTAGCCCTCGTCCTATTTTTCATTGGCGTCAAGATGAGTGATAAAAAACCATGAGTGATATAGTTTTATATATTATCTTCGGCGTCCTTGTCCTCTTTTCTTTTGCCGTGGCTTATTATTATGGTTGGGGTCAAAAGCCGAAATGAAATAATTTATTATTTAGAATAATTTTATAAAATCAATATGAAAAAATATCTGCTCGCCCTTTTTATCATCCCCGTTTTGTTCTTAATTTCTGCCAATTCGGTTTCGGCGCAGCAAACAGTAGCGGCTGTCCGTACACCTGTATCTGGTTGTGGGAGTAACACCGCTTGCACCGTTGATTATTCGCCACCAGCGCCAAACCAAATTTATGCGATTGGAACCCAAGTAACTTTAACCGCTAGGCCGGGCTCGGGTTACGAATTTTCTTCTTGGACAGGGGATTTTATTGGTTTTTTGGCTGGATTGGGAATAAGCCGAAACGCTAATCCGATTACTTTTGTTGTTACTCAAGATATTGATGGTGGAGCCCAGTTTGAGACCGCGTCCCCCCCCGCGCCAACCATCACCGCGCCGGTGGCATCTACGATTTGGGCGCTGGGTTCACCCCAAACTGTTCTTTGGTCTAGTTCTCCGACCGGGGCTACCTCGGTTAGAATCGATTTGATTTCGGTTCCATTTAATTCTATCTACTCTCGTTCTTTGGCATCGGGGGTATCGCCAACTGCTGGTCAAAAAGAAGTAACAATTCCGACCGATGTTCCTCCGGGATTGTATAAAGTTGTTTTATCTTTTTATATTAATGGGCAGCAAGCCCCATTTTCAAGCGCTGATTTTTCGTTGATTGATGCCGCCGACGCGCGGAGCAACAAATTTGCCAGCGATGATCGGGTGAAAGTTGTTGGGACCGAGGCTCTTAATGTTCGTGATGTGCCGAATGGGGATTTCGTTGACCCCTCAAACCACACTCAATCAAAGGACGCTCTCGGCACGGTTGAGTTTGATTCTCAAAACGGAATATCTGTCGCCGGCAGTTACTGGTGGAAGATTAACTACGATAACGGTCCCGATGGTTGGTCGGCGGAGAATTATCTTGAAAAATACACTGACGATGGTGGCAATCCCGATCTCGGCTGGCAGGAACCGGCTTTACCGCCTCCAGAGTGCGAAACTGACCCGGCAAGTCCTAACTATCGTGTCGGTTGCCTCCCGCCAATTAATGTCAGTATCGCGACACAAGAAAAAGCTGGAGGATTACGAGTCCATGGTCTCCGTTCTTTCCTTGATGCGATTTTTGACGCTAACATTTGCCTTGGCGGCGTTTGTCGAAATACTTGGCCGACCGGTGATGGCGGAGGAATTCCCCTCACTAGTTGTCCAGTTGATGGTCAGATACCAAAATGGGATAGCACAACATCAGCATGGATTTGCGACACCGATTTGACCGGTGGCGATCCGGGCGGATTTAGTTTCGGAATTATAGAAGTTAAAGAATATGCGGATTAATTTATTAAATTTTATCATTATGAAAAAATATTTACTCGTTCTCACCCTGCTCCTCCTCCCGATTTTGATTCTCTTATCTTCGCCCACCCAAGCCGAGGCGGCGGTCGATCTCTATATCCTCAACCCGACCACACTCATAGTTAGTCCGACTTCGGTTCAAGCTGGCGGTACTGCCACCTTGCCGGCTTATGATTTAAGAAATGGGGGAAGTACTAATGCCCCCGCTTTTACTATTGGCTACTATCTCTCTTCTGACCCCGAGATAAGAAAATGGGACACTCTTCTTTACACGGCCACTGCCCCTGCTGGTTTGGCGGCTCTCACTACAGTTGCGCGAGTTTCTCGGATAGTAGATATTCCTGTCAGTATACCACCTGGCAGTTATTATATTGGTATTTTGGTTGACAATCAGGAGGCGGTCAGTGAGTCTAACGAAAGCAACAATTATAAGAGTGCGGCTTTAGTTGTGACCGGTGTCGCCCCGACCGTTACTACCCTAACCCCCCAAGATATTACTACTACCTCCGCCACTCTCAGAGCCAATGTTACTTCCCTCGGTATTCCGGCTTCCATCTCGGCTCGTGGAATCTGTGTCGGCGCCACGTCTAATCCAGTAGATCCTACAAGAAGGTGTGACACCGCCAGTACCGGTGGATTAGGTGAATTCACTAAAAATTTTAGTGGATTTAATGCCGGGACTACCTATCATTATTATGGTTATGCCATAAACAGCACTGGCACTGGGTATTCTGCTGATGCCACATTTACGACGACAGCCGCGCCGGTTCCCCATACTCTCACTGTCCACAAAGCCGGCACCGGTTCGGGCACGGTTACTATTCCCGGTCAAACTTGTACTCCGACCTGCTCAATCAGCACTTCCGGTTCGATTGTCATCACTACAACAGTCGCCGCCGGCTCATCTCGTAATTGGTCGGGTGGCGGGTGCGAGGGTTCTGGCAATACCTGTTCAGTGTCAATGGCCACGGCAAATCAAACAGTCACGGTGACTTTTTCGCCGATTGCTGCCACCAATTACCGTGTAACTGTTGATAAAGGTGGCACCGGCAATGGCACCGTCACTGGTCCTGGTATCAACTGTGGTGCGACCTGCCTTACCAGTTTTACCAACATCGCTTCTGGTGGCACATATCCTTTTAATGTCCCTACACCCGCTCCCGGCTCTACTTTTGCCGGTTGGTCAGGTAGTGGATGTTCGGGTACGGGGACTTGCACCATTACTAATATAACTACCGATAAATCAGTCATTGCGACTTTCAATACCAATGTCGTCCCAGGCGTCACTTCTATTTTTGCCGGTGCGCCTCCTGACGGTAATATCTTCAAACTTTACGCTGGACCAGGAATACACTTAATTCCCAATGTGGGGGAGAGAAAAGTAACCGTGGAGTTAGATGACAGAAATTTACCCGACCTAGCTAATTGTGGAGATTCGACCACGGGTAAAGTGTGGTGGAACGCTAGTACTAAGCGTTTAGTTTGTGGAACGGATCGGGGTGGTGGTGCTGGCGGTGTATCAAAAATTATTGCCGGTCCAAATATCACGGTTAGTCCCACAAGTGGTCTTGGAGATGTGACGATCACTGCCACTGTCGCTCCTGGCACCGGCGATAATCTCGGGGTTGTCGGCGCGCCCGGCAGTCACACCGCGCAGCAAAATATAAATTTGAATGGTCACTTCCTGTCCGGCAATGATACAAGCAAAGGACTTTTTGTCGAACCTAATGGAAATGTTTCGTTTCAAAATGTTATTCCGAGGGTCATTATTAATCCCACTGATGGTTCCATCATGGCTTGGGGTGATATTAAAACGATTGATGCTAATAACAGTACCAAGGTTATTCTTACTGACGCCGGTCAAATTCAAGCCTTTGGTAATATTTTTTCTTCAAGTTCTTTTATCGCTGGTGGTCGTGATGCTGATGAAAATATTGTTCCCCAGGTTATTATCGCTGCCAATGGCAGAATTGAAGCTAAATCGAATACCGTTGATGCTATTTATGTTCCCAATGGTGGTGTGACAGCAAAAAACTTAAAAGTAATGACTATCCTTAGTGAACAGTTTCACACATGTGATAGTACCACTCGTGGCATGTTAGAGATGATAGATGGGGGTAATGGGGTTATGGATCGGTTAAAAATATGTATAAAAAATAGTTTGAATGCTTATGAATGGGCGAACTTAAATTGACCTGTGAACCCCGGCAAGGGTTACCCTTGACATGGAAAAGTTTGCTGATTAAGACCAGCTGTTAGGCCTCCGGCAAGGGTTACCCTTGCCATCAAGAAAGCCCAGCCAACGCTGGGTTTTTTGTTACCCACACAATGTCAAGGGTAACCCTTGACATTAAAAAGGGGAGGAATAAAATTGTGGTATGGAAAGAAAATTTAGTTTTGCGCCGGGGGAATATTATCATATCTACAATCGGGGGACCGAGAAACGGAAAATTTTTCTCGATTGGCGCGACCATTGGCGGTTTCTCGCTCTGCTATATGTGGCGAATAGTCAGTCAGTTATTCATTTGAGTGATCATGAGGGCAAGAATCCTATTACTTTATTTGATTTACCGAGGAAGGAAACTTTGGTTGATATTGGAGCTTACTGTTTGATGCCGAATCACTTCCATATCTTAATTAAGGAGACAAGCGATAATAACATCAGTCGCTTTATGCTCAAGCTTCAAACTGGGTATCCAATGTATTTCAATAAAAAATATCAGCGGACCGGGTCGTTGTTTGAAGGGCCGTTTCGCGCAAAGCATGTTGATAACGACAATTATTTAAAATATCTTTTTGCTTATGTTCATCTTAACCCAGTTAAAATAACTGATCCGCAAAATTGGGAGAAAAAGATAATTCCCGATGTTGAGAAAGCCAAAAATTATTTAAGCCAGTACCGATTTTCTAGCTTGCCCTATTATCTAGGTGAAAAGTTGCCAGAGAATAAAATCATTAATCCAAAATCATTTCCTGATTATTTTACTCCCAACGCCGAAAAATTTTCAAGCTTCATTAACGACTGGCTGACCTATGCCGAGGATGCTTAATGTCAAGGGTTACCCTTGCCATTGTGTTTTGCTGGCGCGCGCGGGTAATTAATTTGCTATAATTAAGGCATGTGGCTTGATCCGGATAAACTGCGGAAATTTATTCTTGAAACCGATCTGATTTCGCCGACCGAGTTCGACTCGCTGGTGAATGAGGCAAAAAACAAAGGCGGCTCACTCGAGGACGCGATTCTCGGCAGTGGCAAAATTGGGGAGGATGATTTTCGGCGCGTGAAGGCTTATCTCCTCGGCATCCCGTTTGTTAATTTGAAAAAGGCAAAAATTGAACGGGACATCCTTTTCACTGTTCCCGAACCAGTCGCGCGGAAGCACAATATCGTGGCGTTCAAGAAACAGGGGGAGAATCTGGAGGTGGCGATGCTTGACCCGGAAGATCTCGAGGCGATTGAATTTATCAAAAAAGGCGCGGGACTCAAGATTTTGCCACGGCTGACCGATAACGAGTCAATCAAAAACATTTTGCTTCAGTATCAGAAAAGTTTGAAAGCCGAGTTCGGCGATATTATTGAAAAGGAATCCAAACTTATCGGTGGACTCAAGATTCCGTCTGAAGAGGGTGAGGAAGATTTGAAAAAACTGGCGGAAGATATTCCCGTCGTCAAAATTGTGGATACGCTACTTCTTCACGCCATTCTTCAACAAGCGTCGGATATTCATATCGAACCGTATGACAAGGAATTAGTAATCCGTTATCGGATTGATGGCGTCTTACACGACGCGATGATCTTGCCCAAAAACGCGGCGGCGGGGCTGACGGCTCGAATTAAAATTCTATCTAATTTGCGTTTGGACGAGAAGCGGTTACCGCAGGACGGCCGGTTTAAAATTGATTCGGGCGGCGAACGGATGTCTTTCCGCGTTTCAATTCTACCGACTTTTTACGGCGAGAAAATTGTGATGCGGTTATTACCTGACGCGATTGCTGGTTTTACGCTCGAGCAGTTGGGTTTCCACGGCGCGGGGTTGGAGCGAATTCACGAGGGGATTCGCGGAAGGACCGGGATTATTCTAGTCACTGGTCCGACCGGTTCGGGTAAATCCACGACGCTCTACACCATTCTCGATATTCTCAATAAGCCCGATGTCAATATCTCCACGATTGAAGATCCCATCGAATATCAAGTGCCGAGAATCAATCAGACTCAAGTTAAGCCGGAGATCGGACTCACCTTCGCCGCCGGTCTCCGCTCATTGATGCGCCAAGACCCGAATATTATTATGGTCGGGGAAATTCGCGATCAAGAAACCGCCAACTTGGCAATCAACGCCGCCTTAACCGGCCACCTCGTTCTTTCGACGCTCCACACCAATTCGGCGGCAACGGCGATCCCGCGCTTGCTCGATATGGGAGTGGAACCCTTCCTCCTTGTTTCCACGATCCGCGTGGTGGTGAGTCAGCGATTGGTCCGTCAACTTTGCTCGGTCCGGGAGAAATATCAAATGACCGATGCCGAGCTGAAGGAACTTAAAAATCGAGTGGACACCGAGAAAGTGTTGGCCTCGTTGCTCGCTGAAAATATTGTCAAGCCAGATGATGATTGGTCGAAAATCCCGCTGTTTCGTCCCTCCATTACACCCGAATGCACTGATGGTTACGCTCACCGAATTGGCATTCATGAAATTATGCCTCTCTCGGCGGCGTTGAAAGAAATGGTGATGAAAGGTGAGACGGCGACGAAATTGGAGCAAGAAGCCAAGAAGGAAGGAATGATGACGATGCTTGAAGATGGAATCTATAAAGCGGCGCGCGGGATTACCAGTTTGGAAGAAGTTTTCCGCGTGGTCTCGGAGTAAATCGGGATTATTTTTATGAAATTCAAATATCAAGCGCGGGACAAAGAGGGG
Organism: Candidatus Vogelbacteria bacterium; assembly: GCA_043807405.1. GTDB lineage: Bacteria > Patescibacteriota > Minisyncoccia > Phycocordibacterales > JACOZG01 > JAGVGK01. Next base: position 9,725 of record JAZDGA010000005.1, on the reverse strand, counting down.
AAAGAGATCGGCGGCGAGTGCGAAGCGACCGATCGTTTCGCTCTCGCGCGCGAGTTGCGGGCTGAAGGACAGACGATTATTTCCGCCCAGCCGGTAGTAGACAGTACGGTCGCGGCGCTCCGGCAATTTTTCGGCGGGTCAGTGAAGATGCATGACAAAATTATTTTTGCCAGCAATCTAAGCGCGATGGTCTCGGCCGGGCTCTCGCTGTCTCGCGCTTTCACCGTGATGGAACGGCAGACTAAAAATAAACGATTCAAGTCGGTAATCAAAGGGCTGGCGACGCGCTTAAGCGGCGGGGATAGTTTGGCGACCGCCCTTTCAATTTATCCGGAAGTTTTTCCGCCCGTTTTCACGGCCATGGTTTTAGCCGGCGAGGAATCAGGCAAATTACCCCAAGCGCTTCAGGTGGTAGCCGATCAATTGACGAGAAGTTATGATCTGCGGCGTAAGGTTCGCGGCGCGATGATCTATCCGGCGATTATCGTCGCGGTCATCATTATCATCGGTATTTTAATGATGATTTTCCTTGTGCCGAACCTGACGGCCATCTTTAAAGATATGGGCGCGGAACTGCCACTCTCCACGCGCGTGGTTATTGCGACCAGTGATTTTCTTTCCCAACATACTTTGTGGGCGCTCGGCGGTTTGCTGGTGTTGGTCGGATTGGTCATCGCCTTTTTCCGCTCGGCGCGCGGAAAGTTGGCGAAAGATTATTTGGCGATTCATTTACCGCTTATTCATCCAGTGGTTCATAAAGTTAATGGCGCGGTGACGATGAGGACGCTCTCGTCTCTTCTCTCGTCCGGCGTTGGAATGGTGGAGGCGTTGCACATCACTGGTCAGGTTATTCAGAATCATTATTATCAGGCGATCTTAGCCGAAGGGGCGACGGCGGTGGAGAAAGGGAAACCCCTCTCGGCAATTTTTAAACAGAACGAAAAGCTTTACCCGGTCCTGGTCGGCGAGATGATCGAAGTCGGCGAAGAAACCGGCAAACTTTCCGAATTGCTTTTGAAGGGCGCGCTGTTCTATGAAGATGAAGTCTCGCAGGCGACGAAAAATCTTTCCACTATCATCGAACCTTTATTGATGGTGCTAATTGGTATCGCGGTCGGCTTCTTCGCGGTCTCAATGATTGGTCCAATTTATTCATTAAGTGACGCGCTATGAAGCGAGGATTTACTTTAGTCGAGATTTTGGTCGCGATCGGGATTATCGTGCTAGTTTCCTATCTCGTGGTAATTCCCTTTGCCTCGTTTCGGGATGCGAAATTACTCGACGGGGCGACCGAAGATATTTTATCTCTTCTCCATGAGGCCCAGACCAGAACCTTGTCCTCTGACGGCGGCGTGGCGTATGGAATTCACTTTGAAAGTGATAAAATAACTTTAGTGCCAGATAACAAGGAAGTGCTTCTCCATAATCATTTAACAATTTCTAGCATTTCTTTGATTGGTGGTGGAACGACGATTATGTTTAACCGCTTAACCGGCGCGACAGACGAGAGCGGCACGGTCACAGTTAGTTTGGTGGCGGATAATAGTCAACAGCGCGTAATTGCAATTAGTCCCGCCGGCAATTCCGGTTTGAAATGAAAAAAGGTTTTACCATGTTGGAAATTTTGATTGGCGCGAGCATCATCACGGCGTCATTCTTGGGTGTGCTGACAGTGTTTGATCGGTTACTCCAAGCTAGCCGTTCGATGGTGGAATTGTCGCAGGCGACGACGCTCTTGGAAGAGGGTTTGGAAGTGGGGCGGATCTTCCGAGATCAGAGCTGGATCAATTTAGCAAATTGGCCGTCCGGCACAGAGTATTATTTAATTTGGAATGGCAGTAGCGGTCGATGGGCGACAAGCACGGTCAATGTTTTTCTTGATGGCAAATTTGAACGCAAAATTGGTTTGACTAACGTGAACCGCGATGATACGACGAAAGATATTGTTAGTTCTGGCGGAACGATTGATGTTAATACCAAATTGTTAACCGCCACGGTGGCGTGGTCCGATTCTGGCGCGACCACGACCAAAACTCTCTCGACCTATCTCACCAATCTTTTTAACTGACATGAAAAATCACGGCTACACTCTGGTTGAAGCGATTATCTACATTGCGATTTTGGCGGTGTTGGCAGTGACCTTTGTCAGTCTTTTGTTCACGATGGTGCGGGCTTATACTGAATTTCAGTTGGAACGCAGTCTGACGAGTTCGGCGTCGCTGGGGCTTGAACGACTAGTGCGGGAGACGAGGCAAGCCAAGAACATTGATCCGGCCAGCACTTTGGGCAGTTCTCCCGGTCGATTGCTTTTGAATACCACCGACGAGGCTGGGGCGGCGACAACCCGAGATTTCTATTTATCGCTCGACACCTTGATGGTAAAAGAGGGTAGCGGGGCGGCGGCTTCAACCACGGCCCAAAATGTTACTGTGGATAATTTAATTTTCCGTCAAATCAATACTCCCAATTCACAAGCCGTTAAGATTGAAATGACTTTAACGGCGAAGCGTGGGACGGCGTTCCGAACGCAGAAATTTTATTCCACCGCGGTACTCCGCGGTTCGTATTAAATTATGATTTTTTCTACAAGCTACAAGCTACAAGCCACCAGCTACCAGCAAGGGCAGGCCGTAATCGTTGCGGTTATTTTTCTTGTACTTTTATCCGTGGTAATTATCACCGGTTTTGCCACACCTCTGACGCGCGAACTTAAGAACGTGCGGGCGTCACTCAACTCCCGCCAGGCCTATTTCGTCGCCGAAGCTGGCTTAGAAGATGCGATTTATCGAATTAAAAATAATCTAAATTATGATACCAATTACACCCTGACAATTGGTTCGGCTAGCGTTGGTATCACCACGGCTTCGACGGGGAATACTCGAACGGTCGAAGGAGTAGGCGGTATCTTTGGGCATCAACGTTTAATTTCTGTCGAAATGGATTTGTCGGAAGTGGGAGCGGACCTTTTCTATGGCGTCCAAGTGAGTGACGGCGGATTATATATGAAAGGACCCTCGACGGTAAGCGGCAGTGTTTATTCTAATGGCGACATTGTTTGTGAGAGTGGCGCTTGCAATATTACCGGCGATGCAATTGTCGCCGGCGGTTTAAATACCAGCCCGAGCGTGGAATGGACAATCCAGAATGCTGATTTTGCTTTCGCTTCGACTTCTGGCAGTCGTGACATCGCTCAATCTTTCACGGCGACGGTGGCTGGCGCTTTGAATAAAGTTTCAGTGTATTTAGGTAAAACAGGTAATCCCAGTAGCAATCTCACTTTGTGGATTACAACTGATAATTCTGGCAAACCGGATACCACTGAATTGACGAGTGAAACTATTTCTTATTCTTCTGTCGGGTTAACTCCGTCTTGGATTGATGTGGCGATAACTTCCCCGCCGACTCTCGCTAACGGCGAGAAGTATTGGATTGTTTTGGATTACGGTTCTAACTCCGGAGTCAATTATTGGAATTGGCGTCGTGATACGGTGACAGATTATGCCAATAATACTGGTAAATATACTGGAGCTTGTTGCTCCGGCAATCCCGCCTGGACCGACATTGGCGATGACCTAGCTTTTCGGGTTTGGATTGGTGGCACCATCACCAAAATTGAAGATATGATTATTGGCGATGATGAGACCGGCACTGGCCACGCTAACTCATTTATTGACACCGAAATTCACGGGGCTAATTGCCCTAATGAATATTGTATCGTTTCTAATCCGCCACGGGCCGAGTTGCCGATCTCCGATGGCGTGATCCAAGATTGGCGCGACGATGCTGTTTTAGGAGACATCATTGATGGCGATCATCTGATTGATACCACGGGCCCTTTTGGTCCGAAAAAAGTAAATGGCAATTTAACGATTGATGTGGGTAATGATGAAATTTTAACCATTGCGGGAATAATTTGGGTGACTGGGGATTTAATTTTTAGTTGTGGAGCCAATGGTTCTCTCATTGAGCTTGATCCTGGTTACGGGTCTAATTCCGGTGTAATTGTTGTCGATGGCAAGGTAACAGTCGGTAATAATTGCACTTTCGACGGTTCGGGTGAAACAGACAGTTATCTAATGGTTTTATCAGCGAAAGAAGAAACCAACAGAGACGATCCAGTAATGATAATCAATAATAATTCTGACGGCGTTGTTTATTATGCCAGTAAGGGGTGGATTGATTTTAATAATGGCGCTGGGGCGAAGGAGGTGACAGGTTATGGTATTTCAATGAAGAACGGTTCAAGCGTGACCTATGAACAGGGTTTGGCCAATATCAATTTTACTTCCGGTCCCGGTGGCGCCTTCGCCATTATCAATTGGGAGGAAATAGAATAGATATTTTATGAAAAAATTAATCATCGCCAATTGGAAAATGAATCCCGATACGCCAAGAGAGGCGCGGGCGCTGGTGGCGGTTACTAAATTAGCGGTGAGTAAATTAAGAAAGACAACGGTCGTGCTTTGCCCCCCCGCAATTTTTATTCCACTCATCACTCCCACTCGGCATCTCGCGCTCGGCGCGCAAGATATTTCCACTGAACTGCGGGGCGCGCATACCGGTTCAATTTCGGCGCCGATGATAAAATATGCCGGCGCCACTTACACGATCATTGGTCACTCCGAACGGCGGATGGCAGGCGAAACGGACGAAATAATTAATCAGAAAATAAAAATCGCGCTCGGTCAGGGTTTACGGGTGATTCTCTGTGTCGGTGAGCGCGTACGCGATGAACATGGAGAATATCTTAAACAGTTGCGAAACCAACTGGAAAAGGCAATTTACCGTTTGCCTCGGACGATGGCAAGAGGGCTGATTATCATCTATGAACCAATTTGGGCGATCGGTGGTGACTCTGATCGAACGGATATACCAGCTGACTTTCTTGAACAATCAATTTTTATCCGAAAAGTTTTAAGCCATTGGTGCGGTCGGACATTGGCGCTTGAGTTGCTGATTCTCTACGGCGGTTCGATCAACCCGAAGAATGCGGTTTCGTTCATTAAGGAGGGTGAAGCCAACGGCTTACTGGTCGGGCATGAATCACTTCGCGCCGATCACTGGCGCGAGATTCTTCAAAGGGTAGATGACGCTTAATATGAATTCAACTTTGCCTTTACTCGCGGACATTCCACCAGCGCAATTACGCGGGAAAAGAATTTTGCTTCGGCTTGATCTAAACGTGCTAATCGAGAATGAAGTGGTTACCGATGATTTCCGAATCATTAGCAGTTTGCCGACAATTGAATATCTGCGAGCCCAAGGCTCACGAATCGCGATTATCAGTCACTTGGGTCGGGAACCGGAAGAAACTTTATTGCCCATCGCCAATTTTTTGGGGAAATTTTTTCCCGTTCGTTTTTGCCCAACCGTGGCGAACTTAAAATCAATGGTCGCTGATTTGCCCGAAGGGGGCGTGCTTCTTCTTGAAAATATCCGCCGTGAAGCTGGCGAAGAAACGAATGATGATTCTCTGGCGCGCGCTTTAGCCGAGACGACCGATTTCTATGTCAACGACGCTTTCGCCTCCGCGCATCGGGCGCACGCTTCCATTGTTGGTATTCCGCGTTATCTGCCCAGTTTCGCCGGTTTGCGTTTTGCTAAAGAAGTGGAGAATTTAGAACGCGCCTTTACGCCCGCTCATCCGTTTTTAGTAATTCTTGGTGGGGCAAAATTCGAGACCAAACTTCCGTTGATTGAACGGTTCATCACGCTGGCCGACAAAATAGTTGTCTACGGCGCGCTAGCGCACGCCTTTTTCAAAGAGTTGGGGTACGAGCTCGGCGAATCGTTGGTGGAGAAAGAAACCGCGGTCGCTCGTCCTTTTCTTCACCACCCGAAAATTATTTTACCCGCCGATGTGCGAGTTAAGAATGGCGCCCGAATTTTTATTAAAACTCCCGATACCTTGATCGCCACGGACAACATCCTCGATGTCGGTTTGATCTCTATCGAACAACTTTTGCCGGTTATTCGGCAAGCGAAATTTATTCTTTGGAACGGTCCGCTCGGTAATTTTGAACATGGTTTTCACGGGAGCACGGAAGCGGTCGCCAAATTTATTTCTGCTAGCAACGCCGAGTCAATTGTCGGCGGGGGCGACACTATCGCTTCGATTCGCGCGCTCAATATTCTTGATCAATTCGATTTCGTCTCGACTGGCGGTGGCGCAATGCTCGACTTCCTCGCCCAAGGCACCTTGCCCGGTATCGAAGCGTTGAAAACTAGTCCACCCTTCTCCTAATTTGTCAAGTTGACAACAGGAGACAAGAGAGTATAACTAAAACTAGAGTTGGGTTAATTTTTTGGTCGTTGACAAGTAAACGCAGAAGAAAGGAGAAAAGGGTTGTAGTTACTTGTCTTTCTGTGTTTTTGATTTTTGTTTCGTCGCCAGCGTGGCAACGATGTTCAGAGTTGGTTCGTAATTGGAGAAGAATTGATTATGAAAACGAAACCGAAACATTGGGTAGCTGGTATCAGGGTGGTTCTTTTCTTGGGCTTGTGTCTGATTCCGGTTCCGGCACTAGGGCAGCGACCAACCGAAACAAAACCGGAAACTCGGATCACAACAGAGCGTGTCGTTCCCGCGAAAACAATCTCTTGGTCCGGCCAGGCGTTGTTTGTGGAAACGCCGGATGGCGAAATCATCATCACCGCCGGGAACCCGGATCGAATAGACGCGGTTGTGCTCGATCGCCGACTGACAAAAGCGGAATTGGACTGGCGAGCGGACAATCAAACCGAGTTGGTCTATGCCAACGGCGTGGCAGTTATCATCTACGAATGGGGCACGCGGACGTGGGCCTGGGCGATCAACGACAATGCCACGGGTGAAGTGTTCATCGGAAAGGTTGTCCGTCCCGCAATGCCCGACTTCGGCGCAGAAAGCGACTATCTCGCCGACGTGCGTACGTTTTTCGATTATCTGGCGAGCGATGATGTTGCCGATGTCGGCATTTCGGACGGCGAGCCAGTCGGCGTCGCCATACACTGCCCGATGGGTTTTGATTGTTGTTCCGCCGGGGTGTGTGTGGCGGCGTGTGAAAGACCATTCCGCACGGCATATTGCACGAACGGTCCCAACGGATGTCTCGCCCGATGTGTCGCGGTGTGCATCTAGCGACTTCTGCGTTTGCGGATTCCCGCCCTCGTTCGCCTATTTTAGGTGAGCGAGGGCTTTTTTTATCTTCTCGGCATTGCCGGTGAAATCATTTTTATCGCCAGTAGTTTCGGCGTGGGGAAATATCCAAATATGAGCGTGAGTGATTTCATCACCCATAATTCTCGACCAAATTGCTTCTTGGTTGAAAGCTTGTTGTTGCGCGAGGGCAATTTTTCTTGCCACCTCAAAATATTCACCAATGTTTGGGACTTGCCACACCCAGCGGAAGTGCTGTTTAGGAATTACTTGGCAATGCCCTGGCGAGCGGGGATTAATGTCAAGGAAGGCGAGGAAGTTGTCATCTTCGTAGACAATCTCGGTCGGAATTTCTTTAGCCGCGATTTTGCAAAAAATACATTCAGACATAACTTCAGTATATGCTAAAATTATCAGATAATGAAGCCGATGAGAAATTGGCGAATGCGCGAAACGATTTTCCCGAGCGCTCACGAGGCGCTCGCGGTTTTTCCCGAACTGCTTCGACCATTTCTCTACCAACGGGGTTTTATTGACGAATCATCGGCGCGTTCTTTCCTTGAGCCAGATTACGAACGCGATCTCCATGATCCATTCTTGATGAAAGATATGGATCGGGCGGTGGCCAGAATTAAGCAAGCGATCGAAACGGGAGAGAAAATTATTATTTTCGGTGACTACGACGCCGACGGGATTCCCGGCGCGGTCATCTTGACTTCTTTTTTTAATAAAATTAACTATTCGCGTTATGAAGTTTATATTCCCGATCGGCACGAAGAGGCCTACGGGCTGAATGTCGAAGCGATTATTAGTTTTGCTAAATCAGGCGCCGCGCTCCTCATCACGGTTGATTGCGGTGTGAGCAATCACGCGGAAATTACCTTTGCTAATTCTCTAGGCGTCGATGTAATTGTCACTGATCATCACACCGTACCCGAGATGCTTCCGCCGGCTTTCGCCATTCTTAATCCCAAAAGATTAGATGACGAGTATCCGTACAAAATGTTGTGTGGCGCCGGCGTGGCGTTCAAATTAGTGCAGGCGCTGGCGCGGGAATTCGTCTCGCCAAGGTCCTCGGGGTTGGCAAGGACGGTCCTTGCCAACGGCTGGGCCCTGCCTCTAACGGGGTGGGAGAAGTGGTTGCTTGATTTGGTCGCCATTGCCACGGTGGCGGATATGGTGCCGTTGACTGGTGAAAATCGAGCGCTAGTCCATTTTGGTCTCAAGGTATTAAGGAAGTCGCCCCGCCCCGGGCTGGTCGCTCTTTGTCGCGCGCTCAAACTTCATCAACCGCTGATCACGGTCGATGACATCGCTTTCCTGATCGGTCCGCGATTGAATTCAGCCAGTCGGATGGCGCACGGTTCGCAGGCTTATCGCTTGCTTACCACCACTGATCCAGCCGAAGCCGAGGCGCTCGCGGATGTTTTGGAAGGCAACAATCACGCTCGGCGAGCGTCTGTGAACGCGGTGCTTCTTGCGGTTGAGGCGTTTGTCGAGGCGAACGAGACCAAGAATGAAGTGCTAGTTTATGGCGATCCGTCATGGTCGCTCGGGGTTTTAGGTCTTGCCGCCAGCCGGTTGGTGGAAAAATATCAACGGCCAGTTTTCCTCTGGTCGAAAAACGGTCACGGCGAGATCAAGGGATCTTGTCGAGCGAATGGTTCGATTAACGTCGTCGAGTTAATGCAGACAGCGGGCGGCGCTGATTTTTTCATCAATTTTGGCGGCCATATCAATGCCGGCGGTTTTTCTTTGGCCGGGCATAAAGTTGCCGAACTCGCTGAGCGTTTGACGGGAGCTTACCGCGCGTTGAGCGTCGAAACCGACAAAGATGAACTTATTTTGGATGCTGAACTCCCGCTGACCGCGGTGACGGCAGAGACCGCTTGCTTGCTTGATCGGCTCGGTCCTTTTGGTCTTGAGAATCCGAAACCAGTTTTTCTTTTCCGCCACATCCCATCCGTCACGGCGAAATTGTTTGGCAAGGATCGGACCCATTTGGAACTCACGCTCACCGACGGTGAGATTTCTCGGCGAGCGATCGGTTTTTTTATGTCGCCGACCCATTTTGGCGCCACACTAATTTCCGGTCAGCCGATTGATCTCGTTGCCACGCTCGAACAATCCTACTGGCGCGGGCGACCAGAACTTCGCTTGCGGATTATTGACTGTCGCTTGACTGATTCTGGTGTATAATAATAAGTGAAAATTATGACTGATAAAATTTGTCTTTCAAAATTCATTCTAATTGTTGCGGTTATTTTGTTTTTTCCCGATTTAGTGGTGGCTCAATCACTTTCCCCCACCCTCATCTCTGCCGACCCGCCCAACAACGCCATTGACGCGCGAGATCTTAGTGGTCGGCTCGGGTGGAAGTTTGTCTCACTTTCATTCTCGGCTCATCTCGGCGCCGACTGGAATCTCGCGACCAATTACACTATTTCCACTACCAATGCCGAACCCATCAACATCGCCAACATCAGTGGTTCCGCGGTCCAACCAATTGCTGTCTTCTCGCGCAAGATTGTCCCCGGCGAACGAGTGACTGTCACTCATCAACCAACGGGTGCCAAAGTCTGTCTCG
>JAZDGA010000004.1:0-8098 GCA_043807405.1 Candidatus Vogelbacteria bacterium | reverse complement strand
ACCTTAGAGATTTTTCGACCTTTTTATTTTTTAATTAAATCTTCGGGAAAAGAATAAAGCGATGGTTTCTTGATAATGGTTTTGTACACATTTTCTAGAAAATCACCGCCGGCATAGCCAATCACAAAAGCCAAAGCCGGAGTTAGTTGCGGCAAACCGAAAAATGTTAATCCCAGCTCTTTAATCGCCACCGCGGTCAAAACACCAATGATGCCGGAAATAAACATCATTCCTATAAAATACGGCAGTTTGAACGGAACATTTTTATAAGAATACTGATGTTTGACAAATCCAACCAAGCCCCTAATCACTCCGCCGCCAAACCCGGCAATTAAAATTGATAAATAAATTGATTCAAACATAGATTTGTAAAATTAAAAAACACCGCTAAAACAGTGTTTGTTTAAAAATTATTAAATTAGAAAACTGGCGGGAGCTATTTACTCTCTCTCTCTCTCTCTCTCTCTCTCTCGTAAAGATGTCCTAAAGGTTTTTGTGATTTTTGTGTAAAGTTGTTGTTTGTTCATACTGCTTTGATTATACCAAAAAATTAAAATAAAGTGTAGAAAAATTATTATTTCCGACTATTTACATTGTACCACATTTTTGATAAAGTGATAATGTAAAAGTGAAAAACTTTTTATTTTTCTAAACCCACCCTCCATCCTTTGATTTGTAGCCCGTCCGCCAAAAAAAATTGAAAGCGAAGCCCCAGCAGGAAGGCAAATCCTTAATTGAAAAAAATTTTGGGGGCAGGCAATTAAAAAATGTTAAGAAAATTTTTCTGTTTTGCTCGCCGTCAGGCGAGTGAAAACGCTGGGCGGGATTGTCGCCCTGCGGGCGACAATTAAAATTCGCAGTCCGGATTTTCTTCAAAAAAAGTTCGGATTTTAACCAAAAGGTACCGCAATTTTTCGAAAAGGGTTTCCGAATGCAAAATGGGGTCGGCGCGAAGCGCCGACACTAATGAATTCCCCCCGCCGAATTCAGAATCCAAAAGGGTTTTCCACGCTCCGCGTGGCTCAAAAAGTACGGTTCGATCTTTAATTAAAAAGTTCGAACCGACTTTTTTAAACAAATGAAGATTTTCTTCATTTGTTTTCTCGTTTGCCAATTCCATATTGGATATATTGGCTTTCAGGAATTTATCGGTAAGTTCGAACCGATTATGAGATTTTTTTTCAAAAGCTAGTAATTTCTCTTTGAGAAGCTGTTTTTGGCACATTAGCTTGTTTTTAGATTCACGATATTCGTCGAGTGAAAGTGCGTTTTCAAGATATGCGTTCATCAGCTTCTCAATTTTAGAATCCAAAAGAGAAATTTCATCTTTTGTTTTTTGAGAAAAAATCTCACTCGATTGGATTTCGGATGATTGGTCTTTTCTGTTTTCTTCAATCATCCAATTTGCCCAATCGAGTGGCAAAGAAACTTTTTTGATTTCCTCTTTGATTTGAGAAGTGATGATTTCTTCACGGACATATTTTTGCAAACAAGGATTTTTCCGTTTGGTACATCGTAAATAGTTATGACCTTTTTGCGTTTCGGTGGTAATGAAACATCCACATTCTCCGCAACGGAAAAATCCTCTATACAAAAATGGTTTCAGTCCTTTCGAGTGTGGTTTAGATTTTCTCATCATCACTTCTTGAACGGAATCAAAAAGTTTCTTTGTGATAATCGGTTTGTGCTTTCCTTCGTATATTTCACCGTTATATCTCATTAAACCAGTGAATATTGGATTTCTCAAAATTTGTTGGTAATTGGAAACGGAAAGCACTTTTCCATTCTTTCTACTTAATCCAAGAGCGTTAAACTTATCGTGGAGTTGTCTCAAAGTGAAATTTCCAGTTGCATAGGCCTCAAATGTTTTCTTGATTAACGGAGCAATATTCTCATCGGGTACAATTCCTGCACCTTTCACATTTACATAGCCCAGTGGCGACATTTGAGGCCATATACCGTCTCTCACTTTGTTTCTGTGTCCACGCTTGATATTTTCCGATAAGTTATCCACATAATATTTGGATTGCGAAAATGCAATGGAAAGCATGAACTTACCCTGTGGTGTCGTATCACACCAGAAAGTTGGAAACTTTAGCTCGGCAATCTTTCCCGTATCGAGCAAATATATTATTTTCCCACCATCTACACTATTTCTCGCTAATCTGTCGGGGTGCCACGCTAAAATTCCATTTGCCTCATTTGCTTCGATACGGAGAAGCATTTCATTAAAGACTGGCCGACCCGGAGCTTTGGCGGTTTGTTTTTCCACGAAAATATCTACAACCTCAATTTGTTCTTTAACCGCTAACTCTTTTAACTCGGCCAGTTGGTCTGAAATGCTTCTAACTTGCCGATCTTCAGTGTCGGTACTTTTGCGAGTATATATAAAAAATTTTCTGGTGTGGTCAATCATATTTTTGCATTGGCAAACGAGGAGCCACGCGGAGCGTGGAAAACCCTTTTGGATTCTGAATTCGGCGGGGGGAATTCATTAGTGTCGGCGCTTCGCGCCGACCCCATTTTGCATTCAGAAACCCTTTTCGAAAATTGGCGGAGGAGGTGGGATTCGAACCCACGGGACCCTTTAAGAGGTCCACGGTTTAGCAAACCGTTCCGTTAACCGCTCCGGCACTCCTCCAAGTTTATCCAACTTAGCATTTTTACTACCCATGCGCCACCGCCGCGCTGATCACAATTTTCGCGCCGGCTCGCGCCAGCGCTCGCCACGCCTCCATCATCGTTCCGCCGGTCGTGATGACATCATCGATAATGATTATTTGTTTTCCGCGCGCGACTTCGGGATTTACAACCGCGAAAGCGTTTCGCATATTCGCTAATCGTTTCGCTCTTTTCCGAATCTCGGTTTGACTGCCAGTGTCGCGCGCGCGCCGGAGAATGTTTTCGGCGAGGATAAAATTTCCGCCTCCTCGTTGAACAAGTCCCCGCGCAATCGCCGTCGCTTGATTAAACCCTCGCGTTCTCTCGCGCGCCGGTGCCAAGGGAATCGGAATGACCAGCCAGTTTTGATCGCCGCCGCCGAGCAGAGTGGCGTCAGCCAGATCTTCAGCTAAATAATCATAAAGGCGCGCGCCGAGTTGTTCGCCGACCGCTTGCACCCCGCGATATTTAAGCGCCCAAATCATTTTTTGCACCACCGGATCGCGATAGGCGAAAAGGGCATAAGTATCTGGCGCATCAAGTGGATCGGCCGACTCTCTCATGCTGGCGCACCGCTCGCATAAGACAGTTCCACTCCGCCGACAACCGAAACAACGGTGAGGCAGTAGAAGATTAAGAACGGTGTTGAGAAGATTGCGAAGCATCTGTGGATAAAGTATTGGACGGGGGTGTGATACAATTATACTCATGCTATACTATTTTCGTAATAGCTATGGCAAACCCGTTCCAGAAATTATTCCGCCTCGGAGCGACTGATCTTTGGCATAAAAAAGAGAGTCGTGTGATTGGTCTCGACATTGGCCACTCCTCAGCGAAGGCGGTGCAACTTCGTCGCGAGCAGGGGCGGGCGATTCTCGAGACTTATGGCGAAATCGCGCTTGGTCCCTACGGCGATCTGGCGGTCGGTCAAGTCGCCAATCTCGGCGCGCCGAAATTAGTGGAACTTCTGCGGGATCTTTTCACCGAGGCGAACATTAATGCCCGACCGATCTCGGTGTCCATCCCGCTCCGTTCCAGCTTGCTCATTATTATGGAACTGCCCGATGTCGGGCGCGCCAAGCTGGAGAAGATCGTGCCAATCGAAGCGCGGAAGTATATTCCGGTGCCGATCTCCGAGGTGGAACTTGATTGGTGGATAATTCCGCGCGTGTCCGAAACCAAGGAAGCGGCCGAGCATCAGAAGGTGGAAGTGCTCTTAGCGGCGATTCATCACGAGATCATCAGCCAATATCGCGAGGTGTTGAAGACGATCGAGCGGGAGGCATCGTTCTTTGAGATTGAAACCTTCAGCTCCCTGCGATCAGTTTTTAGCGGCGATCTGTCGCCGACGGTGATCATTGATTTGGGCGCGGGGACGACGAAGGTGGCGGTGGTTGATTACGGCGTGGTCCGGCTCTCGCACACCGTCAGCAAGGGCGCACAGGATATCACCTTGTCGATTTCCCGCTCGCTCGGCGTGGAGTTCGCCAAGGCCGAGGAGATTAAGCGACAAGTTGGTCTCGTCGAGACGATTGAGGGCGAGCGGGTGACGGGGTTGGTTAGCACAATCGTCGAGTACATCTTTGCGGAAGTGACGAAAGTCCTCACGATTTACCAGCACAAGCACCAGCGAGCGATTAGCAAAATTATTTTAATTGGCGGTGGCGCGTTGCTGAAGGGGATTCTCGAGACGGCGGAGAAAAGTTTCGAAGTGCCGGTCGCGATCGGCAATCCCTTTAGCCAAGTCGAATATCCCGCTTTCCTTGATTCCGTTCTCAAGAGTTCCGGTCCGGGGTTCGCGGTCGCGATGGGTTTGGCGCTTCGTCATCTGGAAGAGTTGGGTTGATAAAATATATGGAGAAAGACATTCAAACATCATTTATTCCCAAACAAGCCTTGTCGAGAGACGCTCGGCCAACTCAGTCGATTGGTCTATTCCTTCTGATTTCGCTCGTGGTTTTAATTGTGGCTCTGCTTTTTCTCGGCGGCGCTTATGCTTGGCGGTTCAAACTAACGGACGATATTAATCGCCCGTGCCCATCTGATTCGGGGAATGAACTCGCGGGTTGTGGTCTTTTGCCGTCACTCGAGATTCGGCGACAAACCCTAAGAGAAGATCTAATTTCTGATTTTGAACTTCTGGATAAAAAATTACATTTGGCGGGTGAAATTATTAATCAACACACGACGCTCTTGCCGGTTTTGAGTTTTATTGAAGGCGAAACATTGAAGTCCATCAAATACACGAGTTTTAGTCAGACGGGCGCGGATCTTAATTTGAACGGCGTCGCTAAGAGTTATGAAGGGGTGGCGCTCCAATCAATCGAATTGTCTAAGAATCCATTGATTCAAAATTTTGTTTTTTCAGGCGTGAATGCCGATCAGCAGGGCAATGTCAATTTCGCGCTCAAGGTGACGCTCGATCCGTCGTTGTTCTCTTATGTTAGAAATCTAACACCATGATGCGCTTTCTTACCCCACTTCTTATTCTCGGGCTCGCGGCAGTGTCTTTTTTCTATTTCACCACGCCGGTTTTGAAGGAGATTGACGGACTCAAGATTGATAAAGCCAAATATACAGCGGCGCTCGATAACGCCACCAAGCTTGATGCTCGTCAGCGCCAGCTTCAGGAAATTAAGATTAATATGGATCCGAACGATCTGGCCGATTTAGATGAACTTTTACCAAATAATATTGACAATGTTCGTTTGATCATTGATATCAACACTATCGCCAAGAAGAATGGCTTGACGGTCAAGAATCCGAGTATCGCCGGCGAAGCCGGCGCCGGTCAGCCCGCTCCGGTCGGAAATCCGCCCGCCACCAATAGTGTCAAACGAGCGGGACTGGACAAGAATTCGGTGGTCATCTCTTTTTCGGTCAGCGCGTCTTACGAAATTCTGAAACGCTTCCTCGATGATTTGTCCCGCAGTCTGCGAATTGTGGATATTGAATCAGTGTCCTTTAGCGGGAATGATAAAAATCTCTATGATTATAAGATTAGTTTACGCACTTATTGGCTGAAATAATTTTTATGTCCTCACGCTTTATTGTCAAATTAGGAGTCGTCCTGCTCGTCCTCGTGGCCGCCTTTTTCCTTTACCGTTACCTTTTTGTTTCCTCGCCGGCGGCGGATAATAATCCGGGTCTCGAAGCGGTCGGCAACGGCGAAGTCGGCCAAACGGTGGTTGACGATGAATTTATCCGTTTGCTTGAACGGTTGCAGGGCGTGACGCTTGATGCCACTGTTTTCGCTTCGCCGGCGTGGCAGAGTCTCATCAACTTTCGAGTCCCCTTGGTTCGTGAAGAGAAAGGCCGACCGAATCCCTTTGCTCCCGTTGGCTTCGATTTTTCCTCGAATACCGGTTCGACCACCGCCAGTTCTTCGCCTCGTCGTTAAAGTCGCTCGTGTTATGGATCAAGACGCTCTCAATCGGATTATCCCCGCTCGCGAGATTCCGGAGG
Organism: Candidatus Vogelbacteria bacterium; assembly: GCA_043807405.1. GTDB lineage: Bacteria > Patescibacteriota > Minisyncoccia > Phycocordibacterales > JACOZG01 > JAGVGK01. The sequence continues at coordinate 1,972 of JAZDGA010000004.1, read as the reverse complement.
ATCATAAAATCTCGGCGGATATTCTTAATTATGTTCCCCGCAATTCCGTCACCTATTATCAGTTTGTGCCGATTGGCCAAGTTGATGGTGTTTTGGAAGTGGGTATGCTTGATCCCAATAATCTCGAAGCGCGCGACGCGCTCCAATTCATCGCGTCCAAACTCGGTTTGCCGTACAAGATTTTTCAAATTTCGCAGACCAGTTTTGATAATGTGCTCAAAAGTTATGAGGGGTTGACGACTCAAGTTTCTAAGGCGTTGAGCGATTTGGATGTGGAGATCAAGACCGAGGCGGAGGGAATAGCGTCGGTTAAAAAGGTGCCGTTAACCGCCGCGGAGACGAAAATTATTGAAGACGCGCCGGTAACCAAGATTGTAGCGGTGATTCTCCAGCACGCGACCTCCGGCAACGCTTCCGACATTCATATCGAACCGACCGGCGATAAAGTCAAAGTTCGTTTCCGCGTTGACGGCGCGCTCTACACTTCGCTCTTTCTGCCGGCATCGGTACACGACGCGGTGGTGGCGCGGATCAAGATTCTGACCAATATGAAATTGGATGAACGGCGCAAACCGCAAGATGGTCGTTTCTCGGCGCGGATTGAGGATCGCAAGATTGATTTCCGTGTTTCTACTCTCCCGACTTATTTCGGCGAGAAGGTGGTGATCCGGATTTTGGATCCCGAGAAAACGCTTCTCACTTTGCCCTCGCTGGGCTTGAACGAGTCGAATCTTAATCTTTTGCGGGCCGCCGCCAAACGTCCTTACGGCATGATTTTAGTTACCGGTCCGACCGGTTCCGGCAAGACGACGACGCTCTACGCCCTTTTAAATGAAGTGGACAAAGAGAAGAATAATGCCGTCTCGCTCGAAGATCCGATCGAATACAACATTTCCGGCATCAACCAATCCCAAGTCCAACCGGAAATCGGTTACACTTTCGCCAACGGTTTGCGCTCGATTCTCCGTCAAGATCCCGACATTATTATGGTCGGGGAAATTCGCGACGGCGAGACGGCGAAGCTCGCGATCCAAGCCTCGCTCACCGGTCACCTCGTTTTCGCCACGCTTCACACCAACAACACCGCCGGCGTGATTCCGCGGCTGATTGATATGGGCGTCGAACCCTATCTGATTCCGGCCACTTTGATTATGGCGATTGCTCAACGACTGGTGCCGACGCTCTGCCAGGATTCCAAAGAGGCGGTGCCGATTGATGCCGCGATTAAGGTAATGATAGACAAGGAAATGAAAGATATTCCCCAACAGGTTCGGCAAACGATTAATGTCCCCGGCGCGATCTATCGGGCGAAACGATCGGCGACTTGCCCGGGGGGGACGCGCGGCCGCGTGGCGGTGTTTGAGGTGATGGCGATGACCCGCGACCTTGAACAGGTGATTCTCACTAATCCGTCTGACGCCGAGATTTCTCGGGTGGCGAGGGACAACGGTTTGGTGACGATGCGCGAAGACGCCCTGCTTAAGGTTTTTGATGGCCTTGTCCCCCTTGAAGAGGTTAGCAAATTATAATGACTAGAGGTATAATCATAGTATGAAAATATTAATCATTGATGACGACAAGTTTTTGCTGGATATGTATTCGGTTAAATTTTCCGAGCAGGGTTTTGATTTACAAAGCGCCGGCAGCGCCCAAGAGGCGCTGGATAAAATCAGCGGCGACTGGCGGCCGGATGTTTATCTGGTGGATATCATTATGCCGACCATGGACGGCTTTCAATTGATTGAAGAATTGAAGCGCCGCAATTTGCGGGCGGGGAGCGCCTTGATTGTTCTCTCCAATCTCGGCCAGAAAGAAGATATCGAGAAGGCGCTCGCCTTGGGGGTGGACGGTTATATTGTTAAAGCGTCGGCGACCCCGTCGGAGGTGGTGACTAAAGTGACGGAAATCGCCCAGCAGCTTAAATCATCGCCGTTGCCGGCTGCGCCCAAACCATGACCGATTTCAAACGCGA
>JAZDGA010000003.1:0-39002 GCA_043807405.1 Candidatus Vogelbacteria bacterium | reverse complement strand
CAAATCAATCTTCACTGGTCGAACTCGATTGATCCAATTGTGACTGGTCAAACTACTTCCGGTTTAGCGGGTTACCGACTCTATCGCGACAATATCCAGATCGCCAAAATAACTGACGGTGTCACTTACCAAAATACCGGTCTGACATCTGGTACCACCTATCAATACGCGGTCGCCGCTTTTGACTTGGCTGACAATTCTTCCCCTCGTTCGCTGGTTGTCTCCGCCACCACTCTTTTGGCGACCACCACCCCGCCCTCACCCGTTGATCTCATCCCGCCCTCGACGATTGATTTTAAATTTACCAGTCTTTATACCCAAGGTCGAGCCGGTTTGAACTGGCGTGCGCCTTATGAAGACAGCAATGATCCAAACTCTGGCGCCGTTTCAGCTTACGACCTCCGCTACAGTCTCAGTCCAATCACCGAAACTTCTTGGAATTCTTCATCTGGTAGTCAAGTGATTCAAGTGACTGATGAACCAACGCCTCGCGATCCCAACACGGTCGAAATCTACATTTTGTCCGGCCTCCTTCCCAGTTATACTTATCATGTGGCGATTAAGAGTCAAGATGCGGCCGGCAACATCTCGGCTCTATCAAACAATGTGGTTATCACCATCCCCCCCACCCCAGTTGGTGGCGGTAAGCCCACGCCGAAAGGGGGTTCTGACCCGGCGCAAGTAGTCGCTCCCGTTCCGGATCCGATGTAAATCATTGCTAAACAACCAACTGCTAAACAACCAACTGCTAAACAACCAACTTACGCTAGTATTATTTTGTGAAAAACATTCGCAATTTTTCCATTATTGCCCATATTGATCACGGCAAGTCGACCTTAGCCGATCGGTTGTTAGAATTGACGGGAACAGTGGAGAAGCGTCAGATGAAAGAACAGATTCTCGATATGATGGATTTGGAACGCGAGCGAGGCATCACCATCAAGATGACCCCCGTCACGATGTCCTATTCCCTAAGTCCCGACGCTTCGGTCGGGATCCCGACTTTACGTCGGGACTACAAACTAAACCTTATTGATACCCCCGGCCACATTGATTTCTCTTATGAAGTGTCACGCGCCCTTCAAGCGGTGGAAGGGGCGATCTTGTTGGTTGACGCAACCAAGGGTGTGCAGGCGCAAACTTTGTCGGTTTTGGCCACGGCGCGCGCGCTCAAGCTGGTGATTATTCCAGTGATTAATAAAATTGATTTAAGCTCGGCTCGGCCGGCGGTGGTACGCGCCGAGCTTATGAAATTGCTCGATTGCGCCTCGACCGATATTCTGGAAGTATCGGCAAAAACGGGTTTAGGCGTAGAAAATTTGCTCGAAGCCATTGTGGCCAGAATTCCCGCGCCGAGAAGTGAGTTTTCCAATTCCCGCGCGTTGGTGTTTGATTACGAATATTCTAATCATCGCGGGTTGATTGTTTTCGTGCGAGTTTTCGATGGATCTTTCCGTCCCCGCGAGCCGCTTATTTTTGGTGTGACGCAGGAGAAATTTACACCGACGGAAGTGGGCGTTTTCCGTCCGAATAAGTCATCGGTGGAAACGCTTTCGGCTGGAGACATCGGTTATCTGGTGACGGGGATTAAATCATTAAGTCGGGCGAAAGTTGGTGAGACTATTCTTTCGGCTCAAAGCCGACCAGCCTTGGGCTGGCTTTTCTCCGGTTATACTGAACCCAAACCGATGGTTTGGGCCTCAATTTATCCAACTAGCCAAAACGATTTTGCTTCTCTCACTCAAGCGCTTGGTCGGCTTAAGCTGACCGACGCCGCTTTCTCTTTTGAAGAAGAATCGTCGGGTTCGCTCGGTCGGGGTTACCGGTGCGGTTTCTTGGGAATGCTTCATCTGGAAATTATTACCGAACGATTGCGGCGGGAATATAACCTTTCGCTCACGGTCGCGGCGCCGTCAATCAGTTACGAATTGGTGGATGAGAAGACCGGCGCGCGCGAGATTATTTATACGCCGCACCGTTTTCCCAATGATCTCAAGGGCCGGCAGGTTTACGAGCCGTGGGTGAAGGCGCAAGTTTTAACCCCGCTCGAATACAGCAGTGTCTTGCTCAAACTTTTTCGCGATCATGAAGCGCGCGTGCTCGCCACCGAACTTTGGGGAGTTGATCGAGCGTCCTTCGCCATCACTTTACCTCTGCGGGAGTTGATGCGGAGATTTTTCGATGAGTTGAAGAGCGTGTCGTCGGGCTTTGCTTCGCTGACTTACGAACTCGCTGGTTTCGAACTGGCCGATGTGGTGCGGTTGGATGTGCTGGTGGCGGAAGAACCGGTGTTGGCCTTTACTCGGATTGTGCCGAGATTTCGACTGGAGTCGGAGGCGCGGGAAGTGGTTCGGCGTTTGGCGGAACTTCTCCCACGGCAACTTTTCACTTTGAAAATTCAGGCCGGCGCCGGCGGACGAATTCTCGCCTCGCGAAGTTTGTTGGCGCTTAAGAAAGATGTGACGGGTTATTTATACGGCGGCGATATCACCCGCAAGCGCAAACTTTGGGAGAAGCAGAAACGGGGGAAAAAGCGTCTGCTGGACCGTGGAAAAGTAATTATTCCGTCCGAAGTTTTTCTTAAAATGGTGTCGGGCTCAGACGAAGAGTGAGGGTAGATAGAGAAGAATCATTCCGATGATCACCAGCGCGCTGACGATCATCCAGAAGATTTGGAGCGATTTCTTGTACTTTCTTTGAAACAGCATATAAGGTAGAGTATAACAGGCCATGAGAAAATTTCAACATCAGAGTTGGCTTCGTCGCCTCGCTGTTTCGCGTCCAGTGCAAGTGTTGTTTCTTCTGCTGATTATCTTAATGGGGGTCAGGGTTTTCGGGCTTTATCAAAATAAACAAAATGTTCGAGCGGAGGAAATATCGCGGGAAAAAGAATTAGCCAAACTGATCGCTCGTCGAGACAAACTCATGGCCGAAGTGGCATCTCTTACAACCGATCGAGGTGTAGAGGAGGCAATTCGCGAGCGCCTCGGAGTAGTCAAGCCCGGCGAAAAGGTGATTAACTTAGTGGGGGACACTCCAACTCCGCCACCCGTGCCGCCGAGTATTCCGTGGTGGCAGAAGATTATGGAGTGGTTTAAATAACAAAGGCGGGATTGGTTCAGTGGTAGAACAATTGCTTCCCAAGCAATAGACGGGAGTCCGATTCTCCCATCCCGCATTGATATTAATTAGCTTTTTGAGGATGTTCACGAACATGGACGAAGAGATCAATCAGGGTTTTGAGGATAACTAATAAAACTAGACTCCAAATAGGCTGATGGAGAATGAGGGAGGCAAGGCCACCGACGATGATCGTAAGGTGCATGATTGCTATCCGTCCATATGGGGCGGTGAAGAGCAAACTAACATTGGCTCGCTTCCATTCACCTTTATAAATAAAGTTAGCAAAGAAAGAAACAGCGTGGCTAGCGAACATCATTAAAAAAGGAGGCAGAATGGTGATCAATAATCCATCACTAAGTTTTTTCAATGGTTCGGCAAGTGGACCGAAACCAATTTGACCGAAGACTACAATAATAAATATTAAATGAACCAGCATAAAAATACTAAAATGAAAAATAAAGAAAAGGCCAAAACTAAAACCTTGAACTCCTCCCACTTTGAGCATTTTAATAACATTGAAAAAGCCAATGACGGCAGTTTCAAACCAATAAAGAATCATTATTGGGAATAAACTCCAGTCGAAAAAGAGCACGCCAATGAGTGGAACAAGATTGGCGATAATCAGGCTGAAGGAGGAAATAGACATGTGCTAAGATTATACCCTTTTTCTATTTTTGAAAATGTGATTGTATAGACACATCACATGAGCCAGACATTTATTAAGCGACCAGAAGATTTTACTTGCGGGCAATGCGGGGTGTTAGTGGTGGGGGATGGTTATACCAATCACTGCCCGCGTTGTCTCTACAGCCAACATGTGGATATTCATCCGGGCGATCGGTTGGCCGAATGCCGAGGATTGATGGAGCCGATTGCTATCGAACGCTGGCATGGAACGGATCGGATTATTCATCGTTGCTTAAAGTGTCACCACCAGAACCCCAATCGCGTGGCCGAGAATGATGACCTTGCAGTGGTCTCGGCTCTTCTGTTACAATCTGGGGTATGAATAAAAAAGTTACAATTTATAGCACGCCCACTTGCCACTATTGTCGGGAGGCGAAAGAATTTTTCAAAGCGCACAGTATTGCTTACGATGAACACAATGTCGCCACCGACGCGGCGAGGCGGAAGGAAATGATGGATAAATCCGGTCAACTCGGCGTGCCGGTGATTACGGTAAGTGATCAAGACGGAAGCAACGAATCGCTGGTTATTGGTTTTGATGAACCGCAATTGGCGAAACTCATCGGGGTCTAGCCCTGGTAGCCCCGACGTTCGCCAACTGGCGAAGTCGGGGTCCCGACCGAAGCGTCGGGATTCAACGGATACCCGCCCGACCGAATCGACCGCGCCCTGGTAGTTCAATGGACAGAACAACTCCGTCCTAAGGAGTAGATGTAGGTTCGATTCCTACTCAGGGCAAATTTTGCTTACTCGGTCGTTCGGGCGGGGAACAAATCCGTCCTAAGGAGTAGATGTAGGTTCCCTGCCCGACGGCAGGCGGGAATTCCTACTGGGAGCAATCTATGTTATAGTGGTACTTGCGATGTACGGCGATGAGCGGAAAACTATTGAGCATTTAGCTGAGCTGGTTGAAGACAACAACCGGATTTTGCATCGGCTTCAACGCGCTAAACGATGGGGGACCTTTTTCCACTTCCTTTATTGGGTGTTGATTTTACTTTTGGCCGCCGGTTCGTATTATTATATCCAGCCGTATATTGAAAACCTGCAGAAGATTTTTCCTCAACTCGAGGGGGCAATCAAAAGTTTGCCAATTCCCGGCTGGGGAAATTCGGCTTCAACCACGCCCAGATAAATAGTTTTTGCCCAGATAGCTCAGGTAGTAGAGCGTCCGCCTGAAGAGCGGTAGGTCGTCAGTGCAAGTCTGACTCTGGGCACCATGAATAATTACAAGGGCGATATTATCGAGGAATCCTTGAAGGATAAAGGGGTTCTTAAAGAAGTAAAAATAATCTCAACGAGAGTTGAAAAAGTGACGAACGAACACCAAACGCCATGGCTTTCGCAGTGGACTTTGGACACGATTGAAGTTACTGAAAACGAAGCCGATAGTTTATCAGAAAAACTAAGCAAAGCACTTTACCCGGAACATGGTTGGTATATGGATTACCGTAATAACAAATACCATTATGTCATTTTCAAAAATAAAGTTTTCAAATTAGACCGCAGTAAAAAATCTGACTATGACGAAATGATCAATTATGGATTATCCATCGGCACGCCGGATTATCAGTTGCCAAACTTTGCCGATTTGCCTGTTGATGTTTTAGACGCTTTTTTAAGAGAGGCGAATTTGAACACTTACGCCAATGAGAATATTAAAAAAGTTTCTTCGCTTCGCCCCGGCTCTGATGACTATCATTTTGAAAAGGGCGACCTAACTTTTCACGATACTTATTTTGGCGCCACTAAATTTATCGGCGAAGAAATCGTATATAAAAGCGGTAAGCCAACTTGGGGTATGAATTATTACGGTTTTACACTCAACAGCGAGATATGCGAAGGTTTATTTGATGCAATTTTACGGCCAGCTCTGATATCCGGTTCCGGTGACAATATACCAGTTCGTGGACCGAAGGAATTTATAAATGGTGAATGGAAATATACCTTTAACGCTGAAGGCAATCTAGCAAACTTTACCGGCTTGGAAGAAATATCTAAAAACGGCGAAATAGTTTGTCGATTATATTGCCACGGCGGATTTATTGAGCAAAAATGAAAAAGGTAATTAAACTTAAATTACAAAAAACCATAAAAATAAAACCAACAAAACCATTTGCTTTTGATCCCACTTTTCACAAACCAGATCATTTTACATCGGGCGATAATTTTTGGGGAAAAGGTATTCGTTGGCAAACTTGGAATTGGCAAGGTAAACCGCTTGGTATAAAGTTTTCAGACAAAGGGACGCTCGAAAATCCACTGGTAGAAATAAAAGTTTATGCCAAAGATAAATTGACAAATGATTTTGTTGGCTCGCTCGTTGAAGAAATAAAATACCTTTACAATTTTAATCTCGACTTAGCGGATTTTTATAAAACTTTCAGCAAGGACAAAACCCTTGCTCCAATTTTCAAAAAGTGGCGTGGTATGCGACCTGGACATCCCAGCTCGCTTTACGAATATCTGATTATCGGAATTGTTTTGCAAAATGCGAGGGTTTCTCGATCCGTCCAAATGTTCAAAGCACTTTTAGAAAATTATGGAACTTTACTTGAATTTGACGGCAAAAAATTCTGGTGTTTCTGGAGTCCAGGCAGACTGCAAAGCATAAGTGTTGATGATTTACGCGTTCTCAAAGTCGGTTATCGCGCAAAATCAATCAAAAAAATAGACGACAATTTTTCGCAGGGCTTGATTGACGAATACGAGTTGAGGAAGAAAGACAGAGATACGCAAATGGTGGAGTTATTGAAATTATACGGCGTTGGTCCTGCGACAGTTTGGTATTTACTTTTTGATGTTTTCCATCATTGGGATTTTTTCAACCATGTTTCGCCGTGGGAGCAAAAGATTTACTCAAAACTTTTCTTTAACCGCAATCCAGAAAATCCTGTTTCGGTTCCGAAACTTCTAAAACATTTTGACCGATATGGGGAATACAAACAACTTGCTGTACATTATATTTGGGAAGATTTATGGTGGAAACGGAAACACAAACATATCCCGTGGTTGGAAAAAGAAATTAGAATTTAATTTTGAGTTTAAACCGAACGGACTTTGAGTTTTTGGATGCGGGCGCGGTCTACTTTTGGCAGACGAATCGTGAGCAGGCCGTGGCGCTCAACGGCCTCGGCTTCTTCGGGTTCCACTTCTGACGGGAGAAGAATGGTTTTTGAGAAAGAGCCCCAGTAGAGTTCTTGATGGAAGTAGTCGGTGCCGGTCACGGTCTCGGTCTCTTCGCGTTTGCCTTTAATCGTTACCATCTCGCGGGTGATGGAGATATTCAAATCCTCCGGTCGGACGCCGGAGATCATCGCTTTAATCACAATCTCGGTTGGTGTTTGGAAAACATCCACGGCGAGTTCGCCTTCTTCAGCGTCTTCTTTAATCCAACTCGCGTCGTGATGGCCATTGGATGTCTCGACGGGCAGATTGGAAGCTCGGCTCTCTTCTCCGTTGTTAAAAGAAGAAATACTGCCGGTAATTCGTTCGAAAAATGATCGTTTGTTTTTAAACATTATTAGTTGGTGGCAGGCAAACGACTTTCTTAACTCGTTCGAAAAGAAGGATGATCAGAATGGTGAGAAGCCAGAAGAGCGAGTAAGTTTTTAAAAGCTGTGCCCCGTCACTGGTAATTATAAGTAAGTTGAAGAGTGCATGCAAGAGCGTCGCTGTGGTTAACCCGATAATCGCGTAGAGAAGGCGGCGTTTAAGGGCGAGGCAGAAGGATAAGCCGACCATCGCGCCAACGGTGGCCGAAGAGACGATGTGAGTGATGTTGGCGCCGAGGAAGCGGAGATTGAGATTGCCGGCGAAGAGGAAAGAAACCCCGTGGCCCACGGTTGATTGGGAAAGAATGTCGAAAAGGAAGAAAGCATTTTCCAGCGCCGCGAAGCCGAGCGCGGCGGTGATGAGATAAATCATCGCGTCGACAGGCTCGTCGAAATCTGGGTGATTGAAGACGATGAGATAAGCGGCGAAAAGCTTAAGCAGTTCTTCGATTCCCGACCAGATGATGAGAACAATTTTCTCGGGCGCGCCGATGATTAGATGATCTTGAGAATTGCCAATATTAAGACAGGCGTCGGCGAGCCAAGGATTTTGGCACCACAATCGTTCGAGAAAATAAGCGGCGAAGACGGCAAGCGCGCCGGCGAGAAAGACGAGAATGACCCGGCGGAGAGGTTCAGGACGGGCGCGATCCTCGCGCAACCAGAAAATTAGCCAGATGATGACAGGGACAAAACCGCCCGTGAGGGCATAGAGAATTGTTTCAATACTAATTTCAGACACTTCGCTAATTATAGCAGAGATTTTAATCTAGGGTTAAATTGCCATTGGCCTTCCAGCCCGAGGCTGGTTCGCCCCTGGCGGGAATTTTGGTTAATCGCAAGTAGCCGGCCACCGCGATCATGGTGGCGTTGTCTGTCGTTAGTTTCGACTCAGGTAAAAGTAATTTGATGGCGGGATAGTGTTGGGTGAGATGTTTGGTAAATTGCTGACGCAGAGGTTGATTAGCCGAAACCCCGCCGGCGATGATCAAAGTTTTTGGTTCGTATTTCTCTATTGCCTTGGCGGTTTTGGCGAGGAGCACATCAATCACGGCTTGTTGGAAGTCAGCGGCAATCTGAATTTTCCAGCCCAAGGCTGGTCCGCCTTTGGCGGATAAATCATTGACGCGATAGAGCACGGCGGTCTTGAGACCGGAGAATGAGAAATCAAAATCAGGACTGCTGATCATCGGTCGCGGCAATGGCGCCCAAGCCGGCAACACCGAGTGTTGGGCATCTTTAACACTCGGTGTTTGGGCTTGCGCCGCTAACTTAGACAGCGCCGGTCCGCCCGGGTAAGGCAGACCGAGCAGGCGAGCGACCTTATCGAATGCTTCGCCAACTGCATCATCGCGCGTGGCGCCGATTAAAGTGTACTTGAGCCAATCGTGGATAAGGATAAGCTCGGTATGTCCACCGGAGATTAATAAGGCCAGAGCGGGGAATGTCAAGGCAACGCCTTTCGTTAACACGGAATAAATGTGACCTTCCATATGATTGATGGGGATAAGTGGTTTGTCCCACGCGCGCGCGAGCGCGCGCGCGAAATTAATGCCGACCCAGAGGGCCGGCTCAAGTCCCGGACCGTGAGTGACGGCGATGGCATCGATCTTGGGTATGGCGATGGTCGGAATAAATTTCAAAAATTGTTCCAACAATTCCGGCTCGCGTTTTAATGTCAAGGCAACGCCTTGGGGATCGAAAGGCGTTGCCTTTTTAATTAATTTCAAAAGTTTTGATTTTTTCAGCGCTTTCTTCAACACCGGAATCAAATTTTTACCATGCTCGCGCTTGGCGAGGGTTGGCACGACACCACCCCACGGCGCGTGAATCGCTGTTTGCGACGAGACGATATGTGCCAGTACCTCAAACTTGGGTTTTTTAAACCCACCCAGACCGCGGACAACGCTTACTGCCGTCTCATCACAGCTTGTTTCGATGCCAAGAATAATCATAAATTTAATTTTTGACCCTACCGGGAATCGAACCCGGATTAACGGCTTGAAAAGCCGGCGTCCTAACCGTTAGACGATAGGGCCTTGTTAGACAGCTTTCAGTTTATAGCTTTTAGGAGATTCTGGCAATCATAGTCAAAAAGTGTTAGTTTAGATAAACTGGAGACGTGGCAGAGTGGTTGAACGCGCCAGTTTCGAAAACTGGTATGTCCGAAAGGGCATCGGAGGTTCGAATCCTCCCGTCTCCGCGGGGCGGTTAGCTCAGTTGGTAGAGCGTTTCTTTGACGTAGAAAAGGTCACAGGTTCGAATCCTGTACCGCCCACTTTATTTCCCCAAGTGTAAGTAGTTATAAATATCTTCCAACGCCTTAATCGCATCGCCGGTGGCGATATTGTTTTGGTGATATAAACTATCAGTACAGTCGCCAGCGGACCAAATGCCAGCGAGAGAAGCGCGTTGGGTGCGCGGATCAACGACCACCGAACCATATTTATTTAAAGTTACTAGATCTTTTACGAAACCAGTTGTTGGTAAAAAGCCGATCTCCACAAAAATACCTTCCACCGGAATTTCCTTTTTTGCTCCGCTTGTTTTGTCTTGATAGATTAGAGAAGAAACAAACTGTTCGCCCTTCACTTCAATTGTCTCGGCATTTTTAATCGCTGTCACTTTCGGATTAGCGAGGACGCGTTCAATGGTGATGGCGTCAGCTTTGAACTCGGCGCTGTGATGGAGAATAGTGACCTGGCTCGCATAAGCGAGAAGTTGAACTGCGGTTTCAAAAGCGGCATTCCCACCACCGATCACCGCCACCGCTTTATCAGCAAAGAGGGGAGCGTCGCAACTGGCGCAGTAAGTAATGCCTTTTTGCTCGAAAGTCTCGGCGCCGGGGACAGTGAGTTTGCGCCGGTGCGCGCCGGTCGTCACGAGGACGGTTTTTGATTCATAAGTTTCGCTCTGGTTAGATTTGATTGAAAAATTGCCACCGGCTTTCTCTACCTTTTCTACTCGAGTGCGACTCTTGATGAGGAGATTTTCTCCCTCATATTTCCGCAAGTGATTTTCCAATTGCTTAGCTAATTCTTCACCCGAAATTGAAGGCGTGCCGATCCAATTTTGGATTTCGGCGGAGACGACCGATTGTCCGCCGAAGTCGTCGGTCAGAAATATCGTCCTCAACTTTTTCCGCGCGGCATAAACTCCCGCCGCCACCCCCGCCGGCCCACCCCCGATAATTGAGAGATCGTAGGTCATAATTATTTATCTTACATGGTGGTAGCGACGCAATTACCAACTGCCTTTTTAGAAGTTTCTTCGTTCATTTCGTATGTTCCCGGGCGAGGACAAAAGAAAACTACACTGCCTTTAATAAAAATTCCCTCGGAGTTTACTTTTCCAACGGCGATGATTTTATCGGGGTCAATTTTTATTGATGTGTTTGCTTTGTATGGGACTTCCTTACCAGAGATGACCAATATCAAATCACTTCCACAACTTAATTCTCCTGATTGGGAATAGACGCAAGTATTCTTCGCGATGGAGATTGGGCTTCCATCAGTTGGCATGGGAGCAATGGCTTTTCCTTTCCACATCCAATATCCACCGCCGAGGACGAGCAGAGCGATGATAATTAGAGCCAAACTGGCGAAACCTTGATTTTTAGACATAGATTAATTTTGTTTAATTTTTAATCCGACCCAAAAACTATATCATAAGATCGCTACTCCAGCTACTTGACTTGAACCGAGGGGGGTATATAGTAGAGTTACATTCGGGATTATCCCGCGGCCCCACCAGAAATGGTGGGGAATATTTATTTATACAATGAGTGGAAACCATTTTTAATTCTGGTAAAATCCTCATCATCAAGTGTGCCCAATTTTGATGAAAGTCGGCGACAGTCAATCGCTCTAGCTTGATGCAAGCAGGCAGCCATTTCTTTTTCTTGATGTCTAAACTTTACATACCAAGTGCCGTTTTTAATTTGTGTGGTCGTTGGAATGACAAAACAAAAATCATGAGCCAGTTTTTTGAAAATAATAACTGGTCGAGAAAATAATTTACTCTTGCCGTTCATTTCCGAACCAATATTTTCACCGACACTCGCCCACCAGATATCTCCCTGTGAGACCAGTGGTGGTCGGTGTTTTTGATTGTGGAGCTGTTCTTTGAGTCCGATCCATTCGAGAAATTTTTTCATACACAATCATTGACTGCCAAAATGTAGGTCACGGTTTCTTAGAGCGTCTTAGGAAAGCGGGGATGGAGGCCCAGTCGTCGGTTTCTTCTTCGATTTTAGCGTTGGTGGACTTTGGAATTTCCGCGCGTTTGGGATAACGAGTTTCTGGTTCGGAGGTAGTTTCTTTTTCTTTAGTCGGTTCTGATTTTTCTACTTCTGACTTATCGCCGAGATGAGTCATCGGCTTTTTCTTGGCGTTCTCGGGGAAGCCGGAAGCGATGACCGTAATCTTAATTTCATTTTTATTCAACTTATCATCATGAATCGCGCCGAAAATAATTTTGGCATTCGGATCAACCGACTCGATAATCGTCTTGGCGGCTTCCTGAATCTCAAACATCGTCATATCCTTCCCGCCAGCGATGGCGAAGAGCACGCCCTGCGCCCCCTCAATCGAGACATCGAGAAGCGGAGAATTGATTGCCTCCCGCGCGGCGTCCGCCGCGCGATTGTCGCCCACGCCACGCCCGATGCCCATCAGCGCCGAGCCGGCATTCGACATAATCGCCTTGATGTCGGCGAAGTCCACATTGATGATCCCGGGTGTGGTGATGAGATCGGAGATACCCTCGACGGCTTGACGGAGCACTTCATCGCAAGTGGCGAAGGCGGAGAAGGCGGTGGTGTTTTTATCAATTAAACCTAAGAGGCGATCATTAGGAATGATCACTAGGGCATCAACTTCTTTCCGCAGATCTTCGATCGCCCGTTCGGCAATTTGCATCCGTTGGGAACCCTCGAAGAAAAATGGTTTGGTGACGACGGCGACGGTGAGGGCGCCAAGATCTTTCGCCACCTTGGCAATAAAAGGACCAGCGCCACTCAAGGTACCACCGCCGGTCCCGCCGGCAATGAAAACCATATCCGCCCCCTTAATCACATTTTGCACTTCTTCGACGCTTTCCTCGGCCGCCTTCCGACCAACTTCGGGATTCATTCCCGTGCCGAGCCCGCGCGTTAAATTTTTCCCAATATGCACTTTGTGTTTAGCCATAGAATGATGCAGATCTTGAGCATCGGTATTGATGGCGATGAAGTCCACTCCGCGGACTTTGGAATTGATCATATGATTAACAGCGTTTTTGCCCGAACCGCCGATGCCAACGACCTTAATGCGAGCAAACGCTTCAATTTCTGGATTGATTTTTGGCATATGTTTTTGTGGCTTAAGCGTATCAGAACGGACAAAAAAGGCAAATATTCAAAAACCGAAAATTATCCCCACCATCATTTGACTTTCATCTAGTGAGGGAATATATTAGATACATACACGCCCCAGCCAACCGCAAGGTCCGCTGGGGTTTTGGGTAATTTATTGATAGAATAAAGACTAAATGGATACAGTTTTATTTATTGACGGGGAAAACCTTAAAGGCAAGATCAGAACTGCTTACCAAGAAGCGGGGAAGAACAGGCCAACATGGCACGAATACGATTTCAAAGGCCTCTTCGATAAAGTTCTTGAAGGTATCACAATGAATCGAAAAGTGTTTTACTTTGCTCGGATTAAGGAATACAAAAATAGTTTGGAAAAATCGAGGCAACTTATCGAAGAACAGCGACTATTGAAAACCCATTTGGAGACGCAGGGTTTTGAAGTGATCTTAAGTGGTCGAGTGCGTGGACAAATGGAGGGTGGTCGAACCGGCAAACAGATTTTTATTTTCAAAGAAAAAGGCGTTGATGTAAAAATTGCCGTTGATATGGTCAGTCTTGCTTGCGATAAAAAGGTTAAAGAGATAATTTTGGGAAGTTCCGATTCCGATTTACAACCAGCAATTAAAGAGGTGCGAGATCGGAAAGTAAGCTGTGTATATCTTGGTTTTGAAACTCAGCCAAACAAAGGGCTATCTTACACGACAAATAAAACAATTCTGATACGAAACTCCGAACTTTTTGAGTTTGAGAAAATTAAACCGTTGGGCTGATCAGTTTCAACCTGTGGATAACTTTGTTGTTTTTTTGCTTAACTGATACACTTCTCATATATGAAAAAACAAATTATCATCACTCTGCTTTTGGTCGGGGTGTTAGCCCCGCTAATGACTCGCGCTCAAACGCGGCCTGTTTCTTGCCACACTTTCAATACTAATTTGAGTATTAATATGAGCGGGAGCGAAGTGACGGCCATGCAAACGGCCTTGACTCGCGCCGGTTTCTCGATCAGCGCGAGTGGTCGCTTCGACGAAGTCATGGCCTCGGCAGTCTCCAGTTTCCAATTGAAATACAAAAGCGAAATCCTAACCGCCAATGGCTTCGCTTACCCCACCGGCTACTTCGGTCCCGCCACCCGCCGGAAGATGAATCAATTGTATGGTTGCAGTAATGCCATTGTTCCACCCACATTCCCGCCACCCATCGCGCCATCCCCAGATGTTTTTGTAATGCAGGATGATGGAACACTAATACAATCTACCGGTCAGGCTGATCCTACTGCCGTGGCAAAAAAGTTTTATCAGTTGAATCCAAACAAAAGGAATACTTATGATTTCTTGAGTATATTTAGCACTTTTCATGATACATTTACTAACGATTATCATATGACTGTGCACAGTAATGTAAATGGAATTGGACCAATACCTACTTTGGGCGAAGTTGGTCTCCCCTCAAGACTACTGGGAATTAATTATTTAAAGGATTCTTACAATTTTAACAACATAAAAAGTGAAGTTGATATAAAAAATAACTTGTACAAAATAGTGCACGAAACGGGGCATCAATGGCTTGCCTATCTTGGCAGAGACGAAGGAATTTCTGATGGAATGCACTACTCAAAGTGGGTTAATAATGGTTTTCAAAAAAATGGAGAATGGTGGAGTGACGCAATGGGAGGTTGGCCGTGGGAAGAAAATAATGATGGAACTTATCGTATCAATGTTAGCGTTAATCTACAAAATCGAGGTTTTTCAAATTTGTCTCTTTACCTGATGGGCCTTATTCCAGCTTCAGAGGTCTCTGACTTCCAGATCATTATTCCTTCAGACCCCAGTGAAGAAGGTCTGATAGATATACGCGCATCCGCAAAAACAATCAAGATTAGTGATATCATCACAAAGTATGGGGAAAGGATGCCCTCATATCAAAATTCACAAAAAAATTTCCGCATGGCTTATATCCTTTTGACGAAAAAAGGAGAAACTAACTATCAATCAAATCAAAATATATTAAATTGGATTAGCGTAGATTTTCCTGCTGAGTGGAGTTCGGTAACCTACGGCAAATCCACTATCAATCAATAGTTTTACGGCCAGAGTTCTTTGAGCCAGTGGATAAATTTGCGTTTGATTGGGTTAAAGATTGAAGGTTGGATGACTGGATTATCGGGATCACCGCCGAGACCGAAGAGACAAAGTCCATAAGCGACGATCCAGTGACTGTCGCGGAGCGCCGGCCGACCCTGATTCTCGCCGACCGGCGTGAAGACGCGCGCCGGCAAACGGAGTTCATCTTTAGCTAGACCGGCAATGTTTTCAATATTCCCGCCACCACCAGTGATGATGACGCCAGCCGGCAGGAGACCACTTCGTCCGATCTTCTTGAGATGCGCTTCAATCAGATCAAACATATCGGAGAGTCGCGCCTCAATAATTTCGTCGAGTTTTTTCCGGAAAGGCAAAATTTGATCACCACTTAATTTCAACCGCTCCGCTTCATCGAGGGGAACGCGGAGACCAAGGGCGATATCATTAGTGATGTCCATTGAACCAATCGGCAACACTTGGAGCGAGACGGGGATGCCATCCTCGAAGACGGCAAGCGAAGTCGTTTGTGAACCGATATTTGCCAGCACGCAACCGACATTTTTTTGTTGAGTCGAGAGCGCGACCAAACCGGCGGCAATCGGCGTGGCGACCGTTTCATTGACCGACAGCCCCGCCGATTCCACGGCGCGGAGAAGATTATCATGATGTTGGTTAAGACAGACGATGAAGAGGACACGCACTTCCAGTTTGGTCCCGCGCATACCTTCGGGTCGACCGGGAATTTTGTGACCATCAAGTTTGAAGTGAATTGGAACCGTGTGAATGACACGGTTGTTGGTCATATTGGGCAGACTGGTTTCCGCCAATTCGATGACACGATTAATGTCGTTATCGGTAATTTCGGCGTCGGCGCGCGAGACGACAATCTGACTTTCGCCGAGACGAGATTCGAGCGTGACACCACCGAGGCCAAGGACGACATGTTTGATCCGAGTTTGGGATTGCCGACCGGCCTCGGCGACGACAGCGCGGATTACCTGGCTGACTTCGTCTTGATTGATAACATAACCCCGGCGGAGACCGCGGGATTCGGCCTTGACCAACGCCAAAACTTTCGGGTGACGCGACCCCTTAATAATTTCACAGACTGCGACCCTGACCGATGTGGTACCGACGTCGAGTCCGGTGATAATAATTCTGCGCATAGTTCTCTAGTCGTTCCATTCTACTCCCATGAGTCAAACCTTTCAAATGAAGCAAACCGTGGATAAAGAGGGGTTGGAGGTCGGAGCCGGAAGTTTGGTTAAGATTTAAAAAAATTTCCCCCAGATTTCGTTCGAGCGGGAAGGTTAAAATATTGGCGGGATAATTTTTTCCACGCCAGACGCGATTTAAAGTTTTCGCTCGAGTATCGCCGATCAAGGTCACACTTAATTCGTATCTTTTCCCCAAAATACGCTCGGCCAACTGGCGATAGGGCAGGCGAGGGGTGTTCGCTCTAGTTAGGTTTCTGATAGCTAACGGCATCAGGTAATTTACCAAGTTTGCGCAAGTGTTCAATTTCGGCTCGGCGAGCAATCCTTTTTAGGGTTTCGCGTTTTCGTTTGAAATCGGATTTCGGACGAGCGGCGTAACGAGTTGATTTGAGACGGCGAATCATCCCCGACGATTGGACCCGCCGACCAAAGCGCTTAATCACGCTCAAATTTGATTCGCTCGGATTTTCCTTTTTAACTTCGATGACGATCATGGGGGGAGATTAACATAAGCTAACTGCCGATGCAACTGGCGGTTAGGATTTAGCCCTTGAGGGATTTGAGATAATTGGCGAGTTCGTCGAAGGTGACAACATCTTGCGAACGGGTGCGCATATCGCGGACGATGACTGTGCCGTCAATCACTTCCTTCTGACCGAGAATCATTGCGTACGGGATGTTGGTTTTTTCGGCGATGCCAAGTTGGGTGGAGAGAGAATCTTTTGACAACGAGTGAGCGACGGGGATTCTGGCGTGCCGAAGAATTTCAATCACCGACAAACTGCACATCTTGGCTTCCGATCCGAGCTGGATAAAGAAAACTTTTGGTTTTTTAACTAAACGAGGCAGGAGGTTGGCGACGCCGGGCGTCGCCAAAACGCGGTCGGCGCCGACCGCGGCGCCGACCGCCGGGAGTGGCTTCTTACTGCCGAGCGCGCGGGCGAGATAATCATAACGACCGCCGCCGGCGAGGGCCAGTCCGGGTTCGGTTTCTGTCGCGGGGAGACTAACTTCAAAAACAGTTCGAGAATAATAATCGAGTCCGCGAACTAAATTATTATTGATCGTGTAAGTAATTTTCATCGCTTCCAAACATTCGAGTACTTCCTTGAAGTGTTGTTTGCAAGGAGCGCACAGGTAACTAATGACACTTGGCGCTCCCGTTTTAATTGGTTGGCATTTGGGATGTTTGCAATCGAGTAAGCGCAGGGGATTATCTTTAAGCCGTTCGCGGCAATCAGCGCAAATATCCTTGGCATGTTTGCGATAATAATTGACCAGCTCCCGTCGCCAAATCGGTCGGCAATCGCGATCACCAATACTATTAATTTCTACCGTAAGATCTGGCAGTCCCGCTTCGGCCAAGATCGTGCTAACGAGACGGATGACGAGCGCGTCGGTGATACTCTTGCCACTGCCAATCACTTCTAGCCCGAATTGGCGAAGCTCGCGGTGGCGTCCTTTCTGGGGATTATCGTGGCGGAAGAAGGGGCCGTGATAATAGAACATAATGGGCTGGGGTTGGCTTTGCAGACCGTGTTCAAAGTAGGCGCGCATGATTGGCGCGGTGCCTTCGGGGCGCAGGGCCAATCGATCACCGCCTTTCGTTCGGAGCGCGTAAAGTTCTTTTTCAATGATGTCGGTGTGGGCGCCAATGCTGTGGTAAAAAAGGCTTTCGCTCTCGAGGATCGGCGTTTCGATTGGCTGAAAGCCGTAATAAATTGCCGCCTCGGAAGCTTTTTCGAAAAATCCTTGATAGCGATAATATTCTTCACCAATCAAGTCGCGCATCCCCTTCGGTGTTTGCAGTTTAATATTTTCTTTATTCATAGATTTATGATTCATCAGTTGGTAGAAAACTAATTCGATTGAAAGGGTAAAGTCGGACGAAGACGCGCCCCTTAATTAGATCGGCATCAACCGCTCCCCACGCTCGAGAATCAAGACTCATGTTTCGATTGTCGCCGAGAACGAAATATTGTTTAGGTCCGAGCGAATAAACACCACTGCCACCCGCCGGATCGGTGGGAATATCTGGATAATCCCAAATCGATTCTGTTCGGTCACTTTTAATATGGACTTTGCCATCACGAATCGTGATTGTCTCGCCGGGTAAACCGATAACGCGTTTGATAAAGAATTTCGATGGATCGCGCGGGTAGCGAAAGACAACCACTTCCCCCCGTTTGGGCGTGCGAAGGAGATAAGATAGTTCATCAATAATCAGATATTCACCGTTCTCAAACGACGGCACCATTGACACGCCACTCACAATAAAAGGCTGGGCGACATAAGCGCGGATGGGAACCACGATGAGCAAAGTCACTGCCGCGAAGCGGATAATTTCCCAGAAATATGACGACGCGCGTTTCATCCCGCCCAGTGTACTACAAACTTTTGCTTTGTGCTATATTAGGGTATGAAAAATAACAAAGGTTTCTCGGTTATCGCGATCGTCGTAATTCTCGCGGTTTTAGTTGTCGGCGGTTATGCAGTGTGGCAGAAGCAAACGACAACCTCACCCTCCGCCCTCCCCGAAGGGGAGGGGACAGAAGACTGGAAAACTTATCGGAATGATGAGTATGGGTTTGAGTTTAAGTATCCAGTCGATTTTAATAATCCACATATTCCGAGTGATCGTAGGTGTATTGAAGGTTGTCCTCCATTAGTAAATTTTTATCCTACAGATGCAAACAAGAATAGAATCAACGAGGAATGGGAATTTTATGTAAATCAACCAGAGGAATATTACCCTCAAAATTATAACCAGGATAACGACAAAATGTCTTCGATAAATAGCCAGATTGTAACAATAAGAGATTTTGAATCAGGTAGATGGTTCGGTTTTATCAATGATAAAACCAACAAAATATTTGTTTTAGGTTTATCAACCGGTGGATACGGAGGGACAAACCAGCCTCAAGAAAAAATTGCACGAGCCCAAGAAGAAATAGTGAGATTGAAAGATTTACTGAACCAAATAGCTTCCACCTTCCGTTTTATAAAATCAGACAGCCCGGTCCAAACACCCGATATTTCTAATTGGAAAACTTTTAAGAACAAAGATTCTGGGTATGAAATTACAGTGCCATCAGGATGGACCGAGCATATGAGTAGTATGGGTCCGATGTATTATTCTGGAGATTTACAAAAGATGGGTGGGTTGAGGATTGTAATTTATTTTCAACCTCTTGATAGTGGTTTTGACATTGAAAAATGGAAAAAAGATTCTCTAGTAAATTACGAATCTAAAGAAATTACAACTGCAATGTTTAATGGTGTTCAGGTCTGGCAACTTGTTGGGGTGGCTAATCGTTCGTTGCCTGAAGGAGTTAGCAAATTGTACGATAAGAATTTAGCCGGAATCTTTAACAAAAAATCGTTTTTCATCAAAGTTTCCTCTGCAAACCAACAAGATTTAATTTTGGCTGACCAAATTCTCTCCACCTTTCGGTTTGTGAAGTGATGGACCATGTTATGAAAGGACCGGAGAATTTCGGTTTGCCTCTGCGAAGAAAGAAAAGACCCCAGAAGGACGAAACCTTAAGGGGTGATCTTTTCCGTTGGGGATACGTGAACAAGTATAGCAAGCAGTGTTTATAAGTCAATGGTCGTTGTGGATATTTAACTAAATCATATGAAATACATAATTGTTGGTCTAGGAAATCCGGGGGAGGAATATGAAGCGACGCGACATAATATCGGCGCGCGAGTGCTGGGCGAGTTCGCGAAACAGAACAAAAACAAGCAGTTAACTCTGCTCGCGCCGACGACTTTCATGAATAAATCTGGGGAGGCGGTGGGGAAGGTGGTGAAGTCGAAGACGGTGGCGAAGAATTTGGTGGTGATCCACGATGATCTCGATCTGCCTTTCGGCCGATTCAAAATTTCTTTTGCCCGCGGGGCCGGTGGCCACCGCGGGGTTGAATCCATCATCAAAAAGTTAAAGACGGAAGATTTTATTCGCTTGCGGATTGGAATTGCTCCAACCACGCCGGCCGGTAAAATAAAGAAGCCGGTTGGGGAAGACAAAATCGTGAAGTTTATTCTCGGCAAGTTCACGCCCAAAGAAGAAGTGGCTTTGAAAAAACTAATGCCGAAATTACTTGACGCATTGGAAATGCTCACCACTGCCGGCCTCGCCCCGGCGATGAATAAATTTAATTAATATGAACCAAAAACCCAAGGTCGGTCTATACGTGGACGGAGCAAATCTTTTCTACCAAGGGCGACGGAATGGTTGGATGGTTGATTACAAAAAACTTCTCATTTGGGTTGGAAAAGAAAGTGAAGTCGTTGTCGCTAAATACTTTATCGGCAAACCCTCTTGGGAACCAGCCAGATCGCTCAATCAAACCTTTAACTCATATTTGGAGAAAATCGGCTACACAATTATCACCAAGCCACTCAAAAAAATTAAAACCAAAAATGGAGAGGTCAAAAACAAATGCAATTTTGATGTCGAGATGCATGACGAAATTATTCATGACCTCTCCAAACTAGACATCGTTTATTTAGTTAGTGGCGACAGCGATTTTATGCGGACAAAACAACGGGTGTTAGCTAATCAGAAAAAAATTAAGTTTTTGGCCTATAAAAAAGGTTGCTCTTGGGAAATAAGACTATCTTGGCACATTTTACTTGATGATATAAAAGCAGAGGTACAAAGGACTTGACACCAAACCTTGCGGGCATATAATGGAAGCATAGTTACATCGCCGGCCCTTGTGGCCGGTTTTTCCGTCAATAAATAACCCCCAGCGATGAACAAATTTAATTAGAAAAAGAAAAACCACCCTCTCGCCGGAGCAAGAAGGGTGGTTCTTGTGGTGGCAATTGGGTGGTCATGTTCAGGTGATCGAAGTGCTAGGAGATGCCGCTTGCATCACTGCGAGTAGCTTTGGGGTAATTACGTATTTACCCCCGCGCTTCTCAAAGTATCCTCCTTCAAAAGTGTGTGTCTTTCCGACTGGCGGTGTGTCTACGAGGTAGACGCTTCCTCCTGTCGCCATTGCCTCGAGTAGTTGTCTTTCCTGTGGGATAGGTGTGTGGTCGCACTTGGCGGTATATTCCTTCCAACTGAAGGGTGTCCACGCATCCGGGTTCATCTTGAATTGCGTGATGGCAATACAGGAGAGAAACATATCCATCTGGCAATCCCTAAACATACTGTTCGTGAAATCAGACTTGTACACATCACGCGGTGTGATCAGGGCGATTTTCGCTGTCACCATTAGTCTCCCTTAAAAACAATTTGTTCAATTGCCAAAGTGCTAACGCTAGCACTTCTAATTTACTGCCATAAGTATACACGAAAAGATATTCTTGTCAATGATTTGGGGGTGTGACAAATCCTCCTGCTGGCGTATGGCTTAGCCAAGCCATTTATTGATGTCAAGGGTAACCCTTGACATTGAAAGGCACACCCGCCGACGTTGGAACTTTGGCGTGGTAAACAAAAAAGCCGGAGCAAATTGGTCGCCATTGGCGACCTCCTTACTCCGGCCGACGCACCGCCGTGATCGAAATTGGTCGGTCCCCACCGCCACCTTTCTGCATCCTGTTCACCCCAGCCACAGGGAGACCGCAGGCAGGTTTCTCGATTGTTTCGGCACGTCTAATTGATCCAGCTAGACAATATCACAGCCACTCTTATTTGACAAGTGACATTGTCAATTTTTGATTTTTGGCATCGAAAAGGTTGATTTTGAAACAATAAGTCTTGCCGAGCTCGAGCGTTCGACGGAGATCGTCTTCGCCCTTGAATTCGGAGATATGCGAGAGACCAGCGACGCCTTCTTCGAGCGAGACAAGCGCGCCGTGCTTGTTGTGTTTGATAATGACACCTTTCACTTCGTCGCCTTTTTTATATTTACTTTCCGCGTCTATCCACGGGTTTGTTTTCAACGCCTTGACCGATAGGGAAATTTTCCCCTCTTTAA
Organism: Candidatus Vogelbacteria bacterium; assembly: GCA_043807405.1. Classification (GTDB taxonomy): domain Bacteria; phylum Patescibacteriota; class Minisyncoccia; order Phycocordibacterales; family JACOZG01; genus JAGVGK01. Next base: position 17,042 of record JAZDGA010000003.1, on the reverse strand, counting down.
TCTCAATGATTTTGGCTTTAATTTTTTCACCGACCTTGAAGCGATCGCGCGGATTCTCGACGAGCGCCCAGTCAATTTCAGAAATGTGCACCAGCCCTTCGAAGCCCTCTTCTAATTTAACGAAGACGCCGAAGTCCACGATACCAGTCACTTCGCCTATCACCGTGTCGCCCAAGGCGTACTGCTCGATAATTTCTTTGCGGCTTTTTCCCTCGCCACTTTTTTCGGAGAAAATAAGTTTGTTGTCTTTGGGATCGGCGCCAATGACATAGACCGAAAGTTTCTCGCCTACCAGCCGTTTGAGCTCATCCATAATTTTAAGTTTGTCGCCGTCGGGGACTTTGGGATAGTGTTCGGTCTTAAGTTGCGACGCCGGCAAGAAACCTTCAATGCCTTGCCATTCGAGAATCAGACCGCCCTTATTTGCTTCCTTGACGAAGAGGTCGTAACTCTCTTTGCCGTCGATGGCTTTCTTGGCGTCGCTCCAAAGCAAAGCTTGTTTGGCTTCTTTGAGCGAGAGTTCGATGTAGCCGTCTTCACCTTCCGGCAAAATCACTTTAGCGGTAATGTAATCGCCGACTTTCACTTCTTTGATCAAGTCGCGGGCGTTGAGATATTCTCGGCCGAAAATTAAGCCCGTGCCGAAAGGCGGGACATCCACATAGACGGCGAGGCGATTCTTACCGATGACTGTGCCTTTCACTAAAGCGCCCACTTCAGGCATGAAGGGAGTGTTTTTTAGAATTCGTTCCATCGGTTCGCTGGGAATGATTGTTTCAGGGGTTAAGATTGGCATAGAGAGGCAGTATAACAGAAGCCGTCGGCTGGTCAAGAGCCAGACTTTTTGCTATACTTAAAAAATATAAAGCATGATTATTACTTACCACGGCGAGAGTTTCGTTAAGGTTCAGCACGGTGATTTAATGGTGGCCATAAATCCGAACGGCACTAACCAAGTGCGGGTTGGTGGCAAGGATCCATTTATTATTGATGGACCCGGTGAGTATGAGGTGTCGAATGTTTTTATTCGCGGTGTCGGCGGGCCGGGACCGGACGAAACAATTAACACCATTTATATCTTGACTCTCGATGGTTTACGGCTTGTTCATTGGGGCAGACTCGGTGATGGTAAACTTTCCGAGGCGGTGGAGGCAGAGGTGGGAGAAACAGATATTCTTTTTGCGCCACTCACTAATTCGCCGGCGGTGGCTTATCGTTTGGCGCTGACTTTCCAGCCGAAGATTATCATTCCACTTTCGGAATCAACCTCGCTGCTCGGTCAATTCCTGAAAGAGGCGGGGGCGGAGAAAGTGTCGCCGATTGATAAATTAGTGCTCAAGAAAAAAGATGTTTCAGAAAAAGAGGGGGAGATTATTTTGTTAAACATGGTATGAAATCCTTTCAAGACCATTTGGAACGTTGGCGGAATGAGCCGGAAACGCGCCGGCAACGGCGGGCGCTTTTTATCGCTTTTAGTTTTACCGTCTGCCTTTTTATTCTCTGGCTCGCAAGCTTCCGTCTCTCGACCTTGCTTCGGGCTACGCCGACCGTTGAGGCGACGGCAAGCCCTGGCATTATCGAGAGAATCAAGGTCGGTTGGCAGACGATAATTAAATAATATTTTATGTCCAAAACTCCCGAACCAATTTTACCCATTGCCCAAAAAATAATCCCGACGGATATCGCCGTCGAGATGAAGAATTCTTATCTCGACTACGCGATGTCGGTGATTGTCTCGCGGGCTCTGCCCGATGTTCGCGATGGTTTGAAGCCGGTGCACCGGCGAATTCTCTACGCCATGCACGAGCTCGGCTTGGGTGCCTCCGCCAAGTTTCGCAAATCGGCGCTGGTGGTCGGTGAAGTGCTCGGCAAATATCACCCGCACGGCGATGTCGCTTGTTACGACGCGCTGGCGCGCTTGGCGCAAGACTTCTCTCTCCGTTATCCCTTGGCGGTCGGTCAAGGGAACTTCGGTTCGATTGACGGCGATCCGCCGGCAGCGATGCGTTATACCGAAATCAAGATGGCCCCGCTGGCGATGGAGTTGCTTCGCGATATCGAGAAGGAGACCGTTGATTTCGTCCCCAATTATGACGGTCGGCTTCGTGAACCGACGCTTCTGCCGTCGGCCATTCCCAACCTTCTGCTGATGGGTTCGATCGGCATCGCCGTTGGCATGGCGACGAAGATTCCGCCCCACAATTTGACCGAAGTGATGGAAGCATTAATCTATTTGGCTGACAATGAAGACGCAACTCCGGAAGATCTGTTTCGGTTTGTGAAAGGCCCCGACTTTCCCACCGGCGGTTTAATTTTTAACGAGCAAGATATTCATCACGCCGCCGCTTCGGGGCGGGGTGGCGTGCTCATTCGGGGCGAGGCGGAGATTGTCGAGACGAAAGCGGGAAGTCATCAGATCGTGATTACTTCCGTGCCGTATCAAGTAAACAAAGCGGAGTTGATTATCAAAATGGCGGATCTGGTGCGCGAGAAAAAAGTGGAGGGGATCAGAGATATTCGTGATGAATCCACGACGCTCGCCGATACCCGCGTGGTGATTGAGCTCAAAAGCGGTGTTTATCCCGAGAAAATTTTGAACGCGCTCTACAAACACACCGAGCTCGAGACGATGTTCCACTACAATATGTTGGCGCTGGTTGCCGGCGTGCCGAAGCTTTTGTCGCTCAAGGCGATTCTTCAAGAATTTCTCGCGCATCGGCAGATCATTGTTATCAGACGGACAAAATTTGATCTAACGCGGGCGAAAGAACGCGCCCACATTCTTCTCGGGCTCGTGAAGGCGATTGATCAAATTGACGCGGTGATTCAGACGATTAAGCGCTCGGCGGATGCGGCGACGGCGCATCAGAATTTAATTAAAAAGTTTGATTTTTCCGAAGCGCAGGCAACGGCAATTTTGGAAATGAAACTCCAGAAGCTCGCCGGCCTCGAGCGCCAAGCGATTGAAGACGAACTCAAAGAGAAACAAGCGCTGATTAAGGAGTTGGAAGCCCTCCTTGCTGATCCGAAGAAAGTGCGAGCGGCGATCAAGCAAGAATTCGTGGTCATAAAAGATAAATACGGCGACGCGCGCCGGACCAAAATCATTCCGCACGGGGTTAAAGAAATTCGGACGGAAGATCTCGTGCCGGACACACCGACGGTTTTAATTCTCACGCGCGGCGGTTATATCAAGCGCACTGATCCGGCCGAGTATCGTTCCCAACGGCGCGGGGGCATCGGGGTAATTGATCTCGATACCAAAGAAGAAGATTTTGTTACTATTTTCCTAACCGCCAAGACGCACGATGATCTGCTCTTCTTCACCGATCGGGGCAAGGTTTATCAAATCAAAATGTACGATGTCCCTGAAGGTAAGCGGGCGACCAAGGGCAAGTCCATCATGAACTTTCTCTCGTTGGCGGATAATGAGAAAGTGACTTCGGTGCTGGCCGTCCCACGTGGTAAAAAAGGTGGTGATGCCTCGCTCTTGATGGTGACGCGCCACGGTGTGGCTAAGCGCGTGGCGGTTAAGGACATGAGCGATGTGCGCCGGAGCGGGATTATCGCAATTAAACTTCAGCCGGGCGATGAGCTTCTATCGGTCACGGCGGTCTTGCCCGGGGAAGAGGCGATTATCGCCACGCGCGCAGGGCAGGCGATTCGGTTCAAAATAAATTCCATTCGGGAGATGGGGCGCGCGGCCGGCGGGGTGCGGGCAATTAAATTAAAAAAGAAAGATGATGTGGTGGTGGGCGTGGGTCCAATCGGCGCCGATCAAAAACAAAATCAATTTCTCGTCGTCAGCGAGAATGGTTTCGGCAAGAAAACCGCCTTGAAAGAATATAAAGTACAGGGGCGGGGCGGATCGGGGATTAAGACGGCGCAAGTGACGGCGAAAACAGGATCACTAATCAATGCTCAAGTGCTTGATGAATTAGCGACCGAAATTATTACGATTTCCAAACACGGTCAGGTAATTCGCACGACGCTCGCCGAGATTCCGAGCTTGGGCCGCCAAACTCAAGGCGTCCGGATTATGAAGCTCCACCCGGGCGACATGCTTGCTTCGCTCACCTGTCTCTCCCCGGTGGTATAAGGAGTTATTTATCCACTTTCCGCGTTTTGTGGTATTATTTAGGGTATCTCATTTATGGCCTTTTCTGATCCAAAAAGTGTTGTCGCTCAATTCCATCTCCAGCCGGGGATGACGGTGGCCGACTTTGGCACGGGGAGTGGCGCCTACGCTCTCGCTCTCGATCGAGCCGTCGGGCCGGAGGGCAAGGTTTACGCGATTGATATCCAAAAAGAGTTGCTCGCCCGCCTTGGGCGGGCTGCTAAGGATCTCCACCTCCATAACATCGAAGTGATTCGCGGTGATCTCGAAGTGGTTCACGGCTCAACGCTCGCCGACCATACAGTGGATTTCGTCGTCATTGCCAACCTGCTTTTTCAAACTTCCGCCAAATATATTCTGGTTCGCGAAGCCAAGCGAATTTTGAAACTAGACGGGCGAGTCGCCCTGATTGACTGGAGCAACTCTTTCGGTGGACTTGGTCCTAAGCCAGAAGCCGTTGTGACGCCCGCCGAGGCGAAAAAGATTTTTGCCGAGGCGGGGTTCGCTTTCCTTAATGATTTTCCCGCCGGCGATCATCATTACGGCTTGATGTTTAATCTTGCTCCGCTCAAATTATGAAAAATCTTTCCACTTTTCAACTCGCGATTCTCGTTATTTGCATCGGGCTCCTGCTTATCGGGGTACTCATTTTTGCCGGCATTTTGCCGGGCTTCCGAGCGCCGACTGGTGGCACGGGCGGTGAAGTTACGCTCTGGAGCACGATTCCTCGCGCGACCATTGCCGATTTGCTAAACGAATTTAATGATCAACGCAAAAATCAATTTACTTTAATTTATCAAGAGAAAGATCCGCGAACGATTGAGCAAGATTTCCTAACCGCCAAAGCCGACAACCGCGCCCCCGACTTACTTCTCGCCCCGCAGGAAATTCTTCTCCCCCAGCGCGATCGTCTGCTCCCGATTCCCGCCGACACTTACCCGACGCGAACTTTCCTCGATACTTATTCCGACGCGGGGCGTCTTTTCCTTCGCCCCGATGGCGTGCTGGCTTTGCCTCTCTTGGTTGATCCGCTCGTCCTTTATTACAACCGCGATTTATTGACCAATGCCGGTTTGCCAACGGTGCCAAAAACTTGGACCGAATTTCGCGAGAAGGTTCTCCCGCTTACGATTTTTGATGCCGGACGCAATATCACCCAAAGCGCAATTGCCTTGGGCGATTATCGGAATATTCCGCACATGAAAGATATTTTGGCGATGCTCCTTTTCCAAGCCGGGAATCCAATCTTTGACCAAACTGGTACTCGTCCGCGACCACTACTTAACGAAACCTTCACCTTCATCGTTCGGCCAGCCGCCGGCGTGCTTGATTTCTATTCACAATTTGCCGATCCGGCGCGACCAAATTATTCGTGGAATCGTTCTTTGCCGTCGGCGAAGCAGAGCTTCATTCGCGAGGAATCAGTTTTCTATCTTGGGCCGGCAAGCGAATTCGGCGAAATCACCCGCGCCAATCCTCGGCTTGTTTTCGATGTGGCGATTCCACCCCAAAAAGATCCAGCAACGCGAATTACCTTCGCTCGCACTTATGGTATTGCGGTGGTGCGTGATCGGCCGAAAATCGCGACGGCCTGGGCCGTCGCGCAAGCTTTTGGGAGCGCGCCGACCATCAAGCGCCTCGCATTACTCACCGCACTCCCGCCGGCGCGTCGTGATCTCTTAGCGACCGCGCCGATTGATCCGGCACAAGCGATTTTTTACCAAGCGGCGATTATCGGTCGGAATTGGTTCGATTTCGCACCGGCGCGCACCGAGATAATTTTCGAACGGCTAGTCGACAGCGTACTCACGGGACGTTTGCCGAGCGTTCAGGCGGTGAGCGAAGCGAATACCGCGCTCGAGAATCTAGTCAAAGAATTTTATGGCGAATAAAAAAAATAATTGGCCGAAATGGGGGATGACCATTCTTTTTCTTGTTTTAATAAACTTGCCACTTTTTGCATTTGGTCAAGCTTCAGATCCAAACAGCGCTAATTTAGTACCATGTGGACAGGCTGGGGCAATAGATTGTGGTTACCAAGAATTTCTACAACTAATTGTGAATGTTTTTGATTACTTGACGAAATACATCGCCATCCCGTTGGCGACGGCGACAATTGTCATTGGTGGTGTTATAATGATGACGGCGGGGACGAATGACAGCAAACGATCAGAAGCCAAGAAAATTATCTGGATGGCAGTTTGGGGCCTAGTCATCGTGCTCGCGTCATGGTTGATTGTGAAGCAAGTATTCTCTTCGCTTGTTGACCCCAATTTTACCCCGGACAGTTTTAGGGATTAAATAATATGCTTTATCACTTATTAAACATTTTGGGATTAGCCAATAAAGTTTTTGCCGGTATACAAGGTGATACTCCCCCTATCAAACTGGAGAATCCCCTCACCTCCGACAGCATTCTGATTCTCCTCACTAAATTACTTGAGATCGTTAGAGATGTCGGGATTCCGGTGATCGCCATCTTCATCGTCTATTCCGGCTTCCTCTTCGTCAAGGCGCAGGGGAATGATAGTAAGTTGAGTGAAGCCAAGGCGACCCTGATGTGGACGGTGATCGGCGCGGCGATTGTCCTCGGCGCGACGGTCATCTCGGAGGTGATCCAAGCGACGATCGGGGGGTTAGAAACTTGACTGTATTATAAATTAATCAAATAATTATTATGTCTAAATGGTTAAATAAATTAACGCTTGGTGTTGGGATCGCTCTTTTGCCGGTTTTTGTTTTTGCTCAAAGCCAAGAAAGTTTTAAGGATTTTGTCGATAAGATTATTTTGCTCATTTTTAAGCCAGTTACATTGTTGATTGGTGGGTTAGCTGTTCTTTATTTTCTAGTTGGTGTTCTTAAGTATATTCAATCAGCTGACAATGAAGAAAAAAGGAAAGAGGGAACGATGATGATGACCTACGGTATTATTGCTCTCTTCGTGATGGTCTCACTTTGGGGGTTAGTTAATGTGTTGAAAACTACTTTTGGGTTAAATAACACAGTAATTTCTTTTCCAACAACAACCCCCTAGTTTCTTATCCACCCTCTTGCTTGGTGTCTGATTTGGTTTGTGCTTTAATGAAGAGTATTAGTGGTCGTTAGTTTTATAAAAGTTTCTTAATTATACGAAATTATAATGTCTAAATTATTCAAGCAGTCAATGTTTGTTATTGGGTCAGCCCTTCTGCCAGTGTTAACCTTCGCGCAAGCGGATGCCACCAGTATTCTTGATGAAGTTCAAAACATTCTTAATACGGTTATTCCAATCGTCATGACATTGGCCTTACTCTACTTCTTCTGGGGATTGGCAACTTACATTCTCGGGGCGGGGGATGAAGAGAAGCGGAAAGCCGGTCGCGGGATGATGGTTTGGGGAATTATTGCTTTGTTCGTAATGGCCGCGGTTTGGGGACTCACCGGAGTAATTGCCAAGACTTTTGGTATCAGACAAGGCACCGGCGCACCGAATGTCGGCCCCATGATTCCTACTAATTAGTTTTTGTTTTTTGATGACATCTGCGATAGCGATACTGGAAAAGATCAAGACGGCGATCGTTGATCCGATTATCTATTTCCTCTTCGCCCTCGCTCTCATCTATTTCCTCTACGGTGTGTTTGAATTGATCCGCAACGCCGAGAGTGAGGAGGCGCGGAAAGTTGGTCAACAACACATTATTTGGGGCGTGATCGGAATGTTCATTATGATTTCCTTCTACGGCATTATGCATGTCATCTGCAATACCATTCCCGGCGCCGGTTGTTGAACACCGAGTGTCGCACATTTTGTGAGTCACTCGGTGTTGCGAGATAAAATTGGATAAAAAGAAGGCGGGAGAGCACGAAGTGCTTTCCCGCCTTTTGCGTTTGTCGTTTGGAGACCTTATTTTGGTTCCCACTCGACTACTACTTTTACCTCTCTTTCTTCAAGGGACATAAACTGAAACACTCCATCGAGAAGAGATCGGCCGTGTTCCATTTCTGAATGTCTTCCAGGCCAATCATCAATCACTTTGCCACTCGCAGTTCGAGCGCGAATCTTGCCTTCTGGTTGGATGTTGAAGTTCTGCCCTCCCGGAATCGATACTTCATTCGAATACACCCCCGGCTTTGCTATAATCGTTTGGGTAGTGACTCTCGAAGTTCTCGCCGATCTTCCCGCGGGGGATTTTGAGGCGCCGTAGGCGGCGGTTTGCCTCTCTGCTGTTGCTTGGTTGGCTTTTGCCAGAGTTGGTTGTCGCCACTCGAGTGGATTGGGAGGGAAACTCGTCAAGCCGAGTGGAATGAAGATGCCCATTATCACTACCAGCCACCAAAGTAGTTTATATCTGGTAGCCAAAGCCATAACCACCACAGTTATGACCAGTAGCCCAAATACTTTACCTTGACCGTAGAGCCATTCCCAAAGCGCCGGGAAAAAGATGGCAATGAGAATGAACAGCAGGGCGAAACTGACGATTACCAGCGCCGGAGAGGTCCAAGCCCATTTTGTTTTACCGGTTGCTCCGGGTGTTAGTGGGTCGCTAGTAGGTTTGAGCATTTTAGCAAACCACCCCTTAGCCCCCTCGACTTTTTCTGTCAGTCCGCCTCTGATAATCATAATGATGAAGCCCCCGACAAGAAGACCGGCAAAAAGTCCAAAAATTGAACTCATATTACACCAACCTTTCTAGGTTTTGAAGCGTTTTTTGTCAAAGAACCATTCTCTGACTTCCAACGGCTATTATACCAATACCAATTATTTTTGTCAAATAAAAAAGCCGCCCAGCAAGAAGCCGGGCGGTAGTGGTTGTTCTCCTTCCTCGTTATTTTAATCCGCAAACCGTTACGGATTAGCAGCCGGCGGTGGTGTTAGCGGTGGGTTGTCACTTCCACTAGCATTATTGACGGGCTGACGCTTCTTTTTTGATGGGCGAGATGGGGGTTGACCAGAGAGAACTTCCTTGCCAGCGGCTAATGCGCCAACCACAGCAGTGAGCGTTTTACCGTCGGTGACGAAAAGGTTGCCAACATTTTCGGCAATTTGTCGAGCGGTATCGGCGGTCAGAATTTCTGACGGTGTTATACCCAACCTTTTGAGAGTCGCATATCCCTCTTTACGGCCGACAATTTTGCCTTTCTCTACGGCTTGTTGTCCTTTAGCGAGATGCTCGAGTCGTTGCCTTTCTCCAAGACCTTCAAGCTCTAGTTTGGCTCTTGCTCCTTCAGCGGTTCTTCGCGTTTTGCCAGCCTCTGCCTTCCCCATAAGAATTCCCTGAATACCTTCGTTCAAGGCATGACTCAATTCTGGTGGTCGAAGCAGGAAGCCCATGATTTCTACTCCGCGACGACAGTCGCCACTGTGGGTTGGTTCTGGGGTTTTACCCTTAGGGTGATCAGGATATTTTGTTCCTGTCTTATCTTCATAAACCACCTTGTGCTCAATTCGTTCCCTGATCTTCTGGGTTATGTAGAGACCGAGTAGTTCCTGATTGGCTAGATTTCGAGCCAAGTTTCCGATCTGAAGGGCATTAGTCATCTCCGTGATAGCAATTTTCCTCAAGACATTCTCGGCTTTTTCGGACGTTTCAAACGTTCGCCAGAATGAGGCAAGCTCCCTGGGTCTCCATAACAGTGTTCCTCTTACTTCGACAGTTACCCGTTTAGTGGCTGGGTCTTCCGCCTCCTCCTCAGGCAGCTCCCCATTTTTATCAGGAGTACCTGGCGCTAGTCGGAAGTCTGGCATATCTGGTAATTTGGCGATTCCTTCCAATGGGTCTGTGCCTTCGTTCGGATTCAAGTCATCAAATGTGGCTCTGATCGCCTGAATCCATGGCAAAGTAATTTCCTTGCCCTCTCGGTCTATTTTTTTGGGTGGGGGTGTTTCCTTCCCCTCCCTATTAAAACCGAGAATTAATTCTTTGCCATCTTCATAACGACCTCGCCAGATTTGCTCCGATTCTCCCGGCAATTCTATTTCTTGAACATCAACCGACACTGTTCTTAGTGTGAATAATCCTAGCGGTACGAAAGTTAGCGCTTGAGGGGGTATTTCTTCAGAAATCGGTAACTTGTTCAATAAGAACTTCATCCCCCTTTCACTCAATCCAGTGCCGGTGATACTCGTCAGGGTATAAGCAATCACTACCCCGAGCCAAATCAAGTTCCAGGAGATAGGGAAGTCGCCCTTCTCTTTGCCAAGCTCGATAACCTCGCCCCACAACGCCAAGAAAATTATGGCGAATAGGGTGTAAAGCACGAACACGATCATCAAAAATCCCGTCCTGTCCCGACACCATTTCCAAACTTTTCGGATCAGACCCATTAGAATTCCTCCTCCGCCTGCTGGCGGATGTAAATGTCAAATACCTATCAACCGCAACGCGCGATTGAAACCGTGGGGATTATACCATACCCCTAGAAAAATGCAAGGTGTGCCGGAGAGAGGAGTCGAACCTCCACGAGCTTGCGCTCATCAGCTCCTAAAGCTGACGTGTCTGCCATTTCACCACTCCGGCTTATTTTTATCTTATCACAAAATTATTTAATTTGAATTATTTAATTTTCCTCATCGCTTACAAAATTGACGATCCAAATTTTAAGAGATGCGAAATGTTTACGACCGTTTCAATTTCGCACCTATCCCATAAAAAATACGGCCGTCTAATTTATGGTATATCAAACTAATAATTCATTTTACATTTTTCGCTTTACCCCTTACACTATCTTTAACCGCCCATAGCTCAGTTGGTAGAGCAGCTGCCTCTTAAGCAGACGGTCCAAGGTTCGAATCCTTGTGGGCGGACTCGCGAAAAATAAAACCCCGTCGGCGAGACGGGGGTGTGAGGGTCGAGCGAATAATTATTAGCTGGCCCGTAGAAGATGGACCCGAAACAGGCCGTCGTAAATAAACATCGCGGTTATTGCCAGAATGGCCAAGACGGTGCAGGTGGGCAGAATCAATCCGTAAACGATCGGTGTCCAGAGAATGAGGCGCGTCCAAAAGTGCCACGGAGTACGGTTTTGCGGGACTGGTTCTAAGAACCAAATAAAGATTGACGCCCAAACCCACTCGAATGTCGGTGTGTTCATTTACAGTCTCCCTGAAAAATTGATAAGGTTCCAATCAGCTAATCACTTTCATTCTAGCGAAAATATCTATATAATCAAGCGTAGTCATAAATATAAATTAAGCCCGAGTGGCGGAATTGGTATACGCGCAACACTTAAAATGTTGTCCGTTTAGGCGGGTGTGGGTCCGACTCCCACCTCGGGCATTAAGACGAGGTTTTAATCTAAGGCGCCGGTGGGAATCGAACCCACGCATCGCGGTTTTGCAGACCGCTGTGTTACCGCTTCACCACGGCGCCATCAATAAAATTTTTTCTTTGAAATCTCTTTTTGTTGATGAGATTTCAAAAATTTTTCTCTTACCATCGCTTCACTCCTTGTTGAATATTCTTCATATCCCAACAATTTCCACGGACGATAAGATTTGGTTGATTTTACCCTTCCTTTGTTGTGTTGTCCAAGACGCTTATTTACATCTTCAGTACTACCAATATACAAGTCATTATTTTTATCACTTTTTAAATAATAAACGAAATACATATTTTAAGTTTTGTCCCGCTACGCGGGATCTGGCGTAGCCATGACAAACCGCTGCGTTACTCTCGCTACGCGAGATCCTGCGTAGCGGGACACTTCGCCACCGCACCAACTTGTTTAAGTGTAGCAAATTTTTATCAATTTTCTAATCTTTTTTTGCTCGGGCCTGCCCGAATGTACCGATTCACATTCGGTACGGGCGGGCATCGAGCGCGAAATCAATATGGGTGAGAGAATTGCCGCGCAAGCGAGTGTCGAGGAAGTCCCGCAATTCGCTTCTCAAAATCCGAGTCTCCGCCAGCGCTGGCGTCTCGCTCGTCGCGGGATAAACGGTGATAAAAACAGTAGCCGATCGACCACTTTGATCAAGACGAGTGCCGGTGACCGTCACCAAGGCTTCATTGGGATGACGAACGAGGAATTCGGCCGAGAGGCGACTGACGGATTCAGTGAGTCGTTCAGCGTGATGCAGACGCATAATTTTATTTTATTTGGCTACGGCCAAGGGTAAAGATGAGGAGCGTATCGCCCGGCGCGATGGCAATTTTCGATTCGACTAACGCGCCAAATTGATTACCTCCCTCAACCCGTTTAACCGAAATCTTTTGTTGTTTGAGTTCAAGGATTTCACCTTCGCCAAGGGGCGCGCCTCGGCGGATAATTCTCACGCGCTGACGGTCGGTGGCATAACCTTTTGTCACTGAGGCGCCGATGATCTGACGATTTTTCTCATGGCTGAATATTTTAAGCACGCGAATCTCGCCGATTGTTTCTTCCACTTCGACCACCGGCTCTCGCCGGAGAACTTCTTCTGCCAGCCACTCGCTCAAGTGATAAATAATGTCGAAAGTTTTTATAATGACGGCGTGCTTTTCGGCGCTCTCGATGGCGCCGCGATCGGCTTGAATATTGAAACCGACGATTACCGCTGGCGGGGTGCCGGCGCCCAACTTCACATCATTTTCGGTGATCTGGCCGACGCCACGATGGATGATAGAGATAGTGACGGTCGCGGTGGAGAGTTTCGCCACTTCTTTCTCCAGCGCTTCGAGCGAGCCGAGATTGTCGGCTTTGAGAATAATTGGAAACATCATTAAATTGGAAGTCGGATTCGCCGTGGCGAATCCGACTTCCAAGTGATTACCATCAAGTTTCGTCGCCAGACTCTCGGCGGTATTTTTGTCCGGCGCGCTCATGAAGGGTACCCCCGGCGCGGGCATTTCCGGCAAACCGAGAACGACCGCGGGACTCGAGGCTTCGAGCTTGGTGACAGTTTCGCCCCGAAAATTTTGTAAGCGCTTGATTCGGCCGATAATATTGCCAACAATTAAAAAGTCGCCAGTCTGGAGCTGACCACTTTTGATAATGAGGGTCGCAACGACGCCGATCTTCGGACAACGCGTCGCTTCGAGTACGAAACCGGTGGCCGGCGCGTTGGGTTCGGTTGTGAACTCGGCGAGTTCCGCCATCAGAAGAATAAGCTCGAGGAGTTCGGGGACACCGGCGCCAGTTTTGGCGGAAATCGGCAGACAGGGGATAGTTCCGCCGTAACCTTCGACGAGAATATTATTTTCCACCAGTCCTTGTTTCGTCCGCTCCACATTGGCGTTCGGGCGATCAATTTTGTTAATGGCGATGAGGTAAGGGAAGCCGGCGGCGGTGACCGCTGTGAGCGCTTCAAGCGTTTGGGCCTTTACCCCTTCTTCGGCCGAGATGACGACAATCGCCAGATCTGCAATTTTTGCTCCTCGCTCACGAAGTTGAGAGAAGGCCTCATGTCCCGGTGTGTCGAGGAAGGTAATCGTTTTTCCCTGATGCTTCACTTCGTAGGCGCTGACTCGTTGCGTGATCCCGCCGACTTCAGTCTCGGTGACTTTCGTCTGGCGGATATAATCAAGCAAGGTTGATTTGCCGTGATCAATATGACCGACGATGACGACGACGGGTGGTCGGTGGAGGGTAGGGGCTAGCTTGTAGCTTGTAGCTTGCAGTTTCATTATCTTGTAGTTTGCTTGCCACCTAGGACCGCCTGCTCCTCGGTCGTTAATTCAAATTGGGAAGTGCGATTGACGATTGGTTTAGCGTAAACGCGCATCGTGTCGCGAGCGTGGAGACCGGTGATAATTACGCCGTCACCCTTCTCGTTGAGCAAGGCGGTGGTGAAGCTCTGATTCCCACCTTGATCGGGGAAAGGATTATAACGAAAAGTTTGGACATGGCGAACGGCGGTTTTCAAACGTTGATCGGCTTCGATTAAGAAACGTTCAATTTCTTGTCGTGCTCGATCAAGCTCGCCGAGCTTGTGGCCGAAATCAAGTGCCAATTCTTCGAGATTTTGTCCGCCGTGGCCAGTGAAGAGGCGAGCCAGCCGTCGTTCCAATAGCCACACCCAAATAGCCAAGCCAATGATGACCAAGCCGAGACCAATGATTAAAAGATTGGTGATAGTTAGAGCCATAAGAGAAGTGATTTTTTGAATTATACCTAAATTTTAAGCTTTTGCAAAACTTTTAATTTAAGTCGAAAACAATTTTTAAATTTTTGGAAATTTCTTTTTGGATATTTGGTCCAACCTCCCCCAGTTTGCCGAGAATTATTTTCTGATTTATGGCTGCCATTTTTCGTAATCTGATAATTGAATCAACTTTTAAACTCGTTTTTCCGAATTCTGGAGAAGATTTTTTAATCAGAATATCAACTTTGTCTCGATAAATTAGGTGCGAAGAAATAAATGCCACAATGACATCATCATCTTTGGGCTCGACCGATAATATTACTGCTGGTCTCACTTTTTCTCCCGACAGATCAGTGAAAGGAAAGACCGTTAAGACAATTTCCCATTTTTTATACATATCGCTTTTTCAAATCACCAATTGAATAAAGTTCAGGCTCGTCTTTAAGAAAATCAAAACTACCTGCGTTAGCTACAAAGTTGGTCCACTCATCTAACTCGCGGTTTAAATAATCAGGATATTTTATTAATAATGCTTCTGGCCGGTCATGCCGACCAATGCCTAGGGCTGAATTGTTTTCTCGTACGGACACAATAAGTTTCCCTAGTTGTTTACGCGCGATGGTAGTGCTTATAATTTGCATATACCATATTGTACTTTTTGTACACTTACTGTCAATCCCCGGTGTGGATAATCAATGATTTTTCTAACCGAATGTGCTAAACTAATGATATGAAAAAACATCTTATCGTCGTGTTTGCTTTATCAATAATTTTATTATTTGCCTCGCTATTCGGTGGACCATTTGTCGCCAGTGCCCAAACTAACCCTGCAGTAATTACCCAACTCCAAGCCCGAATTGAAAGGTTGCGGGTTCTATTGACGGAATTACAGCAGCAGACACAATTATCGTGGCCAACCCCTGCTTCCCCATCAATTTCTGGTGGTAGCTATCAGATTGGTGCATTGCCCACTGAATCTAACAAAAAAATGTCTTGCGAAATGCTAGTTGGTAAAAGAGATTTAAAAAAGACAATAAACTTTTTCTTTGTGGCAGAGAAATTTGCTGACTCTGACAGAAATGAATTTCTTAATCAAATAAATACTTTTCTTGGTTTGAGTGGTAACGATCCGCTGACTGTGTTTCAATATACTCCGTTCAGTGAGTTTAGAGATAATTATACTGTAAAATATCAATTTATCCCCGATAAAGATTACGAGTGTGCTCCCTCAATAGAGGGAACCCCCAACGATCGACGTTTCTGTTTTAATACTACTGTCGCCTTGCAATCACTGGCTTCAAGTTGCGGAGAATCTGCGTATGAAACAGATTTTATTGTCGTTCTCTCGAAAAAAAGTTTTAGATCATCCGCGGATGCTTACACTCTTGAAGAAATTGATCCTCGAACAAGGATTCTCCGGCTCTCACTAAATTTAGATGATATTCCTCCCGAAAAGAGAGAGCGTGTTCTCGGTAATTTCAAGAAAATTGTTCTTCACGAGTTTGGGCACTCCCTAGGATCACTTTCAGATGAGTATATAGAATACGCTAAAGAAGGCTACAAACCTATTGCTAACATCGGGGCGGCAAATATTGATATCATCGGATGTCCGGGATGGTGTTCCGGTCAGCCTAATACCGCGTCTCCATACTATGATGATTATCTTTCATATCAATCTTGCACAGCGAATCTTAATGTGATGGATTCGCAAGATGATGATAGATTTAAGGCCTGCTATGAGAGTGTATCGCCAGAAGCTTTTGAACAAAACTTTGGACAAAGTTGTCAGGTAGGAAGTGGTTGTTTTTGGGGGGCGGGGGCAACGAATGGTTTCCGATCACTGCAAAACTCGCTCATGAGAAATCTTACTTATCCAGAACTTGGACCCGTGAACGAAGAAATGGCCAGGGTCGGGATTAAGAATCTTGTTGAAAGTCGAAACATGCCAATTGGTAATCTTACCATTACTCCCCGCGAAGTTCGCCTTATTAAGGCAACACCGAGTACTGACGGAAGAAGTAGACAATACCAATTCCGTCTCGAGTTTGATGTTATGAATCAGCAGGGTAACCCGGTCTTGATAAAAGCAAACCAGCACAATTATGATCTATCTGTAAGTGTGGGTGGCCAACGCTGGTTGGTAACAAGAAATCTAACGGATAATAATTATTACGCGTTTTATGACCACATAGTTTTATCAAAAGATCGTCCGGGCTTGAACCTTATTCCAAGTGACGAGATTTTGATGACTCTTGATGCCCAATATAATCAAGCACACACAATAAAAAATCTTAAGATTAATCTAATGAGTCTCCAGATTAAAATTTTGTCTAATCACGATTCCACTACTACCTCGACACTATCGACAGGATCGGCAACCAACCAATTAACTAACATTTTATCAACCTTGCGTGAAGTTTTGGATAAATTTAGTCAATCATTAATGTCAAGGTGAGTCCTTGTCCTCAAGGACTCACCTTTAATTAAATTACTATGCACACCTTACCCACATTATCTTACGCTTATGACGCGCTCGAGCCGTATATTGATGAGGCGACGATGAGAATTCATCATCTGAAACATCATCAAACTTATGTTGATAAATTAAACGCGGCGTTAGAGCCATATCCCGAACTGCAAAATAAAAAGTTGGAGGAGTTACTGGGAGATTTGGAAGTGGTACCGGAAGCGATTCGGACGGCGGTGCGGAATCACGGCGGGGGACATTGGAATCATTCTTTCTTTTGGAAAATTTTCGGGCAAGGTTCGACCTTTATCCCCCAACTAGCAAACACCTTGTTTCTGTCAACTCTCTTGTGTGGATAATCAAGATTTTTCTAGTCGAATGTGCTAAACTGATGGGATGAAAAAACATCTTGTCAT
>JAZDGA010000002.1:0-5679 GCA_043807405.1 Candidatus Vogelbacteria bacterium | reverse complement strand
TAGAGGTGGTATACTTTGTTTCGTAGGTTGTGGTAAATTGTGATTCCGGTTTTTAACATGGTAACTTTGACAGCGTGACCTTGCGGCCACGCTGTCATTGTATTCTAGTTTTCAATTTGATGCATTTCGTAATTCAAAGTAAAATTAGACTGGTAGTAGGTGAATATGTGGGAGATTACGGCCTGCCCGACGGCAAGGCGGGTTTCCCGCTACCGAATCCAGTATCCATACATCGAGAGTATCCACGACTACGGTTTTGGGTAGAGTGGTGTATGCAGACACTTCAACAAAAAATGAAGCTACTTGGTACAGGGTATTAAGTGATTAAAGATCACGAATACGATACAGTTTTTGGTTTACTATCTAGTAAACTGGGAGCAGTGGCATGGATGATACCCTGCACGCAACCGCGACTCGGATGGCAACCTCTACGTTCGTTACCTCTACTGGAGCGGCGATCGGTGGGACTGGAGTTACAACTGGCTCGACAACGACTGGAACGGTAGCAACCCCGCGGCGGTGCTCGCTACTCACTTCATTTCTCCTTCGGTTTATTGCCGAGGGAGTTTTGTTTTAGGAGTTGTCCATTCCAACCGCCATCAAAATAAGTAATGTTACTACTATACTTTTCATTATCTAAACATGGTATAATATAATCACTTAGGAATCAAGATAAAAAAACTAGCCAAAAAATTATTAAACATATGGATCGAAAAACAATCAAGGTCATCGTTGTATTTGTAATATTACTTGGAGTCGCAAGTTATTTCGTGTTCACTAAAAAACAGCTTATAGATACAAGTAGTAGCGGTATTCGAGCGGGCTTAGACTTTCGTGTCGAAGTTTCTGATCAAGGAGTAACAAAAACCGTGGACTGCGACTTTTGTAGTTATCATATTAATAATGAGACTTACTTTCAATCCCAGGCTGTGGTCGCGAAGGGAGATTATGTGGATATGATTTTTCTTAAAAAAAGTGAGGCACGAAGGGAAGCAGAATTGAAAATTAATTATCAAAATATCTTAAGTTCGAACGAGCAAAATTTTAGCGTTGGTTATTATCAAGTTTTTAGAATTAAGAAGGGACAAAATGTGTCCCTTACTGAAAAAAATATTTCAATTAGACTAATTGATGTTACGGGATTAGGGTGTCCACCGGGCGCACGCTGTTAGTGTAGGATTCGGATCTTTTAGCCGAGGGCCATTATCCATTCTCCTATTCGCGCGAATTAGAGAAGTTAAGTTTTTCATTTGCTAAATTATCGCGGGTGACTATAATACCATTCATATCATTATGACCCGTCGGCGGATAATTGCGGTGGTGCTAATTCTCTTCGGCCTTGGTTTGGCCTATTTTGACCTGTCTTCTCTGCGACCATTCAAACTCGGTTTGGATCTGCGCGGGGGTAGTCACTTGGTTTATCAGGCCGATACTTCCGCTTTGCCCGCCGGCGCGGATATCGGTGAGGCGATGTCGTCGCTCCGCGAGGTGATTGAACGGCGGGTGAATACTTTCGGAGTAGGTGAACCGTTGATTCAAGTCGAGCAAGGCGGTCTGGGCGCGAGCGAAGTTCATCGGTTGATTGTGGAATTGCCCGGCGTGACTGATTTGAAAGAAGCGCTCAAGGTGATTGATGTAACGCCGGTGCTGGAATTCAAGATTGAACGGCCAGAGGGCAAGGAAAAAGACGCGATTAAGAAAGCAATCGAAACGGCGCGGGCGGAAATGGCAAAGGGCGGAGCAATTACGCCGAATCCTTTGCTGGCCGAAAATCCCGACTTTATTCCGAGCGAACTGACCGGCCGGTATCTCCAGCGGGCGCAGGTGCAATTTAATAGCCAATCAATCAACCCAACAATCTCGGTTGAGTTTGACCAGACGGGGGGTGATATTTTTGCCAAATTGACGAAAGAGAATGTGGAAAAGAGAATCGGCATTTATCTTGATGGGCAGTTACTTTCGGCGCCGGTGGTGCGGGAGGAGATTAAGGATGGTCGCGCCGAGATCTCGGGCGACTTCACCGTTGAGGAGGCGCGAACGCTTGTACGCAATCTTAATCTCGGCGCTTTGCCGGTACCGATTAAATTAATTTCGACCGAGACGATCGGCGCCACGCTCGGTCAAGAAGCGCTCGACCGCGGGGTGCGGGCGGGGATTATTGGGCTCATTCTGGTCGCGGTGTTTATGGTGCTTTGGTATCGTCTCAACGGTTTGCTCGCCGTACTCTCGCTCGGGATTTATGTGTCACTCATGTTGGCAATTTTCAAACTTTTGCCGGTAACGCTCACCGCCGCCGGCATGGCCGGGTTTATTCTCTCGGTTGGGATGGCGGTGGACGCGAACATTCTGATTTTTGCGCGCTTGAAGGAAGAGATGCGCCAGACCGAGAACATGCACGACGCCATTGGCCACGGCTTCTCGCGGGCGTGGGCGTCAATTCGCGATTCCAATCTCGCAACGATTATTTCGGCGCTAATTCTCTTCTGGTTTGGGACGAGTTTGGTGCGGGGGTTTGCGCTGACGCTCGCCATTGGCGTGCTGATTAGTATGTTGACCGCGATTAGTATCACGCGCACTTTCCTCTTGGCGATCGGCGTTCATCACACCAGCCGACTTAACCGATTCCTTTTCGGTTCAGGTATTTCTACCTAACAGCTAAAAGCTAATAACTAATTCACCATGTTCGTCATTAAATACAAAAATTTCTTCTTCTTACTCTCGGGGATTTTGATCGTGGCTTCGCTGTGGTCGTTCTGGAATTACGGATTGAAGCTCGGCACGGATTTTACCGGCGGTTCGATTCTCGAAGTCACCTATCAAAGTGGACGACCAACGGCGGATGTCGTGCGCGAGATTTTAAATAAACTTGAGTTGGGACCAATGTCGGTGCAATTGGCCGGCGAGCAAGACATTATTATTCGTTCGAAAACTCTGACTGACGCCGAACATGTGACAGTCGTGAAAGCTTTACCGCAAGCGCCAACCGAGAAGCGTTTTAGTTCTATCGGCCCGACCATTGGCAAAGAGCTCGCTCGGCGGGGGATTTTGGCAATTACCCTAGTTGTCGTTTTGATTATTTTATTTATCGCTTTTGCGTTTAGAAAAGTTTCAAGGCCGGTCAGTTCGTGGAAGTATGGCATTGTCGCTTTCATCGCCCTTCTGCACGACATCATTATTCCGATTGGCGTGTTTTCCTATCTCGGCGCCGTGCGCGGTTATGAAGCGGACGCCCTTTTCCTCACCGGTCTCCTCACCATTCTTGGTATCTCGGTTCACGACACAATTGTTGTCTTCGATCGGATTCGCGAGAATTTGAAAAAGAATATTAGTCCCAATTTTGCCGAGACCGTTGGCCAGAGTTTGTCGCAAACTTTTTCCCGTTCGATCAACACTTCCCTGACCATTATTTTCGTCCTCATCATCCTCTTCCTCTATGGCGCCACCGCCACCCGTGACTTCTCTCTCCTAATGGCAATCGGTGTTCTCGTCGGCACCTACTCCTCCATCTTCATCGCCTCACCGCTTCTTGTCGTCTGGCAAAAATTCTCCAGTCGGGCAAAATAAGAAAATGAAGAAAAACATCGGTTTTGTTTTAGGGTTCGTAGCGGGGTCATTACTAGGGATATTGATATTAGCCGAACCAACATTTTTGACGGGGAGAATTTGGTTAGTTTTTATTCCAGGACCATTAATTACAGGGTTGGCAACAGTAATGGTAAAAGGGTTATTATATTCTTCCATTTACTTATATCCAATCAGTATTTTGCTCAATGGGCTAATTTTTGCTTTAATTGGGCGACTTATTCAAAAATATCTAAGTCGTAGAAAGGGAAAATTAGTGGTGTAACGAATGCCATATTTGCTTCCCAAAAGTGGTGAAGGAAAACTAGACGCCGTGCTCACTTAAATGTGGGGCGGCGTTTTTCTTTGCTCAAAATTTGCCCGACTTTGGGATTGGTGGTACCATAGGGAAATGAAAAAGATAATTCAATTCCATATTTCTAAAGGCGAAAAATATTATGTGGCTGAAGGTATTGATCTAGCGGTGGTAACTCAAGCATTAACGCTTGATGAACTGACGCGCAACATTGAAGAAGCCGTTGCTCTCCATCTTAAGGGAGAAAAATTGTCTGAAATGGGTTTGGCTGAATCGCCGTCGGTCTTAGCTAATTTTGAATTGCCGGTGGTGGCTTATGCCTAAACTGCGACGCGATTTGAGTGGGAAGGAATTACTCTCAACTTTTACTAAATTAGGTTTTATGGTTGTTGAACAACATGGCAGTCATGCTAAATTAAAACGAATCGTTAATGATTACGAACAAACATTGACCATTCCCGTTCATAAAGAAATAGATATTGGCACGGCTCGGGCGATCTTTAATCAAGCCTCGCGGTTTGTACCCGAGAAGGAGTTGCGGGGTTATTTTTATACGAGGTAATCTTTTTTGCTTCTTACTCGGAGGGCTTGACGACAAGTTATAGCCAAGTATACTAGTTATTCGTTCCATTTGGAGCGGACAGGTCTTTGACAAGCAACAAATCAAGTAAGTAAGATCCACAAATTAAGTAATATATTTTCTTTTGCCCTGCGCCGTTTCAAATTAGAGTTTGATCTTGGCTCAGGATGAACGCTGGCGACGTGGATAAGGCATGCAAGTCGTGTGGGTTTAGACCCACGGCGAACGAGGTAGTAATACGCAGGAACGTCCCCTAGAGTCGGGCATAATCAGCCGAAAGGTTGGCTAATTCCCGATAGACCCTTACCGTAAAAAGTGTAGGGTAAATCCGCAAGGAGCTCTGGGATCGGCCTGTGGGCTATCAGCTAGTTGGTAGGGTAATGGCCTACCAAGGCGATGACGGCTAGGGGGGGTGAGAGCCTGTTCCCCACCGATGGTACTGCGACACGGACCATACACCTACGGGTGGCAGCAGCCGAGAATCTTCCGCAATGGGCGAAAGCCTGACGGAGCGACGTCGCGTGGTGGATGAAGTCCTTCGGGACGTAAACACCTTTTATTGGGGAGAAATCCCTCACCTAGAATGGCATTGTGCTCATGTTTTTCGTGATGCAATGTCTAGGCGTTGTTTGTGAAATAGCCGGAGATGATAAATAAAATTTTATTCGGCACACAAAAACGATGCCATTCTAGGTGAGGGAGTGATAGTACCTGATGAATAAGGGGTTGCTAAACTCGTGCCAGCAGCAGCGGTAAGACGAGTACCCCAAGCGTTATCCGGAATTACTGGGCGTAAAGCGTGCGTAGGCGTCCCGTTAGGTTTTTTGTTAAATCCTCTCGCTTAACGAGAGAACTGCAAGAAAAACCGGCGGGATCGAGGGGGCGAGAGGTCTATGGAACTCATGGTGTAGGGGTGAAATCCGTTGATATCATGGGGAACACCAAAAGCGAAGGCAGTACACTGGCGCATATTTGACACTGAAACACGAAAGCGTGGGTAGCGAATGGGATTAGATACCCCAGTAGTCCACGCCCTAAACGATGATCTCTCGCTATTCGGAGTATCGACCCTCTGAGTGGCTTAGCTAACGCGTTAAGAGATTCGCCTGGGAAGTACGGCCGCAAGGCTAAAACTCAAAGGAATAGACGGGGACTTGCACAAGCAGTGGATTATGTGGTTTAATTCGATGGTAAACGAAGAACCTTACCAGGGTTAGAAATC
>JAZDGA010000001.1:0-130169 GCA_043807405.1 Candidatus Vogelbacteria bacterium | reverse complement strand
AACAGCTCGATTTTTTGAACGCTACCTTGAGGTTAGCATATTAAACTTTTTTTGTCAAATTTTTAGTGATGTCCCCGGCAGGAATTCCCGCCCGTACCGAACGTCAGCCCGACAAGGTCATTCTGGCGGGGTACGTTCGGGCGGGGAACCTGCATCAGAGAATGTCCCCGCGAGGAATCGAACCTCGATCGCAAGCTTCGGAGGCCTGCGTTTTATCCATTAAACTACGGGGACGCGGATGCCGGAGGTGGGAGTCGAACCCACAAGACCTTGCGGTCACACGATTTTGAGTCGTGCGCGTAGACCAGTTCCGCCACTCCGGCTTGATTAGCTTCTAGCTTATCGCTTCTAGCCGTGAAAGGCAATTCTTGGTATTATTAAAGGACGATGTCCGAAATCTATAACGATTCAATTTTTTGGATCGAGGTAATCAAGATTAAACCTAACCCGCTCCAACCCCGGCGGGAGTTCAACGAGGATCGCTTGCGTGATCTCGCCGACTCGATTCGTCAGTATGGCGTCCTTCAGCCCCTTGTTTTGACGCGCCATGAGAATGAACGGGAAGACGGCAGTCTTTATGTTGAGTATGAATTGATTGCCGGCGAACGGCGCTGGCGCGCGGCCCAACTCGCCGGTCTCTCTCAAGTGCCGTGTGTCATTCGTGCCGGCGGAGATAATGATAAGTTGAAATTGGAAATGGCGATTATCGAAAATCTCCAGCGCGAGGATTTGAATTCGGTTGACCGCGCGCTCGCCTTCGAACGGCTAGTGAAAGAATTTAAGTTGAAACATGCCGAGATTGCCAAGAAGGTCGGAAAAAGTCGGGAGTATGTGACCAACACTCTCCGCATTTTATCTTTGTCGGAAGAGATGTTGAACGCCATTACGATCGGTCAGATGACCGAAGGTCACACGCGACCGCTTCTAATGTTAATTGATCGACCCGACGCGCAAAAAAGTCTCTTCCAAGAAATCACGATTAAAAAACTTAATGTCCGCGAAGCCGAGCAGATCGCGCGTCGAATCGCCAATGATCGCGTCCGCAAGAAGGAATATTTGCTCGATCCGGGGACGATCGAATTGGAACGGAAGCTCGCCGAGACGCTGGGCGCCCGCGTGTCGGTGGAACACCGCGAAGCGGGCGGGAAGGTGACGATTGATTTTTTCACGACCGAAGATCTCCGTCATCTTCTTGATCGCTTGATGTCCGACGAGCTTGTACCTGTCCAAACTATTTCCTCTGCTGATTTGATCCCTGTTCTCGAACCTACGGCTGAAGTTATCCCCGAGCCCGACCCTGAACTAGATCTCTACAACATCAAAAATTTCACAGTTTAGATTATAAAAAAGGCGACCGTTTCTCGATCGCCTTTGCAAGCACTTTCCCTTGACAGATCTTTTACGCACTCTGCTCGTCCTAGTTAGCTCTCTCAGCAACGAGGAAATTAGTGTAATGATCTCCGTCATACACCTGCATAGGGTCGTTGGTTGAGTTATACTTTATCCTCTGGAGTTTGACCTTTGTCCCGATTATGATCCCGCTTTCATCGCAAGGCACAATGGCAGACCAACTGGATAAAGTGTTTTCTCCCAACTTCACTATCACGCGATGAACGCCAGTGATGAGATCATTTTTCTCGCTAACAACCACGAATGTGGGTTGTCCCTCACCATCGTCCATGAAGGGTGTTACCCTTGCCACCTCTTCCCTTAAATTGGTCAAATCTTCCTCTGTGACCTTATCGCAATGACGAAGAATCAGGATACCAGACACGGCGGCAATAACCATAATCAGTGTGTAATACCGAGGTTTCAACATTTTAGTCTCCCTTCTCGTTTTTTCAAAAGTTCGGTCAAGACCACACGATCTGACCCCTTGACTGTTCCGTCTACCATGATACACGGAAACTGAAAGTTGTCAATTTATTCTGGTTTTATTTTCTGTGGATTGTGGTTTGGACAAACTTTATTTGAACAACGGGTGGGGATGGTTTTCGTCCCCTCCATCATTAGGGCTTGGCACATTGGACAGAGATCGCCCGTTGGCTTGGCTTTAATCGCATTTTTGCAAGCGGGATAATTGGAACAACTATAAAATATTCCGAAACGGCCTTTTTTCTCAACCATCGTGCCAACATTGCAAACCGGGCATTTCACATTCGTATCATTCGCGCGTATTTGTAGATTGGTATCGCGTTTAACATATTTACATTTCGGATAATTGGAACAGGCGACGAACCGCCCGAACCGCCCATCGCGTTCGACGAGTTTACCATCTTTGCAATCGGGGCATTCTTCGCCGGTCTTTTTCGGTCCGACCATCGCCACGCCAATCGCGCTCCGCGCGCCAGTGCAGTCGGGGAATCGCGTACAACTTAAGAATTTACCAATCCGACCCAGTTTCCAGACCATTTCGTCGTTGCAGACTGGACACTTCATTCCCACCGGACCCGCGCCGAGGTTGCTGATTTTCGGCAAAGTTTTTTTAGCGAGCACGGCTTGGTGGAAAGGATCATAAAAGTTTTTCATTGATTTGATATATTCGAGACGCCCGCCGGCAATCTCATCAAGCTCGTCTTCCATCTTGGCGGTGAAGGAGTCACTGATGTAATCGCCAAAATGAGTCGTCAAGAAATCACTCACCACTTCACCGGTCTCGGTTGGTTGAAGCGAACGACTAATTTTATCCACATAACCGCGGTCAAGAATTGTTTTAATGGTCGAAGCGTAAGTACTCGGTCGACCGATCCCGCGCTTCTCCAACTCCTTAACGAGACCGGCCTCGCTGTAGCGATTGGGCGGGGTGGTTTCCTTACCTTCACTCATGATATTTTTTAGGTCAAGCGCTTCACCTTTGCTTACTGATGGTAACTCTCGTTCCTCGCCTTTCGCCATCGGATCAGCGCGGAGCCAGCCGTCGAATTTGATGAGATAACCGCTGGCGGTAAAAGCGGGGACAGTGGAATTATCCGCCACGGCGGTAATCGTCGTTTGCGCGCCTTCGGCGTCGGTCATCTGGCAAGCGAGAGTTCGACGCCAGATAAGCTCGTATAATTTTCTTTCGCCCTCGCTTCCGCCCGCTTGGCGGACCTGAATTTTTGTCGGTCGAATCGCTTCGTGCGCTTCTTGGGCGTTCTTGGTTTTAGTTTGATAATAGCGCGGCGTGCCGGCGTAACGCTCGCCGAATTCTTGGCGGGCGAGCGCGATAATGTCACTGATTGCGCCGGCATTCATATTTGTACTGTCGGTGCGCATATAGGTAATCAATCCGGCTTCGTAGAGTCGTTGAGCGTGGCGCATGGTAATCGCGGGCGAGAAGCCGAGGCGCGAAGATGCCACTTGCTGAAGAGTAGAGGTGGTGAAGGGCGGTCGCGGTCGGCGCGCGACCGCGCGCGCTTCGATATTCCCGACTTGCCATTTGGCTTTTTCTCCCGCGGTGACAATTGCCTCGGCTTCGGCTTCAATTTTTGGTTCAACGATCGCGGTGAAAGTTATTTCATTATTATTTTTTGTCTTAAGAATCGCGGTGATCACCCAATAGTGTTCGGGAATGAAAGCGCGAATTTCTTTTTCCCGTTCGACGAGGATTCGAAGCGCCGGCGATTGCACTCGACCGGCTGAAAGTCCATAGCGAAGCTTTTGCCAGATAAGCCCCGAGAGGTCGTAGCCGAAAAGTCGGTCGAGCACTCGGCGCGCTTCTTGAGCGTGAAGCAGATTGTCATCAATGGCGCGCGGGCGAGTAAGAGCTTCTTGGATTGCTTCCTTGGTTATTTCATGAAAAACGACTCGTTTGGAATTCTTAAGCCCAATTGCTTGGGCGATGTGCCAAGCAATGGCTTCACCTTCGCGATCGGGGTCAGTCGCGAGGAAGACGTTGGAAGCATTGTTCGCCGCGTGAGTTAGTTCGTCAACAATTCGTTCTTTCCCCTTAACAATTTCATAGTGCGGAACGAACCCGGCTTCAATATCAATCGCGTTTTTGTTTGATTTCGGCAAATCGCGAATATGACCGACGCTCGCCAGTACGCGATATTCGCTCCCGAGATAATGGCCAATCGTTTTTGCTTTGGCGGGCGACTCAACGATCAATAATTTTTTTCCTTCTG
Source organism: Candidatus Vogelbacteria bacterium (assembly GCA_043807405.1). Classification (GTDB taxonomy): domain Bacteria; phylum Patescibacteriota; class Minisyncoccia; order Phycocordibacterales; family JACOZG01; genus JAGVGK01. Next base: position 126,063 of record JAZDGA010000001.1, on the reverse strand, counting down.
ATTTAGGCATTAGTGTACATTAGTACTACGGCTTGATTATTTTTGCAAATCAAAGATACGGTTTTTCTTTTTACTTTTCGTGCTAAACTAAATCTGGATTATCAATCCTAACCATCAATAACTAAATTATGACCTTCACTAAATATCGTTTGTTTGTTTTAGTTGCTGGCCTCTTTTTAATCTTTACTATCACGGGTTTTACCCCAACCGTTTTCGCTCAAACCAGCCAATCATCACATCAGTCGGTCTTGAATGCCCTCTACGCGCAGTTAATCAACCTCCGTCTCCAACTCACGGCCTTAATTAGTAGTAGTGAGTCTACGGCAACCGCTACAACTTATAGTTTCGGTCCGCCGCAGGAGCTTTTGGCCGGGGATGGCGCTCTGTACGACTCGATGGGGAAGTCCGCCGCCATATCGGGCGTTTATGCAGTGCTCGGAGCGCCGAACGATTCTAGCGCCATTGGCGCCTACGTCGGTTCCGCTTACGTGTTTCGCAAAAGTGGCTCGACCTGGGTTCAGCAGCAGAAACTCGTCGCGTCAGACGGCGCAGCCTACGATAGTTTCGGATCCTCGGTGTCCATTGACGGTGACGTCGTCGTTGTGGGGGCGGCGTACGACGACGATCGGGGCGTCAGCTCCGGCTCGGCGTACATCTTCAAGAGAAACGAAAACAGTACGCCGACGATCCCCGGCGACGATTTCTGGGAGCAGAAGCAAAAGCTCACCGCGTCGGACGGAGCAGCGTACGATTATTTCGGCATCTCCGTCGGTATATCTGGGGATACGATCATCGTCGGAGTTTCCCAGGGTACTCCTTCAGCCGGCTATGGCAACGGCGCCGCTTACACTTATCGTTTCAATGGAACAACGTGGATCGAAGAGCAGAAACTGCTGGCATCTGATGGCGCGTTCGGAGACCGGTTTGGCTGGTCAGTCGCCGTATACGGGGATGCGGCATTGGTTGGCGCGTATTTGGATGAAGATGCGGTGGCGGGCAGAGGCTCGGTCTATGTGTTCAGGCGTAGCGGCCCGAGTTGGACACAACAGCAAAAGTTGCTCCCATCGGGTGGCCCGCTTCTGACTCAGTTTGGTATCTCCGTGGCACTGTATGGCGAACTGGCGGTCGTCGGCGACCCTTTTGATGATGACCGGGGGGTCAACTTCGGTTCTGCCTCGCTCTTTCGCTTCAACGGATCCGCTTGGATTAAAGAAACCGAACTCTATGGCTCGGATTCGGCCGGCAATGGCCGCTTTGGGGCTGCCGTCGCCGCTGGCGATAATATGACAGTGATTGGCGCGTGGAATGACGGTAATAGTGCGCCTCCAAATATGGATGGTTACGGCGCGTTGTATGTGTTCCGGAAAATTGATGCAAGCTGGAGCCAGTCGCAGAAGATTTCTGCCTCTGATCCAGCTCGTGTCGATAATTTCGCTTACTCCATCGGGTTCTCTAACGGTTCAATAATATCTGGGGCTTGGAATCATAGTCATCCGCTTTACCAAGCCGGCGCCGCGTATGTCTACACTGAGACCAACGACTCGTCGGTCAATCAAGCGCCCGTGGTTAACGCTGGTGTTGATCAAACAATTAGCCTGCCGAATACGGCGGCACTGGACGGCACGGTGAGTGATGATGGATTACCCAATCCGCCTGCCACAATTACCACCACTTGGAGCAAAATCACTGGCCCCGGCACAGTTACTTTTGAGAATGCATCAGCGGTTGATACGACGGCGAGTTTTTCATTGGCTGGCAACTATGCGCTGATGCTGACCGCTAATGATGGGATGGGTGCCATAGGGGATCAGCTGATCGTGACAGTCAATCCAGCCGACGCCACCACCCCAACCATCGCCAATGTCTTCCCCACCAACAACTTGACCACCTCCAACCGTTATGTCGGTTTTAGTGCTCGGCTAGCCGATAATGTTGCCTTGAAAGAAGCTAAACTATTTCTTGACAACGGGTTAGCTAAAACTCAAATTCTAACTGGTTCGACTACTCCATTCTCCTACATCCAAACAACCGCCCTGAATGGCGGTACACACACTTATCGATTGGAAGTGAGCGACACCAACAACAATTTTGCCACTACCTCGCGCAGTTTCACTGTCATCAAGTCCACCTTTCGCCCACCGGCGCCACGGTGAATTATTTTTGCAAACTTGTCTGCAAACGAATCTCACCGAGGGTTTCTTTAATCAGTCCTTTAATCTCCATTGTGCCGAGGAGAACATTGGTCTCACTCGTCGGGCGCGCCAATTGACGAATCAGCTCATCGCGGGCGAGCGGTTCGATTGAAAGCAGATCAACAATTGTTCGTTCGGCGTCAGAAAGTAAATTAAGATCAAGCTCTTGCGGTTCATCAGCCGTTGTTTTGAAACCGAGCATCTCCAGCAAGTCAGAACCAGTGGTGATCGGCGTGGCGCCTTGGCGAATGAGTTGGTTGGTGCCGTAGGATTGCGGGGAGAAAATAGAACCCGGCACGGCGCCGACCTCGCGATTATAATCGAGGGCGAGTCGCGCGGTGATGAGCGTGCCGGATTTTTCACCGGCTTCAATAATGAGAATCGCTTTTGAGAGTCCGGCCATAATTCGATTACGGCGGGGGAAAGTGTGGATACCAGCCGGCGCCGTCGGTGGCAATTCAGAAAGCAACGCTCCGCCGGTTGCGACGATCCGATCGGCGAGCCGGCGATTCGAAGACGGGTGTAACACCGACCGATCAAGACCAGAGCCGGGAATCCCGATGGTGGGGAGACCGGCGTCGAGAGCTGATTTGTGAGCGACGGTATCAGTGCCAATCGCGAGACCCGAGACGATCGTGATCGGGTGTCCGGTGAGTTCGCGGATCAGCGCTTCGCACGCTTCTTGCCCGTAACGAGTGACTCGACGTGAGCCGACGACGGTCAGATAAGTGAATTCATTCGGGTCTGGCAAAATGCCTTCGAGGTAAAGTTCTTTCGGCGGATCCGCCATTTCCATCACGCTCTCCGGAAACTCTTCCGGCGGGAGTTTTCTAATTTCATTCTCACTTCCATTTTCCATCCCGCGATTGTAGCAGATTTTGTTGATTTGCTCATTTTTTGCTATTATTACTTCATGCTCGATATTAAATTTATTCGGGAGAACGCGGAGGTGGTGAAGGATGCGATTCGGAAGAAGCATCTGACGCTTGATTTGGAAGAATTGTTGAAAGTGGACGCGGAACGATTGGTCGCGCTGGGCAAAGTGGAAACGGCGCGGGCGCGCCAGAATGTGGTGAGTCAAGAAATTGTTAAAGCATCGCCAATCGACCGCGCTAAATTGATTGCTGAAATGACCGCGCTTAAAGCCAGTTTTAAACTTGAAGAAAGTAACCTTGCCCTAGTGATGAAGCATTGGCAGTCCTTGATGCTTCAAGTGCCCAACCTGCCTGATGTTTCGGTGCCGGAAGGTGCGGATGAAAAGGAAAATCAGGAAGTGCGGGTTTGGGGGGAGAAACCGAAATTTGATTTTAAACCTCAAGATCATATTGAACTGATGCTCAAGCAAAAAATGGTGGACTTCGACCGTGGGACCAAGGCGCATGGTTTCCGCGGTTATTTTTTGCAAGGCGCCGGCGCGGATTTATCTTGGGCGCTGATTAATTACGCCCGAGAATTTTTTGGCCGGAAAAAATTTACACCTTTTATCGCGCCGGTTATTGTCAAGCGGGAATATTTCTACGGGACCGGACATTTACCGCGCGAAGCCGATGACCTTTACAAAACTCAAGATGACGATTATCTTTCTGGCACCGCCGAGGTACCAATGATGGCTTATCACGCCGACGAGATTTTATCAGCCGACGAATTACCAAAACGGTATCTGGCTTTCTCGCCGTGTTTTCGGCGCGAAGCTGGGAGCCACGGTCAAGACACCAAAGGTTTGATCCGGGTTCATGAATTTTTCAAACTCGAGCAGTTAATTTTATGTCCGGCCGATCACGCCACTTCCGCCACTCTGCACGAAGAGATCAATCGTAACTATGAAGAATTTTTGGAAGCTCTTAAATTACCTTACCGGCGTTTGCTGATTTGTGGCGGGGATTTATCTTTGAGCAAAGTCAAACAATACGACACCGAAATCTGGTTTCCAGCGCCAGGCGTTTATCGAGAAGGTTCGAGCGCGTCGTATTATCATGATTTCCAAACTCGTCGATTCAATATTCGTTATCGCGGAAGCGACGGTAAAACTCGTTTTGCTCATTCCCTGAATTGCACCGCGGTGGCGACCCCGCGTTTGCTGGCTGGTCTAGTGGAAAATTATCAAACGGCCGACGGTTCAATTACTATTCCCGAAGTCTTGCGCCCTTACTTAGGCGGGCAAGCTGTTATCGGGCATGGCTCAAGCGCGTGAAATTTTAAAAGCCAATCGTCGCGCCAAACGGAAACAATATTGGCGTCGGATGATAATGGCGACGATTTTAATTGTCGTTGTTTTGACCTTGGGTGGCTGGTATCTCTGGAATATTCCCGCCTTGGCCTTAACGCGAATTGTTGTTGTGGGCGCGAAGAAGATTTCAACGGAACGGTTGACGTCAGCAATAGAGAAAATTTTAGCGGGACAATATCTTGGATTATTTAATCACCGAGTGAATTGGTTTTATCCACGGGAAATTATTTTGAAATCATTACCTCAACGGTTTCCGGAATTAGCGCTGGTTAATGTTACGAACCCTTCTGTAGGAACATTGCGAGTGGAAGTCGTTGAACGCCAGCCGACCGCTCTTTGGTGTGAGGAAAAGCCAACATGTTATTTTATTGATCAAACCGGTTTGATTTACGCGCCCGCTCCGTATTTCTCCAATTCTCCTTTAGTCACCTTAACTGGGCCAGCGTTGCCAATTCCGATTGGCAGTCGACCGTTGCCGATTTCCAATTTTGAATCTTTGCGGGCTTTGGAGCTAACGATCAATCAACAACTTCAAACAAATAACGACCTCGCTTTCCAGATGATTGAAGCGGTGGCACTCGCCGAACCGGTCGATTATGTTTTCGAGGTTCGTAATCGGCGACAGCAATCTCACGGTTGGCAATTACTCGTGGCGCGTCAGACACCGATTGCGACCGCGCTATCTCGCCTGACATCGGCGCTGGCTTCTCCCGCCTTTCTCGCTGACTACCATTCGGCTACCACCAGCTTGGAATCCATCGATGTTCGTTTTGGCCGAAAAGTTTTTTACAAATTTAGGTAAAAATATGTAATAATAGGGTATGAAATTTTTTGCTTTGCTCGGTCATTACCTCACTTGGCATTATACCACTGGTTTGCTTGATTGTTTGCGTCTCCTCGCTAATTTTCTCTGGTTTGTTTATCATTTTTTCTCGGTACCGGTCATCGCGCGAACGCTGTTTTCTCCTTGGCGTCGTTTGGACGAGGCCTATCGCGGCGGATTCGATCCGCAACGGGCGCTTGAAACTTTTATTGTTAATTTATTGATGCGAGTTTTTGGTTTTGTTGTTCGGATGATATTTCTTCTAGTTGCTCTCGTGGTACTCGCGGCAGTTTTTGTTTTAGGCCTTTTGATAATACTTATTTTCTTTTTGGCGCCGGTAATAATTATTGGGTCGTTCGCGCTTGGTTTTTATCTCCTCTTTTTAACCTAATATGATTCACCCTTTTCGCTCTCAATTAGTTACCAGTCGCGCTTACCCAATTTTACTTCTCGATGGCGTGATTGGTCATCGTGAACGGCATCAGCTTCTGCGCTTGCTCACTTGGCTTGTTTTTCTCCTCGTTGTCATTTTAGCGGTGGCCAGTTTGTCAGCCGTCATTCCTAGTTTGGCGTCGAAGATTCCTTTCTTTCAAACAGCGGTGCCAAGAATAGTCGGGGGATTATTTTTGATTTTTTCAATTTGGCTGACGATTTATTTGCTAGAAACTTATTTTCGAGCGCGTTATTTCGCCCCGCTCTCGCCCGAACAGGGCGATCTCTTCACTTTCGAGATTGGCCAATTACTTTATCGGGCAACCGAACCCGATCCGCTGATTGCCGTACTTACTTCTGAGAGCGGAATGTTTCTAACTCTTCGTCTTGGCCTTTCTCAATCATCGGTGTTGGGCTTTATCGAAACTCACCGGGGCACGACACCGGCGGGTGGTGTGATGCCGACCTTGCCAATTGAACTGGGGAAAGTCCTTACCTTGGAGCGTCTCACGGGTTGGTTGTTTGACCAGTACCCGGACTTCGCAAAATATTTGCTTGGATTTGAAATTCAACGAGATGATCTCACGGGAGCCACCAGCTGGCTGACTCGCCAGTTGCTTAGTGAACGGCTGGCCGAAGCGTGGTGGACGCGCGAACGATTGGCGCGTCTGCCGGGTCTGGCCAAAGATTGGTCTTACGGCGAGACGACTCATCTCGATCGGTATGCCACCGATCTTCGTTTGTCGCCAGAAGCGGCGCTTCATCCTGAAGATCCGTTAGAACCATCGGCGTTGACTCTGCAAGTTGAGACCATTCTGTCTCGCGACGCAGAAGCCAATGCCTTGTTGCTTAATCCGGTGGACAGTACCAGTGGTCGAACGGTCGTTTTTGAATTAACGAAATTAATTAAGCGGGGTCGAGTGGTGCCGGTCCTCGAACATCGTCGGCCGATGTGGCTGGTCGTCGCTCGACTACTGGCCGCGTTCGATAAGGCTCAAACACTGGAGACCGAGCTTTTCGCCATTCTTCATGAAGTAATTTCGGCTGGCAATATCTTGTTGATTATTGATGATCTGCCTTTGTTGATTACCGGCGCGCGCCAGCTTGGCGCGCCGATTGAGAAACTACTCGATCCCTTCTTAGCTTCAGCGGCGGTGCCAGTGCTTGCGCTCGCAGGATTGGAATCGCATCATCGAATTCTCGAACCGTTGCCCGAACTGATGAATCGTCTGGAGACGGTGCTGATGACCGAAGTTGATCCAAAAATTTTACTCGATAAACTTGAAGATCAAGCGCTCGTACTCGAGCGCCGACACGGGATTCTGTTTACTTATCAAGCGCTACTTGCTCTGCTTGATCTCGCCAATGAACATGTGACGGCTGGTTCGATTGACAACGAAGCGGCGGATCTTTTGCTCGAACTGCCCGCTTGGGCGCGAGCGAAAAAATTCGCCTTGCTCGGCAAGAATGAAGTGCTCGCTTATGCCGAAGAGAAGCTCAAAATTCCCGTTGGTCTCGTGGGTGCGGCGGAACGAGAGAAACTTCTTCAATTAGAAGCGCTACTCCACGCTCGCGTAGTTGGTCAAGATCCGGCGATCGTGGCGATTGCCGGGGCGATGCGCCGGAGTCGGGCGGGGATTAGGAATGTTAAACGACCGATCGGCTCCTTTCTCTTTCTCGGTCCAACCGGCGTGGGGAAAACGGAGACGGCGAAAGCGTTAGCGCTTGTCTTTTTTGGTTCGGAAGAATCATTTATTCGTCTCGATATGTCGGAATACCAAGGAGCGGAATCTTTATCCCGCTTAATTGGTTCGCGGGCGTCGGGTGTTCCCGGCATTCTCGCCAATCTGGTTCGGGAAAAACCTTACAGCGTTCTCTTGCTCGACGAGTTTGAGAAGGCGGATGTTTCTCTGCGCGATCTCTTCTTGCAAATTCTCGATGAAGGATTTTTTTCCGACGCACAGGGGGAACGAGTTAATTTGCGCCACCAGATTATTATCGCCACTTCGAACGCCGGCGCCCCGCTCATCTGGGATATGGTTAAGGACGGGCGACGGCTTTTCGATGAAGAACGGACGATTATTGACAGCATTATCAAACAGGGAATTTTCAAACCCGAACTGATTAATCGTTTCGACGGCGTGATTCTTTTCAATCCGCTTCAGGCCGGTGAACTTCGCGCCGTGGCTAAACTAATGCTCGAGCAACTCGCCGGTCGGCTGAAAGAGAAAGGAATGGTTGTTAAAATTACCGACCCGATGCTCGATCGTCTCGTCGAACGGGGAACCGATCAGCAATTCGGCGCGCGCCCGATGCGCCGATTTATCCAGACCACCGTGGAGCAATTAATCGCCGATGCGATCCTCGCGGGCAAATTGAAAAGCGGTCAAACCGTCGAACTTATCCCGACTCCCCTCGGTACTGCTACGCCCCTTACCCTAACGATTACGGATTAAAAAACTAGACATTTTTTATTCTTTGCTAAAATTGCAAATCATGTTAATCTAACGGCATGACTAATATCACTTCCACGCTGTTTAGAATACCCCAACAAGCGCTCAAAGGCGGAGTGGTCCTTTTACCTCTTCAAGAATACCGCGATCTTCAAGCTCAAGCCGTACCAACTTATTATTTAACGGGCAAGAAAGCCCTCGCTCTCGATCGGTTGGTGGAAAAAGGATTGAAAGAACATCGGGAAGGGAAAACCATCCTAGCTTCTTCTATGCGTGAGGCGTTGCAAATCTACGAAACCAAAACAAAGTATGGAAGAACGAAGAAAAGAAATTAGAATTCAGTACAGCGAGCAATTTCTTAAACGACTTAAGAAATTGGCTAAGCGCATTTTAGAAAAAGCCGAAGAACGAGAGATAATTTTTCGAGCCAATCCTTTTGATCCAAGGTTAGAGACGCACAAACTTCACGGCAAGGATAAATTACACTGGGCATATTCAGTCGATTGGAAATACCGCGTCAAGTTTTTATTCTTAAACGACAACGATATACTTTATCTCACTATCGGCACTCACGATGAAGTTTATTAAAATTAAAGATCATAAAACCTTTGATTAGAGCCGTATTTTCCCAAATCGCTTGACAAGTGATGATGTTTTATGCTAACCTCTAAGCAGATGGTTTTGTGTAAATAGAGTACCTTGAAATTACTTGCGAAACTGGCTGGGATTACCAATGTGGTTAGTCCGCCAGTTGAATGTTTTGCCACAAAGTGTGGCTTCTCATCTAACAGGTGAGAGAACAACACCGACTATCAGTCGGAAGGAGATTGCGATGAAGTATCCAAAGATGGACTGGGGAACAATGGAAGCAGTCGTCAACAAGCTCGGTGGCGAAGAAGGAGTTGCTCGTTTCCTTCGCGATGAAATCACAGTTTCTGAACCGACCCGTTCGTGGCGCGAGGAAGATGGCGTCATCTACTTCTCGGTGACGAGTGACGGTACGACCGGCGAGGACTGGATTAAGCGTTTGGAAGACAACGGTTTCCGCGTCGGAAATTACGCTAAGCAGGTGCTCCGTTCGCCGGACTTCAAACCGACCAACGGCGTGACGACCGAAGTCGCCGTTCTCAAGGGCATGCTCTTCGAGGACAACGGCCGGATCACGAAGAAGATTCGCGCCGAGGCCGACAAACGCCAGCTCTCGAAGCCGAACGCCGAGTTGGGCTGCCTTATCCGCGAGAAGTTCCCGGACAAGGAGATCGAAGCGATGGGTCTGTGGTACATCGTTGCCATGCATGAACCCATCAACAATTCTGACGGCGGTCCGTTCCTCCTCGACGCGTGTCGGGACGACGATGGTCGGTGGCTCGGCGCGTGCTGGGTCAGACCGGACGGCGGGTGGTATCGCGACGGTGGCTTTGCCTTCGCTGTCTCGCAAGTAGCTTCTTGAACTTTGAACCTTGGTCACTTTGGTCTAGCCCTTAGATCCTTTGACCTTGGTTCTCCGCCAAGCACTTCGGTGCTTGGCGGTTTTCTATTTTAATATTAAGATTAAGGATGGTAGTAGGGGAATAGTCACCGGCGGTCAAGGCTTCCGGCTCCCGAACCCAGTATCCAAACATTGAGAGCGTTCCCGGTTACGGCTTGGAGCGGAGTGGTGTTTGGGGAAACTTCAAAAAAAGAAGCTACTTGGTGCCAGGTGCTAGGGCATTTATAGATGCCGAATAAAATTCAACTCCGAGTAGGCTCCTCATGAGCACTCAAGGGGTGGTGGCACGGGAGGCATCTGGCACATTACTGACGGCGATCCGTACCTCCTCGACGCGAATCGGGACGACGATGGTCGGTGGCTCAACGCGTACTGGGACAGACCGGACGACAGGTGGAATCGCGACAATGGCTTTGCCTTCGCTGTCTCGCAAATCGCTTCATTTCTCCTCCACTTTTACAGTGGGGGAGTTTTGTTTCAAATCTGTTATGATATATTTATGAAATGGTTTTTAATTAGTTTACTTATAATCTTGGTCGGGGGGCTGATTTGGCTTTTGCCGGATGAGCATGGCGATTATCCGTTGGTGATTAAAAACTTAGTCAGCCAAGTTTTTCGCGAAACGGTGACGCCCGAGAGTTTGCGGGCGCGTTATGCCACCGGCAAATTTACTATTCTCCTTGTGCCCGGTCATGATCTGGAATATCCCGGGGCAATTTATGGCAAACTTCGCGAAGCCGATTTGAATCTAGCGCTAGCCGCTAAATTAAAAGCCGATTTAGAAAAGATTGGGGGACTGCGAGTACTCACAACACGTAATCTCACCACCGGCGGATACGAGTCCGAATTCGCCGATTATTTTGCACGCGAACGCGACGCGATTAATTCGTTCCGTTCCCAACTTCGGGCTAAATTCGCTTCACTTATCGCAAGGGGCGATGTCGAGCCGCCGAATCAAGCCGTTTATCACAATTTCGCGCCGGCGGAAGTTTCCACTCGGCTTTATGGCATAAACCGCTGGGCGAATGATCACGGCGTTGATCTGACCCTCCACATCCATTTCAACGATTATCCGGGTCGGCGGGCTGGTCCAAAATATCACGGCTTCTCGATTTATATTCCCGAACGGCAATTGCCCAACGCTAGAGCGAGCCGCGATCTGGCGGAAGCGGTTCAGCGCGAGCTCAAGTTAATTGCCCCGATCTCCAATTTCTCCGGCGAGAGCGGCAGCCCGATTGAAGATCAAGAATTGATCGCCGTCGGCGCCAACGGTTCACGCCTCTCGGCGTCTTTCCTCGTCGAGTACGGTTATATTTATGAACCGCAATTTACGAATTTGACTCGTCGCACGCAAACTCTTAATATCCTCGCCCAACGCACCGCTGACGGCATCAAGAATTATTTTGCCTCACCCGTGGCGGTGCGGTAGGGACGGTGTGTTGCCAAATTTCTAGTTTAAGAGTAAATTAGTATTTGGACAAAGTGATCTTTTTTAAGGAGATAACTGATGGAATGGCAATGGTGGATGTTTCTCGGACCAAGTATTTTGGTGGCTGGAGTAATTGTGTTGTGTTTGATCGCGGTGTATGGCTGGCATTTGGTCAAACTAAAACGTGCGGGTCGGCTGTGGCAGGACGAAATTGTTCCGTTTCTGATAGCCATCATTTTTTTCCTGCTCTCACCATTGATTGCGGTCATCGCACTCGGTGCTCTCATTTACTGGTTTGTAACAATGTTTAATGAGAATGAGTGTGGTGATTGTGCCTACTAATATTGGGGTCGCGGTTGCTCAACTCGAGTAACCGCTTTTTTTATTTACTATACTTCACTCTTAAACTATTTACGACCGTAGAAATCTTAAGAGTTTGGGGGAATTGGTTTTGTGCTAGCATATAAATAAATGAAAAATTTCTGGGCTAAATTGTCAAAGCCATTTTTTTGTTTGGCGCCGATGGCGAATGTGACGGACGCGGCTTTTCGCCGAATCATTGCCAAGTATGGAAAGGCAGATGTAATGTTTACCGAATTTGTGTCGGCGGATGGCTTGTGCCACCCCAAAGGTCGGGAAAAATTATTGATTGATTTAATTTATTCCGAAAGCGAACGGCCGATTGTAGCCCAACTCTTTACGGCACATCCGGAAAAGATGGAAGAAGCCGCGCGCTTGATTCAAAAACTTGGTTTTGACGGCCTCGACATTAATATGGGTTGTCCCGATCGCGCGGTGGAAAAGCAAGGCGCCGGCGCGATGTTGATGAAGAATCCGAAATTGGCGCAAGAAATTATTCAAGCAGCACAAACTGGCGCCCCTAAATTGCCAATCTCGGTGAAAACGCGTTTGGGTTATTATCGCGATGAACTCGATCCGCCGGCTGGCGGATGGTTGTCGGCGCTTTTGGAAACTGATCTTGCCGCGATTACTATTCACGCGCGGACGCGGAAAGAAATGTCCAAAGTGCCAGCGCATTGGGAAGCGATTACGCGAGCAGTGAAGATCCGAAATGATTTGAAAAGTCAGACGCTAATTATCGGCAACGGCGATGTCGCTGATCTGGCCGAGGCGCGCCAGCGCGCCGAGGAGACGAGTGCCGACGGCATCATGCTTGGCCGGGCAATTTTCGGGAACCCGTGGTTGTTCGCCAATTTGGCCTATGTTCAACATGGTAGCCAAATTGAGCGTCCGCCGAAGCTCTTAGCGAAGGCGGACGAAAACCAGAAAGCAATTGCTTGCTCCCGGTCGGCGAGGGGAAGTCGCGATCAATTGCCTTCCGGTTTTCCTAATCTTGAAACGCGGTTACGCGTTCTCGTCGAGCACACCAAACTTTTTGAAGAACTTTTGGGTCCCGCCCAAGGCGGGTCCGCCTTCGGCGGAAAAAACTTTGCCATTATGAAAAAACATTTTAAGGCGTATGTGGTAGGGGATAAAGAACTTTGCCAAGAACTGATGCGAGCGCCTAATGGAGTCGTGGTTGAACAAACCATTGACAAGTACCTAGCAAGTATGCTAAGCTAGCGGTCAGTAATCAAGGTCGCGAAAGGCCTTGAGATGAACACCAAAACTAAAGAGAAAAGGAGACACCAAAATGCCCACTGCTCCCCCGTGTCAGATGGCTGATTTGATAATTACCTGTCCAACTTGTAAGGCACAGTTCAAACATCCAGCAAAAGCAACAGTACCCGCTGGCACTTGTTTTTCATGTGGTGGCACATATCTGGTCGAGACTAACGGCACAATTTTGACCGAGGAAGAATTTTTTCGGCAGTGCGAGTCTTCGTGAATATGTGCTTAATCAAAATCCGACCCCGCTTTGTCCGCCTCCGCCAGTTGGCGGATGGCGAACTCGCGGGGTCGCTTTTTTTCCGTTATACTAACGCTATGTCCGAACTCGCCCTTTATCGTAAATATCGTCCAAGCGGTTTCGCTGAAGTTGTCGGTCAAGAGCCGATCGTACAAGTGTTGACCGGCTCAATCAAGCAGGGAATTGTCGCTCACGCTTATCTCTTTGCCGGCGCGCGGGGGACCGGCAAAACTTCCGTGGCGCGGATTCTGGCGCGCGAGCTTGGCACTTCGCCTCATGATCTCTACGAAATTGACGCGGCGTCGAGTCGGGGAATTGATGACATTCGCGAGCTTCGCGAAGCGGTGCGAACTTTGCCTTTTGAATCTAAGTATAAAGTTTATATTATTGACGAGGTGCATATGTTGAGTAAGGACGCTTTCAACGCCTTGCTCAAGACACTGGAGGAACCGCCGAGTCATGTCATTTTTATTCTGGCGACGACCGAAGTGCACAAATTACCCGAGACGATTATCTCGCGCTGTCAACAATTTATCTTTCGCCAACCCGGGCTCGACGAATTACGCACCGTGCTCGCTCACGCGGCGAAAAAGGAAAAACGCCAACTTGAATCGGCCGCGCTTGATCTCATCGCTCTCCTAGGTGACGGTTCTTATCGTGACGGGTTAGGAGTTTTGCAAAAGTGTTTTGGTGCCACCGCCGATAAATTAATCACCGGCGATCTCGTGGCTTCGGTGACCGGTGCGCCCGCCCGCGAGTTGGTGGCGCAATTTATCGAAGGTTTAATTAAACCGGACGGCGCGCTGGGACTCACGGTGATTCGAAAGTTAACGGAGCTTCATCGCGACCCGCGTGTTTTCCTCAAGCTAACGCTCAATACCATCCGCTACGCGATGTTTCTTAAATTTGCGCCGACGGTTGGCAAAGAATTGATTGCGCCCCTTACCGACTCGGAACGAAAATTTATTGAAACTCTCGCCGAGCGGAAAGAATCTGTCTCTCTCTCGCTTATTCTCCGCGAATTATTGATGACTTACGACGAAATTGGCCACTCCTATATTCCCGAATTACCGCTCGAGCTAGCGGTGCTACGAATCGTTGGTTTACTCACTAAACATGTTTAGAATAAAGTTTTTGTAATCTTTCAATATCTCGTTCAACTCCCCTTAAGCCAGCTTCAAAGAACGACGGCTTCGAAGTATCAATCCCAATTGATTTGAAGATATCCTCGGGGCTCATTGATCCGCCCGCGCTTAAGAACTTTTTAATTTCGGTCGCGTATTTAGGATTTTTTTGCCACTTCTCGTATAAAGCTCGACTGATGATTTGACCGTAGGCATAAGTATAGACATAAAAGAATTTCCGGATATGCGACCAATAGACGAAGAAATAACCATCATTCGGATTCAGAGTAACGACCGGACCGAGATACGATTTCAAGTGTTTCAACATCAGACTCGCGATTTCCTCTTTGCCGACTTGACCCTTCTCTCTGATTTGCTTATGGAGTTCTAGCTCGAAGTTGAAACAAGCAATCTGGCGAAAAATGGTCGAGATATCACCCATAATCTTATTGTGAAGTAAAATAATTTTTTCTTTGGCTGACAGATACGATTCAATTTCCGCCGAGACTAATTGTTCGAAGAAAGCGCTCGCCACTTCCGCGGTAGCGGTAGAATATCCTTGATAACGCGGTGGTTGTCGCTTGCTTAATTCGGTGTGGATGGCATGCCCGAATTCGTGAGCGAGAGTTTCGAGCGAGCGCACATCATTGACATGGTTCAAGAGCAAGAAGGTCGGCAGTTCAAGCATCCCCCAACAATAGGCGCCACCGTGCTTGCCCTTCTTCGGGTAAACATCGATCTGACCATCGGCTAAAAATTTGTCGAATAGGGCTAAGTATTCTTTATCCATCTTGTCGAAGATTGATCGAAGAATCGATACTGAAGTTGGAAAATCGAATTTGGTTTTTATTTTCCCAATATTAACATTGCGATCAGCGAGCGTGAGTTTCTTTTGCCCGAGAAGTTTAGCATGCAGGGCGTAGAACTGGTGAGCAATTTTAAAATGTTTGGAAATTAGGGAGACGAAATTTTCAATCGAGCGCTCGTCGTTCTCATAACTCAAAATAGTCGCGCTATAGGGTTTCTCGAAGCCGCGACGCTCGTCCATCAGTTTCTTATAATTGTAGACGGCATTAAGTTCGCCTTCTGCTAGGTAGCTAATTGATTTAAGGGCGAGGACAATCTTCGGGTAGATTGCTTCGCGTTCCTGCTTCGGCAGGTCCGCCAGTTGACCCAGGGCTTTGACGATCGGGATGTTTACACCTCGGTGTTTTATCGTTTGTTGGTTGAGTAGACGCTCTTGAAGGTCGACCCACATGGTATAGCTGGTCTGGGACAAGAGATCACTCAATTGTTCTTCACCTTCGGATAAAAGGAATTTGGCGTTGTTAAAAATTTTCGTGAGGCCATAAATATAGGGTTTGAGTGCGGGATGGGTCAGAAATTTCTGCTGGTCGGCAGTTGGAATCTTGGCAACCGCGAGGCCGAAAAATTTAATTCGATTCGAGGCTTGAGTGATCCGCTGGGCATACTTTGTCGCTTTAGCCGCCGAGCGGGTGTCTTCAGAATTCAAATGAGTTTTAAGGGTGAAGTACCACCAAGGCTTGCGCCCGTCGACGGCTCGGTCTAATTTTTCAATTTCTCGTAAAACTTTAGCCAGAGCTTCCGGCGACGCGGTGAACGGCTCCCCTCGGTACTTCTGCTCGAAGTCGAGACAGACCCGCTCGATCTTCACCATATCTTTTTCTATTTGCGGGTCATTATCACTTTGATACAAAAGTTTCAGATTCCAAGCCGTTTTTATTTTCATCAGTTCAAATTAGCAGACCAGACCGTGATTGACAAGGTTTGAAGTTGCGTTCGGTCCAATAAACTTGTAAAGTTTAGTTGTCTATCTTGCCGGCTCGTCTAATGGTAGGACATCGCCCTTTGGAGGCGAGTATTGGGGTTCGAGTCCCTGGCCGGCAGTTTACTGATCATTTCACATATGATACACTATTGTCATATTCATGAAAAGCAAAAAAAACCTGTTGGAACAGCTTGATAATTTGCCCCATTTCACCAAGAGCACGATATATCAGCTCGGAAGCCAGTTGGGGCTAAAAAACAGCACGGTTAATACCTACATTAGCCGCTTTTTGGGGCGCAAAGAAATTCTGCCTCTTAAAAGGGGCTTATACATATCGGCAGAATTTTTTAACAGAAACAAAAGCGATATATCGTACTCGCTCTACCTCGCTAATGTGATTCGGACACCGTCATATGTAAGTTCGTGGACTGCTCTCCAGTATTACAACCTCGCGACGGAAGCTATTCGCTCAATCACCTCGGTAACGCCAAAAGTTACAAGAGATTATGAAACAAGAGCGGGCACTTTCTCGTATCACTCAATCCAGAAAGAGCTTTTCTCCGACTACTCACTTGTGAAAGGCAAATTTGATTTCTTCATCGCCTCACCCTCTAAAGCGCTGTTCGATCTTCTCTATTTCAGGACGCGACAGTTTCGAGGTGTTAGCTTTGAAAATATCGGGAAGATGGTTGAGGAACTACGGATAGATATTGATGAAATGGATGAAGTGGAACGAAACAAATTTTATGAAAAAGTAAAAACATACATCTACGCCAGAGGCGCATAAACATGAGTGAACAGATTATTTCCATTTTAAAAAAAGAACACGATGAGCTTGCCAAGTATGGAGAGCTGAATGCTAACGTGCATCAGAATAAACTCAAAGAGGTGTTGCAGTTTTATGCTTTAGATTTTATTTACCATCATCCAGAGTACAGCAAATGGGTGATGTACGGTGGCTCCGCGTTACGCATTATCCATGGACTCGACCGCATGTCTGTGGACTTGGATTTTGAGGTTCCCCATAAAGTGGATGAGGATTTTTTGAATAGATTAAAGACAGAGATCGAGTCATTCTTTTCGGATAAATATGGCACCACCACAGATTTCCTTTCAATAAAAACAATCTCGGCCAGGGGTTTACTTTTGAAATTCAGCGTCGGCGATAAGTTGGATTTTGGGCATACATCTAAACAGGTGCATATAAAAATTGATCTCAATCATTTCGTTGCCCCCAAAACTGTTACGGAACGGAGACCAATAAATCATGGCCAGTTCTCTTTTATTATTCTCACCTACAATAAAAGTGCACTCATGGCGAGTAAGCTTGCCGCAATTTTTCTCCGAGAAGAGAGAGGCATCGGCAAAAATACCTACGATTATAAGGGCCGCGACATCTACGATCTACTCTGGTATATGAAAGACAAAATTACGCCCGACTTTGATTACCTGAACGCGAAACTCAAAGAGAAAGGCGGAGCTGTGCCCGACATAAGGACGTTGTTCGATACTCTTACTGTGGATATTCTAAACTACGAAAAAATGGATGACTGCCTAAGAGATGATCTCACGCATCTTTTTGAGAACCCACACCAGTTTGATAATTGGTTGAGTACGTGGAGAGAAAGTTATTTGCGGCACCTCGATAATTACAAGATTCGAGTGGTAAAAACTCTGGATCATGCTGTCGTGTGGAATGATCTCATGCACGATACTTACTCGTTTATTTATTGGTACAAGACCGAAGATAATAATTTAGTAAGAATTGTTTGTACGATCAGCGACTATTGGATTTTGTACCGCGAGGGAGATTTGACTATTGAGATTGATAAAGAACTTGGGAAAAGGATTGAGTTTAAGAGTAATGGCTCGACATCGCGTCAGGACCCGCAGGAAAAACTTAAACAGTATGCGACCCTCTTTTATCGGAAAGTAGAGAACTATCTCCAGAAGACAAATCGAGTAATGGTTGGTGATGCAATCGTTACTAAAGTTATCCGAATGACAGCAGGTAACCTCAATCCGAAAGAACAGATTTTACTAAACAAATCAGCGTTGGAGTCTAGCGAACTTGATAATCTTTTGAAATAATTATGAAGAAAAAATCTTCAAATAAAGACTTACGCAAAGCAAACTCCGCTAAAAAGGATGAGTTTTATACCCAGCTCGTTGATATAGAAAACGAGATGAAATACTATAAAAAAGCATTTCGTGATAAAGTAGTTTATTGTAATTGCGACGATCCGTATGAGAGTAACTTTTTTAAATACTTTGCATCTAATTTCAATGCTCTTGGGCTGAAGAAGCTCATAACTACAAGTTACAGCGGTTCACCGATTGTTGGAGGGCAATTACCGTTATTTGAAGTGGTTGGATCAAAAGGCAAGCAACCTTTCAAAATTGAAATTACTGAAGTACCGGATATCGACAAGGATGGAGCGATAAACCTTGATGACGTTAAATATTTGCTCAAACACGACAAGAACACCGCAACCCCTCTGTGTGGTAGTGGTGACTTTCGGAGCGACGAATGCATCGAATTGCTCAAGCAATCTGATATAGTTATAACCAACCCCCCATTTTCTTTATTTCGCGAATATGTCGCGCAGCTTGTTGAAAACAACAAGAGATTTTTAATTTTAGGAAATATGAACGCCATTACGTATAAAGAAATTTTTAAGTTAATAAAGGAAAATAAATTATGGTCTGGTTACGGCTTTAATATGTCAATGGTATATAGAACTCCTTATAGCAACAATCTCGAAGCCAATAAGAAATTTGTTGCAGGAAAAGGGTATAATCCAAATGAAGGATATGTAAAAGTTCCAGCTGTTAATTGGTATACAAATCTAGAAGTAGAAAAACATAAGCAAGACATTACACTTTACAAAAAATACACCCCAAAAGAATATCAGAAGTATGATAATTACAATGCTATAAATGTTGATAGAGTCAGTGATATACCGATGGATTATAAAGGAGTGATGGGTGTGCCGATTACTTTTCTTGATAAATATAATCCTGATCAGTTTGAAATAATTTGGATAGCAGATAGACAAAACTCTGAAGGTATAAGGACAAAAACTTATACAATTGAAGATACTAAAAATTATAATGACCTTAATAGGGGCCCAGTTGTTAATGTAAATGGTGAATTAAAGGTTGTTTATATGAGGATTTTAATTAAAAATAAAAAACCACTAAAATAATATGAAAATCGAACTACATCGAATTCCAGTCAAAAAAATAATTGCTGGTTACAAAGATAGCGCTGAAGAAGGTGTTGTGGCTTATAGCGGCAAGCTGGATATTCGCCCAAAATATCAGCGCGAATTTGTGTACAAAGAAAAGCAACGCAACGCTGTAATAGAAACTATCAAAAACAGTTTTCCGCTGAATGTGATGTACTGGATGATTAGAGATGATGGTGGTTATGAAGTTCTTGACGGCCAACAGCGCACTATCAGTATTGGCCAGTATGTTACTGGCGATTTTTCGCTGAACGACCGCTTTTTCCATAATTTAACAAAAGAGGAGCAGGAGAAAATTTTGGATTATGAATTGATGATTTATTTCTGCGAAGGCACGGATAAGGAACGATTGGACTGGTTTAGGATTATCAATATTGCCGGAGAAAAATTGACTGACCAAGAAATTCGTAATGCGGTTTATACTGGGCCGTGGCTTTCTGATGCAAAACTAAAATTTAGTAAATCAAATTGTGTTGCATACTTGTTGGCGAATGACGGCGGACAATTAGTAAGTGGCTCGCCGATCCGACAGGAATATTTGGAAACCGCGCTTTCATGGATCAACGACGAAAAAATAGAAGACTACATGGCCAAGCACCAGCACAATAAAAATGCTGACGAGCTGTGGAATTATTTCCAAAATGTAGTTGCTTGGGTACGGAAAACTTTTCCGAATTATCGAAAAGAAATGGTGAGTGTGAATTGGGGTGAACTCTATAACAAATTCAAAGATAAAAAACCGGACGCGAAGAAACTAGAAGCCGAAGTTGCAAAATTGATGCAGGACGAGGATGTGACGAAAAAACCCGGTATCTATCCTTATGTTCTGACTGAGCAAGAGAGATATCTTTCAATCCGTGCATTTAATGACAAAATGAAACGCGAAGCGTACGAGAGGCAAAAAGGCATTTGTCCGCACTGCAAAGCCGAAAACAAGAAAAAGAAATGGGAAATTGAAGAAATGGAAGCCGACCATATAACACCTTGGCATGAGGGAGGAAAAACTATTTCAAAAAATTGCCAAATGTTATGCAAAGACGATAATCGAAAAAAATCTGGAATATGATTTTTTATAAAAGATAATTGTTATTATCTATATGATTTTAAAAAATTATGAAATAGTATTGTTTTCTGGAGATTTTATTGAATTTATAACACCAATAGTCACGGTGTTGGCTGTGTTTCTAACATACTACTTAGCAAAAAAAGAATTTAAATTTAGAAATTACTATGAAAGGAGGATTGAGGTTTTGTGTGAATTGTACGGAATGCTAGAGGAACTCAAATTTTTATTAAGAAAAACTGTCATGCACTCTGATGAAGAAATCATGTTTTCTAATTTGAGACAGTCAAACGATGTTTACCAGAAATTTAATTTGTACAAAAGGAAGAAATCTATTTTTATTGATAGTGATTTATATAGTGATATTAAAAAATTTGAAGATGAGTGGTTGGTTACATACGCGAAAATAACGGGTGCATATAGAGAAAAGAAATCAACCGGAAATCAAGGTTGGGGAAAACAATATCACGAAGCTTTAAATAATATTCTTGGAGAAAATCTAGAAAATATATTGATTAAAATAAATGTAGTTGTGAAGAATTATTTAAAATAAAAAATATGAATTTTCAAGAACTTGTAGAAAAAGCGCAGAAACTGCACAAAATCGGGGAACGAACCGAGGCTCTAAAATATTACAACGAGGCATTTGAAAAGTTGGCCGACGAGGCAGCTATTCATGCTCATTCACAACCAGGGACATTTAGAGACAATATAACCACAAAGGAAGAAAAAGTTAGAACCGTATTTCCAAAACTTTTTGACGAAACTAAAAACTTTTTAAAGAGAGATAGAACAGCTTATGTACTGTTGAAAAATATGGCCGTGGTCTACCACGAATTGGGTGATGACAAGGTGGCCATTAATGCGCTGGAGCAAGCTATTGAACTAACTCCAGACGGCGAAGATAACTCGGACGCAAAAGTTGGTTTAGAGAAATTGAAAAAATAATTTGCCGCAAAAATCCCGTTCGAATGGTCACCGACAAAATGGTGCCTTGACATAAAGAATCGTGAGTAATTGCGGGAGGCGTTGCCTCCCGACAGTTGATAAGTTTTTTTGTAATGCTATTCTAATTTCATGAAAAAAATACTACCAATAATTATCATCGTTTTAATTATCACCGGCTTGGGCGTGGTGTGGAAAATGACAAAACCAAATCAAGGAGACGGGCTTGAGAAAGCCGACCTTGTTCGGGTTAATTCGCCACGCCCCGGGGAGGTTGTGAGTAGCCCGCTCACCATCACCGGTCAGGCGCGCGGGACTTGGTTTTTTGAAGCCAGTTTCCCCGTTTATATCACCAACTGGGACGGTCTGATTATTGGACAGGGGATTGCCACAGCGAAAGAGGACCCCAACGCGGCGGACGGGGCAGGTTGGATGACGACCGAGTTCGTGCCCTTCGAAGCGGCGATCACTTTTGTCGTCGATAAAAATGCCTACAGCAATCGAGGCACCTTAATTCTCAAAAAAGATAATCCGTCTGAATTGCCTGAACACGACGACGCGCTGGAGATCCCGGTGTTATTCTAAAAAAATTTTGCTATAGTTAGCGGATGAGAAAAGTTTTGCGGTATGTCATTACCATTCTTGGCATATTGCTCGTAGCGATTATTCTCACTTCTTTAATTATCAAACTAAAGACTGACCAATATATTTACCAGGATTTTAATCAAGCGCCAAAGGCGCCAATAGCGATGATTCTCGGCGCGGCGATTTTGAAAGACGGCGGACTCTCGCCGATTTTACGCGAAAGAGCTGATCGGGCAATCGAGCTTTATCAAGCGGGCAAAGTGGAAAAAATTTTAGTCACCGGCAATAATAGCCTGCCCGACTATAACGAAGTAAATCCGGTACGCCTATATTTGTTGGAAAATAATATTTCCGACCAGAACATTTTTCTCAATTACACTGGTTTCGATACTTACAGCAGTATGTATCGCGCCCGCGATATTTTTCCCGCCGAGTCGATGATGGTGGTTAGCCAATCGTTCCACCTCCCGCGGGCGCTCTTCATCGCCCGCGCGCTGGGGCTTAAAGCCTACGGCGTCGAGGCCGATCGGGACCGAAGCCATTATTTGTTAAGAAATTATCTTCGCGAAATGTTGGCGAATGTCAAAGCTGTTCTCGACGTTGTTTCTCGCCGCGAGCTGAAATATCTCTGAAGGAATTCCCTTGACCGGTGCGGGGAATATTTAAAATGAAATAAAAAGCTGGGGAAGGTGAACTTCCCCAGCGAGTGATCAGCCGGCGATCAATTCCAGATCATCGGCTGGCACCCAAATAATCTCATACCGATCTATTTGGGTGACATCCAGAGTGGGCACTTTTCCGCGAAAACACTCCTCTGCGATTTCGCGGATGAACTCGGTTACCCGAGCCATGTACCAACCCCGACCTCTGCCCTGGCAAGAGACTAAAACCAAATCTCCCGCCTTAATCCCCAAGGCCCAACAACTTTTCAACCTAGCCATTCCAATTACTCCATCCGGCGATACTTTTTCAACATAACACGGAACAGTTTTGAAAGCAACTTGCTCTTATTAAAAAATAATGTTAAGGTGGGAAGTATATGCATCAACAATCATTTCGACCGCGCTCGTCTGGATCATCGAGATATCGTCAAGGTGGTCCGAATTCAACCCGCGGTCGTTTTGGACCCCGACCAAGTCACAGTCAACATCGTGGGTCATTTCGCGGTGGTGGACGACGCCCCGCCTTTTCGGCGGGCAGGAGGCAACACCTCGACATCAGCGCTTTTATCAACAAGGCGGTGGTGGTCGAGGAAACCGAGCAACATTTCCTGCCCGAACATTCTTTCGCCAGTTTCGCGATTGATGAACGATTAAAGAAAAATATTATTAGCAAGGGTTACAGCGTGCCGACACCGATCCAAGATCGCGCCATTCCGCATATTTTGCAGGGCAAAGATGTGGTCGGGATTGCCAACACCGGCACCGGTAAAACCGCCGCTTTTCTCATACCCATTAT
Source organism: Candidatus Vogelbacteria bacterium (assembly GCA_043807405.1). Classification (GTDB taxonomy): domain Bacteria; phylum Patescibacteriota; class Minisyncoccia; order Phycocordibacterales; family JACOZG01; genus JAGVGK01. The sequence goes on along the minus strand of JAZDGA010000001.1, from coordinate 102,933 downwards.
CAATAAAGTTTTGAAAAATCCGCGCGAGCCGGTGCTGATCGTGGTGCCGACTCGTGAACTGGCGATTCAGATCAATCAAGAATTCATCGCGTTTGCTTCGCACCTCCGTCTCTTCTCGGTTTGTTGTGTCGGTGGAACAAACATCTCGCCGCAGATTCGGGAGCTCCGGCATCCGAATCATTTTATCATCGGCACGCCCGGTCGGCTCAAAGATTTAATCAATCGCCAAGTGCTGAAACTCGGAACGACCACGACCGTGATTCTTGACGAAGCCGATCGGATGCTCGATATGGGTTTCATTCCCGATATGCGTTTCATTATGGCGAAATTGCCGACAATGCGTCAGACCCTTTTTTTCTCGGCGACGCTTTCGGCCGAGGTCAAGGGAATTATTCATGACTTCCTGCGCGAGCCGGTGCACATCTCGGTGACCACACGCGCGACGGCCGACAATATTGACCAAGACATTGTCCGACTGAAGGCGGGGCAGGAGAAAGTTGGAGCGCTTCATGATCTTCTAATTCGGCCTGATTTTCAAAAGGTATTAATTTTTGGTCGGACTAAATATGGGGTGGAGAAATTGGCGGTGGCGCTTGTCAAGCGCGGGTTCAAGGCCGACTCGATTCACGGCAACAAGAGTCAAGGTCAACGCCAGCGCTCGCTAGGACTCTTCAAAGAAGGGCGGATTCAAGTGTTAGTGGCGACCGATGTCGCCGCGCGCGGTCTCGATATCGCCAATGTCAGCCATGTTATCAATTACGATTTGCCGGCCACTTACGAAGATTATGTTCATCGCATTGGTCGCACCGGCCGCGGCACCGCCTCCGGCTCGGCGCTCACTTTCGTGGAGTAGTGTATTCTTGTTATACTAAAGGGGTGAATCCGACATCGCCGATTAAACTCATTGCTATCACTTCAGTCCATCTCTGGATTATCTTTGGTGTGGTCATCGCGCTTTTTGTCGGTATGAGTTTGATTCTTTTTTATCACTGGCGGCGGTATCGGTTTGGTAATGCCGGTGTGATTATGGCGGGAACAATTTATTTGGCCGTTAGCGCTTTGCTTATCGTTCTGGCGTTCACGGCGCTGGTTGCCCCTTAACAAATTTATATCTATGTCTTTTCTCTCATCTGACGAAAAAATTATTTTCAAAATTCGGAAGCACTGGCTGACGATCACGGCTTCGGCTTCGGGCTTTCTTGGTTTGGCGCTGGTGCCGTTGATTATTGATAGCACGGTGGGTTTCAATTTATCTTTTCTGCCGATTACATTTAGCGAATCAGTTAAAGCTCACATTGGCGCTTTCTTTTATTTTCTCTGGCTACTCGCGATGTGGATTGGTTTCTTCTCGGCTTGGACGGATTATTATCTGGATGTCTGGCAAGTGACCGATCGGCGAATTATTGACATTGAACAAAAAGGTTTTTTCAGCCGTGACGAGGCGTCAATTCGGTTCGAAAATATTCAAGATATCACGATTGATACGCGCGGTTTTTTCGCGATGATCTTCAATTACGGCGACATTCGCATTCAATCAGCCGGCGAGCGGCGGGAGTTTATCATTAAGAACGCCGCTCATCCCGAAGCGATGAAAAAGAAAATCCAAGAGCTCCACGACCATGCGGTTATGCACCGTTATTAGTTATACACAACGACAAAGTTTGGTATAATAAACTGGTCCATAACAACAAACTAAAAATACGATGTCGGTTAAAGTCCTGATGTTTGGGTGGGAATTCCCGCCGCATAATAGCGGTGGATTAGGCACGGCTTGTTTCGGCCTCACGCGCGCCTTAGCGCGCGGCGGGATGGCAGTTACTTTTGTTTTACCGAAGCGCGTCAACGCCGGCGCGGATTGGTTGAAAATGTGCTTTGCCGATTTACCAGCAGTGATTGGCCACGGGATTACCACTCATCTCTATCCGTATATCACGAGCGAGAGTTACGCGCGTGAGCGTAAGGGGTTACCGCCAATCTATGGTTTCGATTTAATCGGCGAGGTTCGGCGCTATGGCGTATTGGCGGGTGAGATCGCCATGGCTGAATCTTTTGATATTATCCACGCTCACGATTGGCTCTCTTTCCCAGCCGGGCTCGAGGCCAAACGAGTATCGGGCAAGCCTCTCGTCGTCCATGTCCATGCGACCGAATTCGATCGCACTGGTGGCACGGGCGTCAATCAGGAAGTTTACAAAATTGAAAAAGAGGGGATGAACCGAGCCGATGCGGTGGTGGCCGTGAGTCAGTGGACAAAGAATATAGTTGTTCGCCATTATGGTATCCCGCCGGAGAAAGTGACGGTGGTCCACAATGGAATCGAAGCGGGGGATTATCGGCCCTTGCCGGATCGTCTCTCGGCGCTCAAACAAGCCGGAGAAAAAATTGTGCTTTTCGTTGGACGCATTACTTTACAAAAAGGACCCGACTATTTTGTTCGGGCGGCGAAACGGGTGCTCGAGCTCCAGCCGAAAGTTTATTTCCTCATTGCTGGCTCGGGTGATATGGAAGGGCAAGTTCTCTGCGAAGCGGCCGCGCTCGGCATTGCCGAGCGCGTAATTTTCACCGGCTTCGTTCGTGGCGCCGAGCTTGACGCGCTTTATCAATCCGCCGATCTTTATGTTTTGCCCTCGGTTTCTGAACCTTTTGGTATCACCCCGCTTGAATCGTTGGTCAACGGCACGCCGGTGATTATTTCTTATCAGTCCGGTGTGGCCGAAGTGCTGCGTCACGCGCTCAAAGTTGATTTTTGGGATACCGAAGAATTAGCCAATCAAATTATCACCGTGCTTCGTCATCCCGCGCTTCACCAAACGCTCAAACAATACGGTGGTGACGAAGTTCGCAAAGTCACTTGGACCGCCGCCGCAGAGAAATGTTTCGCGCTTTATCGCAGCCTCCTTCCTTTTCATGCCGGTTAATTAGTTTTTCAAAAAATAAAAATCCCGCCAGGTCTGATGACCTGGCGGGGTGGTTGGTAAAAAAACAGAACAAACTCTCAAACTAGTGCCGGTTGCTTGATCTTCTCTCGTGGTAATATGGGGACGAGGTTGCTATTAACCATGGATCCCTCAAAACAGAGAAATACTTCTCCTTCTTTTCTAACTCGCTCTCTTTCTATCCCGGTTTCTACCATTGCTTCTTCTCTGGCGGGATCGTCAGGAAATGGACCGTAAACTCTTCCACTGTGATGATAAGCCAATGGCCCCTCCCCGTGTTTACAGCCGAGCAACATAAAGAACTTCTCCATACTAACCGCTCCTTTACAAAGACCGAATCCGTTCCGCCTTAGCACCGCGCTCAAGGCTTCCTTTACCTCTTTCAGAATAGCAAGTAATTCTGTAAAAGTATAGTCCACCTTCTCTTAAACTATTTACGACCGTGCAAAAGTTAAGAGTAAGGATTATAATGTTGAATGCATGAGAACTGAAAATAGAACCAGGGTTAAAGAAGTTATCTTGGCAACTGTCGGTCTGGCTGGTCTTGTGACATTGGCGGTTTTGGCTCCCAATGCGGTTCAACTTCTCAAATATGTAATAAAAAATGATCGCCAACGGCAAAATCGTCTTTATTATGTCAAGTCAGTAGCCAAAAGAATGGCTGATAGTGGTTCGATTGCTTTTGCAGAAAATCAACAGGGGCAGAAAGTGATTCGTTTAACCAAAAAGGGGCAAGAAGAACTGAAACATTATCAACAAGCGGGAATTGTAATACCCAAACCAGCAAAATGGGATGGGAAGTTTCGTTTGATTATTTTTGATATTAAAGAATGGAAACGGAATTCTCGAGACGAATTGCGCCAATGGTTAGTGAACCTTGGTTTTATTCGTTTACAAAATAGTGTTTGGGCCTATCCTTATGAATGTCGAGAGGTGATCGTTTTACTGAAAGCGAATTTTCGACTCGGTAAAGAAGTTTTATATCTCACGGCCGATTATTTAGAGAATGATGGGTGGCTTAAGAAATCTTTTGGGCTGACTTAAAAAGTTTGGTGTAATTTTAAAACTCTTAAACTATTTACGGTCGTGGGAAGTTTAAGAGTTTTGTTTTTGATTATTTTATGTTAAAGTATTTTCATGTCGCTAGAAGAATTAGTCCAAGAAGCAAACAAGAAAATAAAAGAGTGGGTGGTGGGTAAAGGTAAATTGGTGATAGCGATCGATGGCTATATTGGTGTTGGCAAAACTACCTTGCTCGATAATCTGGCAAAACTTAATCCAGAAATCGTGCCGGTTCATTTTGATGACTTTCTCCTCTCTCGTAAAAACATTGAAGCAAAAGATTTTGAACTTGGTTACAACGACTATCCGAAGATTGAAAAATTAATTAACTCCTTTCGAATTTCTAATGCCCCTTATCGAACCAAAATTTTCAATGCCGATTCCGGTGAAGTAGATACGTCGATTGAGTATGACTTTTCAAAACAGATTTTGGTCATCGACGGTGTTCGGATGTTCCACCCGAAACTACTCAATCATCTTTGGGATCGGCGCATTTATCTTGATGGCAACACGGAAGAAATTGATAAACGAAGGGTTGAACGAGAGAAAAAGCGTTGGGGGGAAAAATATTTTCCCGAAACTCATCCTGACTCACACTTCAGGCAAATAACCCTAGCGCTCAAAAAATATCGAGAAGAATATAAACCAGAACAACAAGCTGATCTCGTTTTGAAAACTGGTTAACTGTTTGTTTTGTGCTAAGATAATCACCATGCCGGCGGTGTGTTTTTATTTCCAAGTTCATCAGCCCTATCGGGTCAAGCGTTATCGCGTGTTTGATGTTGGTCATGATCATGAATACTTCAATGACGAATCGGAAACGGATCTTAATAATGATCGAATTCTTCGGAAGGTGGCGGGAAAATGTTATCAACCGGCCAACGCTTTACTTCTGGAATTGCTGAAACGCCATCCCGAATTCAAGGTGAGCTTCTCACTTTCGGGCGTTTTGCTGGAGCAACTGGAGCAATATTCACCCGCGACGCTCGATTCTTTTCGTCGGCTCGTGGACACCGGCCGCGTGGCGATTCTCGGCGAAACTTATCACCACTCGCTGGCGTTCTTTTATTCTCTACCCGAATTTGAACGACAGGTAAAATTGCATCGGGAAAAGGTAAAAAAAATTTTCGGTGTCATCCCGCGCGTTTTTCGCAATACCGAACTCGCCTACAACAATAATCTCGGATTGTGGGCGGACAAGCAGGGTTATGAAGCCGTGCTCGCCGAGGGGTGGGGGCGGATTCTTGGTTGGCGGAGCCCCAATTTTGTTTATCGGCCACAAGGCGCCAAGCGGACGAAGCTTTTGCTCAAAAATTATAAAATGTCGGATGATGTCGCCTTCCGTTTTTCCGAGAAGTCGTGGTCGGAATATCCGTTGACCGCGCCGAAGTTCAGTCAGTGGGTGTCGGCGGTCAACGGCACCGGCGACATTGTCAATCTTTTTATGGACTACGAAACTTTTGGCGAGCATCAATGGGAGGACACCGGTATTTTCAATTTTCTTCGTCATTTACCCGGCGAAGTTCTAGCCCATCCCCATAACGGCTTCGTCACGGTTGAAGAAGCGGCGCGTGATTATCCAGTTCGCGATCAAGTGGATGCGCCGGCCGTCGTGACTTGGGCCGACACCGAGCGTGATCTCTCGGCTTGGACCGGCAACGATCTTCAGACTTCCGCGCTCCGCGCAATTTATGATTTGGAACCGTTGGTGTTAGCCACGAAAGATTCCACCTTGCTCAACACTTGGCGCCGACTCACCACTTCCGATCATTTTTATTATATGTGCACCAAATGGTTTGCTGACGGCGATGTCCATGCTTATTTCAATCCTTATCGGTCACCATACGAAGCTTTCATCGCTTACATTAACGCGACCACTGATCTCCGTTTGCGTCTCGGAGTGGATAACTCGGCTTTTTCCACTTCCCACCCCGCGGCGGTTCTAGTAGAATGATAAGATGTTGAAAAAGAAATTAGTTCGCCGACCAAAAACGAAAGTGATTCCACTCACAATTGCTCCCGCCGGCGCATTTTTCTGGGTCAATAATGGTCCGCCGCTTCGTCACCTGCTGGACTTGAGCAAGTTCCTTGCGATTATTACCGAGGAACAATTTAGTTATCATACCAAGCGCGCCGGTAACGATTTCGCCAAATGGGTGGAAGCGATTTTGGGCGACAAGTTATGCGCGCGAGCGCTTGAGAAGTCGAAGACGGTAGCAACCGCGCGGTTGGCCGTTAGTCGCGCGCTCAAGCGCTACAATGTCTAAAGCGCTGACTCTCGGCAACGGCAATATTCTCGTTAACCTGGACCAGTTTGGACAGGTGCGCGATTTTTATTTTCCTTATGTCGGTCTGGAGAATCAAATCGGCGGGCATTTCCTTCACCGTCTCGGTGTTTTTGTTGATGGGGCTTTGGCGTGGTTGGCTGATGATGGCTGGACAATTACGATTGAGTCGGAAGAGACGGTCTTGGCGGGGAAGATTCGCGCGGTCAACGCTCGTCTCGGCGTGGCGCTCACGATTACCGATCTGGTTTATAATGAGAAAAATATTTTCTTGCGCCGAGTGATTATCAAGAACACTTGGCCTAATGCGATCCGCGTGATCAAAGTTTTTTTCAATCAGCAATTTGAGTTGTACGAATCGCATATGGCGCATACGGTTTATTACGATCCGCTTCGGAAAACGATTATTCATTATCGCAATCAACGGGCTTTTTTAATCAATGCCCAACTAGAAGGCCGTGGTTTTGATGATTATTCCACTGGCGTTTTCGGCGCCGAGGGCAAAGAGGGGACGCATAAAGATGCTGAAGACGGTTTGTTGGCTAAGAATAATATTGAACACGGGCAAGTTGATTCGGTAATTGGTCTCGCCACCGCCTATCAACCGCTCGAAGAGAAACTTATTTATTATTGGGTGGCGGTGGGTGAATCAATTAACGAGGTCGAAGCGCTTGACCAATATACGATTGAACACGGTCCCGGGCATTTGGTGGAGACGACGACTAATTTTTGGCAAGCTTGGGTTAAACGGCAGAATTTTAGTTTTCACGGTCTGGATCCCGCCGTGATTAATCTTTTCCAAAAATCACTTTTGATTATGCGCGCTCATGTGAGTAGCAACGGGGCAATTATTGCCTCCGGTGATTCCAATGTGTTGCAAAAAGGGAAGGATACTTATTGTTATGTTTGGCCTCGCGACGCGGCGATTACCGCCCTGGCGCTAAGCGAAGCCGGCGATACTTATGTGGCGAAACTCTTTTTCGGTTTTTGCAATCGGGTTATTTCAGCCGACGGTTATTTCCGCCACAAATATAGTCCCGACGGCTCGCTCGGCAGTTCTTGGCATCCGTGGCTTCGCGACGGTCAATTCCAATTGCCGATTCAAGAAGACGGCACGGCGCTGATTCTCCACACGCTCTGGCGTTATTACGAAATTTCTAAAGATTTGGAATTTATTGAGTCAATTTATAATTCTTTAATTAAGCGCACGGCTGACTTCTTGGTGCTTTATCGCGATGAACGAACGGGATTACCGAAGCCGAGCTATGATCTCTGGGAAGAACGTTTCGGCGTTGCCACTTTCACCGCGGCGAGCGTGGCCGGCGCGCTTCAATCGGCGGCTAAGTTTGCCGGTTTACTAGGCAAGAAAAAGAGCGAAACAATTTATCAAGAAACAGCGGAAGCTCTCCGCTCGGCAATTTTGGAACATCTCTATGACAAAGAGATCGGTCGTTTTTGCAAACTTTTCCGATTAGTGGGCGACGAACTTAATTATGATATGACGATCGACGCTTCGACCGCGCACGGGCTTTCGACCTTTGGTATTTTGCCATCGGACGATCCACGTTTGATTCAAGAAATAGCGATGGCCGAGACGGCGCTTACCGCGCGGGCGGGGATTGGCGGTCTCGCGCGTTATCAGAATGATGCTTATCAACGGTTGGCTGGCAGTCAGACGAGCAATCCCTGGTTCATCACGACTTTATGGTTTACCCAACATGCAATCCGCGCGGCAAAAAATGAGGCTGATCTCAAGCCGGCAATCGAACGACTTCGTTGGTGTGCGCGTTATGCCACGCGCTCGGGACTGCTGTCCGAGCAATTAAATTCGATGACCGGTGAACAACTTTCCGTCTCGCCGCTCGTTTGGAGCCATGCCGAATTTGTGCGCACCGTCATTGCTTATCTAGACAAATTGGAGGCGCTGGGTGTGTGCCAGGCCTGCAATCCGGTATACTAGTCGAGTGAAATTTATAGTTGAGAAAACCAGTCCAAGTTCATTAGCCCGAGCGGGAAAAATTGAGACTACGCATGGTGTAATTGAGACGCCGGCATTCGTGCCGGTGGCGACGCAGGCGGTTTTTAAGGGCGTTACGCCCGAGGTAGCTAAAGCGGTGGGGACGCAAGTGATTTTTGCTAATACTTTCCACCTCCATCTCTCACCCGGCGAAGCGGTGGTCAAATCAGCCGGCGGGCTTCACAAATTTATGAATTGGCCGGGACCAATTATGACCGATTCCGGCGGGTTTCAAGTTTTCTCGCTCGGCGCGGCGTTTGGGCAAGGGGTGTCGAAAGTGGCGGGCTCCCCGCCCGAACGACCGTTCGGTCGGGCGGGCGACACGGATGAAAATTTTGCCGGGGCTCGTTCCTTAGTCAAAATAGACGACGACGGAGTGGACTTCCGCTCCCCGCGGGACGGCTCGCTTCATCGTCTGACGCCAGAATCTTCCATCGCGATCCAACATGATTTAGGCGCCGACATTATTTTAGCTTTTGATGAATGCACCACACCGCAAGCGCCGTATGAATATCAGAAAGAAGCGTTGACTCGGACGCATGTCTGGGCAAAACGGAGTTTAGATGAACACAAACGCCTTGGCGGCGATCAGGCGTTATTTGGGATTGTTCAAGGCGGGCGTTTCCCGGATTTACGCATCGAGAGTGCGCGAATTATCGGCACGATGGAGCTTGCCCGACCCGATGGTAGTCGGGGCGGGTTTGACGGTTTTGCGATCGGCGGTTCGTTCAATAAAGAAGATATTGGCGCGGTGGTGGCGGTGGTCAATCGCTTGTTGCCACTTGATCAGCCGAGGCACTTGCTCGGTATTGGTGAAGTGGCAGATATTTTTGCTGGCGTGGCGAGTGGCGTCGATACTTTCGATTGCGTCACCCCCACGCGGTTGGGTCGGCATGGAACGGTGGAGACGAAACAGGGTCGGCTTCATTTAGAATCCAGTCAATTCGCTACCGATTTTCAACCGATTGAAAGTGATTGCCATTGTTATACTTGCCAAAATTATACCCGCGCTTATTTAAGTCATTTATTTCGGTCAAGAGAAATGTTATCCACCACTTTAGCTTCGATTCACAACCTCTTTTTCTTCGCTTCACTCCTCGCCCAAATCCGCCAAGCCATTTTGCAAGAGACCCTCGACTCCTTCCGCCAGCAATTTTTAACTCGCTATTTATCCTTATTTTAAGCCGTATTTCACTAAAACGCTTGACAAAGATTCCTTCTCGTGTATACTAGAGGCAGTGAAGTGAGGGAATTGTTCTTTCACAAAATCCCTGAGAAGGCCCTTAGAGATAAGGAGAAGGTCATGGAACAGCCAGAAATTGCTCAACAGTTACTTAGAGGTTCGCGCAACATCGATCTGATGAAGAATAGAGTGAAGCAGGTCATTCACATGGTGCTTGGTTGTATTGACCTAGAGGACACCCAACGCTTGCTCGGTGGCTCTGTTGTTAAACATTTCCTTTTTCCGCAAGGTACTTGGATTGTTTATACAACAGAATTAAACTGCAGTAGGACGATTGTAAGGTGTATCAAGAGAGCTAACAACCTTACCGAACCCAGCGAAGAGGAAGAGATTTTTGTTAACTGTGATAATCCGGAGTTTAAAAACGGCGCAAGAGACGTCCGGTTTGTGTACAAAAATCTATCTTCGTTTGTTGAGGGAATGATAACAATTTTCCCCACACTCGAAGAACGACTCAGACCTTTCATTGAAGCTTCCGATGACTCTCTCGATCTCTGATCCTGTCAATACTCGGTGTTGGCACAACACAAAGCGCACGACCTTCGCGGGTATGTGCGCTTTTTTCTTTGCCGAAAAAACGATATGCTAAATAATTTCCGATCGTGGCTTATTTATCATATGACTCTTAATTTGATGTCTTACAAAATTCACGATCGTGGATTTATTAAGAACAAGGGAACAAGGTGCGAAATTGAAACGGTCGTAAACATTTCGCACCCATTACTTATCCACTACACAAATTTGACGACGGAAATCGGTTTTGTTGTTCTCTGACTTGGTTAAAAGGGTCGGTCTACTCGGCTTGTAAATGTGGCTTATTGCCGTAAAAGGATGACCCTCGTAAGGGGCTGGCGGGAGCCAAGATTTTGTTGTCGGGGATCAGACACCCCCGAGAATTGTTTTGGGAGACACTCCTGCCAGCCCCCCTTGATCTTTTTGATTTGTTTGTCGCATACGCTCGCGTGGTTTGTACAACCCACGGGCACCTCCTTGGGAGCTCTTGTTGTCTCATTTGACGACGGGGTTCCTTTTTTTGTTTAAGGTTGACCCCGTAGAAGCGTTCCGCTTTTTACGGGGTTTGAAAAAATTTAGGGCGCGGGGTAGAGTGGGGAGATATGTCTGACGTGGGTTTCAAATTGCACCGTCCTTTTGCGCCCGCCGGCGATCAGCCGGCGGCGATTAAGAAGTTAGTGGCGGGGTTAACGCGCGGTGATCAGCATCAAACCTTGCTCGGTGTGACTGGCTCCGGCAAAACTTTCACCATGGCGAATGTGATTGCCGCTTATCAAAAGCCGACTCTGGTTATTGCTCATAATAAAACGCTCGCTGCTCAATTGGCGCAAGAGTATAAAGATTTTTTCCCCAAGAACGCGGTTCATTATTTTGTTTCTTATTACGATTATTACCAACCCGAAGCTTATATCGCCACGACGGATACTTACATCGAGAAGGACGCGATGATTAATGAAGAGATTGACCGTCTCCGCCACGCTTCCACTCAAGCTCTGTTGACCCGCCGGGATGTGATTATTGTCGCGTCGGTTTCGTGTATTTATGGTCTAGGCAGTCCGAAAGATTATGAAGCCGAAAATCTTAAACTTACAGTTGGCGATGAACTTTCACGGACCGATCTTGCGCGTCGTCTAATTAAGGTGCATTACGAACGGACGAATGCCGACCTGACGCCTGGCACTTTCCGCGCGTTGGGCGGAACAGTAGAAGTAATTCCGCCAAGTGGTCGGGAAATTTATGCCATCCGGATTGGTGCGCGCGGGATCGAAGAAATTACCGAACTGAATGCCATCACGCGCGAGGTGGTGGCAGAACGGAAAACAGTTTTTCTTTTTCCGGCGAAGCATTTTATTACCAATCAAGAAGCGCGCCGGCAAGCGTTGGTTTCAATTAAAAAAGAACTAGCCTTACGACTTAAAGAATTAGAGAAAGCTGGCAAACCACTCGAAGCCGAACGGTTGAAGCGCCGAACGAATTATGATCTGGCTCTCATCCGGGAAGTCGGTTATTGTTCGGGGATTGAGAATTATTCGCGTCATCTCTCGGGGCGAAACGCGGGTGAACCGCCGGATACACTTTTGTCATATTACCCCCAAGAATTTTTAACGATCATTGACGAATCTCATATCACGGTTCCGCAAATTGGCGGGATGTATGCCGGCGATCGGAGTCGGAAGCAAACTTTAATCGAGTATGGTTTCCGTTTGGCTAGCGCGCTCGATAATCGGCCACTGACTTTTGACGAGTTTAAGAGTCGCGTTGGGTCAACTATTTATACTAGCGCCACACCGAGCAATTATGAACTTAAAGTAAGTAATCAAATTGTCGAACAAATTATTCGGCCAACCGGTTTAGTGGATCCGGAAATTGCAGTGCGACCGGTAGTGGCAAGGACTGTCCTTAAGAAGGTGCCCCAAGGACAGTCCTTGCCACTGTATCCCGGGCAAATCAAAGATTTTGTCACCGAAGCAACCGGGGAGATTGGTCGTGGTCATCGCGTGATTGCTACGACCTTAACTAAGAAGATGGCAGAAGATTTAAGCGCCTATCTTAAAGAGGCTGGGTTCAATGCCGAATATTTGCATAGTGACATTAAAACGATTGAACGAATTAAAATTCTGTCGAACTTTCGGCGCGGGGCGAAAGAGGGAGGCTTTGACTGTTTGGTCGGTGTTAATTTGCTTCGCGAAGGGCTTGATTTACCGGAAGTCACCTTGATTGGGATTCTGGACGCGGATAAGGAAGGCTTTTTACGCTCGACTGTGTCGTTAATCCAGACGATTGGTCGCGCCGCCCGCAATGTGGAAGGTCGAGTGATTCTCTACGCCGACCGCGTGACCGGTTCGATGAAATCGGCGATTGATGAAACTAATCGGCGCCGAGCGAAACAAGTGGCGTATAATAAAAAGCATCACATCACCCCCAAGACGATTATTAAAAAAATTAGCGACATTAGCGAGAGTATTGATAATGACCGCGCGCGGGCGTTAGCTGATTTAGTTAAACTTGATCGGGCGACTTATGGCGGTAACACGCGCAAAATTGTAAAAGAAAAAAAACGGCAAATGCGCGAGGCAGTGAAAGAACTCGATTTCGAAACCGCCGCGCTAATCCGTGACGAACTCAAACTTTTGACGATCAAGAAAAAATAAAAGCATTCTTATTTCGTAGCAAAATGATTACATTACAATACGATCGTGCTAACATATAACCATTTATTAAACTTTTAATTTCTTTCGCAGATTGAATTTTATTAAAAGCTCGGCTTCGTTAGAAATTTTGTCAACCTCTGCCAAGCGGACGCAATTTCTGATTTCAAAAACCTCGACAATAAAACTTATTTCTTTGTTGCACGGAAAAGGGTGGATAAAAACCGATCGTTGAACTTCTTGAAACCCTAGTTCTTTAAGTTTGTCGCGCAAGGCGTCGCGGGCGTTTCGTTTTTTCTCTGGAATATCAAACATCACAATTCGCCACTTGCCGTCCCAAACGGAGGGCTTCTGGATTTTAATTTTATCTAGATCGAAAAATAACACCACTTTTTTACCCTGCTCGGTTAAGATAATTTTAGTTTCGCCGTTAAATGATTCGCGATATTCCACCAGACGATCTCTTTTGAACTCTCTAATCAATTGAAACAAGTAACGACGCTCTATAAAGCGCCATTCTTTGATTACCGCACGGAGAATTTTAAAATAATGTTGTGGTGAGTAAGAGAAGCCAAGTAAAACGCCCGCCCCAAGCATTAGTAGGATCTTTTGTTTTAAGGGACTTGTAATATTTTTTGTTCGTTTTGTTTTTTGTTTTCCTTCTTTCATTATTTAGACAATGATAACAAATAAACACGATCGTGCCAAGATATGACCTTTTATTATGATGGGGAAAGAAAATAAAAAAGCCACCGGCGACTCGGGCGAGTCTCGGTGGCTTTTGCGTTCAGTCGAGGTGGTTATTGAAAACTAGTTCCACACCGGACACAGAATTTGCAATCCATTGATCTCCCACCCATATCATATTGACAATGGGAACAGACCCTTCGCTTGTTAATGTGATGAATACAAACAAACAACGGCCGGATTTGAAAAGTCCAAGTTACGACCGCGAAAAATACAATCGCACAAATGAAAGGTAACGCACATCGTTCGCATATCATCTCAATCTCCTTGCTGTCAAACAGCATTCAGTTTTCAAGGTTCGGTTGGACTTACCCACATTAGGTAAGTCGCTCAACCATCCACATTGAGTTAAGCATAACCAGTTATTTTTGTCAAATTTTGGTTGGCGTGCTAAACTGCTTGGCTTATGACGAAAGAAGATACTGGGAAAATTATTATCAAGGGGGCGCGGACGCATAATCTGAAAAATATTAATCTCGAGATCCCACGCGGGAAACTCGTGGTCTTTACCGGACTTTCCGGCTCGGGAAAATCTTCTTTGGCGTTTGACACCATTTTTGCCGAAGGTCAGAGGCGCTATGTGGAATCACTCTCGGCTTACGCGCGACAATTTTTACTGCAGATGCAGAAGCCCGATGTGGATGAGATTAGCGGTTTATCGCCGGCGATTTCAATTGATCAGAAAACGCGCTCTGGCAATCCGCGATCCACGGTTGCCACGATCACCGAGATTGATGATTATCTGCGTGTGCTCTACGCGCGCGTCGGCGCGCCTCACTGCTTGATTTGTGGTCGCTTGATTGAGAAACTTTCGCCGTCGGAGATCATCTCGTTAGTTAGTAAAAAAATTGCCACGGTAAAGAAACACTCGGTGTCTGGAGCCAATAAGACACCGAGTGTTCTGATCCTCGCGCCGGTGATTCGCGGTCGGAAAGGGGAACATTATCAATTGCTTTACGATCTGCTCGACAAAGGTTATCGCGAGGTGATGGTTAACGGCGCGCGGAAATTGCTTCGTGAACGAATTATTCTGGAGAAAAATAAGAAGCACGAGATTAGCGCGGTGGTGGATGAGTTACCGTTGATTGGTGACATCAAAAGTCGGCTGGCCGAAGCGATTGAGAAGGCGGTTGAGCTTGCCGATGGTTTGGTCGGGGTGAAAATTGGTGAAGATTCTTTCATTATGTCGGTGCGTTTCGCTTGTCCGCACGACGGTTTCTCTTATCCGGAAATTGAACCACGGCTCTTCTCTTTCAATTCGCCTTACGGCGCGTGCCCGGAATGTCGCGGACTTGGGACCAAACATCTCTTCGGTGACGATCCGTGTCTAGTTTGTGCCGGTACCCGGCTTCGTCCGGAAGCGTTGGCGGTGACGATCGGCGGTATCAATCTTGCTCAATTTACCGCGCTCTCGATTGCCGTGGCGCAAGAATTTTTGACGCAAGCGAAATTAACGGACCAAGAACGCGCCATTGCCAAAGTGATTCTCAAGGAGATCGAACACCGACTGCAATTTTTGCTTGATGTCGGTCTTGATTACTTGACACTGGATCGGCGCGCCCACACGCTCTCGGGCGGAGAATCCCAACGGATTCGTCTTGCTTCGCAACTCGGCTCCCGTCTCGTGGGGACGCTCTATGTTCTCGACGAACCGACGATCGGTCTTCATCCGCGCGATAACGAACGGTTGATTAAAACTTTGAAGGAGCTTCGCGATCTCGGTAACACGATTATCGTGGTCGAACATGATGAAGATACGATTCTTAGTTCGGATTATTTGGTGGATATCGGTCCGGGCGCGGGCGTGCACGGTGGTCACATTGTGGCGGTGGGCGAGACCGAGAAATTTATTACAGCCAAGACGAATGATTTTGGTTCTTTAACGATTGATTATTTACGAGGTGACGAAGCAATTCCCGTGCCGGCTATTCGTCGAACGGCGGAACAGGGCGCGATTAAAATTCGCGGGGGGAAAATTTTCAACATCACCGATCTTGACGCAACAATTCCCTTAGGTCGGCTGGTGGCGATTACTGGTGTTTCGGGATCGGGAAAATCTTCTTTAGTTTATGAAATTCTTCACAAGAATTTGCAGGGACGGTTCGAACGCCGTTATCGAACCAACGAAATTTATAATTGCCGAGAATTTACCGGCACAGAATATGTCAGTCGGACAATTTTAATTGATCAATCGCCGATCGGCCGGACACCGCGCTCAAATCCGGCCACTTACACCGGCGCGTTCACTTGGATTCGCAATCTTTTCGCCTCGACCGAGGAGGCGCGCGTTCGGGGCTGGAAGGCTAATCGTTTTTCCTTCAATGTGCGCGGCGGGCGGTGTGAAGCCTGCCAAGGCAATGGCACGATCGCGGTGGAGATGCATTTTTTGCCGACGGTCTATGTCGAGTGCGATGTCTGTCGCGGCAAACGATTCGACAAAGAAACGCTCGAGGTGATGTATAAGAAAAAAAATATTTACCAGATTTTGCAAATGACGGTCGAGGAGGCGCTGGCTTTTTTCCGCGACATTCCGGCGATTGCCGATCGGCTGAAAACTCTGAATGAAGTTGGACTCGGTTATCTCGAGCTTGGTCAATCGGCGACAACGCTTTCGGGCGGGGACGCCCAGCGAGTCAAAATTTCTTCTGAACTTTATCGGCCGATCACCGAGCGGACAATTTATCTGCTCGACGAACCAACGGTCGGTTTACATTATGAAGATGTACGTCATTTGATTATCATTCTCCAGAAATTAGTTGATCGTGGAAACACTGTCGTAGTGATTGAGCATAATATGGAAGTAATTAAAAACGCCGATTGGGTGATTGATCTCGGACCAGAAGGCGGCCAGAAGGGCGGGCAAATCGTAGCCCAAGGCACGCCGGAACATGTTGCCAATGTCATCACTTCCCACACCGCGAAGTATCTCAAACGGGCGTTGAAGAAGAAATAAATGTTAGTCATAAAAAAGATTAAAAAACTGCCTGATGCGCCCGGGGTGTATTTTTTTACCCGCGGGCGGGAAATTCTGTATATTGGCAAGGCGACTTCACTGCGCGATCGCGTGCGGAGTTATTTCTCTTCGGCGGGAGTTGAAACCAGTCGAGGTGGACGGATTGTGCAAATGTTGGCGCTTGCGACTGGAATTCGTTATCAAAAAACTGATTCGGTGCTTGAAGCGTTGCTTCTCGAATCAGCGTTGATTAAAAAACATCAGCCGAAATATAATGCGCGGGAGAAGGATGATAAAAGTTTTTGGTATGTAATTATTACTGACGAAGAATTTCCAAGAGTTTTAATGGTTAGAGGTCAAAACCTAAAAGCTAAAGAAGTCCCGACGCTTCGGTCGGGACCCCGACTTTACGTCGGGGCGACTTTCGGACCTTTCCCCAACACGAGTGAACTTCGCGAAGCGTTACGATTGATCCGTAAAATTTTTCCTTATCGAGACAAATGCCAACCATTGGTCGGGAAAAAATGTTTCAACGCGCAAATCGGTCTTTGCCCGGGAGTTTGCAGCGGAGAAATTACAACAACGAATTATCGCCGACGAATTAACCATTTGAAATTGCTTTTGGCCGGCCGAGTACGGCCGTTAATTGCAAAACTTACTCGGGAAATGCGCGCCACGGCTAAACGACAAGATTTCGAAAAAAGTGCGCCACTTCGGGATCAAATTTGCGCGCTTCAACATATTCAGGATGTGGGGTTAATTAAAAACCCAATCCTAATGTCAAGGCTTAGCCTTGACATGAATAGCCTTGACATGAAAGGCGCAGATTATCATAGAATTGAAGCTTACGATATTGCGCACTTGGGTGGTAGCCACGCGGTCGGCGTGATGGTGGTGGCGGAAGACGGGGAATTGAAGAAGAGCGATTATCGGAAATTTAAAGTTAATCACGGCGGTGATGATTTGGCGAATTTGCGTGAAGTGTTAGAACGGCGATTGGTTCACACCGAGTGGCCAAGGCCAGACTTGATTGTAGTTGATGGGGGAGTAAATCAGTTTGATCTCGCCCAAAAAGTTTTGACCGAAAATAAAATTACCATACCAATCGTGGCAGGGGTGAAAGACAAGAAACATAAGCCCAAAGAAATTCTAAGCAATCAAAAATTATCGCCAGACCAACACCGTTTAATTTTCCTCATCAATCACGAAGCGCACCGCTTCGCCATCACCTTCCATCGCCACCGCCGGAAAATAGTGTAAATCACTATCCCCTTGACCATTAACGCGGTATAATAATAAGGTATGGAAATACCGCGGCATATTCATCTGACGAATTTGGGGCGACGAACAGTGAACCCGATGATTTTTTGGGGAGTGATTACCGTTGTTCTCTCAACGGTGCTTCTCTTGATTATCAATGCCTCGGGCATTCAGAGTGAAGTCTATCTGCTCTTCTTAGTTCCCGTGATTGCCTATCTCGCGATCATGGGTTTTTTCATTGGCTATGTCGCCAAACTTAATCGAGAACGAAATCGTTTGCTGGCGGATCAAATTCGGGAGGAAGCGACGAAAAGCGCGGAGTTTAAGAAATTGAACCAAGAACTCGAAACTTACGCCAAACAACTTTTTGATAAAGATTTTGAATTAACGCTGGCCAATAAACGTCTTCAGAATCTCGAGCAAGCCAAATCCAAATTTGTCTCGGTTACCACTCACCAATTACGAACGCCCCTCTCGGCTATCAAGTGGACTTTCCACATGTTGCTCAAGGGCGATTTGGGGCCGACAACTAAAGATCAACACAATTTTATCGAGAAGGGCTACGAAAGCACCCAGCGAATGATCGCAATTATTAATGATTTGCTGAATGTCGATTATATGGAAGCGGATCGTTCGGATTACAATTTTTTGCCGGTAGATTTACCAGCGCTTATTGAAAGTGTTTTATTCGAATTTACTAACCAAGCCGAAAGCAAGCTGATTAAGTTGAAGTGCATTAAACCACCAGTGGCTCCGCCGAAAGTGTTGGCCGATCCGATTAAGTTGAGCATGGTAATTGAAAATCTGATTGACAACGCGATGAAATATACACCTCAAGGTGGAGAGGTGACAGTCTCGGTGGGGGATGCTAGAATGAACAGTGCGGAAAGTAGTTTAGAAGTAATTGTCTCTGATACCGGTATCGGCATTCCGCCCGTTGAACGAGATAAGATTTTCCACCGCTTCTTCCGTGGTTCGAATGCGACCAAGGTTCAAACTGACGGAACCGGGCTTGGTCTCTTCATTTCACGGGATATTGTCGAGAAGCACGGCGGAGCAATTTGGTTTGAAAGCGAACCGGGACAGGGGACCCAATTTCATTTCACTATTCCAGTTTACCGGAATAATTTATCAAATTAATTAACATCGATATTATGGAAAATAATAGCAACAAGAAAACTATTTTAATTGTTGAGGACGATGAATTTCTTCGATCATTGACGGCGAAACGTTTGGAAAAAGAAAATTATCATATTGAAGTGGCCGTGGACGGTGAGAACGCGATTTCGATGATTGAAACAGCTCATCCGAGTCTCATTTTGCTTGATTTGCTTTTGCCCGGCAAGGACGGTTTTGAAGTGCTGAAGAAAATTCGCGAAACTGACGCGACCAAAGCGATTCCGGTCATAATCTTTTCTAACCTCGGTCAAAAAGAAGATATCGAGAAAGCGAAAGCGCTCGGAGTAGATGATTTTCTCATTAAAGCCAACTTCACTCTTGACGATGTGGTCGGCAAGATCAAGAAATTGATCTAACCTATGGTTAAAGCTCGGGTCGGTGTTTTGCGCGGTGGTCTTGGCCACGAGTATGAAGTTTCGTTGGCGACGGGCCAGAGCGTCTTGGAACATTTGCCCGCCGCTTATCACGGCCGGGATATTTTAATTGACCGCGCCGGTGTGTGGCATTTGGGCGGTTTGCCGACGGCGCCCCAGCGAATCGCTCGTCAAGTGGATGTGTTTTTCAACGCGCTTCACGGTGAGTATGGCGAAGATGGGAAGATTCAAAGCGAACTTGACCAGTTGGGTCTGCCATACACTGGTTCGGGGACGGCGCCTTCGGCGCTAGGAATGAATAAAGAGATGTCGAAAGATTTGTTTCGCCGGGCGGGACTCAAGGTCTCGCCCGGATTGGTGGTTCGGCGAGATGGGAATGATGGCAGCTCACTCTCGGCGCGAGAAGTTTTTCAAAAGGTTTCGCCCCCGTGGGTGATTAAACCGAATGATCGCGGTTCATCAGTTGGTCTTTTTTTTGCTCGGAACATTCAGGATTTAGCGCAGGCGATTGTTGATGGTTGGGTGGTCTCGCCGACGCTTCTCGTCGAACATTATCTTCGCGGTCGCGAAGCGACGGCTGGCGTGATTGATGATTTCCGCGGAGCGGAGTGTTACGCTCTGCCACCAATTGAAATTCGCCGACCGAAAGGGAAACTTCTTTGGGATTATCAGGATAAATATAGCGGCCAAACCGCCGAAATTTGTCCGGGAAATTTCACCGACAATGAAAAGCGCGAGCTCGAAAAGTTAGCGATCACGGCTCACCGAGCGCTCGGCCTCCGACATTATTCGCGCTCGGATTTCATTCTCACTCCCCATGGGATTTATCTGCTCGAGACCAACAGTTTGCCCGGCTTGACCAAAGAATCGCTTTTGCCGAAAGCGTTAAAAGCAGTTGGTTGTCCGTATCCAAATTTTCTTGATCACATCCTTACTTTAGCGTTAAATAAAAATTAAGGGCCCGTAGTTCAGTGGTAAAATGACCGGTTTGCATCCGGTAGACGGGAGTTCGATTCTCCCCGGGTCCATTGACTTCTTTTGTGTGATATGCTAAGATAGACGCGAATAGCGGGAATGGCTCGCTGTAAGGTTATTTGGTTGGTCGTTGAAAACTGAAAGGCAGGTTGGACGAATGGTAACGGTAACTGAAAAGATTCCGTATCCTGTTCAGGTTGTGGCAATGCACGAAGGGCCACATCTCGATGAAGTGGTAGCTCTCGTGTTACTTCATCGTTTTGGTCGGGCATTATTCCCCGGTATTGAGACCGCTCGGGTAGTTTTCTGGCCGTACGGCGGGCAGACTCCCGATGGCGCGTCGGCTGAAAACTGGCTGGAACGAGGCGTTCTGCTTCTTGGTCAAGGATCTGGGATGTTCGATGAACACCCTGATCCCAAATATGGAATTCCCCGCAAACAGGGACACTCAACGACTTCTCTTGTCGCCGAATATCTTGACCTCGATTCGAAGTCGCCGGAGGGACGAGCCGTCGCTTGGCTTACGAAGCAAGTCACGGACTGCGATCTCAATGGTGGCAGCGGAGTTTTGAGTATTGAATCGGTGATGACGGCAATGTATCGCAACGGCCGATCGTCGAACGAAATGCTCGAGCAGGGGATCATTATGATGGAGAATTTTCTCGATGACCAGACCAAATTCCAAAGGGCTTACGATCTGGCTTGTGTTGGTGGAAGTGTTTCCTATCGTCGTTGTGGTAACCATATGTTAGCAAGCATCACCTCGACTTCGGAACATATCCTGAAAGCCACTCGCTCTCGTGGCGCGCGTCTCTCTATTCGTCGGGATTCGAGCACCGGTCATGTAACGATTATGGCCGACCACAAGGCTGGGTTGCCATTGGGTGATTTAGTGTCAGAACTTCGACGTTTCGAAAACTACGGAAAATTGCCGATAGATACTTGTCCGGATGAAGAGGGTCGTCTAGACAATTGGTTCTATCATCCCCAGATCGGTTTGATTACCACTGGCGGGGGACGTGCCGCCAAGAACACACGACCGTCCCGGCGTTCATGGTCAGAGATTTTTCTGACAATCGAGAGTTGGTTGAAGAAACAACTCTAGATCGATCAGCCAAGTTTTCCAAAGCTCCCTCTACGTTTGCCTGTTGGTAAACAAGTGGGAGCTTTTTTGTGGACCTAGGGGGAATCGCACCCCCGCCTCGTCAATGCGAATGACGCGTCGTACTACTAGACTATAGGCCCTTGTGATCGTCTGGCGGGCGCGGTGCGAATGCCGCGTACCCCGCCCGAACGACCGAAGTCATTCGGTCGGGCGGGTACCACTATACGATGAGCCCAATCTAAAAAATGATAACGAAATTGGCGGAGAAAAGCAAACCGAAAAGAAAAAGGGTTCTAGCCCCCGAAGGAACTAGAACCCAGTGGTGAGAGCTTTCGCTCCGATATCGTGTCGATACTGCATACCCTCAAACTTAATAAAACGGGCTGCTTCGTAGGCTCGGTTAAGCGTATCGCGGAGCGTGTTACCGATTGCTGTTACGCCAAGGACACGCCCGCCGGCAGTTTTGAGCTCCTGATCAAAACTTGTTCCTGCATGGAAAACGATAACCCCCGGAACATTTTCAGCTTCGGTGACACCATGGATTGGAAATCCTTTTTTGTATACATCAGGATAACCGGTGGAGGCAATGACGACACATGCGGCGAAGCCGGTGTGCCACTCAATCGTTAGTTTTGCGAGTGTCCCGTTCACGCACGCTTCCAAGATATCGAGCAGGTCGGTTTTGAGAAGACGCATATAACTTTGTGTTTCCGGATCGCCGAACCGCGCATTGAACTCAATTACCCTCGGTCCGCTACTTGTCAGCTTGAGTCCCGGATAGAGCAAACCAGTGAATTTCCTGCCACGGTTCGCGAGGGCTTCAAGAGTTGGCCGGACAATTTGTTTGTCAATTGTTCGCATCGCTTCTACGCTTAACCATGGAACCGGCGCGATCGTTCCCATGCCACCGGTGTTCCGACCTTCGTCGCCGTCACGTATTGGCTTGTGGTCTTGAGAAGACGGTAGCAAAATAGAAGTTTCTCCGTCGCAGAAAGTATGGATAGAGATTTCTTGGCCATCAAGAAATTCCTCGATAACTACTTGCCTTCCTGCCTCTTTGTAGATACGGTCAAGCATGATTTCCGCTAGGGCAGTTTCTGCTTCCGCCAATGTTTTACAAACATACGCGCCCTTGCCGAGAGTAAGTCCATCGGCTTTCACCACAATCGGTGTCCCGTGTTGGCGAACATACGCTAGTGCTTCGCGGTGCTTGCAAAAAATACGGAAGGTGGCGGTTGGAATATTTTCTTCGGTCATCAAATCTTTTGCGAAAGCTTTGGATGATTCAATTTCCGTCGCCACTTGCGTTGGTCCGAATATCCGTAGTCCTCGAGCTTGAAAAGCATCCACAATACCAAGCGCTAGCGGATCGTCTGGTCCAACTACAGTCATATCCACCTGCTTCTCCTTGGCGAAGTTAACAAGACTCGGAATGTCAGTAGTACTAATTGGAATATTTTCACCAATTTGACGCGTACCGCCATTTCCCGGTGCGATATAGAGATTGCTGATACGAGGCGATTGCGCGAGTTTCCACGCTAGGGCATGTTCTCTTCCGCCCCCGCCGACGATTAAAACATTTTGACCCATATGCATCTTCCTCCGTTTTCAATTTTCAAGGTTCAAATTTATAACAAACAACAATCTTCATTATATCAGATTTTACCAATCAGGGCACTGGTCCGCCAACTGGCGGAGAACCCAGAGTCTCACGAACCTGCGAACCCCACACCAAAGTTTTACTGTCGGGATGCCGAGATTCGAACTCGGGCCGCACGAACCCGAATCGTGCATACTACCACTATACTACATCCCGTTGAACTTGGTGCGGGGCGGGTCGTGAATGTTACCGTTACCCGCCCGAACGACCGAATGGTCGGGCAGGCACCATGCCCCGCGTATCTTAATCTATGTTTTGCGCAAGTCGCTCTTTTATCTTACTTACGACATCCTGCAATGTCCAGTCTGATTTTACAAGAAAAAACGCCGGTTCATCTCTCGTAATTGCTTGCATCATTTTTTCTTCATTAGCGCTCAAATTTGTTAAAAGAATTATTGGTACTTGTTTGCCCCACAAATTTGTCTCACGCATTTTTTTCATCATCGTTAAACCATCCATAACTGGCATAAGAATATCGAGCAAAATTAAATCTGGATGTTCACGCAGCGCTAACTCCAATCCCTCTTGCCCATTTTGGGCCGTGAGAACACGGAATCCCTCGTCTCGCAATTCGTCGGCAAGTGGCTTGCGTTGGGCTGCTTCATCTTCGACAATCAGAATTGTCGTTTCCTTACTTTTTGTCATATGCACATATTATATCATATCACAGTTTTAATTTGGGGTATAACGAGGGGCAAGGTCCCGGTTTGTTTTCTCATTCCTTCTAGGGGAATGGTTATATAGAAAACAGAGCCCTGATTTTCTTGTGACGAAAACCAGATTAAGCCACCGGAATGATCAAGGATTAATTTAACCAAATAAAGTCCAAGTCCCGTTCCATCAGGAGATTTTTCCCTAGCGTTGTCGGCTCGAAAGAATTTGGTAAACAATTTGTCTTGTTGTTGTTTCGGAATTCCACAGCCAGTGTCTTGAACTGAGATCATAACATCGGTTGCCCGCCGTTGGCAGGTAACTTGTATTTGCCCGTTTTCCGGTGTGTAGTGAATAGCATTTAAGACGAGGTTGCTGATTATTATAAGAAATAATTGTTTGTCTATCGGAACAACTAGATTTTCTGGAGAATAATTTTCCTTAAGTACCAGATGTTTCCGATTTAGTAATGGCTGCAACTCGTAAAGTGCATTTTTTATCACTTTGTGAATGTTCATTTTCACTGGTTGGATAGCAAACGCGCCGAGTTCAATACGCGAGATGTTAAGAAGCGCGTTAACCAGTTCAATCATCCGCAAACTAGCTGCACGGATATCATTAAAATATTCCTTTTGTAATGGAGTCAGAGCCCCAGCCCCCTTGCCCAAAAGTCTCTCTGTTAGCCAATTAATTGCTGTCACTGGTGTTTTTAATTGATGAGAAGCTAAGGAAATGAACCCGGTTTTAGCTTGGTCAATTTCTTTTTCTCGCGTGATGTCTCGGAAAATTTCAATTGCCCCGATCATTTTTCCATCGAGAAGAACGGGGGTTACCGTTGTGGCTACCGGAAATTTTGTTTTATCTTTCCGTACATAATAGTAGACTAGACTAGTAGTAGAAGCAGTAGTAGTAGTGCCACCGGCTAGGGCCATATTTATGGGGCGTTTTTCTGGTAGAACAGATACCCCCCTCTCATCTTCCATTGAAAGGACTTCAGAAAAATTTTTTCCTATAACCTTTTCACTCTTTTGGTCGAGTAGTTTTTCGGCAACTTTATTTATAAATGTGAGATTCCCTTTTTCGTCAGTGGCCAAAAGTCCATCACCAATTGATAGTAAAATTGCTTCTTCTTTAGCTTTGGCTATTTCTACTTTTGATTTTTCAATACTTAAATCTTCGAGGACATTTCGAGTGGCGATCTTTTCATCTGCCAGCTCTTTTTCTACTTGTTTTCGTATTGATTTATAAAGATCTAAGGAAGTTTTGGATTTCATTTTGATCGACCATTTTTATGATTGCCATTATTATTGCCGTTTTCACTGTTCCCATTTTTAATTCGTTGTTTTAAAGTCATGATTTCTTTTTTGAGTTCTACCATTTTTAGTTCTCGCCCCACCATGCTTTTATTCACCGATTCCAACTCCTTAATTTTATCGGCAAGGTTTGCTGTCCGTTCGGCGATTAAGGTTTCTTGCTTTCTGATGTGCTTGGCTAATTTTTCCTCCAGCTTTTTTCTGTCACTGATATCTTCTATGGCCAAGATAATCAATTGCACCGAGTCTATTTGTCTTGCGCTGAGCATCATTGTTTTTTTCCCAATTGTTTCGAAAATATGTGTAACCCTATAATCTTTTACCACTTTTTTCTCTGGCAGGATTTTTTCCAATAATTTTTTCAGTTCGGAAATATTCCATTGACCATTTCCCAATTCATAAAGCAACCTATTTTCCGTTTGCTCGGGTTTAACCCGAAAATTGCTGTAAAAAACCTCGTTCGCCGAAATTACCCGAAAATTAGGGTCAAGAATTAAGAATGACTCTCTGGCCACCTCGACCAGTGTTTTCATGTAATGCAAGGCAAGTTCTTTGGATTTTTCTAACTTACTTTGATTGACTTTGTTGTTTTCCATAATTTTATTAATGAACTTATTTTGACCTTTTTAGAAACACCCAACACGGGTTGATATCAAATTTATTATACAATAAATTATCTTGATTGTCCCAAAGCACTTATCCACATGTTCCCTGTTGACATTGGGCGGTATAGGATTCGAACCTATGACCTCTCGCGTGTGAAGCCCCATCATAAATTTTACCATGCACCCTGTAGGGATTGAACCTACGCCCTTTCCGATGTGAACGGAACGCTCTACCACTGAGCTAAGGGTGCGTATTGATTTGTGACGGGGTGTACGAACGCTCCCCGCCCGATCCGAACGAGGTTCGGCTTGTTCGGGCGGGTACCAACTGAGCTAACCGCCCCTCACTCAGGAAATTCCTCGCTGATGCTATTATCAACTCGGCGTTTTAACTGAGTATATGCTTGAGAAAAACGTTTCAACTGGGACTCGCGCTCTTTAGCATCAGCGGACGATCGATATGCTTCGTAATAAACTAGTGAATACGGAGCGTACGGTTTAGTTGACCGATTCTGCCCGTTGTTGTGTTCACTTAAACGGCGCTTAAGATCGCTGGAGTACCCGATATAAAGATTACCATTTTTACGGCTCTTTAGTAAATAAACGTAATACATATCGATCGTCCAAGGAATTTCTGAGTGAGGGGCTAACCGCCCTAATCCACCCTACACTTTACGCTTTTCTTTAATAATTTGCCAGATGGTGGGGAGGATGGAGAGAATAATAATGGCGAGAACGATCGGGACAAGATATTTGTCCGCGTTCGGAATTGTCCGACCAAAAAAATAACCGAGTAAAGTAAGACCACAAGCCCAAGCCAAAGCGCCGATGCCGTTGTAGATCGCGAAGACGCGGTAGCGCATCCCGCCGATGCCCGCCATAATCGGCGCGACGGTACGCACGGCGGGCAGGAAGCGGGAGAGCAAAATAGTTTTCGCGCCGTAGCGCTCGAAGAAAGTTTTAGTTCTTTCGATATGCGCGGGATTAAACCAAAATGATTTTGGTCGGGAAAATATTTTCGGTCCGATCTTTTTCCCAAAAGTGTAACCGACGGCATCACCCAAGACCGCCGCAATGAAGAGGAGAATAATTAGTGGGACGATGGCGAGATAACCTTGTGAAGCGAGAAAGCCAGCGGTGAAGAGGAGACTATCGCCGGGCAAGAAGAAGCCGAGCAAAATACCCGACTCGGCGAAGATGATAGCGAAGAGACCCAAATAACCGGCGCCTTCAACTAATGAGACCAAATCAAACATAAGAATTTATCATAACATAAAAAAGACCTCGTCCGCCGGTTGGCGGAGCGAGGTCTGATACTTACTGTTTCGCGGTTGGCGCGACGACACGACCCGCGCCACCGAAGGGTGACACCCATTGGCCCTTTTCGTCGATGAAATCTCTGAAACGATAGAGCGACAATTTCCAATGGCTAGTGACGGGCTCGAGGCAAGGAACCACGTCATCTTCTACTGAACCCAAGGCAAGCATCGTATCATGATGATTCGGATCGTAAGCCAGAGAAGTGGCCAATTCTTCACTAGTCAAACCAACGCGTTTGGCGTCGGACAATTCTACTTGCAGACGGGGCCAATCTTTGACAGCTTTCATGGCGGTCTCGCTCCAGATGTCGAATGACACTTCTCTGACGACATAAGCTTCAGTTGGCAGATTACCTCGGTGTAGACGCTTAGTCGCTGTTTCGATCATCTCGCTATTTAATTCCAGATTAGGGCAAAGTCCCTGCCAAAAAATCCACCGATCAGCGACTGGAATTAATCCTACCGGCAAGCCGATAAAAGATTTCTTGCCGGTTAGGCTTGATTCAGTCACTCCAAATTTGGCTAACCATGATTTCCAATTGTCGTTCTCGATTCCAAACAATCTAGGAATCCCGAGTCGTTCCAATCTGTTGATTTGTTTTTGGAATCTAGATATGGTCTGCCCCATTACAATCATGCTCATCCCGCGCCCCACTTTCCTATTAAAAAGACCATTGTGAAGAACAATAACCGACCCCTACTTTAGCATGTTGTGGAGAGAATTACCCGCGTTTCTTAAATAAGATGTTTATTTCGGAAAGCGAATCCGGAACTGGATTTTAAATATTTTTCAAAATTGTAGGCCTTACTCCTGTCTAGGAAAGTGCAATGCCAAACTATTTCGAAAGGTATTTTTGATGAAGAATAGGCTGAATAACCAGAGTTGTGTTCGGTTAATCTTTTTTCAAGATTGATTGTAACGCCAGTGTAGTAACTATTATCTTTAAGACTTTTTAAAATGTAAACATAATACATTTAATAATTATACCCCACTTTGTCCCGCTTCACTGCGTTACGCGGGACTCTGCGGGGTCACACCACTTCCTTCGCGGTGAAGATGAATGCTCGCACCTCGTCGCTGAAGCTATTAAGTGCTCGCACCGCGAAGCCCCGCCATATTGGCGGGGCGAAGTGGTGGACCTACCGGGAGTCGAACCCGGACCTGTTCCATGCCATGGAACCGTTCTACCGCTATACTATAGGCCCAGTGTTGTTAAATTAGCACAGATTTGGTATCGTGGAAACTACGATGTTTCAAGATTTCTTGCTCAAGAAGATGCTCAAGTCGCAGGGCGTGCCCGAGGCGCAGATTGAAATGGTGCTTAGCGCGATGAAAAAGAATCCCGAACTGTTCAAACAAATTGCTGTCGAAATTGAAGCGAAAGTAAAAGGGGGAATGGATAAACAAACCGCCGCGATGGAAATAATGCAAGCTCACGCGACGGAATTGCAGGGGTTGCTTTTGTAAAAAATAAAAAGGCGCCAAACCCGAGGGTTGTGGCGCGTGTGTCAACACTCGGTGTTGACTGATAATGGCTTCACTTTTTCTGGGGCGACCGAGCATAAAAAATACTCACATAGATCACGAATAGTCCCATAATAACAGGGAAAGCCGTCGCGCTAAGAGCCTCCAAAGTGATCGGTAGTCCATCGATACAAATTATTGCGGTCCAACCAACAACCACGAGAAAACCAATTGTAAACAATGTTATTCTTGAAAAGCGATCCACTTTTTGCTCCTTATAAAAGATCTTTATTTTTCCCAAACTCCAACCCCATTACTATCACATAATTAGTTTTTTTGCTACATTGTTTGACATGAGTTTAAGCATCGGCATCGTCGGATTACCAAATGTGGGGAAGTCAACGCTGTTTAATGCGCTGACGAAGAAGGGCGTGCCGGCGGAGAATTATCCGTTCTGCACAATTGATCCGTCAGTCGGAGTGGTGGCGGTACCGGATCCGCGTCTGGACAAGCTCACGGCTTTTTCGAAATCGATCAAGACGGTGCCGGCGGCGGTAGAGTTCGTGGATATCGCCGGCTTAATCGCCGGTGCTTCGAAAGGTGAGGGGTTAGGAAACCAATTTTTATCTCACATTCGAGAAGTTGACGCGATCGCGCATGTGGTCCGAGTTTTCACAGATAAGGACATTGTTCATGTGGCGAATAAAATTGATCCGCTTTCGGATATTGAGACAATAAATTTAGAATTATGTTTGGCGGATCTCGAGACCGTGACGAAACGGCGCGTGTCGCTCGGGCGAGAAGTGAAGCAGGGGAAAAAAGAGGCGGTGGCCGAAGAGAAATTATTGGCAGAAATTGAAACCAAGTTAAAAGAGGGGAAGCGGGCGGGGAGTGAAGCGCCGAAAGATTTGCATTTGTTGACCGCCAAACCGATGCTCTATGTGCTCAATATCTCGGCGGCGACCGAGAATATAGTTACGGATTTTAAAAATAAATTGGGGGGCGAAGTAAATGAAATCGTTGAAATTGATCCGGTGTTTGGCACGGGGTTAGATGATTTAATTACGGCGAGTTACAAATTGCTCGGGTTGATGACTTTTTTCACCACCGGCGAGGATGAGACACGGGCGTGGACGGTGAAGCGGGGAGCGACGGCACCCGAAGCCGGCGCGGCGATTCACGGCGACTTCCGCGAACGCTTCATTAAGGCGGAAGTCATCAATTGGCAAACGCTTCTCGACGTTGGTTCATACGCGAGCGCCCGCGAGCGGGGATTGCTCCGGATCGAAGGTCGGGATTATGTGGTTTGCGACGGTGACGTTATCGAGTTTAAGATATAAGGGGATGCCTGCCCGTCCGTAGTCCGCCAGAGGCGGACGAAGGCGGGTGATTGAGTTCAAGATATAAAAAGACCTGCGAAGCCGTGAGGCGATCGCAGGTCAGTAGACTTACCCTTTCCCATCTCCTAGCGGAAATAAGAATCCCAGGTCTCATCAGCTAGGCCGAGCTGGTAGAAACTTTGGTGAAGTGGCTTGAATTCCTCAAGGCGGATTTTATTGGCCTCGGTTTCTTGAGCTTGCGCTTGCAGGTCTTTAATCCTTTGGGCGAGGGCGCGTAGTTTCTGGTCGGCGATTGGACGCAGGTCACCAAAGAAACTTAACTGAACTAGCGCGCTGATTTCGTATTCGTAGGGGGTATCCTGGCATAAACTCGCAACTGCCCTGGCGAATTTCATGACATTCTTGTCATTTCTTGTGTCAAGAGCGATAGATACTATCACCCCAATCACTCCCAGAATTGCTAAATAACCATAATCACTGTTGCTTGAATTTGGAAATGATGTTGGCACAAACACAAACCAAAAGAATGCCACTGCAAGCATTACCAAGGATCCAAGAAAGAGCCAAAGAAGCCTTCTCGAAATTTGGCTTGAACGGAGAGGATCGTCGCCAGTGTGGTCCATCCACGCGCGGCGTAAGGCATTGGGCAGGGTGCTGTCTTTGTTCATTTTGACAAGGTCCATAGGAAACTCCTTCGTTGGTTTGGAAAAGGAATGGCTGGGGCCCCAGTAGCCCGTTCTGACGCTTGGTTTCAGGCCAAGCCGAACACTTCAGTCCATTTCTGTCGGGTCCAGACCGCCCCGCAGATTCTGTCGCCCATTATACATATTTAAGATATGTTGTCAATGTTACACCTTGGATTTGGCTGTTATACTGAAATTCATTCATGAGAAAATATAATCCTAAGGCGATTGAAGCGAAGTGGCAGAAGGTGTGGGAAGCCAAGAAATTTCATCGGATGAATGAAAGAAGTCGGAAGAAAAAATATTACGCTCTCGTTGAATTTCCGTATCCGTCGGGCGAAGGTGTGCATGTCGGGCATGTCCGGGGTTATACGGCGATGGACGCGGTGGCGCGGAAACGGCGAGCGGAAGGTTATGAGGTGCTTTATCCGATGGGTTGGGACGCGTTCGGTTTGCCGACCGAGAATTACGCAATTAAAACCGGTTTGCCTCCCCAATTAATTACTAAAAGAAATGCCACTCGCTACCGGAAGCAACTCCAGTCGCTCGGCTTCTCCTTCGACTGGTCGCGCGAAATAAACACCACCGATCCGAATTATTATCAGTGGACGCAGTGGATGTTCTTGCAATTTTTCAAAAAAGGTTTGGCTTACAAAGCGAAAGTGCCGATCAATTGGTGTCCGAGTTGTAAGATTGGTTTGGCAAATGAGGAAGTAAACGATGGCAAATGCGAACGGTGTGGGACGGCGGTGGAAATGCGAGATAAAGAGCAATGGATGCTCGCAATCACCAAATATGCCGACCGACTCGACCGCGAACTTGATCTGGTTAATTATCCCGAGTCGGTGAAGTCGCAACAGCGGAATTGGATTGGGCGAAGTGAGGGGGCGGAGATCGAATTCAAGATTTTCAACCCCTCCCCCAGCCCCCTCCCCGAAGGAGAGGGGGAATTTGGATACCAAACCACTGATCCGCAAACTTGGCAGGCCTTGCAGGAAAAAGCCAAAGAGATGCGGCAGAATTCGACTAAGGCCGAAGATCTCTTGTGGCAATTATTGAGAAGGGATGCAACCAATTATCATTTTAGACGGCAACATATAATTGGAAAATTTATTGTTGATTTTGTTTGTTTAGAAAAAAAGTTGGTAGTTGAAGTTGATGGCGATGTTCATGATTGCCAAAAAGAATCTGACCAAGAGAGGTCCAGCTTTCTTGAGCAGAAAGGTTTTAAGATCATCAGGTTCAAAAATGAAAAAGTAATTGAGAATGGGATGTTAGTTGTGGCAGAAATTAACGAGACATTGAAAGCCCTCTCCTTCGGGGAGGGTTTGGGAGGGGTTGATTCAATTAAAGTTTTCACCACCCGTCCCGAGACGATTTTCGGCGCAACCTTCATCGCTCGGCATGGTGCGGCCGATCATTTTACGGGCGAGTATGCGATCAATCCGGTTAGTCAGGAAAAAATTCCGATTTGGGAAGCTGAATATGTGATGGGGGATGTCGGCACCGGCGCGATTATGGGAGTCCCCGCGCATGATGAACGCGATCTCGCTTTCGCCCAGAAACACAATTTGGCGATTCGGAATGTCGTAATACCACGATTGATTGATACTAGGAATCCTCATGTTCCTGGTAAAAAAATCGTTTTTCGTAATGCGATAATTGCCGTAGTGAGAAATCCCAAGACGGGGAAATTTCTATGTTTGAAATGGAAAAAACAACCTTGGACAACCTTCGTGATGGGGGGGGTAGAAGAAGGCGAAGATCCCGTCTTGGCGGCGATAAGAGAAATTAAGGAAGAGACTGGTTATCAAAAAGTTAAGTTGGTAAAAATTTTAGGAGAGGCCCAGTCAGAATTTTTTGCCGCGCATAAGGATGTTAATCGAATCGCTCACACCTACAGTATTCTCTTTGATCTCGAAGATGATAAAAAAGAAGAAATTTCTGAAGAAGAAAAAAATATTCACGAAATGGTCTGGTTACCTCTTGCTGAATTAACTTCTGAAAAAATGACTCACAGTGAGATGCCCCTTATTTTGGATGGCATGAAAATTGATCGGCAGATTTACACAGGGATAGGTGTTCTTACTAATTCCGATCAATTTGATGGAAAAAATAGTGAAGAAGTGCGAGATGAAATAATTAAATTGGTTGATGGGGAAAAACAAACGATTTACAAACTCCGCGATTGGGTTTTTTCACGCCAGCGATATTGGGGCGAGCCAATCCCGTTAGTTTTTTGTCAGAAGTGTCAGGAGTGGGTGCCGGTGCCGGAAAAAGATTTACCGGTTAAATTGCCGGTCGTTAAAAAATATCAGCCGACGGATAACGGCGAGTCGCCATTAGCCTTGGTGGAGAAATGGGTCAAGGTTAAGTGTCCTAAATGCAGTGGTACAGCGCGACGCGAGACGGATGTGATGCCCAATTGGGCGGGCTCAAGCTGGTACTATGTCGCTTACTGCGTAAGCGAAAATCTCAATTCCCAATTATCAATTTCCAAACAATTTTCAAGTTCTAAAATTCAAAAAAAGTTAAACCGGTGGTTACCGGTTGATTGGTACAACGGCGGGACGGAGCACACCACGCTTCACTTGCTCTACTCCCGCTTCTGGCATAAAGTTTTGAACGATCTCAAGTTGGTCCCCGGCCAAGAACCCTATCAGAAACGGACCTCCCACGGTTTTATTTTAGCTCACGATGGCGAGAAAATGTCGAAATCGCGGGGTAATGTGGTGAATCCCGATGACATTGTCAGGCGTTTCGGCGCCGACACTTTGCGGGTTTACGAGATGTTTATGGGACCTTTCGATCAGGCGATTGCATGGAATGAAGACGGACTGGTTGGCTCGCGTCGCTTCTTGGAACGAGTCTGGAAGATAGTGCAAAGTGCCCGCCTTGCCGTCGGGCAGGTAAAACTAAAAACTAAAAATAAAATTCAAGAAGAGAATCTCCAATCTCTAATCAATCAAACAATTAAAAAAGTCAGTGATGACATCGAAGTGATGAAATTTAATACGGCAATTTCTAGCTTGATGATTTTGCTAAACAGTTTGGAAAAAGAATCAACCATTTCCGTTGCTACGATAAAAATATTTTTGAAACTGTTGTCGCCTTTTGCTCCTCATATTACTGATGAACTCTGGCAAAATCTCGGTGAGAAAAAATCAATTCATCTTGCGCCGTGGCCGAGAGAGCTTAAAGTGCAATCCGCCAGCCGGCGGATAAAAGTTAAAATCGTGGTTCAGATTAATGGTAAGACACGAGATGTTTTTGAAGCCGAGAATGGTCTGGGCGAGAAGGAATTAACGCAATTAGCAATCAGTCGGCCGAAGGTGAAAATGTGGCTTAAGGACAAGCCCGTTCGGAAAACAATTTTTATCCCCAACCGCCTAATAAATTTTGTCATTGACAACAACTAAGAATCCGCTATAGTCTAACTGGCGTTCGTTACAGGTCTTTATTTTTTTTTTAGTGGGAGATTGAGGATGAACGAAAACGGTAAGAAGTTAGAAACCTCGAAGCAGAGGCGCAGGCGAGAGCGTCGCGGGGGAAAGGGAAAGGTTTTTGCGATCAAACAGGCGCTCGTCAGTGATGCCGATTCTCCTCCGAGTCAGACCCCAACACCTCGATTGTTGCGATATTTAAGTATTCCGGATCAAATTGTGAAATCGGTAATTCCTCTCGGTCCCTGCGCAGAAAGATTGGCCCTCAATAGGGTTGTCGATAATCTCAACTTTCTTGCCAATTTGGAATGTTCGACTCGATAAACTAATTTCGGATTTTGGATCCTCACCAACACAATTGGGTGGGGATTTTTTATCCCAACTTTTTGTCATCCCCTTGACGGCTTGACGGCATTCGACTAAGATGATAGATATAAGATATGATTAAAGAAACCATTAGTTTCAAGCCCAAACAGGTTGGCAAAGCCCTACTCGCCATTTTGCCGACCCGCGCCCAAGATATTATGTCTCGGCGCTATGGCCTTGAAGAAGGGGAGGGCGAAACCCTCGAGGCGATTGGCAAACGGTATGGTATTACCCGTGAACGAGTTCGGCAGATTGAAGAGTTTTCTTTGCGGGCGATTCGCAAGTCGCCGGCTTTCAACGCGACGGAAACAATTTTCGCCGAGCTTGAAACGGCGCTTAATGAATACGGCGGAATTGCGCACGAGCGCGAGTTTTTGAATTATTTAGATAAAAATTTGGCGGTGCAGAATAATCTTCACTTCCTCCTCGTTTTGGGCGATGAATTTACTCGGCTCAAAGAAGACGATCACTTCCATCATCGTTGGTTGGTGGATAAAACTCTTGCCGACCGCGTCCACGCTTCACTTCAGCAGGTGGTGGAAAGTTTATCGGACACCGATCTGCTTTCGGAACGGGAAATGATCCTTCGCCTATTAACGGCGCTTAAAGAAGCGGGAACGGAAGCCGATTCAGAAGAAAAAGCCCGCCGTTGGCTCTCGATCTCTAAACACTTAGGTGTCTCGCCGGTTGGCGAATGGGGTCTTGCCAAATCGCCGTCGGTGCGCGTGCGCGGAGTTCGCGATTACGCCTTCCTCGTGCTTCGTCAGCAAGGTTCGCCGATGCATTTCACCGAGGTGGCGAAAGAGATTAATACACGATTCAATCGCCATGCCAATCCGGCGACTTGCCACAACGAACTGATTAAAGATAAACGCTTCGTCCTTGTCGGTCGGGGCATCTATGCGCTTACCGAATGGGGTTACACGCCGGGCATTGTTCGCGAAGTAATTGAGAATATCATCAAGAAGCACGGCCCTTTGACCGAGCCGGAAGTGATGACCCGCGTGCTCAAAGAGCGCTATGTCAAACCGAACACCGTCCTCGTCAATCTCAAGAATCCGAAATTCTTCAAGAAAAACAAAGAAGGCAAATACGCGGTGAGCTGATTGTTGTGCAAGAATCGTGATGCTGTACTAATTGCAAGAAGGACCAAAATATCGTAGGGTTAAGTTTGGTTAGTGTTGTTCAATGGGATCTCTGTTAGAAAGGATGGTTGAAGTTATGGTACAAGCAAAAGGACCTTGGGTAGAAACAAAAGACGAAAAACCACCAGAAGGAGCTCGAGTTTATGGACGATATGACTGTGATCGGGAGCCACTCTTTTTCATCTATACGGAAGGGAAGTGGTACCAGCCTGGTGTAGAGTTGTACTTCAAGGGGAAAGTGTATGAATGGCGTTATGCTTGAGTAACCAACATTGCCTCTTACGATTCGCTCTGTTTAAAGGGGCGAATCTTTTTTAACCACTGGCGAGGGGAGTCCTCGCCAATTACTTCATCTACTCTATATCATACTTGTACCAAGTAACTGCTATCGCTACTACTTGATATTGGTGTGAAGGCGAGATGAGCGCTGAATTATTTGGTTAGTTTTTTCAAATTTGTCGTGCTGGCAAAATGTGACAATTAATTAATTTAGAGTATGATTAGTTGTAGGTTTTCGATCCTTCCCGTTTCTCTTTTTTAAGGAGACAGACAATGGTTAAAGTGGAAGAAATATCAGAGGTGGAAGTTTTAAGTATTTTCTAGAAGAAGCCCAGGCTAGCCCCCTGGCAAGGCTTCTAGCCCCCTGGCAAGGCGGTGCCTTGACATCAACTTTCACCTCATCCCCAAACCCCTTCCCCGAAGGGGAAGGGGGGAATCAAATCGCCCTCTCCTTCGGGGAGGGTTAGGGCGGGGTTAACAATTTATGATATAATAAACCAATGCTCACGACGGCGAGTGTTGTGAATGAAAGTCTTTGGTTGCTGTGGACGACTATCGGTCGGACGGCGATTATTTGGTTGCCGGTTTTTCTCGTCTACATGGCCTGGAAGCTTTGGTATTATTACATCCAAGCGATTAATATTCGTGACACGAAATGGGTGTTGTTGGATATCAAACTGCCACGTGAAATGAGCAAATCGCCGAAGGCGATGGAAGTGGTGCTCGGGGTTTTCTACCAAACCTTTGAAGGTAATAAATGGACTCGCTTCACTCAAGGTATTGTCCGAACCTATTTCTCACTCGAACTGGTGTCCCTCGGTGGAACCGTTCACTTTTACATCTACACTCCTAAATTTTTCAAGAATTTAGTCGAGTCGCAAATTTACTCGCAATATCCCGGGATTGAAATTTCGGAAGCTGAAGATTATACACAAAATATTCCCGCTTATGGCACCCCACAGTCGAATCATAAAATTTGGGGCGTGGAATTCGCTTTTAGCAAAGAGGACGCTTACCCGATTAAAACCTATGTGGATTACGGCTTGGATAAAGATCCGAAGGAAGAATTCAAGGTTGACCCCATCACGCCGGTGCTCGAATTTTTGGGTTCAATTACGCCGGCTGAACAAGTTTGGATGCAGATTTTAATCGTTGCGACGCGAACGCGTTTTCATAAGCCGGGAACTTGGTTTGGCAAACAAGATTGGAAGGGCGATGCCGCAGTCCTGATTGATAAATTGATGAAGCGAGAGCAGTTCAAGCCCGGATCCGACCCCAACGCGATTCCTTTCGGCGCTTTGGCCTTAAGCCCGGGCGAGCGGACAGTGGTGGAGGCGATTGAGCGGAGTATGGATAAACTTGCTTTCGATTGTGGTTTTCGAGCGATTTATATCGCCCCCAAAGATCAATTTAAGGACGCGAATATTCCCGGGATGGGCGGTTCAATCAAACAGTTCAATTCGGCCAACTTAAATGGTTTCAAGTATGGTCTTACGACTGGTGTTGATGAACAGTGGAAAGATTTTAAGGGGATTCGCGTCGAACGAATGAAGCGGAAAATTTTTGACGCTTATCGTCGCCGATCTTATTTCTATCCGCCGTATGTCGGTAAGCCGATGGTTTTAAACACCGAAGAATTAGCGACGATTTATCACTTCCCCGGTCAAGTCGCGGCGACGCCCACCTTGGCGAAGATTGAATCCAAACGTGGCGAACCGCCGATTGATCTGCCGATTTGATTTATGTTGCAACGATCACGACTTTTTCCGCCGGGTATTTCTAACCGCACCCTTTTTCTTATCTTGACGCTAGCTCTTGCGGCGTCTCTGTTTTTTATTTTCTTCTTTTCTCCACCAAGTAATTTTCCGCGCGGGATTATGGTGACAGTGCCGGAAGGATTATCAGTGGCCGAGATTTCTTCGTTATTTGCCGAGAAACATTTGGTTCGTTCAGCCACGGGATTGGAATATTTTATTCGTTATAAATCAGGGATAGCGATGGCGGGGGATTATGTTTTTCGCGAGCCGGAGGCGATGCCGGCAATTGCCCGTCGACTGGTTGACGGTGATTATGGTATCGCGCCAATTAAGGTGACAATTCCCGAAGGCGCGACCGCTGATGATATCGGCAATTTAATCGCGCGCCAAATACCGGATTTTGATGCCGAAACTTTTATTGCGCAGGCCCAACCGCAGGAGGGTTATCTTTTCCCCGACACCTATTATTTTCAGCCAACCTGGAGTATTGATCGAATAATTGAAACCTTAACGAAGCAATTTCGAACGGCGACCAAACCACTCACGCCACTCCTCGATCATTCCGGACGCACGCTCGAGCAAGTGGTGATTATGGCGTCTTTAGTTGAGCGCGAAGCGCGCACCACCGAATCGCGTCGGCTGATTGCCGGCATTCTCTGGAAACGACTTGACGCGGGAATGCCCCTGCAAGTTGATGCCGTGTTCCCGTACATTGTCGGCCGAAATACTTTCGAACTTAGTCGGAAAGATCTCGCCACTTCGTCACCGTATAACACTTATCGTTATCGTGGTTTGCCGATCGGACCGATTGCCAATCCCGGTCTCGCGTCGCTAACGGCGGCGCTCACGCCCATCGAATCGGATTATTGGTTCTACCTCTCCGATCGCTTTGGCACTTTCCACTACGCTGTTGATTTCGCCGAACACAAACGCAACAAAGCTAAGTATTTACCCTAGTTTAACCTTATTTTAAATCCCGCCAGAGGCGGGCAGGCATATTCTACCAAAACGCTTGACAAGCGGTAGTCTTTTATGCTAAGCTAGTGGCAGTCAATTGTAGCGGTGGTGTTCATCGCTTTGACAACTAAATAAACTATTTTTGAGAAAGGTATAACCATGCAACTCTCTCAGTCGTGTGTCATGTCTCAACGTCTGGAACAAAAAATATGTTTGAGACAAATGATTGGAGAGACAAGTGGTGATATCCCCCTGTATTCTCTCCATCGCATTGCCAATCTGCTTCGTAAACGACCGATCCGTTTGGCTGTTCCATTCGTGAGCATTCTTAACCGGTCGTTGATAGCAGCCAACGCTGTTTATAGGCAAGAAAGTGGAAACAAATGGAATTGTCTGACTTCCCACAATCTTGTCGATGCGATTGAGCACGTTGATACCAAGTTAGCAGAAATCATGACGGTTGAGAAACTGGGGCGTCCAGAATATATTGAGTCGGATGATGAATTCAGGGAGATCATAGACGAGGAACGCAAGAAGTATGTCAAGAAAATCCAAAAGTGGTTTGAGGAGAACTACGATGATCTCCTTTACATCATGGACGGCAAGATACCGTGGGCAATCATCAGAAGGTTGCAACAAAACCTCGCTACCTGGATTGCTGGTGTCATCAATCCATTCTCTGAAGACATTGGGGAAATGGTGTTGATGGTAGCTAAGTCAGAGGGTGTTATAACTGACGATCCCGAGATGGCTTGGGAAGCTATGGGTGGTCGTGTCTTTCGTAAAAAAGAAGGGGAAGAAGATTAACCCCCCCAATCAGTATCCAACTGAAACCCGCATCGTCGCAAGATTGTGCGGGTTTTTTATTACCGAAAAACGATATGTTAAATAATTTCCGTTTGATGTCTTACAAAATCCACGGTCGTATTTTTATTAAGAACAGGGTGCGAAATTGAAACGGTCGTAAACATTTCGCACCTTGCCTTAGTCAATCAATTTAAGCAGAAGCATCAGTGAAATGCCGATGATGATGGCGAGGAGTTGGAGGGCGGATTTTTTTAAGTCGGTGGTTTTATGAAGTTCGGGGACAAGATCCGAGCCGGCGATATAGAGGAAACCACCAGCGGCGAGCGCCAAAAATACGGAAGTGAATTGAATAATTATTGTGCCGAAAGCCAGCGCGACGACCGTGCCCACAATTGCCAGCGACGCGGATAAAGCGTTGAAACCGATCGCTTGTCGCCGGCTGAAGCCGGCGTGAATCAGCACACCGAAATTACCAATCTCATCCGGAATCTCATGGAGAATCACCGCCAGAGTAGTGGCTAACCCCACGGCTGGTGAAACCAGATAACTGACGCCGATAATTATTCCATCAATTAAATTATGCAAACCATCGGCGATTAAACTTAAATGACCGACAGGTTTAATCGTTTGATGTTGACCATTTTCGGTTTTACCGCAATCATCAAGAGTGTGGCTGTGTCGCCAGTGGAGGAATTTTTCTAAAATGAAAAAAATTAAAATTCCCGCCAGCATGCCGATCACGGCACTCGTCTGACCACCCGTCGCGCTGAAGATTTCGGGCAGAAGATGGATGATGGTGTCGCCAAAAAGCGCCCCGACCGCGAGTGCCACTAGAATAAAAAGCATTTTCCGCAACCGTTCATCGCTCACGGGGAAAGTGATTAGTCCGATGAGGGAAATTAAACTAACGATCACCACACTAGCTAGAGCGTAAAGCCAAATCATAATAATGATTATCTCACATCTGTCCGGTCCAAAATTTTGAATCCGTCCATCACGGCATCGCAAAGGAAATTTTCTAACTGGCTCTGATCTTCTGTGGTTTGAGCCTCGTAAAGATAAGCGTAATAAAGTCGTTTCTCCTCTTGACGAATGATCGCTGGGGCAAAGTTTTCATTTAATAACATGGCGTTCATAAATAATCGTCCGACTCGACCATTACCATCAGAAAAGGGATGAATTTGTTCAAACTGGCTATGGACACTGGCTGACAGGGCGATAACATCTTGAGATTTTTCGGTAATTTGAGTCATCATTTCTGACATTAATTTCGGCACGCTCATATAATTTGCGGTCGGCAAATTAACGCCGACAATTCTGACCGCGTGTTGGCGATAAACGCCGGCGTCCGAGCGAACGCCGTTCATGAGAATGCTGTGGAGTTTTAGAACCAGATGCTCATCAACTTTTTCTTTTTTGGCAAGATGTTCAAAGAGATAATTTAAAGCAGTCTGATGATTTTTCGCCTCCAGTTGCTCGGTCAAACTTTTATTGGGCAAGGCGACATTGTCAAAAAGAATGGCCGCTGTGTCCGGTTCGGTGAGCGTACTGCCTTCAATACCACTGCTGTGGTAAGTGAGCTTCAAAATAAATTGGTCGCGAATATCCGGATTGTCTAAAATCTCACTCACCACACTCTTGTACTCTCCCGATTTTTGCTGGAGGGCTTGTTTCTTGTCCATGCGAATTATATTAACAAATTTCATGAAGTTACGCAAAAACGGCACTTTTTTTATTTTTCTGCTAGAGTGAAAGTACCATGGTAAAAAGTAAAAAGCTAAAAGTCTTTGTCGCGATGTCGGGGGGTGTGGATTCGTCGGTGGCGGCGGCTTTGCTGAAGAAAGCGGGGTATGATGTGACAGGTGTTTTCATCAAGATTTGGGCACCCGAACTCTCGGCTTGTGATTGGCGTGAGGAACGCCGTGACGCAATGCGCGTCGCGGCGAGAATTGGCGTGCCTCTCCTTACTTTTGACTTATCAGCCGATTATAAAAAATTGGTGATTGATTATTTGTTGAAAGAATATCGCGCGGGGCGAACGCCGAATCCGGATGTGATGTGCAACAAGGAAATTAAATTTGGCATTTTCTATCGCGAAGCGCTGAAGCGCGGGGCTGATTATATTGCGACCGGCCATTACGCTCAAAATCAGCTTTTAGGTTCTAGCTTTCAGCTTCTAGCTTCGGCAGATAAAGCAAAAGATCAAACTTATTTTCTCTGGACTTTAACTTCAGAAATTTTAACTAAAACTTTATTTCCCATTGGTAAATATAAAAAACCAAAAGTGAGAAAATTGGCAACTAAATTCGGTTTGGTAAACGCCGAAAAACCAGATAGTCAAGGTTTATGTTTCCTCGGTAAAATTAATTTCAAAGATTTCCTCGAGCAATATTTGCCAAAGAAAAAGGGGAAAGTTCTGGATGAAATGGGAAAGGAAATCGGCGAGCATAATGGCGCGTATTTTTACACTATCGGTGAACGGCACGGCTTTCGGGTGACGGCTCAAACACCGAATGCCGCTCCGCTCTATATTATCGCCAAGGATATTAAGAAAAACATTCTTGTTGTTTCGGCGCAACCGGTAGCCAGTCAATCCGCGCGGCGTGAGATTATGCTCAATTCAGTGAATTGGATTAGTGGCGCGTCACCGGCCTCGAATAAAATAATCAAAGCGCGGATTCGTTACCGCGCGCCGCTGGTTGCTTGCCGAGTGGAAAATTTAACTGGTCA
The DNA here is from genome assembly GCA_043807405.1 of Candidatus Vogelbacteria bacterium. Lineage (GTDB taxonomy): Bacteria > Patescibacteriota > Minisyncoccia > Phycocordibacterales > JACOZG01 > JAGVGK01. The sequence goes on along the minus strand of JAZDGA010000001.1, from coordinate 61,116 downwards.
TCGCGCGCGCGTCACTTTCACCAAACCATTATTCGGCGCCACTCCCGGTCAATCCTGTGTCTTCTTCGATTCTCTTGGCCTCACCTGCCTCGGCGGTGGCGTGATTACCTAATGTCAAGGCGGTGCCTTGACATGACTGCTCGGGGTTGACTTTTTTACAGCTTCGTGTATTATGTAAGTAGTTGGTCTTCGAAAATCGAGAAACAGTGTGTTTCTTGGCTAATAATCAGGTAACCCTTAACAGAAAGGCAGGAAAACAATGGACGAGAAGAATGAGAGACAAACAGCTCGGAAAATGGACTATACCATCGTGATGTGTGTCGCGATTGGGGTACTTCTGGGTTGGGGTGCCAAAATGCAATTCAGCCTCGGTTGGTGGATTGTGCCGGTGTTTGCTCTCCTCGCGGGGAGTTTGGCTTGGGTGATGTGCGACTTCGCCGGCGTCCTCGCGGGAGTGAAGAAAGCATGGCAGGAGGTGGCAGGTTGGAAACCGGATCGGGCAAGAGTAGTCCGGTTTTTCAAGCTCTGGTTCTATTGGAGTATGTCTTTTGTTGGGGGGATTTTTTGGTTTACTTTGTTTTTGATTTTTCTTATGTCAACTTCCGCACAAGAAAAAAGTGACCCATTGAATCCAGCGAATCTTGTGGTTCTCGCGTTGGTGTTAACATCGATAAGTGCCGGACTCTCGTTGATTGTTGCGTTCGGCATGTCGAAAGAGATAGGTCCCCCAGAAAAACCAGTTTCTCCAGCCGTCATGGAATTTGGTCGGGGTTTTGCTCTCTATTGCAATTTAATTTCTTTGCCCTTTGTGATCATTTACTTTCTCGCCAAAGGGTTGATCTGGGTGGTGGCGAAAATTCCGGGGACAGCCGTGGCGTTTGTAAGTGATGTCTGTCGGCTCGTGGTTATCTCGTTCGTTCTCATTCACAGCGAAGAGCGACGGATTTGCTTCACGGCAACTGGATTAGGGACGGCGATTGGCTTGATCACCTGCTACCAACATGGCAACGCTTTCTTCGGTGCGGTGATTGGTAGCGCGGTGGGCGGAATTCTTGGTCGTCTGGAGTGTCGCTGGGGCAAACGCTGGGCCGAACATCTTGCTACGCGTTGGTTGAAGAAAGAAATAACCCCTGCTTAAATGACGCAATGGCACACTGATCTTGATTCACTCCCCGGTTGGTTAGCATCGCTAACCGCCGGGGTTTTTTTAACTCGAAAATTGTGATACGCTAGATGAAATGGAATCAAAGGAAATTCGGCAGAGGTTTTTGGATTTTTTTGTTAAGCGCGGACACAAGATTGTGCCGTCGTCGTCGCTGATTCCGACTGATCCGTCGGTGCTTCTGACGACGGCGGGAATGCAACAGTTTAAGCTGTATTATACCGGCGTGGCTGACCCAATTAGAGATTTTGGTTCCAAAAATGTCGTCTCAATCCAAAAATCTTTTCGCACTTCCGATATTGACGAAGTTGGAGACGATTCACACCTGACTTTTTTCGAAATGCTCGGCAATTTTTCTTTTGGCGGTTACGGCAAGGAAGAGGCGATTAAACTAGCATACGAGTTTATTACTCAAGAATTAGAACTGACTATCTCCTATGTGACGGTTTTCGGCGGTCTGGAGATTTCCAGTGTGGTTCCTAAAGATGAAGAATCTCGAAAAATTTGGGAAGTGCTCGGAATTAAAGATGTAAGAGAAGAGGGGATGGCAGATGTTTTTTGGGGTCCCACTGGTAGCTCTGGACCTTGTGGTCCGACGACTGAAATTTATTGTAAAAATTCGCAAGGTAAAGATGTTGAGATTTGGAATATAGTTTTCAATGAGTATTTTTGTTTTGGTACTCGCGAACAACTCCTCAACGCGCCTGAAACTATTAAATTGAAAGAGTTGGATATTAAGGGTATAGATACCGGTGTGGGGTTTGAGCGGTTGGTGATGATAGCGCAAAAGAAAGCGAATATTTTTGACACTGATTTGTTTGCTTCACTCATCTCCCGTATTTCAACCACGATCGTTGATGAACGAGCCCAGCGAATCATCGCCGATCATACGCGAGCCATCTCGTTCCTCATCGTCGATGGGGTCAGGCCGTCAAACAAAGGCGCCGGTTATGTTCTACGTCGCTTAATCCGTCGAGTGATTGCTTATGATGATCAAACTTTTTATCCGGAACTAGGCGCGCCAGAAATTATTGAAGTCTTTAATGAAGAAAAAACTAAATATAGCGAGGCATTACGGAACGGTTTGCGAGAATTAGAGAAATTATCGGTGGTAGAGACCACGACAGCTTTCAAACTATATGAGAGTTATGGTTTGCCGTTTGAGGTAATTAAAGACCGTTATCCCAATTTGTCGCGCGCGGAATTTGAAAAAGAGTTTGAGCGGCATCAAGAAGTTTCGCGGGCCGGAATCACCGGCAAATTCACCGGCGGACTCGCTGATCACGAACCGAAAACGATTAAATTGCATACTGCGCATCATCTACTTTTAGCATCGCTTCAGCAGATTCTCGGCAAACAAGTTAAACAACGCGGTTCGAATATCAATCAAGAACGGCTCCGACTAGATTTCTCTTTCGACCGCAAACTGACGGATGAAGAGAAAAAGAGAGTAGAAAATTTAGTAAACCAGAAAATTGCCGAAGATTTGCCAGTGACAAAAAAAGAGATGAGCAAAGCCGAAGCCGAAAAACTCGGCGCCGAGATGGAATTCGGGCAGAAATATGGCGAATCTGTATCAGTTTATTTTATTGGTAACCCCTCGACAAGCTCGGGGCAAGCTTTCAGCTTGGAGTTTTGCGGTGGTCCGCATGTCGCTCACACCGGCGAACTCGGCCGATTCAAAATTCTTAAAGATGAACCCGTCGCCCAAGGCATTCGGCGTATCAAGGCGGTGTTGGAGAATTGATTTTTCGTAATTTAAAAATCGATTATTCCATCCTCTCACGATCGTGAGGAGTTGGTACAATGGCATTTTTTAATTTTGATTTTGATTGACACCCGCACCTATCTATGCTTTACTCTATTTTGGATTGGAAAACCAAGGGCGAAATGGAGTAGCTCTTTGGTTTGAACGAAATGGTAACAAAAGGAGATGACCAGTGACCTTTGACAATGTGGTGACAAAAATTGGGTTTAGGTGGGCCGTGGTTTTATTTTGGCAAGCTAAGCGGTTGCCGAAAGATTTTTGGCAGAAGCTTACTTACCGTGAAGCGATGGAGATCTACCAAAATGTTGCACGTTCTGGGCCGTCCCCCCTTCGAAAAAAAATTTTTCAAGTTATTGAAGCTACGGCTTTGGTAATTTGGCAGTGGCAAGAAGTCTATACTAGTTTGTCGAAGAAGGATAAGCTTGGGAGAGGAATACTTCTTGGAAAAATGTTTGTTGCTGCCGAGGAATCGAAGACAAACCGGTTCGCAGTTTGGGAAAGTATGTATAGTTTCTGTCTTCGTCATCGACTAGAAATCGAGGCCAGAAAATGTTTTGAGCAAATGCGTCAATATGCCGAGCAGTACGATGATTGGAGCAAACTTCTCCGAATCGCAAGGGACAAACAGGATAAAATTCTCGCGGGGGTAGCTTCGGCTAAACTGTTTGAGTTAACAAAGAAACAGTGTTGTTCTCTCGAGCCAAATGATTGGAATGGAGTTCGAAAATGGGAGGAATTGCATTGGATAATTTCATCTCAACCTCGGTTACAGCAGGAGATCGAGCATCGGCTCAATGTTCTTGCTTCGAAATTGGTTCGCAATGTCCAGACCAAAGAAGGACTGATGCGACTTCTGGTGACGGCACTTTCAGAACGTAATAATTGTGGTGGAAGGGGGTCGATGTATCCAGTCCTAGGACCTCTCCTGCGGTCTCAAGTCTGTCGGAAAATCGTTAAGTTCTGTCACAGTTTCGAAGAACTAGACGGTTTTGTCTCGGCTGGTATTCCAGCAGGTTGTGGGTCTCATTGGACACTTCCCCATGTTTGGGAAAATGAAGACGCCGGGCCGTTATTCAAAAAAATGTTGCAAGTCGCTCATTCGCTGGATCATCACTTGTTGTTACGCACCCTCTTGGCTTATGAAAGAATAAGAATAGCCAAAAACGAACGGGTGAAGCTGATTCGGAAACTGGAAAGCCGGATTCCGCGTTTAGCTCACACTTTCGACGACTGGAAAAAAGTCGCGGATAGCTCGAATCTATCTCGTCGTCTGCTAAAAGAGGTTCGCCGGCAATTGGTGGCGATAATCAAGCGAGAAGTGACGGTCTAACATCCATAAGCATAAGCGATCCTCTCGATGGGGGGTCGCTTTTTTTCTGTCCACTGATTTTGCGAGCCGAGATCTTGGCGCTTGTGGTACAATTAAGCAATGGCGAAACCGGTGATGATCATTGATCTCTCGAATGACAGCGTCAGCGGACTATTGCTCGATCCGACTTATGACAAGGTCCGCGAGATATTCTGTTCGCCGACGCGCGCGGTGACGCGCGTACCTTTGCCTTTCCAAGCCGAGCTCAATCTGGAGCGTTTTCTCAATCAAGTGGTCATAGCGCTCAAGACGGTGCTCGACGCAATTGTTCGCGAACCAGACAGCCGACCGGCGCGGGTTATTTGTTTTCTATCCGCGCCTTTCTACGCTTCGCAAACTCGAGTGGTACGTCACACGGCAGAGAAACCTTTTCGCGTGACGGCGACTTTACTTAATAATTTAATCGCCACGGATCTTAAACAATTTATTCAACAACACCCGCAACTTTATAACGAAGTTTTGAGTGATGCTCATCGAGTGATTGAGAGCAAGACGATGCAGATTAAATTAAATCGTTATGTGACTCACTTGCCCGAGGGCCAGACCGCCAATGAAGTCGAGCTGTACCATTATGTGAGTATCGGATCGGAGCGGATTATTGCCCGTTTTCGCGAAGTGGTTCAAGGTTTCGTTCACCACGCGCCGATTGAGTTTCACTCCTTTCCTTTTGCCCTTTTTTCGATTTGTCGAGATCACTTCGGCGATCGACGCTACCGTTTCCTCATTGACATTGGCGCGGAAGTAACCGAGGTTTTACTTCTGGCGGAAGATATTCTTTGGGAAAGCATTTCTTTTCCCGCCGGCCACAATGGTCTGATTCGGGAGCTCGCCAAGACTCTTAACACCGTACCGGAGGAAGCGCTTTCGGCCCTTCGCCTTTATCGCCGAGGCGGCCAGAGTCAATCAATGAACAAGCAAATGATTTCCGGTCTGGCTAATTTTCAAAAAGTTTGGACCGCTTATTTTTATCAAACACTCGAAGCCTTATCGGAACAGCATCTTGTTCCGCGGGAAATTATGGCGATCGGCGATCCGCTCGTTACCGCCCTTTTCCTTGATTGGCTGAAGCAGGGTCAGTACAATGAAATTCTCGGCGGGAATCAATCTTTCAGCACCACGGTTCTTACGGCGATCAGTCTGGCTGGTCAATGCGGTTATCAGATTGGGACGGCGGTCAATCAGAGCGAGCATTTATTGGTGGGATCAGTGTTTTATGATAAACTATTAAAAGTTAATCACCATGGCTAAAGATTTAATCGAAGATATTAAACGTCCGAAACGCAGTCTGCAGGATGTTTTGCCCGCTTCGTCGGCTACTTCTAAATCTGACGCTCCGGTTATTTTGCCGACGCAGTACGATCGCCCCAGCCGAACCCGCCGTCGCCGGTGGCCGATTATCCTTCCGATTATTTTGGCGGCGGTAATCGCTGGGACTTATTTTCTTTCAATTGCCTTCGGTCGAGCGGTAGTGACGATCACTGTGCGTCGTCTGCCCCTCGCGGTTTCGGGTACTTACCGAACAGTTAATTTGCCTAACGAGGCCGCCCCATCAACGGTTCTCGGTTTTCAGACAATGGTGATTCAAGGCAGTGAATCAATTACTGTTCCGGCCGGCGAAGCGGTGGCGGTTGCAGAACGAGCCAGCGGAAAAATTATTATCACAAACCGCCACAGCCAGAAAGTGGAGAAATTAGTGACCAACACCCGCTTCGAATCTTCAGACGGAAAAATTTATCGAATTCAAGCCCCGGTTCTTATCCCGGGTTATACTTTAGTCGGGGGAGTAATTAAGTCCGGGGAGCTCACGGTGAAAGTTGTGGCTGATCAGCCCGGGCCCAGTTATAACGGGGCGAAGACAACTTTCACTATTCCCGGTTTCAAGAATGATTCTCGTTTCAAAACGATTACCGCGCAGGCGGAAGGGGCTTTCACTGGTGGTTTTATTGGCGAACGGCGGGTGGTTAGTGACACTGTCCGCTCAACGGCGGAGGCAGAACTCCTTCGGCGATTGAAGGAGCGACTGCTCGCTGAAGCGACCGGCCAGAGTCTTGATGATTATATTTGGTATCCAAGTAACATTTTTTGGCGACTTGAAGAGGCGAGTACGACGAATGTTTCGACCGGACAACAAATCGCGCTTTCCCGTCGGGCGGAGTTAGTGGTGCCGATTTTTTCACGCGCCGAGTTGAGCCAAATTTTAGCCCGCCGGCTTCTTCCGTCTTATGACGGCGCGCCAGTTTTGTTTGAAAATCTTGAGCAGTTAGATTTTCATGCCCTTGGACCCTCGTCCGATCCGCAGCAATTAACCGAATTCAGTTTTACTTTAGCGGGCGAAGGCGATTTGGTTTGGTCGTTTGATCAAACAGCGTTAGTTAACGATCTGCTTGATCGGAGTACGCGTGATTATCAAGCGGTGTTTGTAAAATATCCGAATATTATCAGTTCAACCGTCACTTTCAAACCACCGTGGCTCACGCGGTTTCCAACTAATCCCGAACGGATAAGCCTGTCTGCCGACAAGGCAGGCTTGACGGCAGAAAGACCCCCTGCTAAGATGTCTACCACGACCAATCAGAGCGATATACCCAATGGCAATTAAGTTAAGCGAACCGATACCCGGCGTCGTGCTGGAAGCCTTGCCCAACATTCTTTTTCGGGTCGCTCTTGATTCGGGCGAGGAAATTCTCGCTTATTTAGCTGGTAAGATGCGTTATCATCGTATCAAGGTTTTGGTCGGTGATCGGGTCGAAGTCCTCCTAGATCCCTATGGAGGCAAAGGTAGAATTACGAAACGTTTATAAATTTTTAACTTTTTGTCCAGTGCAGGTTCGCTCAACAATTAAGAAACGGTGTGTCCAATGTCGGATGGTTCGTCGGCGTGGTCACCTGTATATTATTTGTCCTAACAAGCCTAAGCACAAACAAAAGCAGGCCTGAATTATTATTATGCGTATTGCTGGTATCACTATTCCGGACACGAAACGACTCGATGTTGCCCTAACCTATATTTACGGGGTGGGTCGGAGTCGGGCGCAAACAATTTTAGCCGAGGCGAAAGTCGCGAGAGAGATCAAGCCACCGGCGGTCACGGCGGAAGAGGAAAATCGGATTCGCCGCGCGTTGGAAACTTGCAAGCTTGAAGGCGCGCTCAAACGCGAAGTGGGCGCTAATGTCAAACGGTTGATTGACATCAAATCTTATCGTGGTTCGCGCCACGCTCGTCGTCTACCGTCGCGCGGTCAGCGGACGCGAACCAATTCCCGCACTCGCCGAGGTAATGTTCGAAAGACGATGGGCTCTGGTCGGAAGAAGGTCGAGAAGAAATAATCATTTTATGGGCAAGAAACGCATTGTCGCTCAAGCTGGAACTACGACCGACGCCCCCAAGGCGGTGTCTCCTTCTGGTTCGAAAAAGAAGTTTACTCACGGCATTTTGTATATTCAATCAACTTACAACAATACCAAATTAACTTTAACTGACGGCAGTGGACAAACTTTGGCTTGGTCATCGAGCGGCGCTCTCGGTTTCCGGGGCGCCAAGAAGGGGACTACTTTCGCGGCTGGCAAGGTGGGAGAGTTGATGGCCGACAAAGCTAGCGGAATGGGAATTAAAGAAGTGGAAGTGGTCATCAAGGGTGTCGGTTCCGGTCGAGAATCCTCAATGCGCGCTTTTGCCGGGAAAGGGATTGCCTTAACGGCGATTAAGGACGCGACTCCGGTGCCTTTCAATGGGCCGAAACCCAAAAAACCTCGACGGGTCTAATTAAATATTTAATATGAAAACTGGACCAAAATTTAAAATTTGCCGCCGATTGGGAGAACGGATTTTTCCTAAATGTCAGACGACTAAATTCGCGATTTCTGGCACTGGCGCGGCTAAAGCAGGCAAGACGACTGGGCATCGTTCGCGGTCGGCGTCAGATTATGGTAGTCAGCTTCGCGAGAAACAAAAAGCCCGTTATACCTACGGCGTTAATGAACGGCAATTCCGAAGTTATGTGAAGCGCAGTCAGATGATTAAGACCGGCAATCCGCTGGTCAATCTCGGTCAAATGGTCGAATCCCGTTTAGATAATGTAGTTTATCGTTTGGGTTTTGTGCCGTCGCGCGCTTTTGCCCGACAAGTGGTTAGCCACGGTCACATTTTGGTGAATGGTCGCCGAGTGACAATTCCGTCATATGTGGTCTCCGTCGGAGACATTATCAGTATTCGAATTCAAAGTCGTGACAACGGCGTCTTTCGCGCGGTGGCGGCGCGTCTTAAAGAATACGAACCGCCGGCGTGGCTTCTTTACACGGCGGATCGAGAGGCCAAAATTATTGCCAAGCCAGCGCTGGAGGAGACAGAGTCGAATCTCAACCTTAGCGCCATTATTGATTTTTATAGTCGAGTCTAAATAATAAATAATTTTATGATTGATCCAAATATTATTATGCCTTCGAAGCCCCGCATTATCAGCGAGGAAGGAAATAAAGGGATTTACGAAATTGAGGGACTCTATCCCGGTTATGGTCAGACGCTGGGCAATTCCTTGCGCCGAATTATTCTCTCCTCAATGATTGGCACGGCGATTACGATGCTCAAGATTGAAGGCGCACCGCATGAGTTTACAACCTTGAAGGGGGTGAAGGAGGATATCATCATGATTATTCTCAATTTGAAAAAAATTCATTTTAAATTAATAAGCGATGGACCACAAGTAGCGACGATTTCGATTAAGGGAGCGCGCACCGTGACGGCGGGCGATATCGAGACCGGCGGGCAAGTAGAAGTGGTCAATCCGGATCAAGTGATCGCCACCTTAACCGAGAAGGGAGCGGAATTCAAAGTGGAGTTAACCCTCGAACGGGGGATTGGTTATGTGCCGAAAGAAGCGCTTCAAAACACTCGTCCGCCATCAATCGGGACGATAATTCTTGACGCTTCATTTACGCCGATTCGGCGGGTGAGTTATGAAGTGGAGAATATGCGAGTCGGTGATCGGACCGATTATAACCGCCTTCGTTTGACAATTGAAACGGATGGAAGTGTTAGCCCACATTCGGCGTTGGAAAAATCGATTGAAATTATGATTAATCAACTCAAGGCAATCATTGGTTTCAAGGAGCTGGAATCGCCAATGGCGGAGGTTGAAATACCAACTAAAAAAACTGCCAAGACGGCTAAAAGCGCCGAGACCGACGAGTCGGCCGAGGCGCTGGATAACGATTTTCTCAAAACGCGAGTGGAGGATCTTGATTTCTCGTCGCGCGTGGCGAAGGCGTTAGCGGGCGCTAGTATTCGAACCGCCGGCGGTTTGTCGCGAAAACATGAGTCCGATCTCTCGGCCATTGACGGTTTGGGCGAGAAGGGGATCAAAGAAATTAAAGAAGTGCTTAACCGAAATGGTGTGACTCTCAAAGATTAATTATGCGCCACCACAATCACAATCGAAAATTTGGTCGGGAGCGCAATCAACGACGCGCGTTCTTGCGGTCTTTAGCCGTCAACTTGATTGCTCGTGGCAAAATCAAGACGACGACCGCGCGCGCGAAGGAACTCCGTCCGTTGATCGAAAAGTTGGTAACGCGCGCGCGGGGCGGACTGCTGGCGGATCGTCGCTTGCTCTTGTCTCGTCTCGGCCGACCGGAAGCGATGCGAAAATTAATGACCGAAATTGCTCCGCGTTATCAAACCCGCGCCGGCGGCTATACGCGAATTACTAAATTACCACCGCGGCTCGCGGACGGGAGTCCGCAAGCGTTAATAGAATTTGTTTAATATGAAAAATTACACAATTGATGCCACCGGAGAATCGTTGGGACGAATAGCCTCGCGTACCGCGTCGCTTCTTCGCGGTAAGGGCGAAGCGAATTTCCGACCGTATATTCTGCCGTCTGTCTCGGTGACGGTGACAAATGTGGCGAAATTAAAAATTCAACCGGCTAAATTTGCCCGGACGGAATATCGCCGGTACACTGGTTATCCGGGCGGGCTGAAGTCGGAGACGATGGCCAATCTGGCTCTGCGCCGAGGTTATCCGGAACTTTTTCGCCAGGCGGTGAAAGGCATGTTGCCCAACAATAAATTGCGCCGACTGATTCTTAAACATTTAATGGTCACCGCTTAAATTATTTTCATGACCCCAATTACTCCAACGATCGCCGCCAAAAAGAAAACAGTGAGAGCCGCCAAGGTTGCTGTTCGGTATATCGAAGCGGTGGGCCGGCGCAAAACTTCCGTGGCTCGCGTGCGCTTAACACCGAGTACTAAACAAACGATCCTAATCAATGATCAATCACTCGATAATTATTTCCGCATTCTTAGTTTGCACCGAATTGTGCTGGCGCCGTTTGCGCTCGCGCCGGCCGGCGGCAAATGGGCGATTAGCATTCATGTCCGCGGTGGCGGGATTCATTCCCAAGCCGAAGCTATTTCTCTCGGCATCGCGCGGGCGTTGATTAAGATAACACCGGAACTTCGCGTGCCGTTGAAGCAAAAAAAATTCCTCACGCGCGATTCGCGAATGAAAGAACGCCGCAAGTTCGGCTTGAAAAAAGCCCGCAAAGCTCCACAGTGGAGTAAGCGGTAGATTTAACATGAAAAAGATTTTTCTATTGATCATTATTTTTTATCTTTTAGTGGGTTTAATTTACGGCATGCTCGGTGAGTTTAGTTTAGAAGTAAAATATGGAGGTGTTTGGTATGAAGCTCTTTTTAATCCGCATGCTTATCTAAGAGCCCTCGTTTTTTCACCTTTTTGGCCCAATGATTTATTTTGGACTTTTAGATAGAATGTTCGACGTCTGACGTCGAACATTTTTATTAAAATTTAACCAACCAGACAGAGAAATAATTAAATGAGACCCGCGTTGATGCTTAACTTACCAGCCAACACCTCGGCTTTGGCGAGAGCCTCCTCACGGTTGGTGCCATAACAAAGCACCCCCGGCAATTCTTGGACCTCGGCAATCCAGCGACCATCCGTTTCTTGCTCAAGTTCCACTGTAAATTTTGAGTTTTTTGACATAGTTAGATACTAACACAGACAGTAATTTTATCCAAAGATCCAGACAATTTGTTGAACACTCGGTGTTTAACATTTGGCTCGGTTAAAGCATATTTTATAAAAACCGCCCGAAAAATTTGACTTCTAAACCTAGATATGCTAACCTAGTGGGCAGAATCGTGAGGTAAGCCGAAATCGCGTGATTCTTGGCTGAACCTTGCAGGCAAGATAAAACGAGAGAGGTGAATTATGCGTTCTTTTCTGATGATTCTGATGATTTTGGGTTTCCTTTTGTCAGTGCTCGGTGGGGTTAGAAGTTGGGTTGGAATGGTCGAGGTACAGAAAGGAGTGGATCACAAAAAAGTATCAGCTCACACCTCCGAGCGACGTTTCTCCAGCAAGGGTAAAATGACATCGAAGAAATTAGCTTCGGGGTTCCGTTGACGCATCGTTTCCAACACTGACGAGTTGACTTGATGAGCTTGAGCCCCCGCCAACGATCGCGATCCGCCGAAGATTTTACGCATCACGACTTGTGGTCGGATCGCTCGTTCGGCGGTATTGTTCTCGGGCCGAACACTTTCATAATCAAGACAGGTAAAAAGTACCGCTTGGTGACGCTTCATTCTCTCCCGGACTTTTCCCACCGTCGGTTCCAAGTATGATTTAACAATCAAATCAGCCAATTCTTTTTTTAACTTTTCTTTGTCTCGTTGCCCGAGTGGTTTCTCTAATTCGAGTAACAGTTTCTTGTAGAGAACAACCAAATCCTGATACAACGAGAGCGACTGAAGTTTGGCTACTCGCAATAGATGCACCCAGCATTGTTGTTTGTCGCCCGCTAGATTTTGGTAAGCGGCATAGCCGTCGGAAATGATCACGCGATCAGCTTTGTTTCCCAACGCTCGTTCAGGCCCGCCCTTGCCTCGACTGTCTTCAATCAAATATTGGGTGCCGGTCGTGGTGACGAACACCCACAGCCACCAGTTGTTTCCATCCATTCGCCAACCAGTTTCATCGGCGTAGACAGTGGTGGCGGCTTGGATGAGTGCGATAATCGCTTCATAATCTTTGCCGAAAAGGGTCTCGGCGTCCTTCAAGGTCGCCACGATTTCACCTTCCGAGAGTTTGAAGTCATAGAGGTCCAGCAGACTCTCTTTGATCTTGCCCAACGGCAAACGGAGACGGTATCGAGCGTAGAGAACATAACCCATGGTCTTGATACCAATCCGAGTGATCGGTGGAATGTTTTTTGATTTGACATAAGTCTCGCAGCGCGCGCACCAGTGACGGGTAATCGTATGTTTGGTGACGATTGGTCGTGGCTTCAGGGCGATGTCTTCGGTGTACTTGACCACGGTATCAACTACGCCCCCGACTTCTTTTTCACAGATGGGGCAAATTTTCAAGACATAACTGTGTTCTTGGGTCACGGCTGATGGCGGCGGAATTGGCCGATGGTAAGCCGGCGCGCCCGGTTGCTTGCCTCGCGGTTTGGCTTCCCCAGTTTTCTTGCCCGGTTTGTAGAGGTAGGAGAGCAATTCTTTTCGTTGAGACTCTTTGTCGATCAGTTTAGCTTCCAAGTCAGCGATCCGCCGATCCTTTTCTTTGTTTGAATGGAGGAGTTCGACCACTTTCTCTCGCAGTTTCTGCGTGCCCTTCTTCAGCCTGGTGACACTGATTTGGAGTCTGATTTCTCGACTTAATTGACCTAGCATTTAGACCTCTATTTTAGCAAAAACCCCATATTTTGTATGGTCTTTTTGTGGATAACTTACTCGGGATTGTGAGGAGATACGAACTTTGCCATTGACATCTAAACCTAGATATGCTAACCTAGCGGGTAGAATCGAGGTGTCGCATGACACATTCGTGGGGCATTACGGTCTTAAACGGTCTTTATCATGCTATGGAATGGGAGTGTGAATATGGTTGGGAGATTGGTAACAAACTAACTCGTGTGATCGCTCCGCATGTTGTTGGTTTTAATCATGAGGTCGTTAAAAGGGGTAGTTATTATGCTGGGGCTGGGGCCATTGTGTTTCAATGTCCAAAGTGCCAAGAACTTTTCTGGATTCATGTAAGTGTCGAAGGTCTCAAATTTTACCAAAAGTATTGCCCGTCTTGGCCTAAAGACAATTTGTGATCCGTTCACCTTTCCACGCGGGGTCATCCGACCTCGCTTTTTTTGTGTTCAAAATCGTGATAAAATTAAGAGCAATGAAAAATTATGCTTTTATTGATGGACAGAATTTATATCTAGCCATTAAGGAACTAGGCTGGAAAGTCGAGTACAAAAAGAAAAGGACCCCCGGAGGACGGAACCTCAAGGGGGACTTTTCATCGTGACTACATTTTTATGATAGCAAATACAAAAACTATGTCAAGTAATTTAAAAGGGGATAAATATCAACTCACTATCGGGCTTGAGATTCATGCCGAGCTGAAGACCAAAACAAAGATGTTTTGCGATTCGGCGAATGATCCGGACCCGCCTGCCGGCGAGGCAAGTGAGAAACGGCCCAATGTGAATATCTGTCCGATTTGCCTCGGCCATCCCGGGATCTTGCCGACGATTAATCAAAAAGCGGTGGAACATGTTTTGCGAGTCGGGCTGGCGGTTGGCGGGACGCTGGCTGACTTTACCGAGTTTGATCGCAAAAATTATTTTTATCCCGACATCCCGAAGGGCTATCAAATCAGTCAGCATCAATATCCGTTGATTACCAGCGGGGCAATTAACGGAGTTAAGATTACGCGCGTTCACCTTGAAGAAGATACGGCGCGGTCAATTCACTCGGAAAGTGGTAAGGATAGTTTAATTGATTTCAATCGTGCCGGTGTGCCACTGATGGAACTTGTGACAGAACCTGTAATCACCAGTGCCAAACAAGCGGGCGATTTCGCCCGCGAATTACAATTACTCCTACGCTATCTTAATGTCTCGGAAGCGAATATGGAGAAGGGCGAGATGAGAGTGGAGGCCAATATTAGTGTAATTCCAAGGTTCGACCTTGAGAATCCAAAAAGGTCGAACCTTAAATTAGGAACGAAAGTTGAAGTTAAGAATCTGAATTCTTTTCGAAGCGTCGAGCAGGCAATCCAATATGAATTCAAACGGCAAACGGAATTGCTTGAAGCCGGTGGAAAAGTGGTTCAAGAGACGCGGGGTTGGGACGAGACGAAGGGAATAACTTTTTCCCAACGACTCAAAGAGTCGTCACACGATTATCGCTACTTTCCCGATCCTGATTTGCCGAAACTTCGAATCAGTGAAATTGAAGTTTTCAAGAATTTGTCGGCGACGATTCCAGAATTGCCGTGGCAGAAGCGCGAGCGCTACGCGCGAGATTTTGGAATCAAGACTGAAGACGTCGAGATGTTTGTGACTACGCCGGAATTGGCGCACTTCTTCGAAGCGGTAACCGAAGATTTGAAGGAAGATAAAAAATTAATTCAACTCGCAACCAATTATATTACCAATGATCTGATCAAATTAATTAACGGCGATTACACTAAATTAAACAAGCAAGATAAAAACTTTGCTGTGCTTATCGTGATGATCGGCGATAGTGAAGTGTCGTCGCGTGGAGCGAAAGATATTTTAACTGGAATGATAGTAACTGGAGAAAGTCCGAGAGAGATTGCTGAAGCTAAAGGTCTGTTCCAAAAAAGTGACACTGGTGAATTGCAGACGATTGCGGAAAAAATAATTGCCGATAATCCGAAAGTGGTGATCGACTATCGTGCCGGCAAACAGGCGTCACTACAATTCCTAATCGGGCAGGGGATGAAGGCGTCGAAAGGCAGTGCCAATCCAGAAATTCTCAAGAATCTTTTCACCAAGATTTTAACTTGAGATATCCACAGATTTACTTTTCCATATTGACGACTAATTTGAAAATGATAAACTGGAGTTCGGTTTAGTCGCGGAACGGAAACACGGGTTTTTTCTCATCATTATAGGGAGATAAAAAGATGAGGGAAACGAGTGGTTGTCCCCCTTAGTGTGGTTGTTGGTCTTTTTCAAGGTGTAGTTCGTTTCTGTGCGTTTTCTTTTGTTGGAAAAATGCATAATAAAAGGAGATCTGAGTAGATACGATCTACCCGAAGTCGTTGTGTTTGAAGGGACCCGGGCGTCGCTGTTATGCACGCTCGGGTTTTTTGTGCCTGCCTAAAAAGCCATAAAATAAGCCATATTTTAACTTATCCCCACGACAATCTGGAAAAACGCTTGACAAGATTTGCCGTTCGTGTATACTAGACGCAGATCAAGTAGCATCGAGGTCAATGTGTGACAGACTACTTGAGTCTCGAGTCTTATTCAAGGAGAGTGCGCCATGAAAAGTACGATCAGGGCCAGAGGACGTCCGATGAACAGTCAAGGTGTTTTGGGTTGTAATGATTTGACCAACGACGTCGGCGCGATCTCGTGATCAACCAGCGGCACTTGGCGGGCAGAACAGTAGACGATCTGGCCGCCAAAAGAAGACGGTACGTTCCGAGGTAATGTTAAGATTGTTTGTACAGCCCCCTCGTTCACTCGAGCGGGGCTGCTTTTTTTGTGTTTGAACTTGATTCGCGGTATAATATAGACACTATGAAAAAAATACGCGTTGGAATTAATGGGTTAGGAAGAATTGGCCGGGCGTTTTTGAAAATTGCGATTGAACGACCGGAGTTGGAAGTGGTAGCGGTCAATGATCTCGGCGACTTAGAGAATCTTGCTTATCTGCTTCGCTACGATAGTGCTTACGGTCGTTATGCGCCTCCAGTGACGGTCAAGGAAAAAATGTTGGTGGTGAACGGTCATGAGATTCGCGTGTGTCAGGAGAAGGAGCCGGCGCATTTGCCGTGGCATGATTGGCAAATTGATGTGGTGGTCGAGGCGACCGGTTTTTTCACCAGTTATGATAAAGCCAAAGCGCATCTCGACGCTGGTGCGCGCAAGGTGGTCGTCTCGGCGCCGGTCAAGGGCGAGCCCGTGCCGGGGATTGTCGGCGCGACGGTGCTGATGGGGATTAATGAATCAGAACTTGGGCGTTGCCAGATTACTTCAAATGGCTCTTGCACCACGAATGCAGCGAGTCCGATTGTCGCCATTATTGAAGAGACACTTGATATCGAAAAAGCTCTTCTTGATACTGTTCATAGTTATACCGCTAGTCAGTCTCTGGTGGATGGACCGAATAAAAAAGATTGGCGCGAAGGTCGGGCGGCGGCTCATAATCTGGTCCCATCTTCTACCGGCGCCGCGACATCAGTAACGCAGGCGGTTAAAGGGGTGCCCTTCTTTGATGGAATTTCCGTGCGTGTTCCTACCCTTGTTGGTTCTTACGTTGATTTGACATTTGTCACTAAAAAGAATACTTCGAAAGAAGAAGTCAATAATATTTTACGGAGAGCAGCTCAAGATCCGCGGTGGAAAGGAATCTTTAAAACATCCGATGAGCCCTTGGTGTCGTCAGACATTATTGGTGATCCTTACGCATCTATCGCTGATTTAGAAATGACTCGCGTAGCGGGAGGAAATCTTATCAAAATTCTTGCCTGGTACGATAACGAAATGGGGTACACTCACACTCTCGTTCAGCATGTGATCAAAACTGGAAAGGCAATTAATTAACTATGAAAAAAATTATTTTACTGATCGTTGTGGTTTTAATCATTCTTTTCTTTTTTATTCCTGTTAGGAAAGTAGTAACGGGATGTGAAATGTTTGGAGTTCCTGAGAAAACTGAAATTTTGACAGCATATCAAGCCTTTAAGCAAGGTTATCTGCAAATTCCCAACCCGGATAATTATTGGACATTCAAGACTGAGCCACTAAGCAGTTGTATGTAATAGGGCACACTTACACCTTGGTCCAGCACATGATTAAGATTGGAGCAATTTGAATTTTAATAAATGTAAATTTTCCTCGGCGCGGATCATGCGGGGTGGGAGGAAAATGGATATTAGTTGAACTTAAATGTAGTTTAAGGTATTCTGATTATATGCAAGATAAAATACTTCAATATAATGTTATTTTTAGAGCCGAGCCGGAAGGTGGTTTTACTACCATCGTTCCTTCTTTACCAGGGTGTATAAGTTATGGGAAAGACCTTAGCGAAGCTAGAGAGATGGCAGTAGACGCTATTCACGGTTACGTAGAATCAATGAGAAAACATGAAGAACCAGTGCCTTCGGACCAAGAAAATTTTGTGAGTTTAATCTCTTTCCCCGCGAATGTAAAAGTTCGCCATGCCTAAATTACCCGGTATTACCTTCAAGAAAGTGTTGGCAATTCTCGAAAGTCATAGTTTTGAAGTGGATCACACAACAGGAAGCCACTATATTTTGTATAATAAAGATAATCAAAAAAGAGTAACCCTGCCGTTTCATTCTGGCGATTTACCAAAAGGTACCCTGTTGTCAATTATCAAGTCTGCCGGATTATCAAAACAGGATTTTATATAATGAAAATCTTTCTCGGATCTGATCATGCGGGGTTTGAAATGAAGGAGAAGATTAAGGTTTATTTGCATTCTTTGGGGTATGAGACAAATGATGAAGGCGCGTTCAAGCTCGAGCCGGCGGATGATTATCCAGATTTTATTGATATTGTGGCCAAGATGGTGGCGTCTGATCCGGAGAATCATCGCGGAATTATTTTTGGCGGTTCGGGTCAGGGTGAAGCGATGTGCGCCAATCGGTTCAAACATGTTCGAGCGGCGGTTTTTTATGGCGGTCCGAGTGAGGTGATTAAATTGTCGCGCGAACACAATAATTCCAATATTTTGTCTCTCGGTGCTCGGTTGGTTGAGCTTGACCGCGCTAAGGAAATTATCAAACTTTGGCTGGAGACGCCGTTTTCTGGCGCCGATCGGCATATTCGACGAATCACTAAACTCGATTACAAATTAAAGTCTAATCCGGAATTTTAATTATGGCGCAAATAATCCCGGCGGTAATTGGCCAGACTTATAGTGAAGTCGAACGACAGCTCAAAATTCTCGACGGTCACACGGACTGGGCGCATCTTGACATCACTGATGGTCACTTTACGCCCGCTAAAAGTTGGCCCGCCGATGTGTCGGGCAAGAATGCGACCGAAGATCTCCGATTTCTTGATGGCCAGACAAAGATCGAGGCGCACCTAATGGTGGAAAAACCGGAGGAAATCGTTCGTGATTGGGCTCTAGTCGTTGATCGAATAATTATTCACCAAGAAGCGACGGAGCATCTCGATGAAATCATCGATGCTTTCTCGTTGTCGGTTGTGAAGATTGGAATTGCGCTTCTTCTGCCTACGCCGATCGAAGCGTTCGCGCCTCATCTTTCAAAAATTAATTTGGTTCACCTAGTGTCCATTGCCGAGATTGGCGAACAAGGACACCCCTTCGATGCGCGCATGCTGGAGAAAGTTAAACACTTACGCTCGCTCGCGCCCAAGTGTATAATTCAGCTTGATGGGGGAGTGAATTTGGAAACAGCGAAATTGGCGCTCGGGGTTGGCGTGGATAACTTAATTATCGGTTCGGCTATCTGGCAAACCCCCGATCCAATTATTTCCCTCCAATCTTTCCAAGCTCTTCTCCTACAAGCCACAAGCTAATAAGCTACAAGCTATCTTATGCACTTACACGACGACAAAATTAAATTTTTAGAAAAGAAGGCAAACGACATTCGTCAATCAATTATCGAGATGTTGGTTATTGCCGGCTCTGGTCATACCGCCGGACCGATGGGGATGGCCGATATCTTCACCGCGCTCTACTTCCATCTTCTCAAACACGACCCGCGCGATCCGAGGTGGCTGGATCGTGATCGACTAGTGCTCTCTAATGGACACATCTGCCCGGTGCTCTATGCCACGATGGCCCACGCTGGTTATTTCCCAGTTGAGGAATTAAAAACCTTGCGCAAATTCGGTTCGCGTTTGCAAGGTCATCCCCATCGCGATTGGTTGCCGATGCTCGAGACCAGTTCCGGCCCGCTCGGCGAGGGTTTATCGCAAGCCGTGGGGATGGCCCTCGCCGAGAAGATGGAACACGGCGAGGCTTCCACAAAATTTATTTATTGTCTGATGTCCGATGGCGAGCTTGATTCTGGTAATTCATGGGAAGCGATTATGCTCGCTGGTCGGGAAGGTCTTCGTAATCTGATCGCCATCGTTGACCGCAACAACATCCAGATCGATGGCTTCACTGAAGACATTATGCCGCTTGAGCCACTGGCCGATAAGTGGCGGGCTTTCAACTGGCAGGTGATTGAGATTGACGGGCACAATTTCGAAGAGATCAACGACGCTGTCGGTCGCGCCAAGGCCGTCTTCGGCAAACCGACCGTGATTATCGCTCACACCATTCCGGGCAAAGGCGTCGGGATGTTCGAACACCGCTACGAATGGCATGGTAAACCACCGACCAAGCAAGAAGGCGACATGGCAATTAAAGAACTCCGCACCCTCTGGGGTCGCATCCACAGCGAACATGAGTGAAATCAGACGAAAATATTTTTTGTGGGGGATAGTCATTCTGGTTGTTGTTATTTTTTTGGTTTTAGCCTTTCGCCAACCGACCATAATTGATACGATATCTTTACCGGAAGTTAGAATTAATTGGGAGACCATCAGAGCAGATGATGTAGCCAGAGTATCTCCTGAATGGGGTGAACCGCAACTTATGCCGTTTAACACAGACGGGTGGCAAGAAGGAGATTACATTTCTCCTGATGGAAATACTTTTTATTTTGGATATATCAACGTTGACGCTTTTAGGATTCAATTTGGCGATGGTAAATTAGTAAAGATTGGTCCGTCAATAGATAACAAAAAAACATGTCTCTTAGGTCCAACAGGATCTATGAACTGTGGTGATTCTCCAAGATATGATCTTTTTTATGTAGAAAAGACTGCAAATGGGTGGAGCGCGCCACAGCCACATCCGTTAACTCTAAATTGTCCAGTTCAAAGTATAACTTTAGTAAATGATCATAAAGCTTATTTTATAGCCTCTTTTGATGATCAATGTAGTGAAAAAGTGATTGCCTATTCTGAAAAGAAAAACGGTCAATGGGGGTCAGCCATAAAGATTGATGAGGTTAGTTCTACTTTTTGGGATGACGACCCATTTGTAAACCAAGAAGAGAATGAGATGTTTTTCTGGAGCAAAAGGCCCGCAAAATTTAAGGGCCATAATATTTTTAGGTCTGAAAAAGTGAATGGGAAATGGCAGTCTCCCGAATTGTTGCCTGAACCAATAAACAGCGAAGGGGATGACATGCAGACGTTTGTTTATGAAAATTATTTGTATTTTGTTTCAAACAGGCAACCCACAGGAATGCCAATGGGTATCTACAAGTCAAAAAGATTAGGCAATAATAAATTTGGAGAACCGGAATTAGTCGTATCAAGCAAACTTGGAGTTGGAGAACCAAGCATTCCAAATGACGGAAGCAGGTTATACTTTGAACAGATTTTCACAGACGGAAAAGGCAATTTTAAGGCAGATATGATGTATGTTAATAGGAAACAATAAACCAAAAATGAACATGAATAAATCCTACCGGTGGTTAAAAATTTTATCCCCGATCTACTTAATTTGTATCCCAATATTTGTTTTTATTTTTTTCCTTTGTACATCACCCGGTGGTTACATTGCGTTTCCATGGATTTTTATCCCGTCAATGCTTATTTGGTTTTTCTTTTCAATTTTTATTGCTGTCTACGGTTTTGTCTCAATTTTGAGGCGCGCGAAATCAACAAAAATACTTTTAGCCACGATCTTAGCTATAGTTCATTTAATATTTATAATTTATTTAATACGCGGGTTTTCTATTTTCTTTATACATTAAGTTATGTTAAACCCCGCGCAAAATGAGGTTATATACCGAATCCCTGCTATCGCCAGAATTTGGCTTAATGATTTTTGGCATCAGAGACTAAGGTTGGAAATTAGAGTTCGAAATGAAGTTTAAGTTCTGCTTCATTAGTTGGTTGGCTTAATTCCGCATACCTGACATAAGATCTGATCTCGAAAAATTCAATCAAAAAATCAATCTCATCTCGACAAGGAAATGGATAAATAAAAACTGATTTTTGCCACTCATAAAAATCAAGCTCTTTAAGTTTTTCTCGCAGAGCTTCTCTCGCTGGTTTCTTTTTCTCGGGAATATCATATAAAACTATTCGCCATTGATTGTCCCAGTGTGTTAGTTTTGGTAAAGTGAGTTGATCAATTTTGAATCGCAGGACGCGTTCTTTTCCTTGCTCGCTTAAAATAATTTTAATATTACCATCGTCATCTTCTTTATACTCAACGAGGTGATTATGATGGAATTCGCGTAGGCACTGATAAAGATACCGTCGATTAATTCCAGCCCATTCTTTGGTGGCCCGTTGAATAATTTTTACTTGCTGACCGATGGTGGATTTGCGTAAACCCAAAACTAGACCAGTAGCTAAGAGCAGGAGAATTTTTTGTTTAGTCGGACTATAAATTCGCTTTTGTCGCTTCTTCATTTGGGAAATAGTAGCAAGTAACTGCTATCGCATCTACTTGCTATGGGTGTGGATAAGTTTGTTTTAGAGGATTGTGTGGTAAAATAAAAAGCGAACATGAGTGAAAAAAATAATTAATAAAATGAAATCCTTGATTCGTATTCCTAAAACAATACGGGCAATAATAATTATAGGGAATTAAATGTTTATGCTCAATCCTGCCCAAAAACTTAATCCCAAAGTCTTTGATCTGAATGTCGAACAGGTGCCGATTCGGAAGGGTTTCGGCGAGGGGCTGGTGTTGGCCGGCGAGCAGGACGAGCGCGTGGTGGGTTTGTGCGCCGATCTCACCGAGTCTACTCAAATGCATTTGTTTAAAAATAAATTTCCGAAACGGTTTGTGGAAATTGGTGTCGCCGAACAAAATCTCGCCGCCGTCGCCTCCGGCTTGGCGGCGATGGGGAAGATTCCGTTTCTTTCTTCTTACGCGATGTTTAGCCCGGGGCGGAATTGGGAGCAGATTCGGACAACAATTTGTTACAACAATCGGAATGTGAAAATTGTCGGCTCGCATGCTGGCGTGTCGGTCGGTTCTGACGGCGGGACGCATCAGGCGATTGAGGACATTGCGATTATGCGCGTGATTCCGCGGATGACGGTGATTGCGCCGGCCGATGCGCTTGAAGCCAAACGGGCGACGATGGCGATTGCCAAACACGAAAGTCCTGTTTATCTCCGTCTCGCGCGCGAAAAAACACCAATTATCACGACCGAAGATTCACCGTTTGTGATTGGTCAAGCTAATGTGTTGGTGGCGCCCGAGAAGCCGGCGGTCGCGATTATTGCTTGTGGACCACTGGTTTATCAAGCGCTCGTCGTCGCTCGGCTCCTCGCGCGAGAAAAGATTATGGTCACGGTGATTAATTGTCACACGATTAAACCACTTGATCAGAAAACGATTCTCGCCGAAGCGAAGCGGGCGGGGACCGTAGTGATCGTGGAAGAACACCAGCAGGCGGGCGGTTTGGGCGGTGCGGTGGCCGAGTTTCTGGTGGCCAATCACCCGGTGCCAATCGAGTTTGTTGGTGTCCGTGATCAATTTGGTCAATCGGGGACACCCGCCGAGCTTATCGAACACTATGGTTTAGGCGTCGAAGGGGTTATCTCGGCGGTCAAGCGAGTAATGGTAAAAAGGGGATAAGTATTTGTTTAAGATTGGTTGCGATATGATAAACTATAAGAGTCGGAATTACCGACATTATTAGTTAAATTTTATCAATATGAAAGGATTACATGCGATCGCGTTTTTCTTGTTGATTATCGGTGGTTTGAACTGGCTTTTGGTTGGTCTCATTACCGATTGGGACTTGGCTACTTACATTACCGCCGGTGTGGCCAAGGTTGTTTACATTCTAGTTGGGCTCTCGGCGATTGTGGAAATTCTTAACCACAAATCACTCTGCAAGAAGTGCGACAAGGGCGGAATGGCGATGTCTGGTAATTAGTTAAATGGTTTTCGGTTGGTAGTCAGCAGGCGCTTGAGCGAGATATTGCTCAAGCGTTTTGCGTGTCAGGAGACCGGCTTGCGCGCCAACTTTCTGCACAACGGACATCGAATTAATTGGTCCCCAGGCTAAAGCCGTTTGAAACGGCTCGCCTAAAGCCAGAGCGGCAGTGACGGTAGCGGAGAAAGCATCGCCGGCGCCAGTGCGTTCAAGAGGCGGGGCGGGATCGGGATAGGGGGGGATGAACCATATTTTTTCACCATCCGAAGCGTAAGCGCCAATTACGCCGTCAGTAATGACGGCAATTTTTGGTCCTAACTCACGAAGGCCGCTAAGTAATTTTTTGATTTCTTCGGTTTCGATGTTGAGAATTTTTTGCGCTTCTTCGCGATTACAGAAAAAAACTTCGGTTCGAGCGTAAATGCCTTTCAATTTTTCTGGCCCCAAACTAATTTGAAAAGTGCCGGGTTGGAAGGCGAGCTTCACGGTCGGATTTTTCTGCAAATATTTTTCTATTAGTCCGTGATAAGCGAGCGAGTGTTCGCCAAGCGAGCTTAGATAAATCCAACGAGGCGAACCGAGATTGGGTAACGCGTACGGATATTCCTCATGTTTAATTAAAATCGTACGGTCATCTTGATACCATAAAACATAGTGATAATTAGTTTTTTGACCGGGATGACGGTGAACGAAACGAGTGTCAACTTTTTCTCTTGTTAGAGTGGCAAGCGCTTCGTCACCGTGATAATCATCGCCGAGATCGGTGACGAGCGCGGTTCTTAAACCGAGGCGCGACGCGGCGACGGTGGCGTTGGGCGAGTTACCAACCGCCGGCACCGTCGTTACCGATTCATAGGGGATCTTCGCGCCGAAGTCCATGCAAATCTCGCAGTGTTCGTGATTAATATCGCAATGCAACTCCGCATTTTTCAGCCGAATAAAAGCATCGGTGACAATATCGCCGATGCCGACAAAATCAAATTGCTGGTCTGGATTATTTTCCATCTCGTTATTATACCAAACCACTTTTATCCCCAGTATTGACAAAAAACATTGGATATGCATATAATGTAGCAGTTCAATTAGATTTCCTAATTGACTGAACCGGCAGATTCCGGAAAGAACAGAGAACATTGTCAGGAAAGGATAAAACGATGAGTACTATCATCGGCATAGAGGATGCCAAACCGGCCACTTCTGTTCTTCAACTTTTAACACCCGGTCTCATTATCCCAGTGACCAATGGAACGAGACTTCTATCTGAGGCCAGGGATGTTTTCTCGGGTTATATCGGTCCCGAGTTGGCTAGTTGCGGTTGCGAAGTTTCTGGCGATCCCAAACCAGAAACCCTGGTTAATGTTTACGGAATGGGGAATTATGTCACTTTCTGCGAGATGATCGAAGGAGAAGGTGTTGTTTTAGACCATTTGTATCTGACCCAAGAACAGATCATCCAGTTTGTGATCAATTATCGTGCGCATCTTCACCCACAGGGCTTTACCACTTTCTTTCTGTCTAAGATGGCTGGCAGTTTCTTCTTCGTGGTGCGCGCCCACTGGCTCGATGCTAGCCGGCTAGGGGTGAGCGCGACCGGTCGCTCGATCGACGATGTCTGGGGTGCCGGCGGTCGTCGTCAGATGGTTCTCCCGCAGATACTCAAGCCCTAAAACTCTGGCCAGACCCTTTGACCCTCAATCCCTCTGACCCTTGTCAATTAATTTTGGCAGGTCGGGGGGATTTTGTATAATCATTAGGCAATGCTACAATAGTTAGGTATGAAAACTTTGCGAGAGTGTATTAAAGATGCCGAGGCGCGGAAGGTGGCGATTGGGCATTTTAATATTTCTAACATTGAAGGTTTCTGGGGTGTCGTCCGCGCCGCGCGGGTGCTCGCGGTCCCAGTGATTATTGGCGTCTCCGAGGGTGAACGCGATTTTATTGGGGTTCGGCAAGTCGCGGCACTCGTTAAGAGTTTGGAAGACAGAATTTTTCTCAACGCCGATCACACTTATTCTTTCGAGCGGGTGAAAGAGGCGATTGATGCTGGTTTCGATGCGGTGATTTTCGACGGGAGTAAATTGTCGCTTGAAGAAAACATTGCCGAGACGAAACGGTGTGTAGAATATGCGCGCTCGACTAGACCGGAAATAACTATTGAAGGCGAGCTCGGCTATATTGGCACTTCTTCTAAACTTCTCGACGCGGTGCCGGAAGGAGTTGGTTTGGGCGCCGATGATCTCGTTAAGCCGGCCGATGCCAAGCGCTTTGTCTCGGAGACTGGCGTGGACCTTTTCGCTCCCGCCGTGGGAAATATCCACGGAATGCTGAAGGGACGCCCGGATCCGGCGCTGGATATTGATCGAATCAAACTGCTCCGCGAAGTGACTGGCGTTCCGCTCGTTCTCCACGGCGCGTCGGGCAATACCGATGATGACATTCGTCGAGCAATCGCTGCCGGGATTGCGATTATCCATATCAACACCGAACTTCGCGTCGCTTATCGCGACGCGTTGAGATTGGCTTTGCAAGAGAATCCCGACGAAGTCGCGCCGTATAAGATTCTCAAACCGGTGGTGCTAGCGGTCCAAGCGGTGGTAGAAAAGAAATTAAAGTTATTCAATAGTTTGTAAAATTTTATGGCGAAAATTTTTGTAACCAGGAAGATTCCTGATGCCGGGCTGAATTTGTTAAAAGAAAATGGGCATGAGGTGGTCGTGAGTGAGAAGGACGGCGTGCTGACGAAAGAAGAATTAATCACTGCGCTTCGCGCGACGCCCTATGACGCTGTGCTGTGTTTGTTGACGGATAAAATTGATGATGAAGTTTTTGCCGCTACCCCGCAGACGAAAATTTTTGCCAATTACGCGGTGGGAACCGATAATATTGATTTGGCGACAGCGAAACAACGGGGGATAATGATTACCAATACGCCCGGCGTGCTCACGGACGCGGTCGCCGAACACGCCTTCGCTTTGATGATCGCAGTCGCCAAGCGGTTAGCGGAAGCGGATCACTATGTGCGCGCGGGTGAATACCAAGGTTGGGCGCCGTTGCTTTTCCTCGGGGTGAATTTGGTTGATAAAACTTTAGGGATTGTTGGCTTGGGACGAATCGGCGCGCGGATGGCGCACTTCGGTGCGCGCGGTTTCGAGATGAAAATTATTTATTATGATGTGACCCGCAATGAGTCGTTTGAAAAAGAATATGGTGCAACTTACTGTGCCAAGGTGGATGATGTTTTGAACCAAGCCGATTTTGTTTCAGTCCATGTGCCATTGCTTGATTCGACGCGGAATTTGATTAACGCCGAGCGATTAAAGTTAATGAAGCCGACGGCGATTCTCATCAATACCGCGCGCGGGCCGGTGGTGGATGAGACGGCTTTAGTTGAAGCGTTGCGAACTGGCGCGCTTCGTGGCGCTGGTCTGGATGTGTTTGAACATGAACCCCAACTCGCGCCCGGTCTCGCCGATTTGCCGAATGTTATTTTGACTCCGCACACAGCTTCGGCGACGGAAGAAACTCGTCAAGCAATGTCTCTGCTCGTCGCCGAAAACATTCTCGCCGGATTGGCAGGGAAAAACCCCACCGAATTTAGTACAACAGTTTGATTAATTTATTTGTGCATGATAGTTTGAAATAAGAAAGGAGGTCTTTATGACCTGTGAAAAATGTAGTGATACTGGAATAATCGAGACTGGAAACAATGATCTTCCGTGTGATTGCCCGAAGGGAGATACCGCTCTGTTCAATCATGCTGGCGTCACTGGGCCAGTGACTGGAGCTGAAATCAGACGCCATTTCTTCAACGGTTGCCCGGAACCAATAACTGTTGGCTCGGAGGATATTTTGGCTTCAGATTTGCCGGGGAGAAAATCGGGACACAAGCATGTGTGTATCCCCGATGAAAGTGGTTTGTGTTATTGCGAAAAAAGTTGAGACCTAACACAAGTTCTCGATCTATGAAGCCCCGCGATCACTTCAAGGGGCTTTTCTTTTTTTCAAAACTGTGCATAATAGAGGGATGTTTGTGTAGTGTCATGACCAGATTCACTAAACATGCCGAACGAAAATTTATGGTTTTGGCCAGGCACGGTTTTAGAGTTACTAGGGACTTAGTTATATCAATAGTAGATGATCCGGAACTAGTTGATGATAGCCGATTGCCCCTCCTAATTGCTCAAAGACAAATTGACGAGCGACATGTATTGAGGGTAGTATATCGAGAAGAAGATGATGATCAGGTCATCATAACATTTTATCCGGGTCGTCGTAGCCAATACGAAAAATTATGAATAATAAAATGCCCAAAAATTTGAAGGTTTCTTATGAGTCGGAAGCTGATGTGATGAGTTGGGAAGTATCGTCTCAGCCGATTGACTATGCTGAAGAGGCTGGGAATTTTGTTGTGCATTACTCGAAGAACCATATTCCTGTTCTTGTCGAGATTCTTGAAGCCAGTTCATTTTTTCAAAAATCGCAAAAATTATTGGCAAGGCAAAGACAAACAGCGTAATTATCTTTCATTGAACCCTGTTTAATCGTGCGCCTTTTCTTTTTTTTAAATCTGTGCATAATAGAGGGATGTTTACGCTTGAAGCGAAAGAACGGACAATTTTTGGCAAGGAGTTGAAAAAAGAGCGCCGTGCCGGGCGTTTACCTGTCGTGGTCTATGGTCATAAAGACAAGCCGACTTCGCTTTTTGTCTCGCTCGCGGATTTCAAAAAAGTACTCAAATTAGCCGGCGAATCGTCAATTATTACACTCACTACTCCTGCGGGGAAGAAAAGCGTTTTGATTCACGAAGTGGCTTATCATCCGGTTAATAGTGAACTAGTTCACGCTGATCTTTATGTGATTGAGCAGGATGTGATGCTTAAAATTAAAATTCCAATCGAGTATACCGGTCTCGCGCCGGCGGTGAAGGAACTCGGCGGAATATTACTCAAGGTGCTTCATGAATTGGAAATCGAAGCTTTGCCAAAAGATTTACCGCGCGGGATTACGGTGGATGTCACTCCACTGGCGACGCTCGAGAGTCAGATTTTAGTTAAAGATTTAGTTTTACCGGCGGGCGTGACGACGACTCACAAACCAGATGAAGTGGTCGCCGGGATCTCGGTGGCGAAAGAGGAAGTTGAAGAAGAAGCGCCGGTGGATCTCTCGGCGATCGAAGTGGAGAAGCGCGGGAAAGAACCGGTGGTGGGCGAGGATGGAAAGGTGGTTGAAGAACCCATGTGATATACTGTCGCAATGATGAAACGGCGGGTTAGTTTTTTTATGGTTGTCACTGTGTTGCTCGTCGCAACACTGACTTTTGGCCAAACCGCCGATCAAGTGGCCGAACGCAAGGTGGCGTTAGAAAGCGAACTTAAACTGGTTGAACAACAAATTGACGCTCAGACGAAACTTCTGCAAGTCACTCGACAACAAGGGGCCTCGCTTAAACGCGATGTCGATATTTTGAACGGTCAAATTAACCGAGCCAAATTAGTGATTAAACAACACCAGCTGGAAATTGCGCGTTTGGGTGGTGATATTAAGAAAAAAGCCGGAACGATTATTGAATTAACCGATCGAATTGAAACGATCAAAGTTTCGTTGGCGGAATTATTGCGTAAACGGCGCAACGCCGAAGAGAACACGATCGTGGAATTACTTTTTGAGAAGGATACTCTGGCCAACTTGTTTAATGAGGTCGATTCTTACCAATATCTCGAGGATGCGATTCATCAAACTTTTGCCGAAATGCGAACGACGAAGACTGATACCGAGGAGGCAAAGGTGGTGTTGGAAGATAAACAACAAGCCGAGATTGACGCCAGACAAGGGATCGAAGCGGAAAAGAGATTGATTGAAAAGAAAGAAGCTGAGAAAAAACAGTTGCTCTCGATTACTAAAAATAAGGAAGTTAATTATAAAAATGTGCTGTCAGAACGGCAAAAACGCGCCGCCCAGATTCGCGTGGCGCTCTTCGCCCTTCGTGACACGGCGGCGATTCCATTTGGCAAAGCTCTTGATTACGCCACTAAGGCATCGCAGAAAACCGGAGTTCGACCGGCTCTAATTTTGGCGATCTTAACCCAAGAGTCTAATTTAGGCGAAAATCAAGGTTCATGCATTCTCTCTAGTCTTGAAACGGGCGACGGCGTGGGGAAAAATACGGGTACGCCATTTGAGAAAGTGATGAAAGCGCCGCGCGACACCGTCCCTTTCCGAAACATTACTAGCCGATTAAGTCGCGATTGGAAATTGACTCCAGTTTCTTGTCCACCTGGCGCGCGCTATGTTCCCAATCGCGGTTATGGCGGAGCGATGGGGCCATCACAGTTTATTCCGTCCACCTGGGAATTATTTAAAGATCGGATTGGTCAACTAGCTAATTTGGCAGGCGATAAAGTTGATCCCTGGAATCCGGAACAAGCGATTATGGCGACGGCGCTGTATCTCTCGGACTTGGGCGCAAGCAGTCGTCGTTATACTGCCGAAATTGGCGCTGCGTGCAAATATTATGGCACTGGCGGGGCCAGTTGTTCTTATGGTAAGCAGGTGATGGCAAAAGTGTCGGATATTCAACTGAATATGATTGATCCGTTGCAAAATAATTAATTTTTTGCTACAGTCATAAGTCTTATGAAAACCGATATCCACCCAATTTATCACGAAACAGCGGCGGTCGCCTGCTCCTGCGGCGCGTCGTTTACCGTGGGTTCAACTTTGCCGAAATTACACATCGAGATTTGTAGCACTTGCCATCCTTTTTTCTCGGGCCAAGATAAAATTCTCGACACCGCCGGCCGAGTGGAGAAGTTCAAGAAACGGCGCGTGAAAAGTACCGAAATTGGCGCGACCAAAAAACTCAAAAAACCGCGAGTCAAATCGAACACCAAGACTTCACATGGAATGGGCGATCTTTCGAAACAATCCTAAGACGGCTTATCTGGCGACGGCGGCCGGACGGCTTCGCGCGCGAATCACCGAACTTGAGCGGCTCGCGACGAGTGATCAAGCGATGAAAGAATTGGCGACCGAAGAAACGCGCGAGTTGGCCGAGCAAGAGAAAATTCTTTACCAACAAGCCGAACGAATTATCGCCAGCGAGGCAAACTCGGGAAACTCTATTGGCGGTGTTGACCAATCTGATAAGGCCAATTTGATTCTAGAGATTCGCGCCGGCGCGGGCGGTGAAGAATCGGCCTTGTTTGCGGCGAAATTAGCCGAAATGTATGAACGTTACGCCGGAATTCGCGGATGGACCTTCACTTGTCTTTCGGAATCGAAGACGGAACTCGGTGGTTATAAAGAAGTCACTTTCGAAATCTCCGGCTCCGGCGCCGACAAAGCTTTGTTTTACGAAAGCGGCGTCCATCGAATTCAACGGGTACCAGCGACCGAGAAACTCGGACGAGTCCACACTTCTACCGCTTCCGTGGCAGTTATTCCGCTTCGCCAAACTGCCACTTTTGAAATCAATCCCAGCGATATTGAAGTGACCTTCAGTCGTTCCGGCGGCGCAGGCGGGCAGAACGTCAATAAAGTCGAGACGGCGGTGCGAGTGGCGCATAAGCCGTCGGGGATGGTGGTGCGGTGTACGAGTGAACGAAGCCAGAGCCGCAATCGGGATAAGGCGATGCTTATTTTGCGTAATAAATTAGCAACGATTCACGACACAGCGGTGGCGGGATCGGCAGCGCTCGAACGGCGCAATCAAATTGGCACTGCCGATCGCTCGGAGAAAATCCGAACTTATAATATCATTCAAGATCGTGTCACCGATCATCGTCTCAAACAATCTTGGCACAACCTCGATCGCATTTTCGCCGGCGACATTGAACCGATTATCACGGCTTTGCAAACGGCCGGCTCTTTGCCAAATAACTAACCAGTTGAGCCGTATTTTTAGTAAACCCCTCCGTGAGCTTGACTTTTGAAACTAGGTATGATAGCCTTATGGGTAGAAATCGTTAGCGTGGCTAGCGATAGTGTTCATTCCCAACTAGTCGACCATAGAACGGATAGATTGAAAAAGTCTAACGGAATCTAGGCGACGCAAAAAGAGGAGAAGTACAATGTCTAGTCTAGTCCTTTTGAATAGCGACGGAATTGTCGCGCGCAAGCTCCAGCTAGTTTCTCTGCCAAGCGGTTATGTTGTCCCAGAGGGGATGATAGTGAGCTGGAGGACAGAACTTAGTGTCTCATCCTCGCTTCCGGTTCCATTTAGCACGATAAGCAGTTCTCGAGAGCCAGTGGAAGCTTTCTTCTACCTCGGTAAAGCACAGGGGCAAGTGTATCGGGACGAATTCAAGAAGTTTGAACGGGATAGTCAAAATGGTACCATGCGCTATAATTCTCGGCGCTTAACCATCACTGTGCAGGGTACTTCGGCGAAGGATGTGATGGAGCTACGTGATCGCATTATGCATCTCATCCATTCGTGTGTAAGTTGGAGCGCCAGCAACGACCTGAATCCGAAGCCGAGACGAGGATTCTTGCAGAGACTCAAGAAAATGGTGGGAATGACCAGGGAGTAGGTTGTTTTCACAACATGGCCGCTTAATAGCGAAAGCGAACGGCGGCAGACAAGATCGGCAAGATCGTCAACAAGAAGTAAGGTTCGGACTTAAGTCCAACGGGGGGGTGTGGCCACGTGCTACGCCCCTCTTTTTTTGTTTGCCAAAGTTTGGTTGGCTTGCTATACTCTCGAGTATGATAAATAAGGTTGAATCACCGGTGATTGAGGAACTTTTTGCGCGCGGAGCGCATTATGGTTATTCGCGGTCGCGTCGGCACGCATCGGTGAAGCCGTACATCTACGGTTTTAAAAACAAGGCGACGATTATTGATTTGGACCAGACGATTTTAGCTTTGGAGAAAGCGAAAGATTTTCTTAAAGAAGTCGGCCAGAGCGGGAAGCAATTGTTGCTGGTCGGCACGAAGCCCGAAGCGTCATCGGCGGTGGAGCGTGTCGCGCGCCGAATTGGCATGCCTTATGTGACCGCGCGGTGGATCGGCGGAACGCTCACAAACTTTACCGAGATCCGTCGGCGGATTGATCGTCTGGAAGCGCTGAAGAGTGAGAGCGCCAGTGGCGGTTTCAAAATTTATACCAAACGCGAACGCGCGAAACTGGATAAGGAGATCCAAGATTTGGAACGATATTTTGCCAGTCTCGTTTCTCTCACCAAACTACCCGGCGCTGTTTTAGTTATCGACTCGGACGCCGAAGGAATCGCGGTGGCCGAAGCGCGACGAGTTGGGGTGCCGGTCGTAAGTATCTCAAGCACGGATTGCAACTTAAATTTAGTTGATTATCCGATTGTCGGTAATGATGGCAGTGTGTTGAGTATCGAATATTTCGTTGAAGCTCTCGCCACGGCTTATGAGTCGGGCAAAGTACTCGCCGAGACGCCGATCGTTGCCCCCGTTGTCACCGCCGAATCACCGGTGCTGACATTGTCCTTATGATTTCGGCCAAACAAATTAAAACCCTTCGCGACCGAACGGGTATTTCGATTGCTGAATGCAAACGGGCGCTCGAGGCAGTGACGGGCGATGAAGATAAGGCGATCGAATGGCTTAAGGCGGCGGGCGAGCAGATCGCCGGCAAGAAGGCGTCGCGGACCTTGGGGGCCGGCGCGGTGAGCGCTTATGTCCACTCGACGGGCACGCTGGGCGCTTTGCTCGAACTTCAATCTGAAACAGATTTCGTTGCCAAGAATAAAGATTTCCGTTTACTCGCCGATGATCTGGCGATGCACATTGCCGCGATGGGACCACAGGATGTCGCTGAACTTCTGGCTCAACCTTTTGTCAAAGATCCCAATCAAACCGTCGCCGATTTGATTAAGGGGGCGATTCAGAAGTTTGGCGAACGAATCGAGATTGGCGCTTGGCATCGTCTCGACGCGCGGGCTGATAGTTAAAATTTTATGTTACTCATAATTTCTATTAGTTTAATTATCTTTAGCTCGCTCGCGGTGCTCGGTTTGATTATTCTCGAGAACCAACGTCCGACTAATCTCCCCTTCACTTCTCAATCGGCGAGTGAAATTCTAGAACCGGTCATCGCGACCACCGCTCACAGTTTGATTACGGCAGTTCGTTATATTGTCAGACATTTATCCATTCGTTTTTTAGTGGCTTTGCACACGCTTGCTTCATTCGGACGCGCGGTTTTAACTCGAATCGAAAAACGGTTTGCGTTACTCATTGATGCCGTGCGCGGACGTGGACAGACACCCAGTGATCGCCACCGTGGCTCGGTGTCTTTCTTTCTCGAGCAGATCAAGGATTATAAAGAGGAGATGACCCGCCGCGCGAAGATTCGTTAGTTCTCGATTTTGCCACAAAGTTTGCCAGCGTAGCTCAGTTGGTAGAGCAACGGTTTTGTAAACCGTAGGTCGTCGGTTCAAGCCCGACCGCTGGCTCTGGAGTGTCTATTGACGATAAGTACCCTTTATGCTAGGTTGAAAGAGGAAAATATCTTGCTTGGCGCGTGTCCTAAGCAAGCAAACCAGAATTAGATCTTCACAACAAAAGGAGTATGGATATGAGGATAAGCAGAGTTCTCTACTTAGTCGTAATGAGGGTTTTGCAAACTGTCTTGTTTCTAGTTTCGTTCGTCATGGTGGTGGCTTCACTCTTCGGGGTCCTTTTTAGTCTTATGGTTTTTACTGGACTCACTCCTCATTATCCTGAAACAACGTCGAGGTTTCTTGCTGTTTGTGCCATTGGGGTAGGGAGTTTCGTATGCCTCCTTCCTTCGGCATGGTTGTTCGACTTATCTGGATGGGATTGGGATCTCTAATCCTCAGAAGTGAATTCAATCTATTCATCAAGCCGTCCTGCAAGTGCGTAGGGCGGTTTTCTTTTTGCTTTAACGAAGTGTGGCTCCGAAATCGCTCGCGGTGCGGGCGCGAATTTTTTCGTCTAGGTTGTTGATTTCTTCGTTGGTTAATGTTCGATCAGGGTGGCGATAAATAATCCGGTAAGTGTAACTCATTTTCCCGGCGCCGAACTTGGTGGGATTTTCGTATTTATCTAAGAGTGTCACTTCTTCCACTAAATCGCCACCCAGATCGCGGATCAGATCAAAATAATTATTCGGAATAAAAGTGTTTGGCACGATGAAGGAAATATCGCGCGTAATCGGCGGATATTTAGAAACGGCTTGATATTGATTTCCCAATCTTAGTTGTTTTTTTACTCGCGGATCAGCCGACCAGAGGAGTCGAATGTCCGGCAGATCCATGCTCAAAATAGCCAGTCGTTCGAGACCGAAGCCGAAGGCCCAGCCGTGGTAACCCTTCACACCGAAATTAGCCAGCACTTCTTGCTTCGGCATCCCGCCACCGAGAATTTCAATCCATTGTCCATTTTGCTCGACCTCAATTTCCAAACTCGGATCAGTGTAGGGGAAAGTTTCAGCAGTAAAACGGAAATTAACCTCGCGACCAAATAGGTGGTGAGTGATATCGGTCAAAACTTTTTTCAAATCATCAATAGTTAAAGTGGGGTGAGAATCAGGCACTAAATATAGTCCGCCCATCTGATGGAAGACATTCAAATGGCGCCGATCAATCTCGTCTTTACGATAAACTTTGCCGTAACATAAAACGCCGATGGGTTGGTTAGTCGCAATCTGCTCTTTAACTTTCGGTTCGTTGAGATAGTAATGCCACATCACCGTGTCGTGAGTCCGCAAAATATTTTCTTCATCAACATAATAAGTGTCGGAGTGACTGCGCGCCGGATGGTCGGAGCTGAAATTAAATAAATCGAAACTAATTTTAGCCGAGACGATTTCGGGAATGGTGATAAGGTCGAAGTTTTGGAACAACGGCATTTTTTTCACTTGCTCGACAATGGCATGAAGGGGACTGTCGGTCGCGCGCGATAAATCTGGCAAACTAAGATAATGCCGAAGACGCTTCGCCTCCGCGTCTTCGCGCTGGGCTAATTTTGCCAGAAGACGCTTTTCCTCATCAAGTGAGGCCGTATATTCAATCATCCCTCTATTGTAATCATAAAATTGCTATTTAGGAAACAATTTGCTAGGGTTGGTTCAGTTTTTGGACAAACAGGACATTTACAAAATGAGAAGGGAGGATCGGATGGACAATGATGAGTTTCGTTCGGAGCTAGAATTGGCCGTGGAAATTCAGCGAGCGTTGCGTGGGGCCAATTATACGCCAGAGCTTACGAAAAGTTTGATAGATCCGGGGAATTTGCTAGCGATAAAAGAAGTGCTAGCGGGTCGAATGGAGATTTGCCCTCTGGAATCAGTCATTGATCTCGGCGTGGAACCACTGCCAGACAGCAAATTAACTGTCTATAAACATGAAAAGTACAAAAGATGGCGTTTTGTTCCGGGACAAATTAAGCTCTACCGATCGCCCTCACAAGTCGAAGGGAAATCTATTCGGGGAGACAAATTGTTAGGGGAGCGGGGGATTAGGGACCAATGTTTGGGCAACGCTTGTCTTTTCGATTGGTTTCGGAAAAATTGTGAACGTATTCCGACCAGTTGGGTTTCGCCTGGTGCTGGCAATTGGCGTGTTTGCTTTCCCGGCACAACCTTGCGAGATGGCGAGAGTCATTTGGGGGTGCGTTGTATGGTGCAACTACACCAAGAGTGGAACTTCACGCAATTTATGCGCCTGAAAGAACCTTGGTGTCCCAATGATTATATTCTCTACATCGACCCTCCAGTGTCTCGTTAGAATCCCTCGTCGCATATCGGCGAGGGATTTTTTCTTGTCCTTGTTGTTAAAAAACTAAATGTACCGTACTTACACGATCGTGGTGTTATGGTATAATTAATTTATGGTTAGAGCTAAAACTAAAGGCACACAAGTATGGCGAAGTCCACGCAAGCAGAAAATTTTACTGCTTTTAGAAGCGGGAATAACTTTAAGTATGACACGATCGGTTGGTCGGCAAAGTTTCATTATTCGTTCTATGGCTCGAGAATGGAAGAAAATTAATCGCCAATATCTGTATCGTGTTTTGAATGAATTTAAATATAATCGATTAGTAGAATATCGAGAGCATTCTGATGGTTCAATTAAAATTGTTTTGACTGAATTAGGTCGCAAACGAGTCATCCAAGCGAACATCGATAATCTTACTATTCTCAAGCCAGCTCGTTGGGATGGGCGATGGCGTTTGGTATTTTTCGATGTACCAGAGAAAAAACGCCGAGGTCGAGATGCTCTTCGATTGAAACTCCGCGAA
Organism: Candidatus Vogelbacteria bacterium; assembly: GCA_043807405.1. Lineage (GTDB taxonomy): Bacteria > Patescibacteriota > Minisyncoccia > Phycocordibacterales > JACOZG01 > JAGVGK01. Next base: position 24,604 of record JAZDGA010000001.1, on the reverse strand, counting down.
CTTGGTTTTTATGAATGGCAAAAGTCAGTTTTTGTTTATCCTTATCCTTGTCGCGATCAAATCGATTTTATTGTTGAATTTTTCGAACTTCGCTCTTTTGTTCGCTACGGCGAATTATCAAACCCAACTAACGAAGCCGAATTAAAATTACATTTTGGTTTAGACTAATTCCATATCCCGTATCTACACGATCGTGCAAATACGGTATATTTGTATTTTGGACAGAAGGTAATTACAGGGGGGAATTGGAGTAGAAATAAAAACGCCACCGGCAACTCGTGAGAGTGGCGATGGCGTGGCTTGAGGTGGAAGAGGTGAAGCAGTGTGGTTGCTAGACACAATTTTGGTTCTTAAGAACCTTACGAGCCTCGTAGAGAATAAATGCGAAGAGCAATGTTGCACACGACATAATGCTCATGGGTTTCCATTCGCCCTGAAAAGCGTATGTAACGGCGTGAACACCAGACAGAACAAAACCAATAACGAAGCTCGACATAATCGCTATAGTCATTTTCTTCACTGTCTCTCTCCTGCCATTAATTAAATGGCTGTTAGATTTTCAAGCTCCGGTTGGACAATCCAACCATCCGCGTCTATGCTAGCACAACCAAGTTTGCTTGTCAAGTGTATGGAGAGCTAGAAAAATGGTAAAATTAAACATCATAAACAATGTCAAAAGAGGTTAAGAAACAACCCGTCGCTGTGCCGGGCAGGCGGAAATACGACGCGGATGACATTCTAGTTCTAGAAGGACTGGAACCGGTGCGGAAGCGCCCGGGCATGTATATTGGTTCGACGGGTGCGGACGGTCTCCATCATTTGCTGGTGGAAATTTTCGACAACTCGCGCGACGAAGCGATGAACGGCGCCTGCGATGAGATTGAAGTGGCGCTTCTGCCGGACGGTGTTGTCCGTGTGGTCGACAATGGCGCCGGTATTCCGGTTTCGATTCATAAAAAAACAAAAGTCTCGGCGCTTGAGACGGTGATGACCACACTCCATGCCGGCGGGAAGTTCGAAGGCGAAGGTTATCAAATTGCTGGCGGGCTTCATGGGGTCGGCGCCTCGGTGGTCAACGCGCTCTCGGAGTGGATGCGCGTGTGGGTTTATCGCGATGGTGGGCAATATTTTCAAGAATATAACCGTGGAGCGAGGAAAGCGCTAGTGAAAAAAATTGCTTCTTCAAATTTCCACGGCACGGTGGTAATGTTTAAGCCCGATGCTCAAGTTTTTTCTGAATTGGTTTATGATTGGGAGCGAGTGGTCAATCATCTTCGCGGTCAGGCCTATTTAGTCAAAAAACTTCGCATTCGAGTTTTTGATATGCGGGCTCTCGACAAAACTATTTTTGAAAAAGCCCAGTCGGTTCTTTATCTCTCCGAACTTAACCTCGGCGTGCCGTCGCAAACTTTCTATTTCGAAGGGGGACTTCGTTCGCTTGTTCGTTCTCACACCCAGAATGAAAAACCAATTCACAAGTCTATTTTTTATATCGAAAAAGAAGCCAGTAGTGTGATGGTGGAGATTGCTTTCCAATATATTGATGACATCACGCCGCGTGAGGTGAGTTATGCCAACAACACGATTACGCCGGAAGGTGGAACGCACTTGACTGGTTTTCGCACCGCCTTGACGCGCGAACTGAACGGTTATGGCAAGAAAAATAATTTTATTAAAGAGAGCGCCGATAGTCTAACCGGTGATGATGTGCGCGAGGGAATTACGGCGGTAATTTCCGTCAAGCTCAAGAATCCGCAATTCGAAGGACAGACGAAAGCGAAGCTCGGTAATGTGGAAGTGCGGGGAGCAGTGGAATCAATTTTTGGCGAGGCCTTGGCGACTTTTTTGGAAGAGAATCCTGACGAGGCGAAAATTATTATTAACAAAGTTTTACTCGCGCTGGAAGCGCGGAAGGCCGCGAAAGCGGCGAAGGATAGTGTCTTGCGCAAAGGCGCGCTCGAAGGGATGACTTTGCCGGGCAAACTCGCCGATTGCCAAACCCGGAAAGCGGAAGACGCCGAACTTTTTATCGTCGAGGGGGACTCGGCCGGTGGCTCGAGCAAGCAGGGGCGCGATCGGCAGACACAGGCGATTCTCCCGCTTAAGGGGAAAATTTTGAATGTGGAGAAAACGCGACTCGATAAAATCTTGGCGTTCAAAGAAATTAAATCACTGATTATTGCGCTCGGCACTTCCATCGGCGACACTTTGTCAATTGACAAACTTCGTTATCATAAAATTATTATCGCCACCGATGCCGATGTGGACGGCGCGCATATTCGGACACTGCTTCTGACTCTTTTTTATCGCTATCTCCAGCCGATTATTGCCGGCGGGTTTCTCTATATTGCTCAACCGCCACTTTATAAATTGAAACAGGGCAAGATGCTCCATTACGCTTATTCTGACAACGAACGAGACGCCGTGGTGAAAAATCTCGGCGGAAGCAAACTATTAGATTCTGGCGCGGATGAGGAAGAAGGGGAAGAGAAAGAAGAAGTTGAAGTGGTAACCAAGAAGGGCAAAATTAGTATCCAACGATACAAAGGTCTCGGCGAAATGAATCCGGAAGAATTGTGGGAGACGACGATGGATCCGGAGAAGCGTGTGCTCCGACAGGTAACGATCAACGAAGCGTCCGCCGCCGATCACATTTTTACCACCCTCATGGGCGATGAAGTCGAACCCCGCAAAATTTTCATCCAAACTCACGCCAAACTCGCGACACTTGATGTTTAATCAACAATTTGCTAGGGTAATGTTGGATTTTGTTAGTTCAAAGGACCAGAATAAAGAAAGGTTGGTGCTAAGTGGTTAATGCTATTTGGATAGTTCTTGTCGCTGGGGCCCTGATTGCCTCGGTTGTTATGATTGTCCGGATCGTCCAATGGTTTTTATCTCCACGCAATTGGCAATAATTTCCTCGTTGCTGACACCTATAACTGAAAATCCAAGCGCACGGCTCTCACGGGTTCGGCGCTTTTTTTATTTCTTCTCTTTAATTTCGGTCTGTAGGCGAGTGATGAAGTCGGCGAGGGAGATGCCGTCGAGTTTTTCGGTTCGGCCTTCGGCCGTGAGAGTGTTACTAGAAACTTCTTTATCGCCAATCACGACGAGGTAAGGAATTTTTTGGGTTTTGCCAGCGCGGATTTTTTTGCCTAAAGTTTCAGAATCTAAATTTATTTCTGTTCTAATTCCAATTTGTTTCAATTCGTCAAAAATTCGCATTGTATAATCATTATGCGAATCACTAATCGGTAGAATCAGCACTTGCACTGGCGCCAGCCAAAGCGGGAAAGCGCCTTTTAAATGTTCAATGATAAGAGCTAGATAACGTTCGATAGAACCCATGATGGCGGCGTGAACCATCACGATGCGTTCTTTTTGCCCGGTTTCGTTTATACAATTAAGGTCGAATCTCCCCGGCAGATTTAAATCCATTTGAATGGTGGCAATTTGCCAATTACGACCGAGAGAATCTTTCGCCATAAAATCTATCTTCGGGCCGTAGAAGGCCGCTTCCCCAGGTGCTTCAACACCGACGGCGTTTTGTATTTTTGTCACTTGGCGCAGAATATCTTCGGCTTGTTGCCAAAGTTCGGGCGTTCCTAAATACTCATTCATCTTTTTCGGATCATGAAAAGAGAGACGAATATCAAATTTAGTAAAACCGACGGCATTATAAAATTCAGAAATAATTTTCCAGACATTAATTACTTCCTGTTCAGCTTGAGGTAAACGGCAAAAAATATGAGCATCATCTTGAGTCAAAGATCGAACACGCGATAGACCGTTGAGTTCACCAGTTTGTTCATCACGATAAACCATTGTCGTGTTGGCATAACGAATCGGCAGTTCTCGATAACTGTGTGGAGTGCGGTCATAAATTTGAATGTGGTGAGGACAGTTCATCGGCTTCATGGCGAATTGATGTCCTTCACGAGTCGTGATTAGAAAGAGTTCGTCTTTAAATTTAGCCCAATGCCCACTTTTTTCGTACAATTCTTTTTTCGCTAGATGAGGGATCTCGACGCGTTCATAGCCATACTTTTGTCGTAGTTCCCAAACGAAATTATCGGCTGCCATACGTAAAGCTGTTCCTTTCGGTGTCCAGAGTGGTAAACCTGAGCCGACAAGATCGGAAAAAAGAAATAGATCAAGTTCTACCCCGAGACGACGGTGATCGTGAGCAGGTAATTCTTCGTTTGGCATAATCGGAACTATTCTACACTAATTCCTTGGCGCTCTCAAGGATGATACTGGCTTCGCCGTTTCTTAGGGAAAGTTGACCGCGAACAGCGATGCACTTTTCGGCGACTAACAATTCTTTGTACTGTTCATACTGCCGGCTGAAAGCGACGACCTCAATTCGGTCGGTGAAATCGGCGAGCTTGAAAAAAGCCATTCGATCACCGCGTTTGGTAATCACTGGTCGAATTTCTTCAATCAACCCACCGACCACGGCCGGCGCGCCTTCTTTCCCCAGTTTAAGATTTTTTATACTGTTGGCTTCGGTAAATTTCGCGCGATACGGTTCGAGCGGATGGCCGGAAACATAGAGACCGAGTAATTCTTTTTCCCAAGCCAGTTTTTCCCGCAAACTTGCTGGGGGGGCCGGATCAAGTTTCAAACTCGGCACGCTAGAAGAGTCAGCCATCAGGGTGAAGAGCGAACCCTGATTCTGACGGTCGGCGCCAACATCACGGTTGTAGGCGAGCAAGCGGTCAAGATTGGCCAAAATTGTCGCCCGGTCAATTCCCAACGAGTCAAACGCACCGGCTTGGATCAGCGCTTCCAGAGATTTTTTATTTAAGTTGCGGTGAGTAATTCGCTCGAGGAAATTAGGCAGAGAGAGAAAAGGACCATGTTTTTTTCGTTCCGTTACAATCACTTCCGCGATTTCCGTCCCAAGATTTTTAATTGTGTAGAGACCAAAACGGATTTTATCACTCGGTATCTTGATCACCGTGAAATCGCCGAAACTCTCATTAATATCCGGCGGAAGAACCGGCAAACCCATCCGCCCGCATTCAATAATTGTTTCGGTAATTGTTTCCATGTTGCCCGATTCCGCCGAAAGAACGGCCGTCATATATTCGGCCGGATAATTAGCTTTCATATAAGCGGTTTGATAAGCCACTTTCCCATAACTAGCGGCGTGCGCTTTGTTGAAACCGTAACCGGCAAAGGGCTCGAACAGATCCCAAAGTTCTTCGGCTTTATCTTTTTTCATTCCGCTATTTTTAATACAACCGTCAACGAAAAGAAGATGTTGTTTCGCCATCTCTTTAGGAATTTTTTTACCGACCGCTTTCCGAAACTTATCCACCTCGCCCCAAGAATAGCCGGCCACTTCAATCGCGGTCATCAATAAGTCGTCTTGATAAACTAATACGCCATAAGTGGTCTCTAAAAAGCTTTTCATTTTTGGATGAAGGAATTCAATCGGTTTTTGACCGTGTTTGCGGGCGATGTACTCATTGATATTATCCATTGGTCCGGGCCGATAAAGCGCCACCATCACATTGATGTCATGAATCGTCGTCGGCTTAAGTTCTTTGAGACACTTGGTCATACCGCTGCCGTTTAGTTGGAAGAGCCCGCTTGTTTCCCCCTTGGTCAGAAGGGTAAAAGTTTTTTTGTCATCCATCGGAATTTTCTCAATCTCAATCTCCAGACCATGAATTTTTTTCACTAACCGAATCGAGTCTTCGAGGATAGACAGATTGCGAATTCCGAGAAAATCTAATTTAAGCAGTCCAGTTTCTTCTACCGCGTACATATCATATTGAGTGATAATCTTTCCCCCTTTTGGATCAAGTTGCACCGGCACATAATCGGTGATGGCGGTTGGGGCAATTACTACGCCGGCGGCGTGAACGGAAATATGCCGCGGTCCGCCTTCGATCTTCTCGGCTAGATCAATAATTTGTTTCGTTTCTGGTTCTCGCGCGTAAGCTTCTTTAAGCTCCGGTGTGAGTTCAAGCGCTCGGGCAATCGTCATGGGGAAACCTTGAGAACCTAGGGGGATTAAATTTGAAATTCGATCACCGACCGCGTAGGGGAAACCCAACGCTCGCGCGACATCGCGCACGGCGCCACGAGCCATCATCGAACCGAAAGTGCCAATCTGCGCCACCTTATCTTCGCCATATTTTTGTTTGACATAGCTGATTACTTCGTCTCGGCGTTTATCGGCAAAATCCATATCAATATCCGGCGGTGACGGCCGATCCGGATTTAAAAACCGTTCAAAGGGCAGTTTATAAAGAAGCGGATCAACGCTGGTAATGCCAAGCAGATAAGAAACGAAAGAGCCGGCGGCGGAACCCCGAGTATTGGTAAAAATTCCTTGAATTCGAGCGTAATTAATGATATCCGAGACCACGAGGAAATACGGCGAATAACCTTTTTTAGTGATGATGCTAAGTTCATATTCCAAGCGCAATTTTGCTTCCTCGCGCTGGTCAAGATTATTAATTAAATAATTAGTTAGCCATTCTTTAGTTTGATTAGTGAGTAATTGATCATAACTTTGACCGGCTGGCAGGGGATAGTGGGGGAAAACCCATTTTCCTAATTCCAGTTCCAGCGAGCAGAGGTCAGCAATGTGAAGGGTGTTGGCGAGCGCTTCGGGTGTATCGGCAAAAAGTTTGCCGGCTTCAATTTGGTCAATAAAAGAAAAATCTTCACCAACGGCGGAGAAACGTTTGTGGTCGTCAAAATTATTTTGCTGGATGGCCACCAAGGTGTCGTGGGCTTTGGCATCGTCTGGTTCGAGATAGTGCGAATCGTGAGTGGCGACCAGCGGGATTTTAAACTTTTTAGCGAGTTCAATGGTTGCTAGTTTAATCGCAGTTTGCGTTTCAATTTTTGGATGGTGCATAATCTCCAAGAAATAATTTTCCGCACCGAAAATTTCTTGATGTTCTTGAATAATTGTTTTGGCCCGCGCGCGGTCATTCTGTTGGAGTGCGCGACCCAATTCACTGGCAATGCAACCCGAGAGACAAATAATTCCTTCGTGATGTTGGGCGAGCAGTTCTTTGTCCATTCGGGGTTTGTAATAGTAACCTTCGAGGTTTGAAGCGGTGACCAGTTTAATCAAATTCTGGTAACCAGTTTTATTTTTGGCGAGTAAGGTGAGGTGGTAGCGTTTGTTGTCGATATTTGGTTCTTTATCATGACGACTGCGGTTAGCGATGTAGGCTTCCACGCCGATGATTGGTTTAATATCGTTGGCTTTGCAAGTTTTGTAAAATTCAATCGCGCCGTAGAGATTGCCGTGATCCGTGAGCGCGATCGCCGGCATGCCGAGCCGTTTGGCTTTGGCGATCATCCCGTCAATCTTAGATAGCCCATCCAAGAGAGAATAATTCGAGTGAGTGTGGAGATGGACGAAACTCATGATTCTCGGATTATAGCATAGCGTGTCGCTTGACAGCGGTGGTCATTAGGATTAGATTTTGAAAAGTGTTTTGGACATTGAACAGTAGTAAATATGCATAGGAGATAAAGCATGCACATCACCTTTATCAAAGATTACACGGTTACAAAAGTAACCGGCAAGGGAGAGAAAGGTTGTGAAATGGAGGTGATTTCAAAAGGGAGGCATGAGTTTGAAGAAATTGATAACCCTTTCACTTTTATTTCCACTGAGCCACGCCATCGCGATCCAAGGTATCGTAATCGCTGGTTAGTGTTGAAGGGAACAACTAGCGGTTTGGCCGTTGCGGTTTGGAGACATCGAGCCACGGAAGACAAGGACGAAAAAGGAAAACCCAAATTTGTGATTGAGTAGTTACTTGCCCAACCCGCGTGTTGGGCTTTTTTATGTCTGTTGATCAAGTTAGAATAAGGCGATGAAAAAATACAGACGATATATGATCGGCATTGATGAGGCCGGACGAGGACCGTTAGCTGGACCGGTCAGTATCGCGGCGGTATCCGTTATGTCAAGGCTAAGCCTTGACAGGTTATTAAGGTCGAACCTTGGCGCTGAAAGGTTCGACCTTGGTTTTGGACCATTGCATGATTCAAAAAAGTTATCGGTGAAAAAACGGGAGCAGTGGTTCGAGTGGTTGAAGCAGAAACAGAAAAGTGGCGAGTTACAATTTGCCGTGTCGTTGGTTAGCGAAAAAATTATTGATCGAATCGGAATTGTGCGAGCCGTCAGGTTAGGAATTAAACGTTGTTTAGATCGTCTTAATTTAAAACCGGAACATTGTCGAGTTTTGCTCGATGGGAGTCTTCGCGTGCCCAAGATTTATCAAAATCAAAAAACGATTATTCGCGGTGACGAAAAAATCCCGCTGATTATGCTCGCTTCGATTATCGCCAAAGTGACTCGCGATCGAAAAATGATTCGTTTAGCTAAAATTTTTCCCCAGTACGGTTTTGAAATCCATAAGGGTTATGGCACGCGAGCGCACTATCGCGCCCTTCACCGTTACGGCCTCTCGCCCCTCCACCGCCGATCGTTTCTCAAAAATTTCCGCCCTAGATATTAATTTTAAACTCTCCTATCCATATCTATACGATCGTGCGGTTGTGGTATAGAAAGGTCTATCAACTCTAATTTTTCAACCTGTGGATAACTTTGTTCATTTTTTTTTTACTTAACTGATACACTTCACTTATATGAAAAAATATATTGTTGGAATTATTTTTGTCACTCTCGTTATTTTGGGGCTTATCATTTGGGGTGGTAGCAATAATACCCCGGCGTATGATAGTAAGTCCATCGCTGTTTTTTCAGACACTCATACATATCAAACATTGAAAGTAGAAATTGACCAATATATTTTGGATGTACAAAAAGATACAGGATCTGTAGTCAAGTTATTTGCGGATGATTTCAAAAAACCGGAGCAGGTAAGAAATAAATTACAGGAAATTTATTCCCAAGGACTGCAAGGATCAATTTTGATTGGTGAAGTTCCCATTCCTTATTTTGAAAGCCCCGGGGAGTTTATTGGTGGAGGAGGTAATTTGTTACCCTCGGATAGATATTATATGGACCTGGAAAGTTCAGATTTTATAGATGAAGATAATAATGGAAAATATGAACTTGAGAAATATGGTGGAAGATATTCTAAGAATTTGCCCGATAATCTGCTATGGGTAGGAAGGATAAAGTCTTATGGAAACGATATTGAGTTATTGCGCGCGTATTTCCAAAGAAATCATTTGTATAGAACGAATAAAATAAATCCTGTAAAATCTCTCCTTGTTTATTCAATGGATACACAGTCTGGTCCAGTAGGAGCAACCATGGCAATTTACGAGAACAATATTAAAGATTCTTTTTTTAGGACCGGACTTTATTCTAAGGAACAAGTCTCTCTCATTGTAGATACCCCTAAATCTGTGTTTCTTAATGAAATGTCAAAAAGTTACGAGACCGCTAGCATCAATGCTCACGGTAATGCTACAAGTCAGCAAATAGGGGAAGGTATCACTCCCGCGGATATAAAAAATTCAAAACCTAAACCTTATTTTTATTATCTATTATCATGTGTAAACGGAGATTTTTCTAAAAAAGATTATCTTGCTGGACACTATCTCTTAGATGGAAATGGACTAGTTGTTATTGCTCACACGATTCAAGCCTTAGCTGGAGCGGACGAGGCAAAAAACTATATGGCTTATTTAGCGCAAGGTGATAATTTTGGGGTCGCGTTTGTCAAGGTTCAAAAAAGAGTAAATGAGATGCACGCGACTTTAATAGGTGATCCAACACTGAAAATGTAATTTATGATGGAGGATTACTGAAGTATAGTTTTTTAAAAATTTGCCCACAGACGAGAAGGGTGCTAGGATATGGGCATGACTTATTTACGTCGGATTGAAATTAATCCCAGAATTCTCGTCGGCAAGCCGGTGATTAGGGGGACACGCGTTCCTGTGGCTCTCGTTTTGAATTTATTGGCGAACGGTTACACGGTGGCGCGGATTCTTCAGACCTATCCTAATCTAACTAAACCAGGAGTATTGGCAGCTATTCGATATTCTCGAGAACGGATTAACCGAGAGATGATTATGCCACTAGCTTTAGTTAGCAGATAATTATTAGGTTGATGCGCTTATTGCTTGACGCGAATTTATCTCCCGAGACTGCAATTTTCTTGCGGTCTCGGGGGTTTGAAGCTAAAAGTTTAATTGAAATGGGATTAGGGGCGTTGATGGATGAAAAGGTGTTTGAGTTAGCACGACGGAACAACAGCGTACTTGTAACCTTCGATCTTGATTTTGGCGAAATGTATTATTTTGCCACGGCTAAAAAATTAAATGTGATCGTGTTACGGCTTAATGATCAGCGAGTTGAATCAGTTAATGGAATTCTAGAACAGTTTTTTGAAATACACGGAGATTTGTTTGAAAATAAAAGCAAGCGCCTAGTTATTGTTGGTGATAGTGGTATTCGCGTCAGCGAATAGATTGATTTGCTAGAAAAAATTAGGGGTGCTAGGATATAGCCATGGTTGTCCGAATGAGACATACACGGGCGCAGACCGGCAATCGCCGGTCGCATCATGCGCTCGTCGCTCCGCGACTCGCGCCGTGCCAGAAGTGCGGTCAAATGAAACGCTGTCATGTGGCGTGTGGCAACTGTGGCTTCTATCGCGACCGCGAAGTGATCAATGTGCTAGCGCGGTTGACGAAGAAGGAGAAGAAGCGCAAAGAGAAAGAGTTGGCAGAAACCGGCGGGAAAAAATCCTAAGTTAATTAATGGCCAATAGGCATTTGTCAAGAAGTATTGCGGTGCAATCACTCTTTGAGTGGGATTTCAATGGTCAGCAAAAAGAGGTGATTGATCAGATTACTAAGCGAAATATCGGTGAATTTGCGCCCGGTCTCGATGACCAAATTTTTGTTTATCAACTGGTTCACGAAGTCATTGCCGAGCGAGCGAAACTGGATCACATCATCGAGAAGGCGGCACCCGAGTGGCCGATTGAGAAGATTGCAATTATTGATCGGAATGTGCTCCGCGTTGGCTTGTGGGAATTGCTTTTTGCTGATCGCCACGAAGTGCCGTCGCGCGTGGCGATTAACGAAGCGATTGAATTGGCGAAAACTTATGGCGGGGAGAATAGCGGGAAGTTCGTGAACGGCGTACTGGGGACAGTTTATAAAGAGATGGGCGAGCCGGGGAAAGATGATATTCCGATGAAAAAACGGCGGGCTAAAGATATTCGTTATGAAGATATGCCGATTGAGAATTTGGGCGGAGCGGTGATCTATACTCGACTCGATAGCGGTCGATATGAGTTAGCTTTTGTTCACGACATTTTCGGTTACTGGACGCTGTCGAAAGGGCATATTGAAAAAGGCGAAACGGTTGAAGCGGGGACCGAGCGCGAAGTGAAAGAAGAAATCTCTCTCGATTTGACGATTAAAGAATCAATCGGTGATAATGAATATGTGGCGAGCGATCCGGAGAAGGGCAAGATTAGAAAGCGGGTCAACTATTATCTCGCCGAAGCGAAAGATCGTTCCCAGCTCCATTTAAATAAAAATCAAGGTCTCGACGACGCGCGGTGGTTCCCGCTCGAGTCGGTGATGGGACTTAAAATGTATGACGATATTTTGCCAATTGTAACTCGTGCGCTTAATCGTCTTTCCAATAATTAATAATTTATGTCTCGACCGGACTTCCATATTTTCGAAACCGCGATCGGTATCACTTTCCATAATTCGAAATTGCTCGAACAAGCTTTTACCCACCGTTCTTATCTCAATGAAAGCGCGCGGTCCGACATCGGTCACAATGAACGGTTAGAATTTCTCGGTGACGCGGTGCTTGAACTGGCGACGACGGATTATCTTTATCATCACTATTCTGACAAGACGGAAGGCGATCTAACGACTTATCGCGCCGCGCTCGTCAACACCGTGACCATCGCGGGCGTGGCGTTGGATCTGGGGATGAACGATTATTTGCTCTTATCGCGAGGCGAAGCCAAGGACAACGGCCGCGCCCGCCAGGCGATTCTGGCCAACACCTTCGAATCATTGATCGGCGCGCTTTACCTTGATCAAGGGTTTGAAACCGCCAAAACTTTTATTGGAAAATATCTGATTCCGCGGACCGAAGCGGTGATTGCCGAACGCCGTTCGCAAGATGCGAAAAGTTATTTCCAAGAACAGGCGCAGGCGAAGGTTGATCTGACGCCGATGTACGAAGTGTTGCGCGAAGCTGGCCCCGACCACGATAAAACTTTCACTGTCGGTCTTTATCTCGGGAAAGAATTAGTGGCGACCGGCAGTGGTCATTCCAAACAAGAAGCCGAGCAAGTCGCCGCCCGCGCCGGGCTCAAACAACGCGGTTGGACGGAATAAAATTAATATGCGATTGACGGCGCTTGAATTGACGGGTTTCAAATCTTTTGCCAAGAAGACCAAGTTGGTTTTCGAAGCGCCGATTACGGCGGTCGTCGGTCCGAACGGTTCGGGAAAATCGAATATCGCCGAGGCTTGTCGGTGGGTGCTCGGCGAACAATCGCTCAAATCACTGCGGGGGCGACGCGGGGAAGATTTTATTTGGAACGGCAGCGGGGTTGGTCGAGCTAATCGCGCGAGCGTGAGTGTCGCTTTCGATAATCACGATCACAAATTTCCGCTGGATTATGACGAAGTAACGATTGGTCGCGAGGTGCATCGCGACGGGACGAATGTTTATACGATCAACGGTTCGCCGGTTCGCCTTCGCGATATTACCACCCTACTCAACTCGGTGGCGATCGGTGCTTCCGGGTATCACATTATGAGCCAAGGCGAGGCGGATCGGATTTTAAGCGCCAATGGGGTTGAACGCCGACAGATGATCGAAGACGCTTTGGGTTTAAAAATTTATCAATCACAAATTGCGGAGAGCGAACGGAAATTAGAAAAAACTCAAGTTAATCTTCGCGAAGTGGAACTCTTGCGGCGCGAAATTGCGCCCCATCTCCGCTTTCTTAAAAAAGAGATGGAAAAAATTGAACGCTCGCAATCATTGCGCGCCGAACTCAAACGTCGATGCCTCGAATATTTTTCGGCCGAGGCGCGATATTTAGCTGAAGAAAAACAAGTGGTAGAAAAAGTTAGCGCTGGGCCGCGAATAAAGTTGGCAGAAATCACCGCTCGGTTAGAAACCCTAGCCCGCGAGCGAGGCCGAGAAACTAGCGATTCGCCCTTGGAGCAACAACTAAAAAAAATTGATCAAGATTTAGAAAAGTTAGCGCGCGAGAGAAACGAGATTAACCGCGAAGTCGGGCGGCTTGAAGGCCAGATTGAAGCTTGGGAGAGCGTGACCCGGCCAAGGGAAGAAGAAATGGTTTCAAAATCGGCGGTGGCGGTGATTGCGCGGGAATTAGGCGAAACCTTGGCCGGCGCTTCAGAACTTGATGATCTGTCGAAACTTCGCGCGGTGATAAATAAAGTGGTGGCGTTGGGCGAACGGCTGCAAATTTTGAGTCAGAATAGTAACTTGAATCAAACGAAAGAGCGAAGTGAGGCTTTGGAGCGTTTAAAATTCGAACGGGAAAAGCTTAATCAAAAATTAACCACGCTCGCGGTCGAATTTTCTAAATTAAAAACGGAGCGGACTGAAGCGCTTCAAACTTGGGAAGCCGAGCGCGAGACACGGCAAGGCGCCGAGCGGGAAATTTTTGAACTCAAGCTCAAACAAGCGGAGTGTCAAACCGAGCGCGCCGCGGTCGCGGCGCGCGAGGAAACTTTGGCGCGCGATGAAGCGCGCTTCCAGGCCGAACTTGACGAGGCGGTGCTTCTCACTGACCGCGAATTGCTTCGTTTCGCCGGGCTCGCGCCAGCGGGAGCGATTCCTGATCGCGAGCAACAAGAAGCGAATCGGCGCCAGATTGAACGGCTCAAAATTCAATTGGAAGATATGGGTGTAGAGAATCGGGAGGTAACAACCGAACACGCGCAAGTGAGCGAACGAGACGCTTTTCTCGCACGGGAGACGGAAGATTTGATTAAAAGTATTGCGTCGTTAGAAACGGTTTTGAACGATTTGAAACAAAAATGCGCGGTAGAATTTGATCACGGTCTCGAGAAAATTAGTCGGCAATTCCAAGAATTTTTCGCCATTCTTTTCGACGGTGGAACGGCGTCACTTCTACTCACAATCGATCGGCGATCAAAAGGGGAGGAAGACGAAATTTCGGTCGAGATTAATAATGGAGAAGATGAGAATGGTGATCAAGAAGAAATTCGCGGCGTGGAAGTGTCTGTCACCTTACCGCGCAAGCGCATCAAAGGTCTCGAGATGCTCTCGGGCGGCGAACGCGCTCTCACCTCAATTGCTCTTCTCTTCGCGATGTCGCAAGTCAATCCGCCACCTTTCCTCATTCTCGACGAGACCGATGCCGCGCTCGACGAAGCCAACTCGCGTCGTTATGGGGAAATGGTAGCGACGCTCGCCCAGCACTCGCAACTTATTCTCATCACTCACAACCGCGAAACAATGTCCCACGCCGGCGTGATTTACGGTGTGACAATGGGTGCTGACGGTGTCTCCCGCCTCCTCTCGATCAAACTTGACCAAGCGGTGGAGTATGCGAAAACTTAAAAAGGAGGAACACTTTGGTCTTTGAAAATAAGTTAGATGATTTGGAGCTTCCTGCTTTTAAGCGATTAGTCATTACTGATCGTAATCCTTTGGCTGGTTCAACGCGTAGACGGGTGATCTATCGTCCCAACAAAGAAATGAGCGAAGTACACCGGGAGCTGATCTTTCTTATTCGCTCATCGATCTCTCGATGTCGGATGTCAATGAGACACGCCACTGCTTGTTTGCCCGGTTCATCGACGAAAAAAGCAGTTAAACCACACTTAAAGAAAAGGTACATCTACCTCCTTGATATCCATCACGCTTACGAAGCTGTTAACGGTTGGCGGTTGGCTAATATGATTGCTGATCTTGTTCCAGGGATCAATATCAATATTAGCATTGTAGAGATTTATTACTTTCTCTACCGTTACTGCTTACTCACCGCGATTGGGGAACCAGACCCAGTCGGCCTAATTACCGGTGGGCCTGCTTCACCCGATCTATTTAACCTCTACTGTTCCCTATCACTTGATCTTTCCATCGGGCAACTAGTCGATCGTTATAATCTTACTTATAGTCGCTATTTGGATGATATGGTTTTTTCTTCCGATCAGCCGATTGGTAAACACAAACGGCGAGCGATTCGAGAAGCCATCATCGCCGAAGGATTCTCAATTGCCCACCGGAAAAGCCGTTACTGCGATTTGACGAAGGGGCCGGTGATTATCCATGGGCTCGGTCTCGATGTTTCGGGGCGAATATTTCTGCCAAGGCATTTTCGTAAGCGAGTCAACGGGATGATTGATTTGGCAAGTCGAGGGCGAGCAGGTGTTAAGCCAGAACAGATCCATGGTTTGATGGGAGTGATGATTTCGACCCATACTAAACGACCACATCACCAGTTTGGGGCTGATCAACTAACCCGACGAATCTTCAGAAGATACCGAGAATTCCAAATCATCCAACGATCTTTGGCTTAGGAAAGAGCCAACGGATGAGCTTTCCCGATTTCGGACCCTTGCACATCGCGAGGGTTCTTTTTTATACAAACTTTGTTTGCTCTTAAACTTTTCACGGTCGTGGAAAACTTAAGAGTTGTTTGTTTGGAAAACAATTTTATCTCTATCATTATACCAACTCCTCACGATCGTGAGAGGATGGAATAATCAGTTAGCCTCAGATAGTTTTATACAAACTCGAAGTCAATCATCCGGGCGGGGAGATCGGTTTTGATAACTTTGACGCGGACGGGATCGCCGAGACGATATTTCTTGCCGGTATTCTTGCCGACCATCGCGTAATTTTTCTCATCGAAGATATAAAAGTCGTCAGTGAGCGTTGCCAAGCGCACCATTCCTTCGGCGAGAGTTTCTTTTTCTTGAATAAAGATTCCCCATTTGGCGAGACCAGAAATCACGCCAGTAAAAATTTGACCAACCTTCGTACTCATAAATTCAATTTGTTTATAGCGAATGGAATCGCGTTCGGCGTCTTGCGCTTCCACCTCGCGCATCGAGCAATGACCGGCGAGCCGATGATAATCCGACAACATCTCGGCGGCTGGCTTCTCGCCTCGACGATAAAGATCAAGTAGACGATGAACCATCAGATCGGGATAACGGCGAATTGGCGAAGTGAAGTGAGTGTAATAAGGGAAAGCCAAACCGTAATGGCCAATGTTTTTTGTATCATAAATCGCTTTCGCCATCGCTCGCATTGTCGCCGTGCGCACCATACTTTCTTCCGGCGTGCCAGCGACGGATTGGAGAAAAATATTAATCGCTTGACCGGTGACGCCTTCTTTCGTCATGGGTAAGCGATAACCAAGCGGTCGGACAAAAGTGGCGAGCGTCTCGAGTCGATCGCGATCTGGAACATCGTGGACGCGGTAGACGAACTGCCCAGGTTCATCATGCACGAGCCCCGAAACATATTCCGCCACCTTTCGATTAGCCAGCAACATAAAATCTTCAATCAGGAGGTGAATATCGGTGCGCGTTTTCTTATACACGCGAATCGGCTTACCGGTGGGATCAAGTTCAAATTTAATTTCTTCATTCTCGAAGGTAATCGCGCCGTCAGTAATCTTTTTCGCGCGCAAAGCGTAGGCGAGCTTGTTGAGAGTGAGAAGAGCATCGGCAAATGGTCCTTCTTTCTTATCCAAAACTGCTTGACCTTCTTCATAAGTAAAGCGCTTGGCCGAGCGGATAATTGTTTTAGCAAAATCAGTTTTCAAAATTTCACCAGCGGGGGACATCGTGACAATGGTGGAGAAAGTGAGCTTGTCTTCATCGGGTTTCAGACTACACAAATCATTGGAAAGTGTTTCGGGAAGCATCGGAATGGTTCGATCAACGAGATAGATCGAAGTGGCGCGCTTGCGCGCTTCGGTATCGAGCGCGGTCCCCGGCTTCACATAATGCGAGACATCGGCGATATGGATTCCCACTTCATAATTTCCATCCGGAAGCGTTCGGAAAGATAAGGCGTCATCGAAATCTTTGGCATCAATCGGGTCAACGGTGAAAGTGAGAATGTCGCGGAAATCGCGCCGGCGTTTGGCTTCGGCGCCTGCCCGTCCGTCAGGCGGGGGTAAGCTCATGGCCTCGGCTTGCTTAAGTGCGCGAGCTTCGGCTTCGACCGCGTCGGGGAAAATTGATTTGAAACCGCGATCAAGGACGATCGCCAGCATCTCGGTTTCGTGCGCGCCCGGTTGACCAATCACTTCGACCACTTCACCGAGCGGATCTTTTTTCGGATCATCCCATTTAATAATTCGCGCTAAAACTTTGTCGCCCACTTTCCCACCCTTCAAATTTTCTGGGCTGATTAAAATGTCTTTATAAACTCGTTTGTCATCTGGAACCAGATAATAAAAATTATTTTCACTTTCAAGCGTGCCAACAAATTCCAACTTTTTCCGCTCTAGAATTTCCACCACTTCGCCGGCTTGATTTTGCTCAACGCCATTTTTTATCACTATTGCTTCTTCCAAAATGAGCACGCGAACGCGATCGCCGTGCAGGGCGGTTTTGAGCTTAACGGAATCGATCTCGATACTCGGTGCTTTCGGATCAACGCTGACATATCCCACGCCCTTGCCCGAAATCCGAATTATCCCTTCGATATATTTTTCTTTCACGCCAATCACTCTAGCATTTTTAATTGAGATATGCTAAGGTTTAGTAATGTTAAGCCAATTTTTAGCCAAACAATTAGGTCGGGCCAAGTATAAAATTTTGCCTGATGGTGTTTACTTCGCTTCCATTCCAGGATTGCGTGGAGTCTGGGCGAGTGCTAGTACTTTGGAAAATTGTCGGACTGAGTTGCAATCGATTTTAGAAGATTGGCTACTTTTTAGGTTACGCAATCGCGCGATGATTCCCGGATTGAGACTTCCAACCGTCTCACGATTGCTCCGCCGTCCAATGTCTGGTCATTATGCCTAGGAGTCTTTCGTGGCGTAACTTGGTCAAGAGGTTGCGTCTTTTCGGTTTTTCTGGACCGTACCCCGGCGGTCGACATTTGTTCATGACTAAAGGTGATTTTGTTTTACATATACCGAATCCTCATTCTCGTGATATTTCGCAACATTTGCTTTCCGAGGTTTTGCATCAAGCGGGCATTTCAGGTAAAGATTGGAATGCTAGATGACAAAGTATTAAAAAATTTGCTAAAAATTTAAGATAGTGGTAGTTTTTGGGTTGGATAGTTTTAAACGAAACAGAGATCTTTTACAAGGGGATTTCAAATGACGGAGACTGAAAGTCGTAAGGGTGAGTTGATGTTGATTAGCAACTCAACCAATTTTGGCGGCAAGTATTTGGACCACTGCGCTGAAGCCATAAGGGAATTTCTCGGAGAAATCCGAGAAGTGGTGTTCGTTCCTTATGCTCTTAAGGATCACGAGGGGTATGCCAAGACAGTAGAAAAGAGGTTTGAACGCTTTGGAGTCAAGGTACGTTCACTAGCAGTCCTAGGCAAACTTGATTCGTTTACTCTCATTGAAAACGCGCCAGCATTTTTTGTTGGCGGAGGGAACTCTTTTCGGCTGCTCAAATGTTTGCGAGATATCGGTTTGTTGTTTAATTTGCGCCAGCGAGTGTTTGAAGGTGCCAAATACATTGGTGCAAGCGCCGGATCAAATCTCGCTTGTCCCACAATCAAAACGACCAACGATATGCCGATTGTTTGGCCACGCGATCTGGATGCTTTGGACTTGGTTCCTTTCCAGATCAATCCGCACTACCTTGATTACGATCCTAAGTTTCCCCACATGGGAGAAACGCGGGAGACGAGAATCAAGGAATTCCATGAGGAGAACGACACGCCGGTTATTGGATTGAGGGAAGGATCGTGGTTGACGATCGGAAGTGGTTCTCAAGGCGCGATTACTTTGTTTGGTAAGCCCGCCAGAATTTTCAGCAAAGGACGAGACCCCTTCGATTGTTTACCGGGAGGAGTAATTCATCCTATTGTTGATCTTGGTTTTCCAAAGTGAAGTAGGAATTGAAGATAATGTCAGACCAGCAAATCCTTAATTAGGAAGGCTGGTCTTTTTTTGTTTTGCTTTTTTATTATCAATATGCTAAGGTCTAGCAATGTTAATGATCAGATTACAACGGGTGGGGCGGAAACACGAGACGGCTTTTCGGGTCGTGGTGGTAGATAGTCGCCGAGGGACGAAAAGCGGTCGGACGCTGGAGACTGTCGGTTCTTATGATCCGCGTCGGGGCAAACCGGTGCTTAAGACCGAGCGGATTAAATATTGGTTATCGGTGGGGACGCAAGCGTCTGGTACGGTTCATAACCTTCTGGTTGATGCCAAAATTCTCGATAAGACCAAAGTAAATGTTTTACCGAAGCGGAAGCCCAAGACAAAAAGCACAGCATCTGCTATTATTGAACCGGCAGTTCCAGTCGAACCACTGCCTGTTAACAGTTAATCTTTTAAGATTTTATGGCTGAAACTTACATGGATCAGGAATTTCTCGCTTATGTCGTGAAGTCGTTGATTGATCATCCCGACGAGGTCAAAGTGAGCCGCAAAGTTGATGAGATGGGCGTCTTGCTCTCGCTCGATGTTCACCCGGAAGATATGGGTAAAATTATTGGTCGACAGGGGAATACCGCCAAAGCGATTCGCACTTTGCTTCGCGTCGTGGGGATGAAAAACAATGCGCGCGTTAATCTAAAAATTAATGAACCAGAGGGCAGTTCGCGACCGGTTTCGTCTGTTGGTAGCCAACCGGCAAAGAGCGCGGCTGATTCTGTTGATGAAGCGATGGCCGACTTGAAAGAAGAATAAATTTTTCTCGATTGAATTTCCATATCATTACGCTGTTCCCCGAACTCGTGCGACCATATCTCGCCGAGTCGATTGTCGCCCGCGCGCTTCGCGCGGGCAAGATCCGTGTTTCTATTCATGATTTGAAAAAATATGGCGGTAATCGTTACCGTATCGACGATCGACCGTACGGTGGTGGTCCGGGGATGGTCATCCGCGCCGAGCCAGTGATTCGCGCGGTCACGGCAATTATCAAACTGGTACCCAAAAGTTCATCCGTCAAGCAACGACCAAGAATTATAATCCTCTCACCCGGGGGCA
This sequence comes from Candidatus Vogelbacteria bacterium, assembly GCA_043807405.1. GTDB lineage: Bacteria > Patescibacteriota > Minisyncoccia > Phycocordibacterales > JACOZG01 > JAGVGK01. The sequence goes on along the minus strand of JAZDGA010000001.1, from coordinate 4,436 downwards.
AAGAATTTACCAATCAGCTTGCCGAGCGTTGGGCGAAGCGGGGGACGCCACTTATTCTGATCGCCGGACGATATGAAGGGATTGACGCGCGGGTGAAGAAAGCGCTTAAGGCAGAAGAAATTTCGATCGGAAATTACACCGTGACCGGCGGAGAATTACCGGCGCTGATTATTCTCGACGCGGTGACGCGTCGCTTGCCGGGCGTGCTCGGGTGTGATCAATCAGTCGAAGAGAAGCGTATTGCCAGTCACGAAGTTTACACTCGTCCGGAAATCATCACTGCCCACGGTCGCCGTTACCGCGTGCCCAAAATCCTCCTCTCCGGCCACCACGCGAAGATTGACAATTTTCGTTCTCGCTCCTGATTAAATTTATCCACTTTTTATTGTTGCAAGTTATTTCAAATTTGTTATACTGATCTCGGTGTTTGGAGGGCCTTGCCCTGTCACGGCTATTCCAAGCTGTAGCCAGACACCACTAAAGGGCGCCGCGCAAGCGGTGTTTTTTAGTTTTTACTTTGCTTATTCGGTGTCTAAACTACCACTATGCAAAATTCTTTTACCCAAAATCTTATCAATACCCCAAAACGGAATTATGCTCCAGAAATGTTTTTCGCCACCTAACACTTCTTTAACAATTATTTTCACGCGGACATTCTCAAGAACCGCTATAAATTCGTAGAAGGTAACATCCTTAAGAATTTTTTCCCAACGACTGTGGGTTTTCTGCATTTCAAAGCATCTGGTGTGCCAAATACCTTGCACGGTCCGAGATAATTTAAGTATCTCCGGCGCGAGATAGATAAGTTTCAAACGGGAATATTGATCTTCTCGCGATCTGGCTCGTTCATCTGATTTGAATTTCAAATGTCGAATTCCTTTAGCATTAAACGAAATCTTTTCTGCGAAGTACGGGCAACGCACCGCTCCAATTTCATTGTAAAATTTTTCAGCAGTTTCTTTTGTCGCTAAAAAATCAATCTCGTCTTTGAAATTAAACTTGCCCATGTGGTCATTATTCTATCGCGTTAGTACTCTAACTTGCAATGTCCGTGTCCCCAAAGTTCTCCTCTCCGGTCACCACGCGAAGATTGACACTTACCGAGCAAAAAACTAGAGTGTAGGTCGGGTTTTTGTTTTGTGGGTGCGAAATTGAAACGGCCGTAAACATTTTAAGTCACGGGAAACGAACATTCTTGGGAGGAATTTCCTCTCAGTTTTATATTTTTCCCTTGGCGGATTTTTGTGTTAAACTTAATTCCATGCGCGAGGCAGTTAATCCAGCAACAAAAATAACAATCGCAGTCGTATCGGTTTATGTTTTTATTTCTGAACTTTATTGGTTGATTCAAACCATTCCGGAATTGCTAGGACCGGAGGGACTTAATCTCTGGACGCCGTTTATCTTTCGAGGATTATTATTTGTCACTCTAATTTGGTCTTTAATTGGTCGAATCGCCGAACATTATGAACTCTATGCTCATGAAGGAATGATTGCTGATGATATAAAATTTCATTTTCCTCGACAAGCTCTTGTTTTCATTTTGTCGATAATCATTGTTATTAAAATCCTAAGCGCTATTTTCTGAGTTATCCACAGGCAAGAGTTGAGTATTCGCGGGAGGCAACGCCTCCCGATGTATAACAACTGGAAATTAGACAAAAAACCTAAAAAGTGATAGATATGGGGTTGGAGTTTTTGGACAATCGTGAACCTTGAAAGGAGAGTTAGCCATGCCAGTAATTAAAGTTTGGGGTCTTCCAGCTAATCAATCGGAGGATAATCTACGTATACTTCATGGATCTATTGTTGCGGCCGTGGTTGAGCTGAAAGAGCTCGGTCTTTACAGCGAAAACGACATGACCGTACTTTTTCCACCAGACAGGATGAGTTATGGTCTCGGTGATGAAATCATTGTTGAGATCGACGGGCTTTTCCAGAGACGAGAGCGGACAGATGATGTTATTCGGCGATTAGCAAAGGAAGTTGGTTCAACTATTTCTTTTCTTTACCCCCAAGCCAAAGTTGAATGTTTTGTGCAGACCTGCTACGAAGACCGTGGGTTTTGGCAATCGTCTACTCCTCGCTGAAACCTTCCGAAGTATTTCTACAGTACTTCTATGACCCGCCCCATCTGGAGGCGGGTTTCTTTTTATTTTGTAGGTGCGAAATTGAAACGGCCGTAAACATTTTAAGTCACGGGAAACGAACATTCTTGGGAGGAATTTCCTCTCAGTATTTTTTCCAGTGGAAGGTAGCCCCTTGTGCTGATATAATTAAAGTACTTGAAAAAGATTATTCCTTATAAAAAATTTTTAATTTTATTGTCTGTTGTATTGATTGGGTATTTATTCCTCGTCTCTTTTTTGGGTAGTGAGGGTAATCAGCTAGTGTCACAAGATATCACCCAAGATGTTCTCTTAAGAAAAAACTTTCTTGTACGAACGCTTGGAGGTAATTCATTGCCTTCGATCTTTTTGAAAATTTCAGATTTGCAACAAAAAGGAGAATACGCTCTTGTAACCTATGCTATGGCGACTTATGCCTTAACAAATATCGCCATGATAAAACCAGAAACAAAAGAAGAATCCAGCAATATTATTGCAAAATGGATTTCTTTAGTTATTGGTAAAGATATGTATGCTTTTGACGAAATTGCATGGGGAGAGAATCCATTAGACGAAACAACTCTGAAAAAAGATCGCGGGCATATTGGTTACTATGGGCATTTGAATCTCATGCTTGGTGCGTATGCTCTTCTTAATAATGACGGTAAATTTAATGAACTTCACCGAAATGTGAGCGAGGCCATTGCGCGTAGGATTACAAAATATTCTCACCGACAGGCAGAAACATATCCTAATGAAATCTATCCTCCGGATAATACTGTCGCGGTAGCTTCTCTGCAAGTTGCCGATAAAACACTCGGTGCAAAGTATAAAAATATAATTGATGAATGGCTGAAACAAACAAAAAAGTTAGAAGATCCAAACACTGGATTAATAGTTTTTGAAATCAACGCTAGAACGGGAACACCTACTCAAACATATCGTGGTTCTCATATTGGATGGAACAGTTTCTTCCTCCCGCTCATTGATAAAGAATATGCCAATAAACAATTTGAGAGATTTAAAAAAGAAATGCTGCTACAAATTCCTGGATTCGCGGCCTTTAAGGAATATCCCAAATTTGTTTTGTTCAAGATTGATCGAGATAGTGGGCCGGTTCTCTTCGGGTTAAGTCCGTCAGCGACAGGCTTTGCTGTAGCAGGAGCGCGTTATGAAAAAAACGGGCCATTACTATCAGCGCTCTTAAGGTCCATCGAATTTTTTGGTATAAGTGTGACGAAAGATAACGAACGGCACTATTTGAGTCTTCCAATTGTAAGCGATGCTATTATGTTAGCGATGAAAACCGCATTCCCATGGAGACAATTATGATAATTGGATTAAAAAACTTTTTCAAAGAGAACAAAAAGCTCGCGATGGGTTTGAGGTTTTTGCTTATTTATTTTATCTTTTTGTCTATCGCTAAATACTCGAGTATTTACGAAACGGGAGTTTTAAGTAATAATGTCTTTGCCATTATGACGATAGGAATTATATGGATATACCGCTTTTTAAGTTATACGATATTACCCATCGCAGTTTTTCTGTTTGTGGTTGGGCTTTTAGGTAAAAAATTAAATTCTAAAAAATGAAATACTTAGGAAGGCAATTTATTGAATATTCGCAGAATGCTTTCGGGGCAGTGTTCATTTTGTGGGTTCCGATAGTATTCTTTTTTGGTTTGGGTGGTTTATTAATGTTTATAACGGGAGATTTTTTATTGGGATTTTATGAAATAGGGATCGTCCTTTTCCCCATCCCTCTTTTGTTTATTGCGTTTCTCGTTGATCGCGTTTTGAAAAATATTTGGGTCCGGGGGCTTATTATATATTTTGTTTTATTTATTATTTTTTTGATAATTTATTTCGTTTTCTTATCAATGATTGGCGGAATATCTATGGCAGTGGCAGAGGGTGTTGCTGGAAGTTTTTGGCAACGAATGGCTGATTATTTCATTAGCTCAATGCGAGGTATTTTGTTTACGCAACCAATATTTATTATTTTAACAGCAATTGGAATGCATCAACTTAAGAAGAGATAATTTTAAGTTATCCACACCTTATGGTTGACAGGGTTGACAAAATTTTAGGAGGGTATAGACTATTGCAATCATTGGGAGATTGTGTCGCGGTTGGCAATGCCCAGTTTAATTAGTCTAAGATCCCTTTAGGCGAGGTTTTTTGTTTTCTTTTTTTATTATTTTTAACCAATCGCCATATTTCTCATGCGCGCTATTCACGGATTTCCCAAGAAATTTTTCTCCGATTATCGCAAACCACTCCTTGAACTGCCTGATCTGATTAAAGTTCAGAAGGCCTCTTATCGTTG